>JAVBYJ010000008.1 GCA_030824075.1 Geothrix sp.
GGGGATTCATGGGGCCAGGGTAGCGCGGCTCCTGTGACCTGGGACATGCCAGGATCCAGACAGAATGGAATGTCGAGGATGACCATGAACCTGACCGAGTATCTGGCCGCTGAATGGAAACCCGCGCTGGGATGTACGGAACCCGCCGCCGTGGCCTACGCCGCCTGCCTGGCCGCCGGGCAGGGGCAGGGGGCGCCCCGGATGATCCGGCTGGTGCTGGACGCCCGGACCTACAAGAACTGCCACGCGGTGGGCATCCCCAACAGCGGGCAGAGGACCGGCGTGCTCTGGGCCATGGCACTCGGGGCCCTGCTACCGGATTCTTCCCTGGGTCTGCAGATCTTCGAGGGGGTGACGCCGGAAGCGCTGGTGCGGGCGGCCCGCCTGGTGGACAGCGGGGCGGTCCATGTGGAGGTGGATGCGGCGCGAACGGAGCTGTACATCGATTGCACGGTGGGCTGCGAGGGGGGCGTGGGCCGGGCGGTACTGGAACAGGAGCACACCCGGCTGGTGCGCCTTGAGTCTGATGGCATTCCCGTAGCCCTCACGCAGGCCGCCTCCGGTGCCGAAGGGGTCGACGGGGTGCGGGAGCGGGTGGGAACGCTGCCTCTGGCGGAACTGGTCACTCTGGCGGGTACGGCGACCGAGGCCGACCGTGGGCGGCTGCGCGAGGGCATGGCGCTGAACCTGGCCATGGCTGAACACTGCGTGGGCCATCTGCCGAAGGGTTTCGTGGCCGCGGCGGGCGTCGAACCCTGGCTGCGCATTCCCCGCCTGGTGAGCGCTGGGGTGCTGGGCCGCATGTCGGGGGAACCCCTCACGGTGATGTCGCTGGCGGGCTCTGGCAACAAGGGCATCACGGTGTCCGTGGCCATGGGCCTGTGGGGGCGTCACCAGGGACATCCCGAGGCGCGCATCGAGGAGGCCCTGGCCCTGGCCTGCCTGCTCACCACGGCGACCACCCATCGCCTGGGCACGTTGTCTGCGATCTGCGGGGCCTCGAACGCGGCGGGCATCGGCATCGCGGTGGGACTGGTCCACCTGGGCGGTGGCGGACTGGCTCAGATGGACCTGGCGATCCACAACATGGTGGGCAACCTGGCGGGGCTGATCTGCGATGGCGCCAAGATCGGCTGTGCCATGAAGGCCATGACCGGCGTGGAGGCCGCCTTCCGTTCCGCCACCTTGGCTTTGGCGGGGTTCGGCATTCCGGAAACGGATGGCATCGTCGGTACCGACGGCGCAGCCTCCCTGGCCAACCTGGGACGCCTGGCCCAGTTGGGTATGGCGGGCGTGGATACGGAGATCCTCGACATCATGCAGGCGAAGCTGAAGCGCGGCTGATCAGCCCTGTGCGCGCGGCGCGGCGCCCCAGGCCAGCGCCAGCACCACGGCCAGGGCGGCCCAGCCCAGGGGCGAGGGATCCGACGCGAAGCGGGGCAGCTCTTCGGCCAGCAGGCGCCCCAGGCTGTCGTGGCCGGGGCCCAGGCCAAGCCCCAGGGCCGACAGGGTGGCTTCGCCCCACAGGGCGGCGAGCCAGGCGCTGGGGAAGAGGGCGGCGGCCTGCTGCCAACCCCAGGGCGCCCAGCGCCGGAGGGTCGAGGGGATCGTCGCCCCCAGGACCCGCTCGGCAGCCCAGGCTGGAGAGCGGCGGAAGGTTTCCAGGTGTGTGCGGAGGGCGGGTTCCAGGTGCGTGGAGGTCATGGCGCCGAGCAACAGCCCGAGCGGGGCGGCGGCAAGACCGCCCGAGGCCGCGGCCAGGGGCAACAGGAACAGCAGAGGCGGCAGGCTGCGCAGGGCCGAGAGCCCGCCGCGCAGTCGGCGGCCCCGCCAGGCGAGCAGCAGGGCAAGGATCAGAGCCAGCAGGGCGCAGGCACTGGCGAAGCCGAGACTCCGGGCCGTGGCGAGGGCCAGGCGCAGCAGGGCGTCCCGTCCCAGATCGTCGGTGCCCAGGGGATGGCGGAGGGTGGCGGTCAGCCCGCCCCGGAAAGGGTCCAGGGCCAGGTCGGGCAGGAGCAGGGCCGCCAGGAAGAGGAGGCGCCCCTTCATGCATCCTCCCGTTCCAGGGGCCGGGACAGCCCCCAGAGGAGGGCCAGGGCCAGGATCCAGGTGGCCAGCCCGAGCCGGTCCCGGCCCGCCACGCGGAGCATCCAATCGCTGCCCAGACCGGCGACGCCGAGCATCCGTTCCAACACCAGGGTGGCCGTGAGCCAGAGGGGCAGGCGGGCGGCGAGCCAGCGGCCCCAGAGACGGAGGAGCACGATCCGGCGCACGCGGCGAACCGCTGCGGAGCCCCAGGCCGCCGGGAAAGGGGACTCACTCCGCTGGGCCTGACTCAACCAGCGGACCTCGCCCGGAAGCGCCGCCGCCAGGAAGGCCAGCAGCCACCCCTCCATTCCCGGCGGGCCCCAGGCCCCAGGCCACAGGGCCAGGAGCAGCCCGGCCCACAGCAGGTCGGGCGGGGCTTCCAGCAGGGCGAGGGAACGCCGGGTGGCCAGCCGGGGGCCACCCACCCAGGCCGCGAGGGGCGCCAGCACTGCCATGGCGCCCAGGGCCAGGGCCGCGGGGCCCAGTGCCTGCCAGGGAAAGGCCAGAGGCGGAGTGACGCCCTTCCAGACCGAGCCCGGCAGGTGAAGGGCCAGACCCAGGCCCAGGGCCCAGATCAGCGCGCCCTGGAGGTAGGGACGCACGGGATTCTAACCTCCCGCCACGGTCAGCGGCTCCAGCGCCAACCGGCGGCCCCGGGGGTGGTCAGATACAGGCCCATGGGACTGGGTTCCACCTGGAGGCGCTTGTCCACCCAAATGACGCTCTGGTAGTCGAGGAGGGGCAGGGCTGCGGGATTCTTCGCCCAGAGGGACTGCAGCTCGTTCCAGCCGAACTCCCCTGGCTGCTGTATCCGGCTGGTCAACTCCGCCAGCCGCGGATGGTGCCAGCCGGTGAAGTTCATGGGGCCGTTGGGTTCGAGGTATTCCAGGACGGCCCAGGGGTGCGGTTCGAAGACCACCATGGAACAGGCCAATTCGAAGTCGCCCTTCTGAAGGCGATCCACCAGCAGGCCCTGTTCGAGGGGGGTCAACTGAAGGTCGAAGCCGTCCTTGCGGGCCCTTTCCCGCAGGGCCATAAGCAGTTTTTCGACGGATTCCTCCCCGGCGACGTACAACAGCCTCAGGGGCCCGGGCCCCTTCAACGGCTCAGCGCCCGAATCGATGGTCTGGGTCTCGAAGCCGAGGGTTCCGGGCCACAGCCCACGGCTGGGGCGGGCGTTCTGAGCCAGGAGCTGGGGCGGGAAGGCATCCTTCCGCCACCGCTCCAGCAGGCGCAGGGGACCCACTCCCCGGTGGCTCCAGACCACCAGCTGGGCGTGCATGGGCTGGACCAAGAGGCGATGCGTGGGGGACACCTCGGCCTGGCGCCGGATGGGGGGCGCGCCGAGGGTGAGCCACCCTTTCTGGAGGGCCACCAGGATGCTGCCCGGGTCCGGCATGAGGCGGAAGCGCAGCCCATCTATGCGGGGTTTGAGGAAGTGCTCCCGGCGGTCAAAGCACCAGGCCCCGGGTTCTTTTCTGAAGCTGAAGGGGCCGGACCCCCGTTCGGGGTGCCCTTTCTGGGTGATGGGTACGCGGGCCAATTCCATCAGCAGCCGCCCCTGGGGTTTGGGCGACCGGATCCAGGGCCTTCCGGCCTCGATCCCCACCACTGCGCCTTCCAGAATGGCGCGCTTGGTGGGGCTGGCCTTGGGATCGCGCCGGAGCTCCTGGATCGTCCAAACCACGTCTTCGGCACCAACGGGGCTGCCGTCCGTGAAACGAACGTCGGAGCGGAGGGTGAAGCTGAGGGAGCCGTCCTTCTGGGTTTTCCAGCTGGTCGCCAGACGCGGCACCACGCGGCCGTTGGCCCCGAGGCCCACCAGGGCATCCCCCGCGAGAGATTGAAGGATCCACTGCTCGTAGCTGTCGCCACGGATGAAGTCGAGGGGGCCGGGGTCCCGCGAGAGCGATTCCTCCACGACCTGGGCGACGAGAGGGGGTGGGGCCAGGGCGGGTGCGAGTACCAGGCAAAGGGCCAGTAGCAGGTTGCGCATGATGGGTTCCGGGGTTTGCCTCCAGGATGCGACGAGAGGGCGGCTTAGGAAAGGCGCTTCCTGCTGCCAGGGCTGATAGGTGTTGCTACTCTGATTAAGGAGCGTGCCCAGGTGCCTGATCTTTCCAGTTCGAAGCTCTTCTGGTGGTGGCCCCTGATGGCGCGCCATCGGCGCACCCTCTACTGGGGTTTGGCGGCGACGGTCTGGTGCAGCGTGGCGGCTTCGGTGGTGCCCTACTGGTCGGGCCGGGCCGTGAATGCGCTGGAACATCGCGACTGGCATGGCTCGCGGGTCTTCCTGGCCTGGATGCTGGCCTTCACGGTGGTGGCGGGCATCGGCCGCTACCTCATGCGCAACACGCTCATCGGCCTCAGCCGGGAGGTGGAACGGGAACAGCGGGAATCGCTCTACAGCTTCCTGCTCACGCGCCCCTTCGCCTTTTATGAGCGGCAGCGGGTGGGCGATCTCATGTCCCGGCTGGGCGACGACGTCGGCACGGTTCGCATGGCCACGGGGCCCGGTCTCATGAGCTTCCTGCAGGTGCTCTCGATCCTGCCGGTGACGCTGGGGCTGATGTTCCACACCAGCTGGCGCCTCACCCTGGCCGTCATGCTGCCCTTCTCCTTCCTGGCGCTGGGGTTCTACATCATCGGGAAGTGGAGCCACATGGTGCAGCAGAAGCTGCAGCTGGCCTTCTCGGCCCTGTCCACCTACAGCCACGAGACCATCAGCGGCGAGCGGGTGGTGCAGGCCTTCGGGCTGGAGGAGGCCCGGGTCGCGCAGTTCGGAGCCCTCAGCTACCGCCACGCCTCGCTCAGCATGAAACAGTCGGTCATCTTCAGCGCCTACGCGCCGCTCGCGGCCCTCATCAGCGGCATATCGGCCCTGGTGCTGGTGGCCTACGGCGGCAGCCTGGTGCTGCAGGGCGTCCTGAACCTGGGGGACCTCACCGCCTTCACCGGCTTTCTGGTGGCCCTGGCCTGGCCCATCATGAGCCTGGGCTGGTCGGTGAACCTGTTCCAGCGGGCCAAAGCGGGCCAGGATCGGCTGGACCAGCTGCTCCACAGCCCCGAACGGTCCCTGCCCGCCGCAGAGCCCATCGCCCTGCCAGAAGCTCCGACCGCCCTGGCCCTGGAAGGCGTGAGCCACCGCTTCGAGACCGGGCGGGGGCTCGGCCCCGTGGACCTGGCGCTGGCGCCCGGTGACAGTTTGGCGGTGGTGGGTGGCATCGGATCCGGGAAGACGCTGCTGCTGCATGTGCTGGCGGGTCTCCGTGAACCTCAGGCGGGGCGGATGCTCGTGGATGGTGAAGAACTCTCTGACGCCACCCTCCGCCGCCACTGGGCGGGCCTGGGCTGGGTGCCCCAGGATGCCTTTCTCTTTTCGGACACCCTGCGGGTGAACCTGGCGATGGGGCGACCCGAGGCCACGGAGGAGGACCTCTGGGAAATCGCCCGGGTGGTGGCCATGGACGAGCTGATCCGCCGTCTGCCTGATGGGCTGGACACGGTGGTGGGCGAGCGGGGCGTCATCCTGAGCGGCGGTGAGCGTCAGCGCGCGGCGCTGGCCCGTGCCCTGCTGCGCCGTCCGCGCCTGCTGCTGCTGGATGATGCCCTGTCTGCCGTGGACGCCGAGACCGAAAGCCGCATCCTCGAGAATCTGCGAGCCTTCCTGGGCACCTCAACCCTGGTGCTGGCGACCCATCGCGTCTTCGTGGCCGAGACCTGCGCCCGGGTGCTGGTGCTGGAAGAGGGCCGGATGATTCAACTGGACACGCCCGAGGCCCTGGCCGTCCAACCCGGTCTGTTCGCGCGGCTCAAGCGCCTGCAGAGCCTAGAGCGGGAGTTGGTGAAGGAGGCCCCGCTCCGTTGAGAGCCCGCGTAGCGGGATCGAAACGGGAGGACGCGACTAGATGTCGCGTCCGTTCGCGGGAGAGGAGCTCCGTGTTGAGAGCCCGCGCAGCGGGATCGAAACGGGAGGACGAGACTAGATGTCGCGTCCGTTCGCGGGAGAGGAGCTCCGTGTTGAGAGCCCGCGCAGCGGGGTCGAAGCGGGAGGACGCGACCAGATGTCGCGTCCGTTCGCGGGAGAGGAGCTCCGCTGAGGGCCCGCAGAACGGGAGGATCAGGTTCCTTCGCGGAAGGTCACCTTGTTGATCTCGGCAAAGGTGGTCACACCCAGGCGAACTTTTTCGATGGCGCTCTCGCGGAGGAATTGCATGCCGCCACGGCGGGCGGCGGCCTTCACCTCGCGCACGGGGGCGCGCTGGATGAGCAGTTCGCGAAGCTCGTCATTGAGGCCCATGAACTCGATGATGGCCTGCCGGCCTCGGAAGCCCGTGCCGTGGCAATCCACGCAGCCCACGCGGTCGAACAGGGTGGCGCCGCGCAGCCAGGCCTCATCCACACCGTTCTCTTCCAGCTCCTGGGGGGTGGGTTTGGCGGCGGGGCGCTTGCACTTGGGGCAGAGCACGCGCACCAGGCGCTGAGCCAGGATGCAGTTGAGGGACGACACGAAGTTGTAGACCTCGACGCCCATGTGCTGGAAACGGCCCAACACGTCCAGCACGTTGTTCGCGTGGACGGTGGTGAAGACGAGATGGCCCGTGAGGGCCGACTGGATGGCGATCTGGGCCGTTTCGGAATCGCGGATCTCGCCGACGAGGATCTTGTCCGGGTCGTGGCGCAGGATGGAGCGCAGGCCCAGGGCGAAGGTGAGCCCCTTCTTTTCGTTCACGGGGATCTGGGTGACGCCGTCCAGTTGGTACTCGACGGGATCCTCGATGGTGATGATCTTGTCCTCGGGGGACTTGATCTCGCTGATCACCGCATAGAGGGTGGTGGTCTTGCCGGAACCGGTGGGGCCCGTGACCAGGAACATCCCGTAGGGCTCGCGGGAGAAGCGGCGCAAGCGCTTCAGTTCGTGGTCGGAGAAGCCGAGGATCTCCAGCGTCAGCGCCTGGAACTCCTCCGTGAGGTTCTCCTTGTCGAGGATGCGGATCACCGCGTCCTCGCCATGAATGGTGGGCATGATGCTCACGCGGAAGTCGATGGCCCGGCCGCGCACCTTGAGCTTGAAGCGACCATCCTGCGGCTTGCGCTTTTCAGCGATGTCCAGTTCGGACATGACCTTGACGCGGCTGATGATGGGCGACGCGAAGCGGCGGTCGATGGGGTCGGCCGCTGGGTAGAGGCTGCCATCGATGCGGTACTTGATCTGGAAGCCGGTGGCCGTGGTCTCCAGGTGGATGTCCGAAGCGCGGCGCTGGAGGGCGTTGAAGATGGTCGTGTCCACCAGGCGGACGATGGGGGCCTCATCCTTGTCGGTCAGGCGCTCCAGATCGAGCACCTCGTCGTCCAGATCCTCCTCGTGGAGCACCTGGATCTTGAGGGCCTCGCCGGCCTCGTCCATGACCTTCTGACCACTCTCGGACTTCTTGAGGACTTCCTGGATCTGGGCCTGGGGGGCGCTGGCGAACCGCAAAGGCCGCTTGAGCCTCATCCGCAGCATGTCCTGGGTGGGAATATCCAGGGGATCAGCCATGGCCAGCCAGAGGACGCCATCCCGTTCCTGCACCGGCACGAAGTGATGCTTGAGCATCAAATCGATGGGCAAGGCCTGAAAGAGTGCGAAATCCACGGGTTCGCGGGTGAGGTCGAGGGTGGGGTAGAGATCCCGCACGGGTCTGAAGTCGCCCAGGGTCTGGTCGCCGGGGGCGACGGCATCCGAAGGAACCGGGGGATTTGATGAGGACATGGAAGCATCCTAGCGGATTAGCCACTCGGCCGAGCGGCCAGAATCGGTCATGGGTCACAAAGGATGCAAGGGTTGGCTTCCAGCGTTGACCAAGGCAGGACCCGCACTCCACAATGACCTGTCCTGGAGGCTCCATGCGTGGGTACGCGTCCATCCTGCTGCTGATACTGGTAGCAGTGGCCCTGCCGATCATCATCTGGAATTTATCGTGGCTCCTGCGCCCTAGTTGGCCCAGTGCCGCCAAGTACGCATCGTACGAATGCGGCATCACCACCACCAGCGAGGCCCGCGAGAAATTCTCGGTGCGCTACTACCTGGTGGCCGTGATGTTCCTCGTGTTCGACGTGGAAACGGTGTTCCTGATGCCCTGGGCCATCCAGATGAAGGAACTGGCCCTCTTCGGTTTCATTGAACTTGGCCTGTTCCTCTTCCTGCTGCTGTTCGGGTACGGCTACATCTGGTCCAAGGGAGCCCTCACATGGGAATAAATCAACTCTCCACCCTTGAACACATCCTCATCACCACCAAGGTCGAGAAGGTCATGAACTGGTCCCGGGCGACGAGCGTGTGGCCCGTGACGTTCGGCCTGGCCTGCTGTGCCATCGAGATGATGGCCGCCGGTGCCAGCCGCTTCGACTTCGATCGCTTTGGCGCGGGCATCTTCCGAGCGACGCCTCGCCAGGCTGATCTGATGATCGTGGCGGGTACGGTGACCTACAAGATGGCTCCGATCATCAAGACCCTCTATGACCAGATGCCTGAACCCAAGTGGGTGATCGCCATGGGCTCCTGTGCCACGGCGGGCGGGCCCTTCGATTCGTACCACACCGTTCAGGGCGTGGACAAGGTCATTCCCGTCGACGTCTACATCCCCGGCTGCCCGCCCCGTCCCGAATCGCTCATCTACGGGTTCATGAAGCTGCAGGACAAGATCATGACCAGCAGCCTGGCGGACCGGTACAAGGACATCTTCGAGGAGGTCGGCTGATGTCTGAACCGGTCGTTCCCGAGACGCCGCAGGTTCCCGAACCGGAGGCCCCAAGCGGCCCCTACGTCTACGACTATGCAGCCTCGCCCCAGCGCCAGATCGTCATGCCCAAGACCGTGCCCCTGCCGAGCCTGAGGACCTATCAGGCGGAGGTGAAAGCCGCCGCTGAGGCCGATGAAGCCAAGTGGGTGAAGATGCAGGCCGACTTCGAGACGGCCAAGGCCAAGGCGGAGGCTGAGGGCAAGGATGCGCCCAAACCGCCCGTCCGCCCCGTTCCCCGCAAGGACGACAACGACATGAAGACGCCCTGGCCCCAGGAGGCGAAGGATGCCGATCTCCTCCGGCTCCAGGAGTGTCTCGGGGCCAAGGTCGAGGAGATCTTCGAACAGGCGGGGGAACTCACCTGCCAGGTGGCGAAGGAGTCCATCCTCGAAGCCCTCCAGCTCTGCCGACAGGATGCCCAGCTGAACTACGAGATGCTGGCAGACGAGACGGCCACCCACTATCCCGCCGCCACGGGCTTCGCCTTCAGCGTGGTCTACCACCTGACCAGCATCAGCCGCCGGAAGCGACTCCGTCTCCGGATCCTGGTGCCCGAGGGCTTTCAGCCGGAGACCGCCTGCGCCGTCTACCCCGGCGCCAACTGGATGGAGCGCGAGATCTACGACATGCTCGGCATCCGCTTCGCGAACCACCCCGACATGACCCGCATCCTCTGCCCGGAGGACTGGGAAGGCTACCCCCTGAGGAAGGACTACCCGACCGTGGGTCTGGGGCAGCGTGACATCGCGTTCCGGGAGGACCGCGGCGGCATGCTCGAGCGCATCGCCCTCCAGAAGGCCGGCCAGTTGGGCATCAACCTGAAGCAACCCAAGGCGGACTAGGAGCGGACGGTGTTCAAGAACGAGGAAATGGAGATCAACCTGGGTCCGCAGCACCCGTCCACGCATGGGGTGCTCCGGGTGAAGCTGCGGCTGGATGGCGAGACCATCACCCACTGCCGACCCATGATCGGCTACCTGCACCGGGGCGTGGAGAAGATCTGCGAGAACCAGACCTTCTTCCAGGGGCAGGTCTGGACTGATCGCATGGACTACTGCTCCGCCGTGGCCAACAACCTAGGCTGGGCTGAGGCCAACGAGAAGCTCTTCGGTATCACCGTGCCCCGGCGCGCCCAGTACATCCGCACCATGCTGAATGAGTTCAACCGCCTGGCCTCGCACCTGATCTGGCTGGCGACCCACGCCCTGGACATCGGGGCGATGACGGTCTTTCTTTACGCCTTCCGCGAGCGCGAGGACATCCTCGACATGAACGAGGCCTTCTGTGGGTCCCGTCTCACCACCACCGCCTTCCGCATCGGTGGCCTGCGTGAAGACCTGCCCCCGGGTTTCGAGAAGATGGTCCAGAAATTCCTGGCGAAGTTCCCGAGCTGCCTCGAGGAATACGAGAACCTGCTGAACGAGAACCGCATCTGGAAGAAGCGGACCATCGGCGTGGCCAAACTCGGTGCCGAGGATGCCATCGCCATGGGGGTCACCGGCCCCGTGCTGCGGGCCGCAGGTGTGCCTTACGACATTCGCAAGGCTTTCCCCTACGCCGCCTACGCCGAGATGGACTTCGAGGTGCCGACCCGCACCGAGGCCGACACCTACGCCCGGTACCTGGTCCGCATGGATGAGATGCGCCAGAGCGCCCGCATCATCCAGCAATGCATGGACGGGATGCCCGAAGGTCCGGTCATGGCCAAGCTGCCGAAGATCCTGAAGGCCGAGGTCAACGAGGTCTACCACGCGACCGAGGCCCCCAAGGGCGAGATCGGGTATTACCTCGTGGGCGAGAAAGGCTCGTCGAATCCCTACCGGTTCCACGTGAGGGCCCCCGGATTCATCAACCTCCAGTCCCTGCCCAAGATGGCTGAGGGTGGCCTGATCGCCGATATCGTGGCGGCCATCGGCACCTTGGACATCGTGCTCGGCGAGATCGACCGCTAGCCGACGAGGATTCCCAGCCATGCCGATTCCGACCCTGTCCCAGTCTCTCGTGATCACCCTCATCCAGTGCCTGCTGGTGGTGATCTTCGTCTTTGTCGTCGTCCCCTTGACGGTGTTTGCCGAACGCAAGGTGCTTGGCTACCTCCAGCAGCGCCTGGGCTCCACCCGCGTGGCCAGTGGCCACATCGGCATCACCGGGTGGATGAACCGCGGCATGTGGAAGATGGGCCGGGTGCCCGTCCTCTCCTACTGGCGCGGCATCCCCGGCCTCGTGGCCGACGTGCTGAAGCTGATCCTCAAGGAGGACATCCTCCCTGCGAAGGCCGACAAGTTCGTGTTCTTCATCGCGCCGGCCCTCAGCATGGTGGCTGCCGTGGTGGTGTTCGCCGCCGTCTCCTTCGTGCCTGGCACCTTCTTCACCCTTCCTTCCTGGTTCCCCTACGTGGGCGGACTGCCGGTTTCCGGGGGCATCGCAGACATCAACGTGGGCCTGCTCTGGATCCTCGGCATCGCCAGTGTCGGCGTCTACGGCATCGTCCTGGCGGGTTGGGCTTCGAACTCCAAGTACCCCCTGCTCGGCGGCCTGCGCAGCGCGGCTCAGATGGTGAGCTACGAGGTCCCCTTGGCCCTCAGCCTCCTGGCCCCGGTGGTGCTATCAGCCAGCCTGAACTTCGGGGAGATGTCCGCGCGGATGGCGACCGGGCTTCCGGCCTGGGCCCTTGCGCCCCAGATCCTGGGATTCCTGCTCTACCTCACCTGCGGCTTCGCGGAGACCAACCGTCTCCCCTTTGATATGCCGGAGGCCGAGAACGAGCTGGTCGCCGGATTCCACACC
Organism: Geothrix sp.; assembly: GCA_030824075.1. Classification (GTDB taxonomy): domain Bacteria; phylum Acidobacteriota; class Holophagae; order Holophagales; family Holophagaceae; genus Geothrix. The sequence continues at coordinate 11,658 of JAVBYJ010000008.1, forward strand.
GAGTATTCGGGCATGAAGTTCGGCTTCTTCTACCTGGCCGAGTACATCAACATGACCGTGGTGGCGGCCCTGGCCTCCGGGTTCTTCCTGGGCGGCCCCTGGCTCCTGCCTTTCGGCCTGCAGGGCCTGGTGAATCCCTACCTCCCGGCCTTCTTGTCCTGGTTCGGCGAACCCCACGCGATCTTCTTCGTGGTGAAGATCATCTTCATCCTCTTTACCTACATCTGGGTTCGCGGCACCATCCCCCGCTACCGATATGACCAGGTCATGAGCGTGGCCTGGAAATACCTGATTCCCATGACGCTGTTCAACCTTTTGCTGGCGGCGGCTGTCCGCTGCTTCGCCGTCTAAGGGGCCGCGCATGAACAAGATCCTGAGGACCCTCATTCCCTTCGACATCGCCAAGGGCTTGGCCATCACGGGCAAGCACTTCGCCAAGGTCTTCTTCACGGCCAACCGGCGCAAGGTGCCGTTCCACATCGTGTCCGAATACCCCGAGGTGGTTGCCAAGGTCCAGCCTCGCTTCCGCGGCCGGCTGACCCTCCTGAAGGATGAACAGGGCGAGATCAAGTGTGTGTGCTGCCTGGCCTGCGAAAAGATTTGCCCCACCCAGGTCATCACCATCGAAAAGGGGAAGAAGGAGGGGCGCAAGATGCCCTTTCCCGTGCGCTACGACTTCGAGATGGAGCGCTGCATCTTCTGCGAGTTCTGCGTGGAGAGCTGCGGCTTCGATTCCATCATCCTGAACCACCAGTTCGAGCTGGCCGCTTACAACCGGGAGGATTTCTCCCTGGGCATGGTGGGGGCGGAGAACATGTTCGAGCCCTCCAATGTGGGCAAGTTCAGCGTGGCTGACGACTGATCCCTTTACTTCCGCGCCATTCCGAGGACGCCCATGGAACATCTACTTGAAACGATCGGTCGGAACATGTTCGCCATCTTTGGCGTCTTGGCCCTTGGCGCCGCCACGGTCATGGTCGCCTCCAGAAGCGCGATTCACAGCGTGCTTGCCTTCCTCTTCGCGATGTTGTGCGTCGCCGGGTGTTTCCTGGCGCTGGAGGCAGAGTTCCTGGGCATGGCCCAGATTTTGGTCTACGCGGGCGGCATCGTGGTGCTCTTCCTCTTCGTGGTCATGCTCGTCGAAATGAGCAAGAAGAAGGAGAAGGAGGTCTTCCAGTTGCAGTCGCGCTACGCCGTGGCGGCTGTTCTGATTGGTGCCGCCGCCTTCTTGGGGGTGTTCCGGAAGGTGATTTTTGGGACCGCCTCGCCTGAGGCGTTGGTGCTCCGGCCCGAGCTGGCACAGGGATTGAACGTGGCCCGGCAGAATGCCCAGGCCGTGAGCCGAAGCCTGTTTGCCGATTACCTGCTGCCCTTCGAGATCCTCAGCGTGATCCTCCTGGTGGCCCTGGTTGGCGCGGTGGTTCTGGCAAAAACGGAGCGGGTGTGATGGTCAGCCTGAATGCAGTCCTCCTCGTCTCGTTCCTCCTGTTCTCCATCGGCATCATCGGCGTGCTGATCCGCCGGAATGCCCTGGTGATCCTCATGTGCGTCGAGCTCATGCTGAATGCCGCCAATTTGAACTTCATTGCTTTTGCGCGCCACAGCGGCTCGGCCTCGGGCCAGGCCTTCGCCCTGCTGGTGATGGGTTTTGCTGCCGCCGAAGTGGCCGTGGGCCTCGCCCTAGTGGTGGCCCTCTACCGCAAGCGTGACACCGTCCAGGTGGACGACATCAACCTGCTGAAGGGATGACGACGACCATGACTGCCGACATGACCCTGGTGCACGCCGCCACCACCGCCGCCTCTCAGCCGGGCAGCCTGCTTTGGCTGATTCCCTTCCTGCCCCTCTTCGGGTTCCTCATCAACGGGCTCAGCGGCCGCAAGCTGAAGAGCAACGCCATCGTGGACACCCTCGCCCTGGGCAGCGTGGGGGTCGCCTTCCTCCTTACCCTCTATTACTTCATCCAGCTCATGGGCCTGCCTGCGGAAGGCCGATCCATCCATCAGAGCCTGTGGACCTGGTTCGATATCGGCGGTGCCCAGGTGATGGGCGGCCTTACGACCTACAAGATCGAATGGGCCTACAAATTCGATGTCCTCAGCGCTTGCATGGCCCTGCTGGTCACCGGCGCAGGCTTCCTGATCCATCTGTTCAGCACCGGCTACATGGCCGAAGAGCGCAACGACGGTCGCTACTACCGCTTCATGGCCTACATGAACCTCTTCGTGTTCAGCATGCTCAACCTGGTGCTGGGCGCCAACATCATGATGATGTTCCTGGGCTGGGAGGGGGTGGGCCTCTGCTCCTACCTGCTCATCGGCTTCTACTTCGACAAGGAATCCGCCGCCATCGCAGGCAAGAAGGCCTTCGTCACGAATCGCATCGGCGACTTCGGCTTCATGATCGGGTTCTTTTTGATCTTCCAGGTGTTCGGAAGCCTCGACTACGACACGCTGATGGGCTCTGTCCGTGAGGTCGCGAACATGAAGGCCATCACCTTGTATGGCCATACTGCGAGCCCCACCTGGTGGTTCAACCTCATTGGCTGCTGCCTCTTTGTGGGCGCCATGGGCAAATCCGCCCAGATCCCCCTCTATGTCTGGCTGCCGGACGCCATGGCGGGCCCCACGCCCGTCAGCGCCCTGATCCACGCCGCCACCATGGTGACCAGCGGCCTTTACATGATCACGCGGCTGAACTTCATCTATGTGAACGCGCCCATGGCCCTGGCCGTGGTCTTGGCCTTCGGTTCGTTGACGGCCTTCGTGGCCGCCACCATGGGCCTGGCCCAGTACGACATCAAGAAGGTCCTGGCCTATTCCACGGTGTCCCAGTTGGGCTTCATGTTCATGGGCATGGGTGCGGGCGCCTTCGGCGCGGGCATGTTCCATGTCTTCACCCACGCCTTCTTCAAGGCCAGCCTCTTCCTCGGGTCCGGCGCCGTGATTGCGGCCTGCCATCACGAGCAGGACATGCGCAACATGGGCGGCCTGAAGAAGCTCATGCCCATCACTGCTATGAGCATGATCCTGGCGACCTTTGCCATCGCTGGCATCTTCCCCTTCTCGGGCTTCTTCTCGAAAGACGAGATCCTGTGGAAGGTGTTCAACGGCTGGTATCAGCACGGCCACTACAACGGCCCCACGCTGAACCTGGTGGCCTGGATCCTGGGCATGCTGGGCGCCTTCTGCACCGCCTTCTACATGACCCGCCTCATCGCCATGACCTTCTACGGCGAGTACCGCGGAGCGGGCCATGACCCCCACGGGTTGACCGTGCCCTCCGAGGCCCACGGCCACGGGGATGATCACGGGCAGGACGATCACGGACACGCGCTTGCACATGATGCGCAGGGCCATGACGCACATGCGGCGCACGACCACGGCCCCACGGAGGTGTCCTGGCGCATGTGGCTTCCCGTGGCCACCCTCGCAGGTCTCGCAGTGGTAGGCGGTTTCCTGAACTATCCGGAAAGCCTGCATCGCATCCTTCCGATCGTTCCCGCCGACCTCTTCAACAAGTGGATCGAGCCATTGCTCTACCAGGTGGCACCTGTGGCCCACGGCGAGCATATTCCCCCTGCCATCGAGTACGGCCTCATGGCCTGGGCCACCCTGGTGTGGGCCCCGGGCGCCATGCTGCTGGCCTGGTGGATCTACAAGGTGGATCCCACCTGGAGTCGCGCCAAGGCCTTCGTGACCCGCTTCCCCAACCTCTTCCGCTGGGTGAATGCCAAGTATTACGTGGACGAGTTCTATGAGTGGGCCCTCATCAATCCCATCAAGCGCTTCTCCGCCCAGCTCTGGAGCTTCGATACCTGGGTGGTGGATGGCATGGTGAACGGTGCCGCCCGCGTCACCCTCACCTGGGCAAGCCTCATGAACTGGGTGGATGAGTATCTGGTGGACGGGGCGGTCGACCTCACGGAGTACATCGTGCAGGAGACCAGCGGCGTGTTCCGGAGCCTGCAGAGTGGCCGGGTGCAGCACTACGCCTTCGTGATGTTCATCGGCTTCCTCGTCTTCGCCTTCTGGAAATTCCTCGTCTAGTTCTTCCCTGCCTGGCCTTAATGGTTTGGAGTCCCCATGTTCACCGCAAACACGACACTGATGCTGGTGGCGACCTTCCTGCCCCTCCTGGGGGCGCTGGTCCTGCTTCTCGTGCCCAAGGACCAGCGTCGGTTCTTCGAGATCGGCTCGCTTCTGGTCATGATCGTTAGCCTGCTGCTGAGCCTGCCCTTCTGGTTCGGTTACGACCGCGCCAGCGACGCGGTCCAATGGGCCGGGGCCTGGAGCTGGATTCCGGCCCTGGGCGTGAAGTTCAGCGTGGGGATGGATGGCATCAGCCTCCTGCTCTGGCTGCTGACCACCTTCATCGGGCCCATCGCCATCGCCTGTTCCTTCGGCTCCATCGAAGAACGCCACAAGGAGTACTACATCTGGATGCTGGTGCTCCAGACGGCGATGCTCGGCGTGTTCATCACCCAGGATATGTTTCTCTTCTACCTGTTCTGGGAAGTGATGCTGGTGCCCATGTATTTCCTGATTGGCATCTGGGGTGGCCCGCAGAAGCTCTACGCCGCCATCAAGCTCTTCCTCTATACCTTGGCCGGCTCCGTGCTGATGCTGGTGGCCCTCCTGGCCATCTACTTCCTGCAGCACAAGGCGACGGGATCCTACGACTTCTCCCTGGCCAGCTTCCAGGCCATGGCTCCCGTGATCGCTCAGCAGTCCAAGACCTACCAGCACCTCATGGTCCTGGCCTTCTTCGTGGGCTTTGCCATCAAGGTGCCCATGTTCCCCTTCCACACCTGGCTGCCGGATGCGCACGTGCAGGCGCCCACGGCCGGTTCCGTGATCCTGGCCGCCATCCTCCTGAAGATGGGCACCTACGGCTTCGTTCGCTTCCTGTTGCCCATCCTGCCCACGGCCACCAAGGAGCTGATGCCCTGGTTCATCGGCCTTTCCCTCATCGGCATCATCTACGGCGCCCTGGTGGCCATGATCCAGAAGGACATGAAGAAGCTGGTGGCCTATTCCTCCGTGAGTCACCTCGGCCTCTGCATGCTGGGCATCTTTGCCCTGAATCCCTACGGCATCAAGGGCGGCCTCTTCCAGATGCTCAATCACGGCATCAGCACCAGCGGGCTCTTCCTCGCGGTGGGCATCGTCTACGAGCGTCGGCACACCCGCATGATCGCGGACTTCGGTGGTCTCTCGAAAACCATGCCGGTCTACGCCACGATCTTCATGATCATGACCATGAGCAGCATCGGCCTGCCGGTGCTCAATGGCTTCATCGGTGAGGGCGTCATCCTCATGGGCGCTTTCCAGGCCTTCCCCTGGGCCGCGGTGGTCGCCACCCTGGGCATCATCCTGGGCGCGGCCTACATGCTCTGGATGTTCCAGCGCGTGATGTTCGGACCCATCTCCCCCGTGAATGAAAAGATGGCCGATCTGAACCTTCGGGAGGTCCTCTACTTCGCGCCACTGGTGGCTGCCGCCTTTTGGATTGGCCTCTATCCGAAGCCGATCATGGACGTGATGGACGCCCCGGTGCGTAAGCTGGTCGAGCAGATCACCCCTGGCTTCCACGCCGCTCAGGCGCTGGCAGCCAAGCAGGCCGTGGCCGCCAAGCTGGGGATGCAGGGTATGACTGCTCCGGCCCATCATGAAGGTGTCCCAGCGGGCCACGAAACCGCCGTCGCCCCCGCCCACGAAACGCCTGCCCACGGCGGAGGCCACTGATGACCGGCTTCGCGCAGGGTCTCCTGAGTGCGCTCCTCCGGGATGCGCACCTCATGGCGCCCCAACTCTTCCTCATGACCGTGGCCACCTTGATGCTGTGGCCCGGTGATCTCTTCTTCAACCGGAACGAGAAACACAAGTGGGCACCCATCACCCTGGTGATCCTGGCGATCACGGCGGTGCTGGTCACGCGGGTTCCTGATGGTGAAGGTTTCTCCCGCATGTTCCGCATGGACGGGCTCACCCGAGGGTTCCAGATGCTTTGCCTGCTGGGTGCCGCCGGCACCGTGGCCCTGAGCGTGCGGCTGCTCGACAGCCTCAAGCAGCAGACGGTGGAGTACTACGCCCTGATCCTGTTTTCCCTCGCCGGGATGCTCTTCCTCTGCGGGGCCTCGGATCTGATCTCGGTCTACTTCAGCATCGAGCTGATGGCCATCTGCATCTACATCCTGGTGGCTTATCTGCGGGACCGGGCCACCAGCGTGGAAGCGGGCATGAAATATTTTCTGCTGGGTGCCTTCTCCAGCGGCATCCTCGTCTACGGGATCAGCCTGATCTATGGTGCAGCGGGTGGCGTCACGACGAATCTCGCGGACCTAAATCTGGCTCTGGCCCTCACGCCAACCACCAGCAACCTGCTGGTCTACACGGGCGTCCTGATGGTGCTGGTGGGCATGGCCTTCAAAGTCGCAGCGGTCCCCTTCCACATGTGGTCGCCTGATGCCTACGAAGGTGCCCCCACACCCATTACCGCCTTCATGGCGACCGCGCCCAAAGCCGCGGCCATGGCGGCCTTCCTCCGCGTCTTCGGCACGGGTTTCCATGGCGTATCCAGCGAGTGGGTGCTGCCCCTCAGCTACGTCGCGGGCGCCAGCATGATCCTCGGCAATGTCGCCGCCGTGAGGCAGGAGAGCATGAAGCGCCTGCTGGCCTACTCCAGCATCGCCCATGTGGGCTACATGCTCTTGGGTGTGCTCTCGGGTGATCCCAAGGCTGGTGCCCAGGCCGTCTGGCTCTACATGCTCATCTACATCGTGATGAACACCGGTGCTTTCGCCGTGGTGATCTATCTCCAGGGCAAGGGCGAGGGTGAACGCATCGAGGACTTCAAGGGTCTGGGTCGCAAACATCCCGTGCTGGCCTTCGCCATGATGGTCTTCCTGCTCAGCCTGGCAGGCATCCCGCCCCTGGTGGGCTTCTTTGGGAAGTTCTACCTCTTCAAGTTGGCCATCGAGCAGGGCTTCGTCACCCTCACCGTCATCGCGCTGCTCACCAGTGCCGTGAGTGCTTACTACTACCTGGGTGTGGTGAAGGAAATGTATTTCAAGGAACCTGAGGGTGAAGCCGCTCCGATGGGCGCCGCCCAGGTCTTCATCGTGACCTTGGCCTGCGCCCTGGTCCTGGTGGGCACCGCCTTCGGGCCCTGGTTGCTGGACTGGGCCGACAAGATCTTCTGGGTGTGATGTTCTCCGGGGGTTCCCCCCGCAACGCATGCGTTGCGGGGATCTAAGGTCGCGCTGGCGCATACCTCCGGACCCCCGCGCGAAAGGTCGGCGAAGCCGGCCTTTCCCTTTTTCCGCCTGGGGGTCCCGAGCTGCGCACCCACCGGCCTTCTGCTTGTACCTCCCACCCAGGCTTACACTTGGGGGACGGCTCGAGCCGTGTCTTTGGAGCCAGGGTGATCTTCAAGCGCAATGAGGGGGCGGATCCGGGGGAGCGGGCCCTCTGGGGCGACCTCATGTCCCTCGGCTTCACCTTTCCCCTCTGCATTACCCTGGGCTTCTTCCTAGGGCGCTGGGTTGGGAGCTGGTTCGGGCTTCCCGCCACGGGCCAGTGGGTGGGCCTTGCCTGGGGCATCGCTGCGGCCTTCTGGGAGCTCTATAAGGTGAACCGGCGCATGGCCCGGCGGGATGAGGCGGAACTCAAGCGCCTGCAGGAAGAGAAGGGGCCGGATGAACGAGGGTGAGGACCACCTGCATCGGGTCACCGGGGCCATGATCCTGCTGACCGTCTTGGGGCTCCCTCTCTGGGGTTTTCTGCGTTCCTGGACCGCAGCCTTGGCGTTCGGTGTGGGAGCGGTGGCCAGCCTTGTCTTCTGGACCCTCCATCGCGTCCTGACGACGCGCATGCTGACCCCCTCGGTGCGCCGGAGATGGCTCTACGGGTTCCTGTCCATGGGCAAACTGGCGTTGATCGCCCTGGTGCTGCGTGGGATGATGGGGAGATACCCGGCGGAAGCCTTGCCGCTGGCCATGGGAGTGCTCCTCTTTGTGGCTGGCATCCTTCTGGAAGCGATCCGTCTGGCTTTCCAGAAACCCGAAGCTACGCCGCCTGATTGAGGTTCGACCGAGATGGAACACCACGCATCGTTATTCGCCAAGTGGCTCACCCAGGTCCTGGGGCTGGCTCAGCACCCCTGGCCGGGATTCGCCCATGGGGCGGCCCTGTCCGTGTTAGAGCGCTACGACCACCTGCTGAATGCGGCCCTGGCGGCCCTGCTCGCCATGCTGCTCACCACCTTGGTGCGCAGGAACCTGACCCGAATCCCAGGCCCCTTCCAGCAGGTCTTTGAAGGCGTGGTGGGTGGCCTGAAGGACATGATCAACGACAACATCGCCCACCACGGGGAGAATTACCTGCCCTTCATCGGGACCATGGCCCTATTCGTTTTCTTCAACAATCTGTTCGGCCTGCTCCCGGGGCTCAGTCCTGGCACCAGCAACTGGAACGTCACCCTGGGTGCGGCTCTGGTGGTGTTTGGGTATTACAATTTCCACGGCATGAGGGAACAGGGCTTTGTGAAGTACTGGGCCCACTTCGCCGGCCCCATCTGGTGGCTGGCGCCCCTCATGTTCCCCCTCGAGATCCTGGGCCTGCTCAGCCGCATCCTCAGCCACTCCCTGCGTCTCTTCGGCAACATCGCAGGTGAGCATGTGGTGGCGGGCATCTTCTTCGGTCTGATGCCGATCCTGCTGCCCGTGCCCATGATGTTCCTGGGCCTCTTCTTCGGCCTGATCCAGACCTTCGTGTTCACGATGCTCGCCACGATCTACCTGAGCGGCGCAGTTTCACACGAACATTGATGTTGATGCTGCCCGGGGGGCTATTTGCTCCCCGGGACCCCCAATGCGGCTCCCAGGCGAAGCCTGATCCCCGCATTCCGACTTCGATTCCGCTTTACCTTCACCGTCCTGGGGATTCCGAACCCCCTGGGCCAACCCCAAGGAGCACCACCATGAAGAAGTTCCTCACCACCGCCTTCCTGTTCACCCTGGCCGCCGTGGCCTTTGCGCAGGGCGCTCCCGCCGTGCAGAAGAGCCTCTTCGAGGGCCAGTATGTGGCTCACCTCTCCCTCGCCATCGCCGCCGCCGGTTGCGGTCTGGCTCAGGGCAAGGCTGTGGTCGCCGCTTGCGAGGGCGTGGCCCGCAACCCCCAGGCCGCCGGTAACATCCGCACCACCATGATCATCGGCCTGGCCCTCATCGAGGCCCTCGTGATCTACGTGCTCGTCGCTGCCTTCGCCATCAAGTAGGCTCATCGCGTTCCCAGCGGGGCGTCCAGGACCTGGACGCCCCGTTTATTTATGATTTCCCAGACGAGCCGATGTAGATGCTGGACACCATGAAACACAACGACCTGTTCCCCATGCCACCGGAAGTCACCCAGGTGATCCTGGGAGGCGGTTCGTCCATCGACCTGGATTCGCTCCGGATTCATTCGCCGGGGGAGGCCTGGAACTTCGCCCTGAACTACGGCTACGACATGGGCATCCCGGTCCAGCGGGCAGCCGTCATGCGGGTCTACGAGGACGCCGTGGACTTCCTGGAAGGGGTGGTTCTGGATGGCACGAATCTCCATGTTCCGCTTGAGGTGCGCGACCTCCAGGACCCTCTCGATTTGCTGAGCTGGGCCTCGGACCGCCCTCGAAACGCCCGGGGTCGCTGGTCCTGCGCCATCCTGCGGGTGATGCACACGCTCTTTCATGTGGATCACAATGTGAACCTGCGGTTCCTCCCGGAGATCCAGCGTCAGGTCTTTGGCCGCTATGACCAGTACCTGGTCTGCGAGGAGGGTCGTTGGTGTCTGCGGGGGGCCTACGAGGTGCCCCTGGTGGCCGTGGAACGCAAGGAGAACAAGGATCGCGTGTCCATGCTCCTGAAGATGCTGCATAAGCCAGAAAACGTGGCGGAGACCATCTACGATCAGATCGGCATCCGCTTCGTCGCTGAGGATCAGTTGGGGGTGCTCATGGTCATCCGCTTCTTGCTTGACCATCACGTCCTGATGCCGACCCACATCAAGCCCAGCCGGAGTCGGAATCTGATGATCGACATGGAGGCATTGGCCGCCTGGAGCGAATCCATGCCGCCGTTCTTCCGGATCCAGGATCTGGGGATAGAGGAACGAAAGACCCTGAGCCGCACCCTTGCCTTAAAGACGCCAGGGAAAGACCAGAACCCCTTTTCCAGCAAGGAATACTCTGCGATCCAGTTCACAGCGCGAACGCTGGTGCGCCTTCCCAGCCCCGCCTCCAAAGCTTTGGAGACCCTCCAGACCCGGCTTCAGACCATGGGGGATACCGAGCTGTCGGACCTCGCCCGCATTCCGGAGTTGATCCAGGATCAGGAGGAGTTTACTTTCTTCTTCGCACATGAAGTCCAAGTGATGGAACAATCAGGGTTTCAAAGCTCCAGAACCGGTCCGGCCTCCCATTCGGAATACAAACAGCGCCAGCGTGATGCCGCAAGGCGTCGAGTGCTTCAGGGAATCATTCAGGAGGAACCATGCTGAACATCCAGACCCGCCAAGAAGGCACCGCATCTGTGGTGTCGATCCAAGGCAAGGTCAACTTCGAGGTGACCGCCCAGCTGCGGGATGTGATCCGCGAGACGGTGGCCACGGCCCAGCCGAAGCTCCTGGTGATCAACCTGGAGGGGGTCAGTTTTATCGATTCCTCGGGCCTTGGCCTTCTGGTGGCCGCGCGGAACAGTGTGGACAAGTCCGGCGGGAAGCTCCACCTCTGTTGCCTCCCCGCACCGGTGAAGAAGACGTTCGATCAAACCAATCTCACGAACTATTTCTCCATCTTCGCCACGGAGCAGGATGCGCTCCGCGGCACCTGACCGACAGCCGCCCATTCGCATGGCCAAGGGCGTCGTCCTGGTGGTGGATGATGAAGCACCCATCCGGGATATTCTCAGCTTCTACCTTAAACGGGCGGGCTATCAGGTCCTGACCGCGGGCCATGGCCTGGAGGCGCTCGATGAGATGAGCCGGTCCAGACCGGATCTCATCATTTCGGATTTGCGCATGCCCGAGATGCCGGGCGATGAGCTATGCAAGCGCGTCAAGAGCGACCCCGCGACGCGCGATGTCTACTTCATCATCCTTTCCGCGATGGATGGCACGGCCTCGCGGATTGGCGGCCTGTCTCTGGGCGCCGACGACATGATCCCTAAGCCCTTCCACGCCCAGGAAGTGCTGGCGAAGGTGGAATCCACCTTCCGCCTGATCGCCATGCAGAAGGAGATCAAGCGCCAGAACAAGGAACTGACGGCTTTTCAGGAGCGTGTCCGAGAGGAGATGGAACTGGCGGCGGCCCTCCAGATGGGCCTGCTCCCAAAGCTCCCAGGGGAGGCGCCCTGCGTGCGCTACACCCACCGCTACCTTCCCGCAGCGGGCATCGGCGGTGACATCTACGCCGTGGTGCCGCTTCCCGAGGGAAACACGGCCATGATGATCGCGGATGTCAGTGGACACGGCGTGACCGCCGCGCTCATCTCGGCCATGGTGAAAACCTCCTTTGAAAATCAGGTGCGGCTGGGCGGAGAGCCTTTGGCCTGGGCCCACGGCATGAACGAGGACCTCTGCCGGTCCACCCTGGCCGAGCAGTTCGCCACCGCCTGGCTGGGCCGACTCGACCCCGCCACGAACCACCTTCGGTATGTGGTGGCGGGCCACTGCGCCCCGCTGCGCATCGTCGGAGGGGCCAAGGGTGGACTCCAGCGCTCCGAGGTGCTGCGAGGCAAGGGTTTCATGCTGGGCCTCGACCCCCAACTCCCCTTTGTGGAGCATGACGCGGAATTCCTGCCGGGGGATCGTCTGGTGCTCTACACCGATGGTCTGGTGGAGGTGGAGCGGGGAGACCGCACCATGCTGGAAGAGGCCGGTTTACGCCGCATCTGTGCGGAGCTTCCGGCGGGGGCCGAGGAAGCCGCCGATTCCGTCATTGCCCAGGCCCGGGCCTTCAATCAGCCCGCGGTCTTTGTGGATGACGTGACCCTGGTGGTCCTGGACCGGAAACCTTAAAGATCCGCCAGCGTGGCCGCGATGCCCGCTTCCATCTCAGTGAAAGCGGCTCGGTAGCCGGCCTCCCGAAGGCTGCGCACGTCCGCCTGGGTGAAGCTCTGGTACTTGCCGCGCAGGTCGTCGGGGAAGGGGATGTACTCAATGCGGCCCTGGCCCAGGTGCGCGATGAGGGCCCGCGCGATGTCGTTGAAGCTGCGGGCCCGGCCTGTTCCTGCGTTGACGATGGCCTTCGCCATGCCCGCGCTGCCGAAATGGAGATTGATCGCCACGATGTCACCCACGAAGACGAAGTCGCGCTGCTGCTCTCCGTCCCCGAATCCATCCGTACCCTGGAAGAGGCGGCACGCACCTGTTTCGATGAGTTGGCGGAGCAGCTGGTGCAGGACGGACATCATGCGTCCCTTGTGATGCTCCCGCGGGCCGAAGACATTGAAGTAGCGCAGACCCACCACAGGGCTCTGGATGGCGGGCAGGAGGCTGCGCACGTGCTGGTCGAAGGCCAGCTTGGAGTACCCGTAGACGTTCAGCGGAGCTTCGTTCTTCGGCACCGGCTCGAAGTCTGCGCTGGCCCCGTAGGTGGCGGCGCTGCTGGCATAGACCAGAGGGGCCTTGCGGGCCAGGCACCAATGGAGCAGGGCCTTCGAATCGCCGTAGTTGTTCGCCATCATGTAGCATCCGTCGGATTCCATCGTGTCGGAGCAGGCGCCGTTGTGAAACACGGCCTCTGGCCGCAGGTCCAGCGTTCCGGCGTTAAGCCGGGCGCGGAATTCGCGCTTGTCCATGTAGTCCGACAGCGTAAGGTCTGCCAGGTTCCGAGCCTTCTCACCGCGCGTCAGATTGTCCACCACGAGGATATCGGTGTGGCCTCGCCGGTTCAGTTCCCGCACAAGGTTGCTGCCCACGAATCCCGCGCCACCCGTGACGATGAACATGCCGACTCCTTGGTTCCAAATCAGAATACTGGTTCCCGATGGGCGGTGCGCTTCAGCGGAGTCTGATCGATGCGCCGGTACTGCTTATCCGATGGCATCTTCCGGCTCAGTGGCCCGAAATCGGCGTAGCAGCCGGGGCGCAAGTTCGGTGACGAGGGTGGCTGCCAGGATGAGGCCCCCTCCCGCCAACTGGATCGGGCTGAGATGCTCCCGGATGCCTGGGATCCAGCCGCTGATGGCCATGGCTGCCGTCCACACGGGTTCCGAAGAGAAGATGATGGCGCTTTCGGTGGCGCCGAGCCGGGCCTGGAACGTGCTCTGCACATAGAAGGCCAGCGTGGTCGCCAGAAGGCCCATGAAGGCCAGAGCCACCCAGACCCCACCCTTCGCCAGGGCCGTGGTGGCGCCCTGGAATCCGAAGGGGCTCGGTAGTGCCAGCGTGATGGCCAGGGACACGGCGCCGGTCACGGCCACCTGCATGAAAGCCAGCACCCAGCCGGAGGAACGGCGGGAGAAGTGGGCGGTCATGACGATGTGGAAGCCGCAGAGGACAGCCGCGAGCAGGGTCTCGGAGTCACCGCGGTTCCAGCCTCCCCAGGCCGTTCCGGGTTCGCGCACCAGCAGGGCCAGACCCGCCAGGGCCACCAGGGCGCCCAGGCCGTGGGAGGGCCGCAAGCGGTCCCCGGCGAGCAAGGCCACCATGGGTGTGAACAGCACGTAAAGCCCGGTGATGAAGCCGGATTTCGACGTGGTGGTGAAGCGCAGGCCATCGGTCTGAAGCCAGAACAGGGTGACCAGCACCAGGCCCAGCCAGAGACCATCCATGACCTCCCGCCGACGGAAGGGCACGCGGAGCAACAGCATCATCAGGCCTAGGCCTGCCGTGCCGATGGCGAACCGGAGGCTGAGCAGGGCTCCCACGGAAAGGCCCGCGTTGAGGCAATATTTGGTGGCGGGGAACCCTCCGGCCCAGACGAAGGCGATGCCGGCCAGAGCCAGGACGGCGAACAGGTGGGTGGGGCGGGATCCTGGCATCCCTCCAGGCTATCGCCGGGAGGATGAGGCTCCGAGGAGAACTTGCGCCAGGTAGGACAGACGGCGCTATTTCAGAAGGGCGATCACACGAATCGTCAATTCCGGCTGATCAGGATCATCCGTGCTGAGCGAGAGCACCTCGCTGTAACGTCCGGCCTTCAGGTTGGCTGGGAGCACGACCGTCAGATCCAGGGTTCCAGCCTTCTGGTTCAAGCCTTCGACGCGCATGCCTTGGAGGGAGGGGCGGGTGCCCGTGATGCGGATGGGCTTGCCTTCGACCTGCTTGAGGGTCAACTTCTGACGCAGCTCCTTGCCGGCCGTGTCCTGGAATACCAGCTCCACGGGGCTCGCCTGGATCGCAGGCTTGAGGTCCCACTGGATGTTCAGCGGCAGCTGGCTCATCCGGGGGTTGGTGAACCGGACGGTGGCCTGCTCGACTCCGCGGAACTGACTGGCCGGTACCTTGCGGCCATCGAAGGCGACTTCGAGCACGAGGTCCTTGCCCTCGGACCGGTAAGCGAAGGCGAGGAAGGGCGCACCGGGGGCCTTCACGTCCACGATTTGAACAGGCTCTCCGTTCCCGCTGGCATAGCGGACCTGACTGCGTGTGGTGGCGGACTTCGGGGCCTGGTGGAAGTACACGGATTCTACGGAGGGCATGATCTCCTGCACCACCTCGGCTTCGAGGGTGAGGCTGACGGAGGGGGTTTTCGGGTCGTTGCTGACCACTTCGATGGACTTGCGCACCCCGCCCTTCAGTCCCTTGGGATCGAACATGGCCTCGACCTCGGTGGCTTCGCCGGGTGCGAGGGACCACTTCCCGAGCATGGTGTAGGTGCAGCCACAGCTGGGCCGGACCTGGGTGATGTTGAGGTAGGCGTTGCCGGTGTTGGATACGCGGTACTTGGCGGCCACTTTCCGGTCCGGCGTGATGCGGCCGAAATCGTGGTGCACCTTGTCGAAGTGGATGACTGGGGCCTGGGCGGACAGGACGATGGGAATCACCAGGGCGAAGATGGTGCGCAGCAGCATGGGGAAACCTCAGAAGGATGGAAATTCTATCAGTGATGGCCTGGCAGTGTCTTTGGGTGGGCATCGGCTATCCTGAAGCCGCGGAGGAGCCGATGGCGGTGCTGACTGAAGTGTCCTGGGGCGAACTGATCGACAAGTACACCATTCTGGCGATCAAGGCCGAACGCATCCAGGACCCGGCCAAGCTGAGGAACATCCACACCGAAATGGCGGCCTTGTCTGCCGCCCGCCAGCAGGCCCAGAGCTTGAACCCGGACCTTCCCATGGCCGAGGCCAGACTCAAGGCCATCAACGAGAAGCTCTGGGATATCGAGGACCACATCCGCGATTGCGAGCGGGCCAAGGATTTCGGCCCCCGCTTCGTTGAATTGGCGCGGGCCGTCTATTTCACCAACGATGAGCGGTCTGCGGTCAAGCGTGAGATCAACAACCTGCTCGGGTCTGATCTTGTGGAAGAGAAGTCCTATCAGCCATACGCGTAATCAGGATTGGAGCCAACTCCCCCCAAATCCGCTCAGGCGTGAGGTCGCGGAGGCAGGGGTGGTCGGGGAATGGACAGACGCTCTTTCCGCAGGGCATGCAGGGAAGGGGGTCCCGCTGAAGGGTGTGTACATGCGGTCCAAAGGGCCTGAACATGCCCGGATCCATTGGCCCGTACAAAGCCAGCACGGGTGTGCCGCAGGCTGCGGCGAGGTGACTCAGGCCCGAATCATTGCCCAGCGCGCCGGCGGCTCCTTCCATCCAGGCTGCGGCCTCCACCAGGGAATCCCCGCAACGATTCACGCCTTGGGTCCCCGCCACATGGGCTCCCAGCTCTTTTTCTCCTGGACCACCCAGGACCACGGGCAGGTACCCATGGGCGCTGATGATCTCCGCGAGGCGTGCGTAGTGGTCCGGCTCCCACGCCTTGGCCTCAGTGGACGCCCCGGGCATGAGGCAAACGTAAGGTTGGGATGGAAGGTCCGCCTGGAAGGGTGAGTGGTAGTCCGCGAAGGGCATGGGCCCTGCCTGGGGCCACCGGAGGCGCAACACCTTCAGATAGCGGTCCAGGCAGTGTCCCTCCCCCTTCCAGAAGGGTGCGGTGTGGGTGTTGAAGACTCCTGCAAGGCTTTCGCTGACGCCGATGCGCTCGGGCACGCGAGCGAGGAAAGCCGCGAGAGCGGGCCGCAGGCTCTTGGGAAAGTGGATGCTGCGAGCGGCTTCATGACGCTTCAAGGTGGTCGCGAGGGCCCTGAAACCAGGTTTCCCCTCGTCTCGCAGGACAGCATCCGCCAGGTCGGTCCCCTCCACCAGGGCCACCGTGAGCTTGGGTCCCCACACCACGAGCGGAGCCGGATCCACCTGCCGAAGCAGGCGCAGGACAGACATTTGCATGACGGCGTCGCCCACGTACCGCGGGAAGCGGACCCAGGTGGCCTGGGGGGGGATCAGAGCCATGGCGATAGCGCCTCTCGGAACTTCCCGGCCGCATCGTAGCCCTGGGTGAGCGCCGTCCCGAAGGCATGGGCCCTGCGGCGTTGGTCCTCCCAGGCTTCGGGATCCTGAAGGTACGGAGCCACACGGGCCGCAGCCTCGTGAAGAGGGGTCTCCTCCACCGAGGCGCGATCGTCGGGCCGCTGGATGAGGAAGCCTCCTTCCCCTTCTTTCAGGACGGAGCCGATGCCCCCCACCGTGGGCGCCAGCACGGGCACCCCGTGTTCCAGGGCCTCAATGAGGGTCAGCGGAAAGAACCCTTCGTTGCGGCTGGCCAGGACATAGAGGTCCAGGGCCGTGAAGACGGGGTCGAGATCCTTTTGCGCTCCCAGCCGGTGCAGGCGTACGCCCTTGGTCAGGAGGTCCGGGCCCACCGCCTCCAGCTCGGCCGCGGCATCGGGGGATTCGAAACCCGCGAATACTAGGTCCAGCGGGGCCTTCAGGGCGGCGGCGAGGGCCACCGCCAGGCGCGTGACGGCGAGGGGGTCCTTGCGGCGGTCGATCTGGCCCACATAGCCCACCAGCAGGCCGGTTTCGGGCAGGCCAAGCGCCTGTCGCGCCGCGCGTCGCGTCCCGGCCTCCGGCAGAGGGCGGGACTTTCGGGGATAGAGCGGATGGATGCGGACGCAGGGCTGCGGGCCGAGGTGGCGGCGGATGGCGTCCTCGAAGGCCCAGTCGATGATCCATCGATCCACCAAGTGACGGATGCCACGGTATTTCTGGAGGTGGCGAAGGTAGTGCTCGTGGACCCGCACCAGGGTCGGAATGCGGCGGCCGAACCAGGCGAGGGCACGCAGAGCGCGCTGCACACCCTTGTGGTTGCAGACGACCAGCACGTCCGGCCGGTTCCGCCAGAGCCATAGGAAGGCCCCGACCGCGCCGGGGACGTGAAGGATCTCGCCCAGTTGGGGGTTCCGTTCCCGCAGTTCCTGGGCCACGTCCTGCCGCTCTGGGTCCTTTCTGAAGAGTACGGTGACTTTGACGTCGGGAAGCGAGGCCAGGGCGGCGACTGCCTCCACCATCACCCGTTCGCCGCCGCCGAAGGACAGCTTTCGATGAGCAAAGACGATGTGCTTCACAGGACTCCAGGAAAGGGTTCAGGATAGGATGACTGACCCAATGCGTCACATCCTTCGGACGTCACATTCACAGGTTGCCATGTCCCTCGCCTCGACCCAACGAATCCTGCTGGTAGAGGACGAACCCGGCCTTCGAGAGGTGCTGACCTTGGCTCTGGAAGGGGCGGGCTTCCTCTGCGAAGCGGCCTCGGGCATTGAGGAAGGGCAGCGGGCCTTGCGGGAGGCCACCTTCGATGGCGTGCTGTCCGACCTGAAGCTCAAGGACGGATCCGGCATCGAACTGCTCACCTGGATGAAGGAGCAGGGCTTGGAGACGCCGGTGGTCATCATGACCGCCTATGCCACCACGGAAACCACGGTGCAGGCCCTGAACCAGGGGGCCGTGGACTTCATCACCAAGCCCTTCAAGCATGAGGAGCTCATCGCCTCCCTCAAGGGCCTGTTGGCCGCGGCCGAGCCGGAAACCCCGCCCCCTACGGATTTGGGTGAACTGGTGGGTGTGGGGCCCGTGATGCGCAAGATCAACGCCCTCATCGGCAAGGTCTCCCGGGCCGACACCACCGTCCTGCTCACTGGCGAAAGCGGCACCGGCAAGGAAGTGGTGGCCCGGCTCATCCATCGCTATTCCGACCGCGCCACGGGACCTTTCGTCGCCATAAACTGCGGGGCCCTGCCGGAGACCCTGCTGGAAAGCGAGCTGTTCGGGTTCGAGAAGGGCGCCTTCACCGGCGCCAGCGCCATGAAGCGGGGCCTCTTCGAGGAGGCTGGTGGCGGCATCCTGTTCCTGGACGAGATCGGCGAGATGCCCCTGCCTCTGCAGGTGAAGCTGCTGCGGGTGCTCCAGGAGCGCCGGCTCCGGCGCCTCGGGGCGACGGAAGAGCGGGCCGTGGATGTCCGCGTCATCGCTGCCACCAACCGGAATTTGCGGGCCCGGGCCGAGTCCGGGGCCTTCCGCGAGGACCTCTACTACCGCTTGAACATCCTCCAGATCGAGCTGCCCCCCTTGCGGGAGCGGCCCGAAGATCTGCCGGTCCTGGCGGAGCACTTCATCCGCCGATCCTGTCGGAAGCTGGGCAAGCCCCCCATGCAACTCCATCCAGAAGCCATGTCGCAGCTGCTCTGCTACCGGTTCCCGGGCAACGTGCGGGAACTGGAAAACCTCATGGAACGCTGCGTGGCGCTCAACCCAGGGGGTCCCATCACCCGGGATCTGCTACCGGAAGGGTTTGGCCAGTCCAGCCAGGCGGAGCCGGAGCGGCCCGCGCCCCTGGTCATTCCCACGGATGGATTTGACCTCGAGGCCTGGATCCAGGCCCTGAAGGGCCACTTCCTCCGCCGGGCTTTGGACGAGGTGGGGGGCGTCAAGACCAAGGCTGGCAAGCGCCTGGGCATGAGCTTCCGGGCCTACCGGTACTGGCTGGCGGAACTGGGAGGGCTGGAAGCCCTTCCGAAGGATTTCCCCTGGCCCGTCGACTTTCCCGCCCCCGCGCTGGACGAAAGCGGCGGAACCGAAGGTACAAAGAGTGAGGTATAGAGTTCGTACAGCAAGGAGACACGATGCCCATGAATGCTTGCTTTTTAAGCCCTTTCTGGCACACTGAAAAGCTCGGATGCGACCCAGACGAGCCCTCTCCTCGGACCCCGACCATGACCCCGACCTCCCATCGCCGCAAGACCCGAGGCTTTTCGCTGCTGGAACTGCTGGTGGCAATGATGATCATTGCCGTGCTGGGAACCCTGGGCTTCAAGCAGTACCAGAAATACAGCGCCAACGCCCGGCACTTGAAGGCTCAGGACGATTTGAAGATCGTGGCCGAGGGCCTCGACCAGTACTACCTGAAGAACGCCCGGTACCCTGATTTCGGAAGCTACGAGGCCATGGTGGATGCCAATTCCCCCTTGGTGAAGGAAAACCTCATCAAGATTGGCATGAGTTCGACGGACCCCTTCAAGCAGCCCTATGAAGGCAAGTCCTCCCGGAGCATGTACGAGCTGAAGAGCAACGGGGATCCGGACCGGCCCGAAGAATTCGGCCCGATCACCCGGACACCCGGTCAGGGCCAAATAATCGGATCCGGACCCACCGAGGCCACCCCCAAGGCTGACGCTCCCGCGGCCGATGCCGGAGCCAAGAAGTGATCGATCTCTACAAGCTGCCCCCGGAGGGCCTGCGACTGAATGGCACCACGGCGGATCTGGCGCTGGAGGGGGGAGCCTCCCTTCGCGACTTGGCCTGGTCGGTGTTCGTCCTGCCCTCCAAGCCGGATGTGTTTCTCGAAGTCAAAGGTCAGGCCGTGTGGCAGGGCACCTGCAGCCGCTGCCTGGCACCTCTGGACCGGCCCCTCATGGTGGAGAGCCAGTTCCTGGGCAGCAAGGACGCCGAGCTGGTGGGCCGTGGTTCGCATACGCTGGGATCCCAGGATCTGGACGTGGTCTTCCTGCCGGAAGACACCCTGGATGAGGCGGAACTGGTGCGCGAGCAGTTCGAGCTTCAGGCCCCCATGCATCCCCTCTGTGTCGAGGACTGCAAGGGGCTCTGTCCCAACTGCGGCAAGAATTGGAACAAGGGCCCCTGCCAGTGCCGGCCCGAAGCCGAGCGGACCCCCTCGGCCCTGAATCAGGCCCTCACCAAGGCCCTGGCGGGAATCAAGCTGGACCCGGAATCCTGAAACCCTTAACCTGAAACTTTGCGTTCTACTCCCAGGAGCAAGCCATGCCGAATCCCAAGCGCCGCCATTCCAAGGCCCGCCGCGACCGCCGGCGCACCCACGACTCGCTCGAGGTCATGAGCGCCAGCACCTGCCCCAACTGCCAGACCCCCAAGCTGCCCCATCGCGTGTGCCCCAGCTGCGGTTTCTACCGCGGCAAGTTGGCCGTTCGCGTTTCCGCGACGGCTTAACAGAGCCCATGGCATCACCCGACGGCGCCGCGATGAAATCAGCCGGGATGCAGCGCAAGGAAGGGCCCGTAGGGCAACGTGGTTCGTTGCCCAAGGGCCCTGACGCCGCGGGGCGCCCGGCCGGTTTCATCCCTTTGGGCGAGGGGCGGCGGGCGTCGCGATGCAGCGTCACGCTCGTCGCGCGTAGTACCCGCTACGCTTCGACTCGCATTCCTCGCCTCGCTTGCCCGGCACCCCTCGCGCGGCGGCGTGGGGTGGTGTCATGAGCTCTGTCCAGCCGGTGGACGGCCATCGAATTGCGCTGGATGTCATGGGGGGCGATTACGCCCCCCATGCCACCTTGCAGGGCGCCCGGGAGGCTCTCGAGGCCTGGCCGGGGCTCTTCCTGTTCCTCGTGGGTGACGAGGCCGTGCTCCGTCCGGAGCTGGCCCGGCACGGGTTCACCCCTGCCTTGATGGCGCGCGCGGAAGTGGTCCATGCCTCCCAGACCGTGGTGATGGAGGACAAGGCCACCAGCATCCTGAAGGAAAAGAAGGACAGCTCCATCCGCGTGGCCGCCCAGCTCGTGCGCGAAGGTCGGGCCCATGGCGTGGTGTCCATGGGGCACACGGGCGCGGCGATGGTGGCCTCCAGCCTGGTCATCGGCAAGCTCGAGGGCGTGGACCGTCCGGCTCTGGCCAGCGTGCTGCCCAACATGAAGGGCGGACCCACGGTCTTGCTGGACGTGGGTGCCAACGTGGACAGCCGGGCCGAGCACATCGCCCAGTTCGCGGTGATGGGTTCCGTGTACGCCGAGGAGGTGCTTGGGCTGGAGCGGCCCCGTGTGGGGATCCTCAGCGTGGGGGAGGAGGACGGCAAGGGCACGGACGTGACCAAGGACGCCTCCGTCATGCTGCGCCAGATGGAGATCCGGTTCGAGGGCAACGCCGAGGGCCGGGACATCTGGAACGGGAACTTCGATGTCATCGCCTGCGACGGCTTTGTGGGCAATGTGGTGTTGAAATCCAGCGAGGCGCTGGCCGAAGGCATCATCAACGGCCTTCGTGAAAGCTTTATGGAAAACGCCATCACGAAGTTTGCAGGACTCCTGGCCAAGCCCGCCATGAAGCGGTTCAAGAAGAAACTCGATTACTCGGAGTACGGCGGCGCACCCCTGCTCGGGGTGAAGGGCGTCAGCATCATCGGGCATGGGCGCAGTGACGCCAAGGCCGTGCGCAACGCCATCCGTGCGGCCCTCCGGGCGGCGGAACACCGTCTCCACGAGCGCATCCAGGAGCGCGTGGCGCTGCTCCTTCCCCAGGATTGATTTTTTAGCCCCGGATGAACACGGATAAACACAGATTTGTCTTTATCTGAGTTCATCCGTGTTCATCTGTGGCAAGCATTTCTTGAGGTTTCCATGGGCAAAGTGGCATGGCTGTTTCCCGGGCAGGGATCCCAGGCGGTGGGTATGGGCGTGGCGCTGGCTGAGGCCGAGCCCGCGGCCCGCGCCGTGCTTCAGGACGCCGATGCGGCCCTGGGCTTCCCCCTGTCGAAGCTGATGGCGGAGGGACCCGAAGAGACCCTGAAACTGACCGAGCACACCCAACCCGCCATCCTCACCCACAGCACCATGGTCGTGCGGGCCTGGGGTCACCGGCTGCCCAAGCCCGACTTCGCCGCAGGCCACTCCCTGGGTGAGTACAGCGCCCTGGTGGCCCTGGGGGCCTTGGGTTTCCAGGATGCGGTGCGCACGGTCCGCGAGCGCGGCCGGGCCATGCAGGAGGCCGTGCCTGTC
The DNA here is from genome assembly GCA_030824075.1 of Geothrix sp. Lineage (GTDB taxonomy): Bacteria > Acidobacteriota > Holophagae > Holophagales > Holophagaceae > Geothrix. The sequence goes on from JAVBYJ010000008.1 coordinate 33,941, forward strand.
GGCGTGGGCGCCATGGCGGCTCTGCTGGGCATGAGCTTGGCGGACGTGGAGGCCAGCTGCGCCGAGGCCGCCGCCTCGACGGGCAAGATCGTGGTACCGGCCAATTTCAATGGCCCTGGTCAGATCGTCATCGCGGGCCACGCCGAGGCCGTGGAAGCCGCCATGGAGGCCGCCAAGGCCCGGGGCGGGCGCAAGGCCCTGAAACTGCCGGTGAGCGCCCCCTTTCATTCACCCCTCATGGAGCCCGCAAAGACTCGCATGGCATCCGTCCTCCGTAGCCTCGCCTTTAAGGCGCCCATCTGTCCCCTGGTCAACAACGTGGATGCCTTGGCCATCTCGGATCCGGAGGCGTTGCGCGAGGGTCTCGTGCGCCAGATTCCGGGAGCGGTGCGTTGGCAGGCCACCCTGGATCTGCTGTTGGACCAGGGGGTCACGGTCTTCTTCGAACTTGGCCCCGGCAAAGTGCTGGCGGGCCTGGTGAAGCGACAGGCCAAAGAGCGGGGCCAGGAGGTTTCCGCCATCAGCTTGGGCCTGCCAGAGGATCTGGCGCAGCTTGGCTGACACTGCCCTGGGAGCCTTCTGTCTCCGGGAAGGTGTGATGAAAAGCAACGGCCTTCAGGGCTAGGGTGAATAGAACGCCACGACCCAGGTTTTCGTGTGCGGGATGTTGGGCTGCGCACAGCTGTCTGGCCATCCCCATCCACTCCCCACCCGGAGGTGCCCATGCGCAAGGATCTCGTCTTCGGAATGGCTGGATCGGGAGGAGACGGCATCGTCTCTGCCGGTGACTCGCTGCTCCAGGCTGCGGCAGCCGAGGGCTACCACGGCGTGATGACCAAGAGTTTCGGATCGCAGATCCGCGGGGGCGAATCCTCCTGCCGCGTGCGCATCAGCACCGATCCCATCCTCAATCCCGGTGGGAACCTGGACGTGGCCGTGGCCCTGAACTGGGAGGACTTCCTCAAGTTCGGCGCCGAGCTGCCCGTGGCGGGGACCACCGTCGTGATCTACGAAGCCGCCACGAACATCAAGGAGAGCGAGATCCCGCTCGTGGGCGTGACGCCTCTGCAGGTGATCGCGGTGCCCATCGCGGCCATGGCCAAGGAAACCGCAGGCACCGAGCGCGCCAAGAACACGGTGGTACTCGGGCTCATCGCTGGCTGGTTCGGCATTGGCGCCGTGGCCGTGATGAAGGGCATCCGGAAGAAGCTGGCCAAGAAGGGCGAGGAGTTGGTCGAGGCCAATCAGCGCGCCTTCGACGCGGGCAGGGCCTTCGCCATGGAGCATCCGCTCAAGACCAGCATGAACGTCGTCGCTTCCGAGACCAAGGGCGCCGTGAAGCTCATCACCGACGGCAATGACATGTGCGCGGCGGCGGCGATCTTCGCAGGCTGCCAGTTCTTCGGTGGCTACCCCATCACACCCTCCACCGAGATCATGCAGTTCTTCACGGACCATGTCTGGAAGTACGGCGGCGCCGTGCTGCAGGCCGAGGACGAGATCGCGGGCATCGGCGCGGCCGTGGGCGCCTCCTTCGCGGGCAAGAAAGCCATGACCGCCACCAGCGGCCCCGGACTTTCGCTCAAGTCCGAGATGATGGGCCTCGCCAGCATCGCCGAGCTGCCCCTGGTGATCGTGGATGTGCAGCGCGGCGGACCCTCTACGGGCCTGCCCACCAAGACGGAACAATCCGACCTCTTCGCCGCGGCTTTCTCGGCCCATGGCGATGTGATCCGTCCCGTAATGGCGCCCACCTCCGTGGCCGATACCTTCCGCATCACCATCGAGGCCTTCAACATCGCCGAGTACTACCAGACGCCGGTGATCGTCCTGTCCGATCAGGAGATCGCCTCGCGCAAGGAAACGCTGGATCCCATCGACACCAGTCAGTTCAAGATCATCAACCGCCTCCGTCCCGCGGGCGCCGATCTGCAGGACTACAAGCGCTTCAAGCAGACTGAGAACCACATCAGCCCCATCAGCCATCCCGGCATGCTGGGCGGCACCTACCTGGCCTCGGGCATCGAGCACGTGGAATCCGGGGCGCCGACCAACAGCGGTTCCGTCCATCAGCGCATGAACGACAAGCGCACCAAGAAGTTCGATCCCCTGAAGGACCGCAGGGATCTGTTCGAGATCACAGGCAACCCGGATGCGCCCATCGCCATGGTGGCGTGGGGCAGTGTCGCCGGCGTATGCCGCGAGGCCCTCGCCATGGCCCAGGCCGAGGGGCTGAACGTGAAACTGCTGGTGCCCTACCTGCTGTACCCGGTCGCCGAGGGGGTGTACAACGACTTCTTCGCCTCCACGCAGAAGGGCCTGATCATCGAACAGACCCACTTGGCCCAGACCTTCAAGCTGCTGCGAATGCACATCGACCTGCCGAAGGGCGTGAAGTCACTGGCCCGCAGCGGCGCGAACCCCTTCCTGCCCGGCGAGATCGTCGCGGCCCTCCACCATCTCCTCTCGGAGCTGCAACGCAGCCACGAGGGCCAGCTTCAGCCCCAGGAGTGAGGTCCACCATGAGCGCAACTGGCACGTGCGAATTCCAGCCCAAGGACTACAAGAGCGACCTCAAGCCCATCTGGTGCCCCGGATGCGGTGATTTCTCCGTGGTGCAGGGCATCTACCGGGCCCTGGCGGCCATCGGCCGTCCGCCCCATGAAATCGCCTTCGTCTCGGGCATCGGGTGCTCCAGCCGCATCCCCGGCTACACCACCGCCTATGGCTTCAACAGCGTCCACGGACGGTCCCTGCCCATCGCCCAGGGCATCAAGCTGGCCAACCCGGATCTGCTGGTGCTGGCGGCGGGCGGCGACGGCGACGGCTTTTCCATCGGGGGCGGCCACATCGCCCACCTGATCCGCCGCAACATGGACATCACCTACATCGTGATGGACAACCAGATCTACGGCCTCACCAAGGGCCAGCTCTCGCCGACCTCCCAAAAGGGCCGCGTCACCTGCACCTCGCGGTACGGAAGCCTCGAGAACCCAGTGAATCCGTTGCTCTACGTGCTGGCTTACGGTGCGGGCTTCGTGGCCCAGGCCTCACCCACGGACCTCGTGGGCATGGCGGCCACCATCGAGGAGGCCATCCGCTACCCCGGCTTCGCCTTCGTGAACATCCAGTCCCCCTGTGTCACCTACGGCGAGGAAGCCCAGCAGATCAAGGGCCTCAAGGCCATCAGCGAGACGCTGGCAAGCCTTGGGCACAATCCGGCGGATCGGCTGGCAGCCATGGATCTGGCCCAGCACTACGGCGAGAAGCTGCATCTCGGCGTGTTCTACCGCAACCCTGAGCCGCCGCCGACCTATGGCGATTTGGTGAAGGAACGGCAGACCCTGCTCTCCAAGGATGCCCTCCCCAAGGAGCGTATCCTGGATCTCTTCATCAAGAAGTAAGCGGAGGTATCCCATGGCTACCCGTGGCATCGACTTCGCCAGCCTCTCCCTGATGGATGCCCTCGACTTGGCCATCCTGGTCGAGGAGGAGGCTCAGGAACGCTACGAGGAATTCGCGGCGCAGATGGATCAGCACCGGACCCCCGATGCCGCCAGGTTCTTCCGGTTCATGGCCGAGAATGAATCCAAGCACGGTCTCGAACTCTCGGCGCGCCGCGCCCAGCGTTTCAGCGATGCCCCGCGGTTGGTTTCCCGGGCCATGATCTTCGACATCGAAGCGCCGGATTACGATGCCGCCCGCGCCTTCATGAGTCCGCGCAGGGCCATGGCGGCTGCCCTGGCTTCAGAGGTGAAGGCCCACGCCTTCTTCGTCGCGGCCCTGCCCGCCCTGAAGGATGCGGAGGTGCGGTCGCTGTTCGAGGAACTGCGCGACGAAGAAATCGAACATCAGGACCTGGTGAAGGCCGAACTGGCGAAGCTGCCTCTGGATTCCGGCCTTTCGGACGAAGACTTCGTGGACGAGCCCGCGCCGCAGTAGACGTGCTGGTTAATCGGTCCCCGGTTTCCACAACTCCGACAACACGACCGATACCAGGGCGCTCATGGTCAAGGCCAGGGCTGTCGCAGCCGTCCAGGGGGCCCAGAGGGCTTCGGGACGCCCCTGGCGCAGCCACCATTGCCCGGCATTGAACACCACGGCCAGGGCGCAACCGCCCATGAGGAGCCTGCGCCTGGGCCAGGCGGTCCGTCTGAGGTAGCCGCCGACCGCCACCAGGAAGAGCAGGGGAAAGCCGATCAGGTGCAGGGTCCGGGCGTCGATGAGGCCCAGCAGGCCCTCAGGGGCGGCTTCCAGGGCGAGGGGGCGGATGTCCTCGAACCTGGCCAGGCGAGGAAACTGTCCCCCCGGGGCGTGGCAGCTGGCGCAGTTGTTGGCGACTACGGACTCGACCTGGACGAAGCCCTCCCGCGTGGCGCCGGAGGTTACCCAGGCCCGGAACCGTTCCGTCTCGGCGGGGGTGGTATTTGCGGCCATCACACCTTCCAGCACTGCCATGAGTCGGGAGCGGCCGGGTGGCGCCTGGACGGGCCCCGGGGGTTTGAGCTCCCCGAGGAAGACGGACGCCAGGCCCAACCCGAGGGCCAGGGCCAGCGCGAGAACCACCAGGGTGGTGAACCGACGTTCGGAGGAGGGCAGGCCACGCAAGGACATGGGCCCATGGTAGCTGCCCGCTAGACTGGAGTGAGCTGGTGGATTCAGCAGGAGATCCGATGAGTGAATTCGACGCCAAGGCCGTTACCTGGGACCAGGATCCGATGAAAGTGGAGCGGGCCCTCACGGTGGGCCGGGCCATCGCCGAGGCCGTACCCGTCGAGGGTCGGCGGATCCTTGAGTACGGCTGTGGCACGGGGTTGCTGGGCTTCGCCCTCCAGCCCCAGGCGGGCCATGTCACCCTCGCCGATACCTCGGAGGGGATGCTCGAGGTGCTCCGCGGGAAGATCGCGGCCACGGGTGCGGAGAACATGGCTCCACTTCGCCTCGACCTGCTGGCGGACCCCCTTCCTGAGGCCCGCTTCGACGTGGTCTGCAGCCTCATGACCCTCCACCACATCCCGGACACGGAAGGCATTCTGCGGAAGTTCCACGAAGTCCTGGCCCCAGGCGGCTGGGTGGCCCTGGCGGATCTGGATGCGGAGGACGGCTCGTTCCACGGGGCCGGCGTGACCGACGTGCACCTCGGGTTCGACCGGGAGAGGCTGAGCCGGCAGCTGTCAGAAGCGGGATTCCAGGAACCGCGGATCGAAACCGTGTTCAGGATCACCCGGCCCGTGGAGGGGACTCCCCGGGTCTTCCCCATCTTCCTGGCCCTGGCGCGGCGGGGGTAGAAGGCCACCCCCAGACCTGAGGGTTCCCGGCGATTCCCACCACCTGAATCTGCTCAAGCAGGCCGGGCTGGTGAAATCCCGCCGCCAGGGACAGCAGCAGATCTACACACTTCACGCCACCGTCTTTCAGGAGGCCCTGCAATGGCTGATGACCTTCTTCGAGAAACAGGCAGAAGCGCCGAAGCCGGTCCCACCCGTGAAATCGGGAAGGAATGGCCCGCGGGGCTGATGCTGGCGGCCCTTTGGGGCTTTAGCCTTTGGGCCAAGGGGAGGTTTCCGGCGCGCGTGCCCATCCATTGGGACCTGGCCGGTCAGGTGAACGGCTGGGCGTCGCCGCTTCTGGCATCAACCGGCTTGATCCCGACGCTGGTGCTCCTCCCGGTGCTGGGAGCCGTCATCCATGCCTACTGGATCCGGCACCGGCTCCAGGGTGGCGGCATCCATATGCCGGAGGTTCCATGATCCGTCCCCTGTTGTCCGCAGGCGTCTTGTGTCTGCCCGCCCTTGCCCAGGTTCTGCCCGCCACCCCGGATCGTGATATCGGCTTCCCGGGCTTCAACGCCTTTCCCCTGAAAGGCAGCGTGATGGCGGGCGGGGCCCACCCCTATTTCGCGGTGATGGTGGCGGGCTCGGGGCCCACAGACCGGGACTGGTCCACCCCCCTGATCCCGACGCCCAGCCATGGAGGACGGGACATCGCCATCTGGCTGCAGGGGCAGGGGGTCGGTTCCCTGCGCTACGACAAGCGGTTCATCGGGGCGAAGGATCCGAAGCTCGACATCTCCCTGGATGCCCAGGTGGGCGATATCAAGGCGGCGATGAAGGCGGCTCGTGCCCTGCCGGAGGCCAAGGGAAAGAAACTGCTGCTCATCGGCCACAGTGAGGGCGCCCTGCTGGCGCTGCTGGCGGCGGGCGAGGCCGATGCCGCCCTGCTCTTGGCCATGCCGGGCATGAGCATGGGGAAGCTCATCGTGGCCCAGGTGAAGGGGCAACTGGAGGCGGCGGGCGCGCCAGCAGAAGCGTCCGCGCAGAACCTGGCGTACCTCGAAGCCGCCCTTGAGGCGATCCGGAAGGGCCAGGAGCTGCCCCAGGCCGCTTCCGGCGTGGCGCCTGGGATCGCGACCTTGGCGCGGGGGCTCGCCCGCCCGGAAAGCCGCGGGTTCGTGCGCGACCTCCTCGATCTGGATCCCTGGGGCTCGGCTCAGCGCCTGCCCATTCCGTGCGCCCTGGCGTGGGGCGACCGCGATATCCAGACCTGGAAACCCGAGGCGATCCCCCCTGACTTCAAGGGCACGGTGATTCAGGTCCCCGAGGCCAATCACCTCTTCAAGCGTGAAACCCGCAGCCGGGTTGGCCTCTCCGGTGTCAGCGCCGCCACGACCTACGGAGACAGCACCCCCATGGCAGACCTCTCACCCGTGGCGGCGTGGCTGAAACAGCTAAGATGACCTTCCCACGCCTGAGCCCCCTCCCTGTGTTTCTGGAGTCCGTCATGACCCTCCGCCGCCTGGTTCCCTTGACCTGCTGTGTTCTCGCCTCCTTCGGCTTGCGCGGGGAATCCTGGGACGGGGCCATGGCCAAGCTGAAGTCCTGCGTGGAGAAGGACCAGGGCCACGGGATGGTCGTTCAGCTCGACCGCGTGGATCAGCAGCGCATCCATCTCCGCCTTCAGTCCCTCGGCACGACCTTCCGCGCGGCCACCTTTCAGGCCCGCCTGGAGGGGAAGGGCAGCCAGCAGGTCTTCGTGATCGAGGGCAAAGAGCTGGAGGCCCTGAATGGCACGACCCTCATCGAGCCCGCCGCCGGAGTGATGGATCTGGTGATCGCGGGGTCGGCCTTCAATCCCCGCATCCTCATGAAGATTCCTGGCCAAGGGCAGCCGCCTGAGGTGGCGACCGTGTTGATCGGAAGCCGTCGCTCGGAGAAATGACCTGGAAAGGGCTCCCCAGGGAATAAAGGGTTTCGGCTTATACCTCATCTTGCGATGATGGAGCATCCATCCCGTTGGAGGTTCCATGCGCCGCGTCTTGCTCGCCGCCTACGTCTGTCTCGCCCTGAGCTTGGGCGCCGCAGAAGCTCCCACCCCGAGCCAATTCCTGAAGCTGACGGTGGGCGCGGACCGCACCCTGGCGGACTACGGGCAGATCACGGCGTACTTCCGGGCCCTGGCAGCGGCGAGTCCGAGGGTGCAGATCGAGAACCTCGGTTCGACCACGAACGGCCATCCGCTGATCATGGCGATCATCAGCAGCGAGGCGAACCTTCGGAACAAGGCGCGGCACCAGGAGATCGCGAAGCGGCTGGCCGATCCCCGCGGACTCAGCGAGGCCCAGATCGAGGCGCTGGCGAAGGAAGGCAAGGCCATCGTGCTGGTGTCCTGCTCGATCCACGCCTCCGAGATCGCCGCCACCCAGATGGCCATGGAGTGGGCCCACGCCCTGGCCACGGCGAAGGACGCCGAAACGCTGCGCCGCCTCGACCAGGTGATCCTGCTGCTGGTGCCCAGCCTCAATCCAGACGGACAGGTGATGGAGACGGAGTACTACCGGAAGCAAGTCGGCACCCGGTACGAAGGCGGACGCCTGCCCTGGCTGTACCACCCCTATGTGGGCCACGACAACAACCGCGACTGGTACATGCTCACCCAGAAGGAATCCCTCGCCGTGAACCGCATGGCCTACCACCAGTGGTTCCCCCAGGTGTGGCTGGACGAGCACCAGATGGGCGCCACGGGGCCGCGCATGTTCGTACCGCCCTACGCCAACCCCGTGGCGAAGGAAGTGCATCCCCTGGTGTGGCGCACGGTGGACCTGCTGGGCAGCACCATGAGCCTGCGGCTGGAAGAGGGCGGCAAGGCCGGCGTGGCCTATGGCACGATGTTCGACGCCTACTGGCCGGGTGGCACGAAGAACACCGGCTGGTGGAAGAACGTGGTGGGGCTGCTCACGGAGGTGGCCTCGGCGCGCCTGGCGAGCCCTGCCGACATCGACCCCACCGAACTCTCCGCCGGCGGCAAGGGCCTGGTGGAGTACAAACCCCAGGTGAACTTCCCGAACCCCTGGAAGGGCGGTCCCTGGCGGTTGCGCGACATCATGGACTACGAGCGCATCGCTTCCGACGCCCTGCTGGAAGCCTGCGCCAACCTGAAAGCCGACCTCCTGCGCAACCGGGCGCGCATGGCCCAGGCCAGCATCCAGGCCGGCGATCCCGCCTTCTTCTATCGCCTTCCCGTCGAGCAGCGGGACCCCGTCGCCGCAGCTCGCTTGGCCCACCTCATGGCGGAGAACGGGGCCGAGGTGCGGGTGACGAAGGACGGGGCCTACCTGCTGCCCACAGCCCAACCCCTGGGCCGCTTCGTGAAGGAAATGATGGAACCGCAGCGCTATCCCGAAACCCGCCCCGCAGCCGGTGCGCCCCCCATGGCGCCTTACGACGTGGCCGCCTGGACCCTGCCCCTGATGATGGGGGTGCAGACGGAGAAGGTGCGGCTGAGCGAGGCTGAGCGGAATGACGCCCGCCTCCTCAAGGCGGACGACTGGCCAAAGGGTGGCGTGCTGGGCAGCGGCGCGGTGGCCGTGCTGGATCGGCGCGTCACGGCCGCCGCGGGCCTGCTCAACGAGGCGTTGAAAGCCGGGAACGCCCAAGTGGCTCTGGAGGGCTTCGAGGCCGAAGGCAAGCGTTTCGAGGCGGGCTCCGTGCTGCTGAAGGCGGACGCTGGCCTGGATCGGCTCGCGGCCCGGCACCACGTGGCCTTGCGCACCCTCAGTGGAAAACCCGCCGTGAAACAGGCTGCTTTGAAGGCACCGAGGGTGGGTCTGCTGAAACCCTGGACCGGGTCCATGGACGAAGGTTGGACGCGCTGGATCCTCGAACAGTACGGCTTCGCGCCGAAGAGCCTTGAACCCAAGGCCGTTCAGGCCGGAAAGCTGCGCGACACGCTGGATGTCATTGTGCTGCCGGATGTCAGCAAGTCCCAACTCCTGGAGGGGCGGTTCCGGCCCGAAGGCGAGGGGACCCGCCGCTTCATGGAAGAGGTGCCGCCTGAATACAGCGGTGGGTTGGGTAAGGAAGGCCTGAAGGCCCTGAAGGAATTCGTGGAGCAGGGCGGGACGGTGATCGCACTGTCCGCGAGTTCCGAACTGCTGATGGACGAGTGGACCCTGCCTGTGCGGAACGTCCTCCCCGGGGGCCGCGGGGGTGACGCGTTCGCCTGTCCTGGTTCGATTCTCCACATGCATTTCGACGCGACCCACCCTGTGGCCTTCGGCTTGCCCGCGGAGAGCCATGGGTTCATGGATGGCCGCCTCGCCTTTCAGACGTTGCCTGCTTCCCCCCAGAACCGCCGGGCTGTCATCGCTTCCTACCCTGACGATGCCCGCGACATCCTGGCCAGCGGCTGGATCAAGGGTGCCGAGCACCTGGAGAGGAAGGGCGCCGCCGTGGCCGTGGAGCTCGGCAAGGGCAAGGTGGTGCTCTTCGGCTTCCGCGTGCAGCACCGCGCCCAGACAGAGGAGACCTTTAAACTGCTGTTCAACGCCCTCTACTGGAGTGCGATGGCAGAGTAGGCCCGCAGGCGAGATGATTCCCTCCCTGAGGGGCCCCGCTTCGGACGCTCCACAGGAGCGCCCTCCGCGACCCACAAGGTCGGGACTGTTCAACGCCCTCTACTGGAGTGCGATGGGGGAATGAGGCCGGTCGCGCGGCCTTGCTAGACTGTCCCCTCATCCATTCGGAGGTCCCATGTTCCGCCTCGACGGCAAGATCGCTCTCGTCACCGGCGCCAGCCAGGGCATCGGCGAAGCCATCGCGAAGCAGCTCGCGGCTCAGGGGGCGACGGTGGTGTGCGCGGCCCGCACCCTGAGGAAGCTTCAGGATGTGGCGGATGCCATCCGGGAGGCCGGCGGCACATCGGATGTGCTGGAGGTGGACCTGTCCGACGTCGCTTCCGTGAGGGCCGCCGTGGCGACGACCGTGGAGCGCCACGGCGCCATCCACATCCTGGTGAACAACGCGGGCATCACCCGCGACAAACTGCTCATCCAGATGAAGGAAGAGGACTGGGACGCGGTGATCGACACCAACCTCAAGGGTGCGTGGACGGCCATCCAGGCGGCCACCAAGCCCATGATGAAGCAGCGCTGGGGCCGCATCATCAACATCGCTTCCGTGGTGGGCCAGATGGGCAACCCGGGCCAGGCGAACTATGTGGCGGCCAAGGCAGGGCTCATCGGCCTCACCAAGTCCGTGGCGCGGGAACTCGCCAGCCGCAATGTCACGGCCAATGCCGTCACGCCGGGCTACATCGAAACGGCCATGACCGCGGGCCTCTCCGAGGAGGTGAAGGCCGAGTTCACCAAACAGATCCCCCTGGGCCGCATGGGCACCGGTGCGGATATCGCCGCCGCCGTGGCCTTCCTCGCCAGCGAAGAGGCGAGCTACATCACGGGCCAGGTTCTGAGCGTGAATGGCGGAATGTTGATGGCCTGAGCTGGCCATGTACCGTTCCCTGCTCGACTTGATCCGTCGCGGATGGACCGCCTTCCGGATCCGCCGCCATTGGCCCTGGGTGCTGCTGGCCATCGGCCTTCCACTCTCGCTGCCGCCCGTGGGTTCCGGGTGCGCCGGGTTCTTGGCCTGGGCCGGCGGACTGGTCCTCCTGTTCCGGGGCCTGTATTGGATATGGGTCAAGCTGCTGTTCCGGGTGTCGCGGCGGCTCTGGGTGATCCTCGCCCTGATGTCCGTGCTGCCGGTGGCGGCGCTGGCCCTGATGCTCATGTCCCTGAGCTGGCTTGGGCTGGGGGCGCAGGTGAGCCGGTCCACCCAGCAGACCCTGGGGGCGTGGGAAGAGGCACTGAAGATCGCCAACCGCGAGCACTCGGATGCCACGGCGCTGCAAGCCCTCCGCACCTATGGCGGGGCCTGGGTCGAGCATGTCCGAGAGCTGCCGGAGGGCGTTCCCGGCACCTTCCTGGGCATGGTCTGGGCCGACAGCCAGGATGCGGATCGGGGGGAAAGGCGGAAGGACACCTACCTGCGGGCGGTGCGGGAGGAACCGGGAGGCTACCGCATCCTCTCCCTCAACCTCGGGGTGCTCGGCGACCGTGCCCAGGCGCTGGCCGGGGGCCAAGTGGCCTTTCAATTGGTTCCCAAGAAGGCAGGCCGGGAGGGGAAGGAATCCCTGAAGATCCAGGCCGGTGGCCGTTCGAAGAAGGAGGCACCGATCCTCTTAGGGCAGGGGCAGGCCACGGCGGCCTGGACCAAGGGGCAGCCCCTTCAGGGCGGCGGCTTGTTCGCGCCCTTCAACCTGCCACCGTTGGCCTTCACGATCACGGACTGGTCCTCGGGCCGCCCCATGGTGCTCACCGCCACGCCGGAAACGAACCTCTACGCCCTGTTTGCGGGCTACCGCTCCGCCGATCAACAGGCGCTGTCCGAAGGCATCGTGAAGGCCATCGTGGTCGTCTCCCTGACGCTCATGGCCCTGGCCCTGGCCCAGGCTGCGGCGGCGGTGCTCGGACTGGTTCTGGCCTGGTCCCTCGGCCGGGCGGTCAACGACCTGCACGGGGGCGTGAACCGCCTCAGCCGGGGCGATTTTTCCGCGCGCATCCGGCCCCGGGGCCGGGATCAGGTGGCCCAGCTCTCGTCGGCCTTCAACGAGATGGCCGGACGGCTCCAGATCGCGGCGTCTGAGCGAGAAGAGCGCCTGCGGATGGAAGAAGAATTGCGCGTGGCCCGCGAGGTCCAGATGCGCCTGCTGCCCGATCTGGAGGCCCTCCGGATGCCTTCCGTGCGGGCCACGATCCTGCCGGCCCGGGAGGTGGCGGGGGACTACTACGATCTGTTTCCATTGACGGACGGGAGTCTGGCCTTCCTGATCGCGGATGTCAGTGGCAAGGGCACCAGCGCCGCCTTCTACGCGGCGGAAACCAAGGGGGTCCTGTCGGCCCTGGACAAGCAGGCCCTCGATCCGGTGGAGGTGGCCGATCGCATGAACACCATCTGGTGCCAGGGGCATGGCCGCCATCTGTTTCTCACCCTGGTCTATGGCACCTTCCACCCTCGGACGGGACGGTACCAGTTCGTGCGGGCTGGCCATCCCTGCGCCTTCCTGCGGCGCGCGGAGGGTCAGGTCGCGCGACTGTACCCCCGGGGGATGGGCGTGGGCCTGAGCGCCAGCCGCTTCCGGGACGGGCTGGAACTCTGCGAGGGAACCCTGGAGCCTGGCGACAGCCTGATCTTCTACACGGATGGCCTGTCCGAAGCGCAGGCTCCCGATGACACCTTCTACGGAGAGGATCGCCTGGAGTTTCTGCTGGGCCACCCTTCGGACGACCTGCAGGCCTCCATCCTTGCGGACGTGGCGACCTTTACCGCCGGACGCCCGCTGGCGGACGACCTCACGCTGCTGATCCTGAGCCGCTGACCTACCGGATCGAGTCCCTCAGTTCCCGCATGATCTCCGGGGCCTGGAGGCGGGCCCCGCTGAGGGCCTTGGCGAAGAGCACCTTCGCCTCCTCGGCGCGACCTTCGCTCCGGGCCAGCCAGGCCTGGGCGCGGAGGATGTAGGGCGTTTCCTCGGTGGACAACATCCGACTGCGGTCCAGCAGGGCGCGGGCCATGCCGCGACGGCCGTCCCGAGCCAGGCACTCGGCCTCGCCGGCCAGGCAGTGGGCCTCCATGACGGCGTCCTTCAGTTCCTGGTGCAGGGCGAGGGACTGGCGGTAGAAGCTCCGGGCGGCCTCGTACTTGATCGCGGTGCGGTTCAGTTCGCCCAGGTTGTAGAGAGCAAGGGCTTCCATGGGACGCAGGCTCGTCTTGCGGGCCTGCTCGAGGAACTGGCGTTCCAGGGCTTCGGCTCGGTCGAGTTCCCCCCGGGCCTGGGAGACGCTGGCAAGGCCCATCAGCGTGTAGGCCAGTCCGTTCTGGTCGCCGATGGCGTCCCTCAGGGTCTGGGCCTTGCGATAGAACGCCTCGGCGCGGTCCAGGCCGCCGTCCTGGGCCAAGGCGAGGTCGCCGAGGTTATTGGTGATGAAGGATTCGCCCCATTTGTCGCCGTAGGCCTGCACGGTCTGCAAGGCGCCGAGGTAGCGTGTCTCGGCACCTTTGAGGTTGCCCCGGCCCTTCTCGATCACGGCGAGGTTGTTCAAGACCCGAGTGGCATTGAGCTTGTCGCCCACGGACTGGTTCAGGGCGAGGGCCAGCTGGTACTCGGCCTCCGCCTCGGAGGTCTTGTGCTGGCGTTGAAGGTTGACGCCAAGTGTCGTGTGGATGCCGGCTTCAAAGGACGTTTCGCCCAGTGCCTTCGCCAGATCCAGGGCCTCCCGGCCCGCCCGGTCGGAGGCCTCCCATTGGCCCCGGTCCCCATGGCGAACGGACAGGTGGTGAAGTGCTTTCATCTCGTAGAAGCGGTTGCCCTGGGCGCGGGCCGCCCAGCGAGCCCACTGGAAGACCGGCTCCGGGGGGGCGTCCGCCAGGCGGCCGAGGCAGCGGGCGTAGCCCAGGACGGCTGGCGCAAAGTCAGGGGCCAGCTGTGCGGCCATCTGGAAGGCCGGGGCCGCGTCCTTGAATTCTCCGCGGTCCATCAGGTCGGCACCTCGCGCGTAGGCCTCGAGGGCCTGGGGCGGCACATCCGGGAGGGACACGCGAGACTGGGAGGCGAAGGGATCCACGGCCCTGAGGAGTTGGTCCGCGGCTTTGCGCACCAGGGGGAGAGAGACGGCGATCCGCTCGCCGGTTTCACGGGTCTCTCCCGTCTGGCGGACGGTGCCCTCCGCATCGCTCAGCACATAGGCCAGCAGGAAGGCCCCGCCGGGTCCTTTCGACAGGGTGCCGCTCAAGACCAGCTGGGCCCCGAGGGCGGAGGCGAGCCGGGCCTGGTCGGTGGGACCGAGGATCCCCTTGGGATCCAGGCGCAGGGCTGTTCGAGCCTTCGAGAGGCCTTCCAGATCGAGCGGGGCCAACTTGGGGTGTTCCCGGAGGGAGGTCTCCAGCATTTCAGGCAGCATCAGCTGCGCGACGGAGTCCAGGCTTGAATCTCCCGTGGCGTTCCTGAAGGGCAGCACGGCCAGGCGGGCCGGCCGCCGGCGGGTGAGGTCGGCAATGATGCCGCGGCCGAGGAACCAATTCACCGCACCGGCCAGGAGGAGGGCGCTCAGCACGGAGACCGCGGCCCAGCGCAGGAGGCTCTGTGGCCTCAGGAGACGCTCCATGGCTTCGGACACCTTCGCGGCGGTGGGCCGCTTGAAGGGGTGGGCCTCCAGCATCGTGCGCAGCAGGTCCGACGTGCCCGAGGGCAACCCCCGCACCTTCAGCTCCCGACGGGAGGAACCCTCGACGATGGCTCGCATGCGCACCCGTCCCTCGCCCGGGAAGGGATGCTCACCCGCCAGCAGCTCCCAGGCCACGATACCGAGGGAGAACACATCGCTGGAGGAACCCGCCGCCTGGCCCTGGATTTGTTCAGGAGAGGCATAGCTCGGGCTTCCCATGAAGGTTCCAGCCTGGGTGAGCCGGTCCCAGCTGTGGGGCCCGGAGGCCTCCTGCCGGCTGGACGGCTTCCCGGCGGCGGGGTTCTCAGCGCCCGCTTCGTGGGTGTGCTCCGACGCTTCCAGCGCCTGGAGCAGCGCGAGGTTCGGCACCATGG
>JAVBYJ010000002.1 GCA_030824075.1 Geothrix sp.
CCGCCCGCCTGCGGTCCGCCGCCCTGCATCAGCCCTCGACCGAAGCCGGATTCCTTCCCGCCCCCCAGGACCGCCCGGCGGGTTGTCCCTACCGGCCACGTTGCGCTTCCCTCCAGGGCTCCTGCGCGACCTGGTCGCCCTGGCAGGGGACCCAGGACCAGGGTTTGCGTTGTGAACGCCCCCTGCAGCCCCTACCCTGAGCCCATGCACCCCCTGCTCCGAACCCTCGACCTCACGGCCGGCGCCGGGACGGGGTCCTCGATTCACGACCTGCACCCCATCCAGCAGGCCGCTGCGGCCCGGTCCCGGGGAATTCCGTTCCTCTTCAGCCTCGGCCTGACCCCCCTGCTGATTTACGGGCTCGCCGTCAGCCTGATCAGTCCGACTTCGGCCCGGGCGGTGCGGGGGGCCATCGATCAGGCCACCAGATCAGTGTCCCTCCTTCTGCAGGAACCAGCTGAACAAGCGCATCCAACCGCTCCCGTCCGGAACCTCGTGGGCCCGCAGGAACCAGGCGGGGAGGGACACCGGGAGGGCACGTCGACCTTGGATCCGAGACTGGCTGGAATCCAGGCCACCACCCTATCCATGCCCAGCGATGCCATCGACCCCGATGAACTGGGCACCTCACCCAGAGCCGAGCTCGCCTTTCTCTCGCTGAATCCAGCCCTCCCCGCCCGGGCGGGAGGGAACGGGCTTGCCCGGGGGACCGGACGGGATGCAGCCCTGGGAGTTGGCGGACTGATCCGACCCCCGGTCCCAGTGCCGGTACCCGACTTCAGGCTGATCCCCACACGCCAGATTCAGTTGAGCTATCAGATGGCCCCGGGCGAGGAATACCTCATGACACAGCTTCCGCAGGTACGGATCCTCATCGGCGAAGACGGAGTACCCTTCAAGGCCACCCTGATTTCAGGCCCCCCGAAACTCCGGGGCAAGGCTCTCAGAGCCGCTTTGGGATGGCGTTTCGAGCCCCTTGGGCCCCACGGTCTCAAGGCACCATTAGCGCTTACCATCACCTTTCGCCGCGGACACTGATCCCACCCGCTGGAACCCATCCCCGCCCCGTGAGACCATGGGTTGCAAGGTCCCGCAGGTTGCGGGCCCCGAATGAAGGCTCCCCATGCTGACCTTGCCCCTGTTGCGCGCCCTCACCTTTGACGATGTCCTGCTCGTGCCAGGCTTTTCAGAGGTTCATCCCAACCAGGTGGACCTTGGCACCCGCCTGGCCAAGGGCATCGGCCTGCGCATTCCCCTGATCTCGGCGGCCATGGATACCGTGACCGAAAGTCGCATGGCCATTGCCCTAGCCCAGCTGGGCGGCATCGGCATCATCCACAAGAACCTCAGCCCGGAACGCCAGGCCGAGGAGGTGGACAAGGTGAAGCGCAGTGAATCGGGCATGATCACCGACCCCATCACCATCGAGCCCGACGCCCCCATCCGCGAGGCGGAAGCCCTCATGGCCAAGTTCCGCATCAGCGGCGTGCCCGTGGTGGAGGGCCACAAGCTGGTGGGCATCCTCACCAACCGCGACCTGCGCTTCGAGACCCGCTGGGATATCCCAGTGCGCGAGGCCATGACCAAGGACAACCTCATCACGGTGCCCGTGGGCACCACGCTGCAGGAAGCCCGCGCCATCCTGCAGCGGCACCGCATCGAGAAGCTGCTGGTGGTGGATGGCCAGGGCCAGCTGAAAGGCCTCATCACCGTCAAGGACATCGAGAAATCCATCGAATACCCCAACGCCTGCAAGGACAGCTTCGGCCGCCTGCGGGTGGGCGCTGCCGTGGGCGTGGGCAAGGATCTGCTGGCTCGCGCCGCCGCCCTGGTGGAGGCCCAGGTGGACGTGCTTTGCCTGGACAGCTCCCACGGCCACAGCCAGGGCGTGCTCGATGCGGTCAAAGCCTTGAAACAGGCCCACCCGGGCGTCCCTGTCATCGCGGGCAACGTGGCCACCTACCAGGGTGCCAAGGATCTCTGCGCCGCGGGCGCCGATGCCGTGAAGGTGGGCATCGGACCCGGTTCCATCTGCACCACCCGCATCGTCACCGGGGCCGGGATGCCCCAGATCACCGCCGTGGCCGAGGCCAGCCGGGCCTGCCGCGAAGCGGGCGTCACCTGCATCGCCGATGGCGGCATCAAGTTCAGCGGCGATGTGGCCAAGGCCATTGCCGCCGGTGCCGACTGCGTCATGATCGGCAGCCTCTTCGCAGGCACCGACGAGGCCCCAGGCGAAACGATCTTCTACGGGGGCCGCACCTTCAAAGCCTACCGCGGCATGGGCAGCCTGGGCGCCATGAAGCAGGGCAGCAAGGATCGCTACTTCCAGGAAGGCAAGGACGACACCAAGCTCGTGCCCGAAGGCATCGAGGGTCAGGTGCCCTACAAGGGCAAGATGGGCGATCTGGTCACTCAGCTCATGGGCGGCCTGCGGGCCGGCATGGGCCTCAGCGGCGGCGCCAGCATCGCCGATTTCCAGAAGAAGGCCACCTTCGTCGAGATCAGCGGCGCCGGCCTCCGTGAAAGCCACGCCCACGACGTGATGATCACCAAGGAAGCGCCGAACTATCGCATGGAATAAGGCAGAAAGGCGGAACACGCTGCTCTTCATTAAATCTTTAAGCCTTGGTGCCTTGCTCAAGACCTGATTCCGGAGCCCCCATGTCCCTCCTCGTGAAGAACGTCCACCTTGTGGATCCCGCGCAGAACCTGGACGGACCGGGGGCGCTGCTGGTGGTGGAAGGCGTGGTGGCAGCCATCGGGCCCGATGCGGAGCGCGATGCGTTGGCGGTGGGCGCCGAGGTTCTCGACGGCCGGGGCGCGGTTCTGGCGCCTGGTTTCGTCGATCTGCACGTGCACTTCCGTGAGCCGGGACAGACCCGCAAGGAAAGCATCGAGACCGGCAGCCGGGCGGCAGTGGCGGGGGGCTTCACGTCTGTCTGCGCCATGGCCAACACCAAGCCGGTGAACGACAGCGTGGCCATCACCGAGATGATGCTCACCCGGGCCGCCAAGGCGAACCTCTGCCGCTACTTCCCCATCGGCACCGTGAGCCGCGAGATGAAGGGCGAGGAGCTCGCCGATATGGGCACGCTCAAAGCCGCGGGCTGCGTGGCCTTCTCCGACGACGGCCTGCCCATCACGAACGCCTCGCTCATGCGCCGGGCTTTGGAATACACCCGCTGGCTCGACGTCCCTGTGGTGGCCCACGAAGAAGACCGCGACCTGGCTGGCAAGGGCTACATGCACGAAGGTGCCGTGAGCGCATCGCTGGGCTGCCTGGGCATCCCCGCCGCCGCCGAAGAAGCCATGGTGGCCCGCGACATCGTCCTGGCCGAGCATACGGGCGGCCACCTGCACCTGGCCCACCTCAGCACGAAGGGTTCTCTGCGCATGGTGCGCGAGGCCAAGGCGCGCGGCTTGAACGTCACCTGCGAAGTGACCCCGCACCACTTTGCGCTGTCGGATAAGGAACTGATGAAGTTCGACAGCGACTACAAGATGAACCCGCCCCTGCGCTCCGAGGCCGATATCCAGGCCGTGCTGGAGGGCCTCGCCGACGGCACCGTGGATGCCATCGCCACCGATCACGCCCCCCACGGCTGGGACGACAAGGAGGTGGAACTGCCCATCGCCGCCTTCGGTGTCATCGGCCTGGAAACCGCCCTGCCCCTCATCCTGGAGCTGCTGGTGAACCGCAAAGTCATCAGCCTGGCCAAGGCCGTGAGTCTCCTCGCCTGGGAGCCCGCCAAGGTCTTCCACCTCGACAGGCAGGGCCTCGGCAGCCTCAGGCCCGGCGCCCCCGCCGATTTCGTACTCTTTGATCCCCAGGCCCAAGTCCAGATCGACCGTGCCTTCATCCAGTCCAAGTCCTTCAATACCCCCTTCAAAGGCTGGAGCCTGCCCGGGAAGGTCCTCGGCACCTGGGTCGCCGGCAAGCAGGTCTGGCCCTGACCCACCGTTTCGCGGTTGGGCACGGTTTCCTTCTTCGCGTTAGACCGCACCTGGAGCCCGCCATGCTGAAGGTCTTCGTCGCCCAGCATCACGCCGAAGCCCATCTCGTCAAAGGGTTGCTTCATTCCCATGGCATTGATGCGGAAGTTTGCGGTGAAGCCCTGTTCACAACAGTGGAAGCAGCCTCAATCATTCCTGGCGCGGCGCCGGAAGTATGGATCTTGAATCCTCATCAGGCCCCGCAAGCCTTGGACCTCGTCCGACGCTTTTCCAAGGGCGACGCCCTTCCTGAATCGTCCGGTCCCTCGTGGCAATGCCCAAAGTGTGGTGAAGCCCTCGAGCCCCAGTTCAGCGAGTGTTGGCAGTGCGGTACCGCAAAGCCAAGGCCCGTATCTGCGGTCTGACCCTCCTTGTTTTCACCAGGCCTCCCACCCATGCATCCCCGCTGGCTCATCTTCGCCGTACTGGCCTGCCTTCATGCTGCGGCGGGCTCTTTTTCACCCGAGTCCCTTGCGCCGGTGGTGGCTGGATCGATATACCTCCCGCTCATGCCGCTGGAGGCCATTGGCGCTCCGGTGTTCGGGCGCGCCGAGTCCGGTGGTTGGGCAGCGCCCTCGCTGCTTGGTTGGGTGGTGGTCCTCGCCCTCTGGGCTGCCATCTGGTTCACCCTGGCGACGTTCCTGTCGCGCCTTTTCACGAAGAGAAGCGGCCCTGCCTAACCTCTCATTCAACCAGACCACGTGTAAACGCCTGGTCCGTTAAGCTGCTTCCGTTGGCGAGGAGGATGGGATGACCACACACCTCACGGTCCGTGACCTTCGGCCGGATGAGTTCGACGCACTCGGTCAGCTGATGGTCGAGGTCTATTCGAGCCTTGAAGGGTTTCCAACCCCGGACGAGCAGCCGCGCTACTACGAACTGCTCGCCAACATCGGGCGCTTTACCGAAAAGAGGGGCGCGAGGGTGCTTGTCGCGATCTCCCCTGAAGAGGAGCTGGTTGGCGGTGTCGTCTATTTCAGCGATATGGCCGAGTACGGATCCGGCGGAACGGCCACAACCGTTAAGGACGCGTCTGGCATCCGCCTGCTTGGTGTCAGCCCCAGGTTTCGCAACCAGGGGGCGGGCAAGGCGTTGACCAGCGCGTGCATCCAGTTGGCGCGAGAAGAAGGGCACTCCCAGGTCATTTTGCATACGACGCAGGCGATGCGAATCGCATGGGGGCTATACGAGAGGCTGGGCTTCATCCGGTCGGAGGACCTGGACTTCTTGCAGCAGGAGTTACCGGTGTTTGGTTTCAGGCTCCGGCTCACGCACCGATGACGCCCGGTGAGTTCAGCCACGGCTGCTTGGTATGATGGGCATCCCGAACCTGAAGCGATCCAACCTCATTGTTTCGCCCGGTCCCGAGCGCAAGCATCCGATCCGGTTTCTCTCTTCCATCAGGTGCCTCATGACCTTCGCAGCCGTGGTGCTTTGCCTGTTGCTCTCCTCCCAGGCGGACCTCCTTCCCGCCCTCCCCACCGTCTCTGCTTCGACAGGCGGGATCAAAGCTGATATTCGAGATCGCCATGACACGCCCGTTCCGGGCGTTCGCATCCTGCTCAAACACCCGGATGGCCGGAGGTGGGTGACGTTCACCAATGAAAGGGGTCACTTCCAGGCGGGGGGCCTGCCCCCCGGTGACTACCAGCTGGAATGCCGCAAGGAGACCTATTCAAACGCCATTGATCAACGGGTCAGGATCAAAGCCAACGCATGGCTTCTCGGAGTTCCTCCGGGAGCACCCGAGTTGCCAGGCCTAGGTGGTTCACGAATCCATCTGGTCGGCCCTCAGACCTACGAATACGCCCCTGGCTTGCTGGTTCCTGCCACCCGGCAGAAGGCGGAAAAGATTCCCACACACTAGAGCCTGATCACCCTCCTTCCACCGCTCACCAGGGAGCCGATTCATGAACCCATCTCCCCGAACCGTTGTCACGGCCTGGGTCTCCGCCTTCAATCGCCAGGATGGGGAGGCGCTGGCCGCGATGTACGCGGAGGACGCCGTCAACCATCAAGTCGCGGAGGCCCCGGTGGTGGGGCGGGAGGCCATCCGCGCCATGTTCGCGGCGGGCTTTGCTGCGGCAGAGATGGTGTGTCTTGTGGAAAACCTCTTCGAGGAAGGCGAGTGGGCCATCCTCGAATGGCGCGATCCGCTTGGCCTGCGAGGCTGTGGCTTCTTTCACGTGGTGGACGGGCACATCGTCTTCCAGCGCGGCTACTGGGACAAACTCACGTTCCTCCGCCAGCACGGACTGCCCCTCCCGCAGGAATGAGGCTACAGCGTCTTCATGTCCAGCACGAAGCGGTAGCGAACATCGTTCTTCATCATGCGTCCGTAGGCCTCGTTGACCTGCTGCACGGGGATGAGTTCGATTTCGGAAACGATGTTGTGCTCGGCGCAGAAATCGAGCATCTCCTGGGTCTCCTGGATGCCGCCGATGAGTGAGCCGCTGAGGCTTCTGCGGCCGCCAATGAGGGCGATGGCCGCGACAGGAGTCGGCTCGGGAGGCACGCCCAGCAGCACCATGGTGCCTTCGACGCGGAGCAGGCCAAGATACTTGTTGTAGTCGTGCGGCGCGGAGATGGTGTCGATGATGAGGTCAAACTGGCCGGCCAGCTGCTTGAAAGTGGCCTCATCGGAGGTGAGGCCGAAGTGATGGGCGCCCAGCTTGCGGGCGTCGGCTTCCTTCGATTTCGAGGTGCTGAGCATGGTGACTTCGGCGCCCATGGCGGCGGCGAGCTTCACGGCCATGTGGCCCAGACCGCCAAGCCCCACCACGCCCACCTTGTCGCCCTTCTTCGTCTTCCAGTGACGCAGGGGCGAGTAGGTGGTGATGCCCGCGCAAAGCAACGGGGCGACGGCGGCAAGGTTGAGTTTGGGAGAGATCTTCAGGGTGAAGGCTTCGTCCACCACCACGCGGTCGGAGTAGCCGCCATAGGTGGGCGTCGTCCGGTCCATCTCGGTGCCGTTGTAGCTCCAGGCGCAGCCCTTCTCGCAGAACTGCTCGAGCTGCCGCTGGCAGCTGGGGCAGGTGCGGCAGCTGTCCACCATGCAACCCACACCGGCCAGATCGCCCACCTTGAAGCCCTTCACGTGAGCACCCACGGCCGTGACGTGACCCACGATCTCGTGGCCGGGCACCATGGGGTACTTCGAACCGCCCCACTCGTCGCGCACCTGGTGAATGTCGGAATGGCAGATGCCGCAGTAGGCGATGTCGATCTGGACATCGTGGGGCCCCACGGCGCGGCGCTCGATCAGATGGGGCGCAAGGGCAGCAGTGGGCGAAGCGGCGGCGTAGGCTTTGGCGGTGGTCATGGGGTCTCCTTGAACTGGACCTTCCACTCTAGACCAGGGGTCCAGAAGGCACCTCGCGGTGCGTGGGGAGGCACCCGCTTGATGCCGGTCGAGGACCTTTCGTCAGAACACCTGCTCGATGGGTGCGGCGGCCAGTTCCCGTTCCTGCTGGTGCAGCAGGATCAGATACCAGCCCAGGGCAGCCAGCAATGGCACCCGGGGGCTGAAGTGCCCTGCGGGCGTGACCTCGACCTCGGCCTGGATCCGGTGGGGCCCCGGGCCGGTTTCCGTGTCGGGTTCAAGCTTGAGGGTGATCAGCACTTCCCCGCCGTCTCCACGGAAGGACCAGACCGCCGCGCCCAGTCCTTCATGCCGCCAGTGGAAGGTCACCCCGTTGGTGAACTGAAGGTGGCCATGACCCAGCAGGGCCGGATGAAACACGGCGAGGTCCAGATCGGAGTCCTCCTCCCGCAGGTGGAGCGAGGGACGGAGGAATCCCGACTGCTGGAGGGTCCATCGACCTTCCGTGGTCTCGACCCGGGCGAGGGTCCGGCAGGGGGATTCGAAGACCAGCGTCGCCAGCAGGTCCTCTCCGGCCCATAGCTCGTACCGGGGTTCTGCGGGCACGGGGTCTCTCCATTCGAGGGACGATGCGGTGGTATTGATGATCGCTTTCATGGCGGCCCCCTTTTCGCGGGATGCACTCCGCGCCACCTCCAAGGTAGGCCCCGGAATGGGAGCGGGCCGGCGGCGTCAGGGGACCCTCAGAGGTGCCATGCCGCCTCACCAACGGCGGCGAGACCCTCCCCAGGTTCATCTTGCTAGCCGACCGCTTCGTGGCATGCGGCAATTGGAGACCTATGCCGAACGATTTCACCAGAATGGCTTCCCAACACCGGACGACCTGCGCCGACGAAGTAAAGTCAAAGCCCGCCTATGTCCCATAATTCGCCTATGAGTCATAGCTTTTTGCATGAAAAAATACATATTCAAACCACGCTGACTCGATAAATGATAGTAGGATCTTCGATCGAGGTTCCCACCCCCCCTCCGAATTCCGGTGGACCTGTCTCGGTGGCCGATGAACCAGCGAATCCCTTATGTATCCGACTCCCATCCTGTGTGGGCACCAGCCCCCCTGCCCCGTGAACCGCAAGCGTTCAGGTGGATCGGAACGGCAGAGCCGGACTGCTCCACGCTGGTGGTGGAGGATGATCCCGGGGCCCGGAAGTACATCCGCATCACCCTCCAGAAAGCGGGTTTCAAGGTCATGGAGGCCAGCAGCGGGGAGGAGGCCCTTGAATTGTTCGACCGCCGACCGCCAAGGGTGGCCCTCCTGGACATCGGCCTACCTGGCATGGACGGTTTTGAAGTCTGCCAGAAGATGCGGAAGCGGCGAGACGACCTGGCCATCCTCATCCTCACGGGCCGTGGTGACGACTCGGACAAGGTGTCTGGGCTCGATCTGGGCGCGGACGACTACCTGGTGAAACCCTTCGGGCCGGATGTCCTGGTGGCGCGGATCAAAGCGGTGCTCCGCCGCTGCACACGACAGAACCACACCTCGGATGTCCTCACCCTCGGGGATCTACGCCTGGAGTTCCATACGCTGAAGGTATTCAAGGGTGACCGCGTGGTGAACCTTACGCCGCACGAATTTACGCTGCTGGCGGCCTTCCTCAAGCATCCGGCAAAGGTTCTTACCCGGGAGCAGCTTCGCGCGGAAGTATGGGGGGAAAACCACTCCGGCAGCTCGAAGGCCTTGGATGTCCTCGTCTGCAAGCTGCGAGAAAAACTCGAAGACGATCCGGCCCATCCCAAATATTTCAGGACCGAATGGGGAGTGGGCTTCGTCTGTGGGTAGGGGCCGGTGGCCCTGAAAGGCGTTTCCTGCCGATTGGCAGGGCCCTGCTTGGAAGCAGGGAACGCCATGTTCCTCTTCGGGGTACTACGGGTAGTCCACGGAAACCGTGAAGGTTCCCTGATAGAGGCCTGGCTCTTGAAGGGCAGGAATCAGCAGGCTCGCCCCCACCTGGAACCGCAGGCCACCCGCGGGTACGTTGGCCTGCAGGGGCACATTGCAGTGGAAATCCTGTATCTCGATGAGGGCTCCCGGCCCCCTGAGCACTACCTTTTGAGGAAGGTCGATGCTGTAGCAAGTTCCCATGGAACCCGACAAAAGGAATTCGGCCGGGTGAGGGTTGCCCTTGAACTGCCGGGGTCCTCCGGCACCTTCCCCCCGCGCCCCTCCCCCTGCCGTCACGGTGTACCGGCCTGTGGTGGCACCAGGGATCAAGCTGCCGAAATCCAGCGAAGCCAGATTCACCAAGCGTAGGGTGGGTCGGATCCTGGCGGAAATCGTAAATTCCTGGCTGAGGTTCCGTGAACCCTCTCCATCCAGCAGGGTCACCTGCAGGCTCACCTGTCGCATGGCATAGGTCCCTGACGGAGCATCTGCCGGAATGTCCAGCTTGGCTCCGAGCCGCACGGTGGCTTGCCCCTGGGCATCGAAAACGCCCTCATTTCCGGCGGCAGGATAGTGAAAGGACTGGATTCGGATTCGAGCGCCCCTGGGCTCTGTCAGGTGAGGCGTTGGGGGGTTCAGGGTGAAGCGAAATCGGCTATTAGGCGGCCCTGTCAATGTGAATCGGGCCTCCTGGACCGGGGATCGGCCGGTGGCCTGAATCGCCATGCCATAGGGCACGAGGATGCCCTCCGGGGTCAGGGTTATGCCGCCTCCTTGTTCGGCCGCGAGCAGTTCTCCAAAATGCATGTCTTGAATGACGCGAATGCTTGGGGCTTGACCCCAAAGGGAGCCGCTCAACGCGAAAAGCAGAAGGGTCGCGATGGGGATTCGGAACATGACTCGGCTCCTTTGATAAGGGCGTAGAGGTACTAATGCGTTGGAGGCTCTCCCATCACCGGGAGAGGGGTGTCTTTGGGTGGAACCTGAAGGGGGCCGGTTTGGCCCTGGTTTTCAAACTCAACCACGAGATCCTGGCCCTCGAAGAGGTTTTTCTGGGGGTCGATATGGAGGCGGCGTTCGGGTGTCGTCTTGAGTTTGAGGCGCTGCGCGTCCCTGGCTGTCACGCGAAGCCGGTAGTCTCCCGGCAACAGGTCCCGGAATTCAAAGTACCCGTCGTAGGCGCTGCGCTGAACCCGAACCTGTTCCCCGTTGTCCTTGAGCAGCTCCACTTCCAGGCCGGCCAATTCAGAGCTATGCCCGTGCTTGCGCACCCGGGTGGTGCCAGTCACCTCACCCATGATCACGATGGGATAATCCACCTTCAGGAAGGTGCCGGGTCGAGGAAGGATTGAGAACTTGGGCACGGCCGGTTGTTGTGCAGCGTCCTCCAGGGTCGTGGAATCCACCTCGAGATCGATTTCGCTTCCGCTGCCGATGTGGGTATAGAGGGCGACTTTCGGGTCGGGTCTGCGGTCCGGATGCTCCGACTGTGCGATCAGGAACTGCACCCCCTCCATGACCCGTTCCCTGGCGTCGAGCCTCCCGTTGTAGTTGTCATCCACGAAGGCCCGCGCAGAGACGGCCCCCATGCCGGTCATGGACTGGGCATCCGTGATCCATCGTCCCGTCCGGGGCTCACGGCCAAGGGAAACCTGCAATCTGAACCCCACGGAATAGCCTGAAGAACGGGCATAGCTGGCATCCGCACCGTAGGCAAACCTCCCGGTTTGACGCATCACGTTCAGGAAACAGCTTGCCTCTTTCAGGCCCCCGGTGGAGCCGCGAACACCGCCCATATAGTTCATCCCGGATTCCGTGTGGCGGTTCCCGGTGATGGCCCAGGAGTTCATCTTCAGGCGGCCGTCCACCCGCTGATATTGGAGGCTGCCCTGCAGTTGGTAGTCTCGAAGGTTGGCCGAAACGAGGGACTGGCCATCCAAGGATTGAACGTCCTGCCCCCGGGTGGTGTCCCGGGCGTGGCCGAAGGATTGAGAGAGGCTCATGTTTTGATAGGTGACTGACAGGTGAAGCCGATGCCGCCGGAGGCTCCCGCCTTCCACGTAGGATTGCCCCTGGTACTGGTATCCCAGGTTCAGGGGATTCCGGCCCATGGAAAGAGACGTGAAGAGGTTGACCGCATCCTCCGTGCGGATGTTCAAGGGGTCTTTGCGGCCCGAAAACAACATCGCCGTCGGCTGAAAGCCCCGCCGATATTCAGAACGTTTGAGGTGCAGGCTCGAGTATTCAAACCCCGTGCGCAGAGAAGCCTCAGCGGCAAGCCCCTGGGTGGATGAGGCCCCTTCCCCCTTGGCCCGATCCGTAGCGCCCATGAGTTCCATGGAGAGGAAGGAGAGGACCGTACGGAAGCCCGCCACCCCATAATCTCGACTTCCCAGGGGCGAATGCAGCGTCATGACGCCCGACTTGGCCGAGAGGTACGACGTTAACCCGTACTCGGCTTCCGCGAGAAAAGCCGGGCGATTTTCGTCCGCATTCTGGACGATGGCCCCGTCCGGAAGAAACTGTCGGGTGGGGCGAACCCCCGTGAGACGGTAATAGAATTCGCCTGGGGCTGGTTGGTCCTGATCAATGTCGATCCGGTGGCTTTCCTCCCGGCGCTGTCCCAACGGCCCGTGGAAGACCAACCGGAAGAGGTTCAGTCCGAAGCGCAGAGGGATGGCTGGAAATTCGTAGGTGCCATCCGGGCGAGGCCGCTGGAACGCGATCAAACCGTTGTTCTGGTACAGCTCCACACTCCAGCCATCCTGCAGGGGACCCCGGAACGTCCGCATGGCGAAGGCAGAGCGGTAGCTGGTGCGATAATTGTCAACCAGGAAGCCCCGGCCCTGTGGAAGGCCACCGGCCAGTTCAAGAGCCGCGCCCTGCTGCATGTCCCCGATCGAAAAGCGACGGGCATGGAGGGGCCCGAGCAGGGTCCCCGAAGGGTCTTCGCGAAACAGGGTCCCCCGACTGGATTTGTAGGATCCCTGGCTGTCTCGTGAGAGATAGATTTGGGAACTCATCCACAACAGATCCCCGCCCATCGCCAGGGAGGCGGAAGGGGGATCGGCAGGCGCCCGCTGGGACTTCTGCCAGTTCATGGACAGGTCCACCATGGGGATCGAAACAAAGGAATAGGGGAAGGGATATCGAGGCGCCGATCCCTTTCCCCCTGCGTCCCAGGCACCGAGACTCCGGGCATTCTGCTTATCACGATCCCAGGCGGCCTGGATGGGCAGCTGTTCCTTCGATTTGAGGTACAGCGCCGAGTCCCTGAATTCCAGCTTCAGTTCAAGCGGGAACCAGGTTTCCAGAAGCGTGGCCTCAACATAGAGGTCATTCCCAAAGGGCCGCACCTGGCCTTCCTGGAAGGTGAGTTTCCGGCCCTCCACCTGGACACTGCGAGTGGCCAGATCCAACACGAATTGCCGTTTGGGCGTGATGAAGAAGCCCTGGGCCCGGCCTTGATCCGCGTGCACCTCGATCCCCAGGGCGAGCAGTCGGCACAGCTCTCCCAAAGGGACGAGGGCCGAGGTCCGGGTCGGGAAAGCCTGAAGCCCGTCCCCCAATGGCACGCTGCCAAGGTGGGGCAGCAGAAGCAGGGCGTCATTTTCATCGAGGGGTTTCCTCAGGGGTTCCTGACAGACCGCCCCGTGGATGGCCACAAAGCCCAAGGCGAGAATCGCCCGAATTGGCGCCATGGCTCCAAACCGTCTCAAGGCGCGAGATCGATGTAGGCCACTTCGGGCGCCATCTTGAGGTCCGTCGCGGTGAAGACGACCTTGATCCGGGCGCCTTTCAACTTCCCGTCTTTGGCGAAATACATGGGGAGGTGTACTTCCCGCCGCTCGAGGTTGGTATAGACCCCGGTACCCTTCAGCTCGACGAGCAAGGTTCCTTTGGGCACCTTGCCTCCAGACTCCACCGTGGCCCGCATGTCGCCTACCACACTGCGATTCCCGGACCGTTCAAGAAAGAGGCTGATGACCGGAACGGTACCCGCGACGTCGGGCTGCCAATAGCGGATCCCCGTGAGCTTGATCGCGGCCTTGGTCTCGCCGTGACGAACGATCACGGGGATGGAGATGCCCATGACTTGTGTGATGCTGAAGGAAAGACGTTTTTCCGCATCTTCAGTGATGGGTTCAGCCGGCTTCGCCGGAGGAATGCCCTGGAACAGCGCATGGGAGCGGTATTCACCCTCGGGAAGGTTTTCCGGTTTTCGCAGCTGAAAGCGGACAATCTGGCTCTCCCCCGGCGCAAGGTCCACCTGTCGTGGAGTGAAGCGGACCAGATCCGCAGCGGTGATCTCGCCCTCCTTCTTGACCCGCCCCTGGAGCTTGCCATTCGGCAGCATCTCCATCTCCTTGAGGCTGACGCGGAACGAAGCGGCCGTGGCGCCGCCGTTCTTCAACATCACTTCCACGGCACGTCCTCGTCCCTCCAGCACGACCCTGGAGGGCATGAGGACCACGCCCCCGGCAGCATCATCCTTGGCCTTGGGTGCGTCCTGAGGAAGTGTCTGACCCGCGATCGTGGGCGGTGTGGCGCTGGGTGGTGCCTGAGCCAAGACCGGGTGGCCGCCCCAGAAACCGAGCCAGGGGATGAACGCAAGAAGCGGGAAACAGCGCATGGGGTGAGTTCCTGAGAGTCGTGATGGACGGGGAAAGGGGCTGCGCATGAGCTTTGCGCAGCCCCCGACTCATGGGTATCGAATAACGACTAGATGTATTCCACCGTCACATTGACGGTGCCCGTCTTGGCACCGAGGGCTCCGGCGGGAATATCCAGGGTTCCGCCCACCCCGAAATGACTCTGATGGGTGCCGGCGCTGGCATCGAGGCGGGGATCGCTCAAGAAGCAGGCATCGGCGGGCAGGTCACTGTTGGTGGTCAGCTTGACGGCGGGCCCGATCCCGCCGGTCAGGTTCACGATGGGATCCACCGTGACCTTGACGTCATTGAGCGCGACGCCCAGATCATAGGAATAGTGGAAGGTAGCCGCCGAGACGGTTCCCTTGGTCTTCCACTGGGCGCACTTCACGAAATCCTTCAGGGTGGGGGTCGCATAGAGATCCCCAGGGGCAGTCGTGGTCGTCATGGTGACCTTGGCGGCATCTGCGATGTCGTCCACCACGATGTTGCCAAAGTTCATGTTCGAGTTGGAGATGATCCTGAGGGGGGCCACGATACGAACGCTGGCAGTGGCGCTGGCGGTGGCGGAGTTGCCGTCGGCGGCGAAGGCGAAGGTGGAAACGCCCGCGACGAGGCTGAGGGTGATGAGCTTGCGCATGGTAACTCCTGAGAGAGTGTCCGGAGGCAGAGAGGCCCGGTGGGCCTAGCTCGGACGATGGGGGTAGAACCTCGACACCCACAGAGGTGTCGAGCGGGGTGAACTCATTTGGACTGGCCCGATGGGCTCGAAGCGCAGCCCGTGGGGTTATCAGTTGTAGGAGACGCTCACGTTGATCGTGCCGGTCTTCGTGCCAAGGGATTCAGGGGGGATGTACAAGGTTCCGGCCAGCTGAAAGCGGCGGTAGACCAGCCCCGGAGAGGCCCCGGCAGGAGTAAAGGGATCCGAAGGAAGATCCGTAGCCACCGTGAGACTCACAGGACCACCCGTCCCGCCGGAGAGCGTGACGCTGCCATCAATCACCACGGTGACATCGGTATCGAAGATCCCGCTGCCGCCAAAATTGCTGGTCGAGGCGACCCAAGCATCCTTCTGGAGGTGGAAAAGAGCGGGCGTGTGGGCTGGGCTTTTTCGATAGAGCGTGCAATTCCCCAGAGCCCTCAACTCGGTGGTGGCCAGGTTGCCCGACAGGTTGCCCACGACTCCCGGTGCGAATCCGTTGAAGGCCATCGTGATGCTGGAGGATTTCTTGATGTCATCCACAACGATGGAACCAAAATTCAGATGCTGAATGGCGGTGATCTTCACTGGAGCCACGATGCGGACACCGGCACTGGCACTGGTGGTGGCCGAGTTGCCGTCGGCGAATAGCGAACCAGTTACACCTACGGCAATGGCGAAAGCCATGTAATTGCCCATGAAACCTCCAAAGCGAGTGTCCCAAATAGTGAATCAATAAAATTCAATTTTGGGACGATAATAGATGACCCATTCATTAAATGGGATCCTGCCTCTATTTTTTAGAGCAGATATTCGTACATCCCCGGGTAAATGTAGGAATTAAATCTGCTTGTTTGTGAGATTGATGAGGGAAACGCAAGACCGATTCGTTCCTTCACCATTGGAGATAGTTTGGTGATCAGCAACGTTCGGTTCAAGTGGAAATTTAGTTAAAATTCATTAACCAAATACCGTTTTTTAACAAAAAATGCAAAAATAAATTTACTTTTCAGCATTTAATAACATTTCTAAAATATTATATTTACGGTTGATCATGCTGAAAGAAAATCAAAAATCAAAACGAGACCGTGTTCTTCGTCTCTCATCCTTCCCCGGCGGGTTCCGATGCCACCGGTGGTACCAGCCGTGCCGCCGCCATCTCGAGTTCCTTCGAGGAAGGCAGAAGCGCCTGTTTCGAAACGATAAAGGCATGGGCCTTTTGAGCCCCCTGCTCCTCCGCAATCGCCTCGCCGATCAGAAGCATCGTGCGCACATCATCGGGGTGGCGATCCAACACCCGCTCGTAAACAGCAATGGCCTCTGCCACCTCTCCCCGCTGCCGATGAACCTTGGCCAGGCCAAACAGGGCGGGCTTGTCGTAGCCCTTCTCCAGGGTCAGCCGGAACAGGCTTTCCGCTCGGCCCAAGTCCCCCAGACGAAAGAAGCAATCTCCGGCACGAACCAGCACCTGCTTGTTTCCAGGATCAAGGAGCAGGATCTCGTTCCAATACGGAACAGCCCGTTCGAATTCCCCCACCCCCCGCAGAGCATCCGCCATTCCGAACAGCGCGTAGGGATTGTGAGGAGCCACCACCAGGGCTTGAGAAAAGCGCAGCACGGCCTTCTCGAAGGCATGCCGCTTCCGATGCAGGTGGCCCACCATGGTCAGGACATGCAGGATCGTCGGGTCGAGATCAAGCAGGCGTTCCCAATAGGCCAAGGCCTCCTCGAATTGCTGTTCCTTGTAGTACAGGTCCCCCAGGCCCATCAAGGCGAACCGCTGGTTCGGCGCCACCGCCAGGGCCTTCAGGTAATGTTCAACCGCCTGGTCCCGCTCCCCCAGTTTCTTGTAGACATCCGCCACGCGGGCCAGGGCCGCAGCATCCTGGGGCTGAAGCGCCAGATAGCGATTCAGGTGGCGCAGCGCCTCCGGATAGTCCTTCAACCCGCGACAGGCGTCCCCAGCGGCCAGGAGGGCGCCACAGTGCTCCGGGTTCTGTTCCAGTGCTTGCAGGTAATGCGTCAAAGCACCCTGAAAATCCTTGGACTTTCGCCTGCAGTCACCGTGCTTCATCAAGGTTGCTAGCTTCATGGCGCGTCCCATCAGAGTGCTGATCAGCTATCCACCCGATCGGCACTCCCCATCCGGAACATCAGAATCGCTCCGGCCGCGGCGACATTGAGACTATCCATGCCCGAGGCCATGGGGATGGCCACAGCACGGTCGCAGTGGGCCAGCTGGTCTTCGTTCAAGCCCGTATCCTCGGGGCCCATCACCAGGGCGCAGCGGGAGGCCGGTCGCCAGGTCCGGGCATCCTCCGCGCCCGGCGTCAGGGCTGCGGCCACGATCTCCGATCCCGGTTCCTTCGCCTTCCACTCCGCCAGGAGGCTCCAGGGATCTTCGACCCGCCAGACGGGAATGCGCCACACGGCGCCCATGGAGACCCGCACCGTGCGCCGGGTCCACTGCCCCGGACCCGGACCGGCCAGCACACCATCCAGACCCAGGGCTGCGGCGCTGCGCAACAGCAGACCCAGGTTTTCGCTGTCGTACAGGCGCGGCAGCACCAGCAGGCGACGGGCCTCGCGCATGGCCGCTGCGGGCGGGGGCGGAGGCACCTGGGCGCAGGCCATGAGGCCGCGGTGGAAGGGGAAGCCCGCCATGTCGGACAGGGCCGCGGGTTCCGCCGTCAACAGTTCCGTCCCGGGGGGAAGGCGATCACGGATCCCCTCGGCGGCGGTGGTCATCGCAGCCACGGAGATGACCTTCATGCGACCGGCGCGGGCCGCCGCCAGCAGATCCTCCACCAGGATCCGCCCCTCCGCGATGAAACAGGTCCCATGCTCCGGATGCTCGCGCGTGCCCGCGAAGCGCAGGTCTCGATAGGGGTCCCAGGGATCAAATGGCATGACCCCAGGGTAGCCCTTGGCCCTGCCTATTCCGTGAGGTGGAATTTCAACGCCCTGCCAGGGTTCATAAAAGACCGAAAGCAGCGGGACCGCCGTTCAACAAGGGCGCCTTCGCGGCCCGGAATTCCGAGGTGAACCCGTGATGGGTCATTGATTTCGGATTAGACTTCAATCATGTCGACGCCTACCAAGCCTCCCAGCCAGACCCCCACTCGGCGCGCCATCGACCGTCTTCCCATCCATCTGAAACGCTATGTGGTCGATCAGGACCACGACGCCTATACGCCGCGGGATCACGCCGTCTGGCGGCACATCATGCATCGGCTCACCGACCGCCTGAAGGATACGGCCCACGCCAGCTACCTCTCCGGGCTGGCCGCCACGGGCATCGGGCTTGAATGCATCCCCAGCCTCGACGAGATGAACGAGAAGTTGGAGGCCCTGGGCTGGTCCGCCGTGGGTGTGCGGGGCTTCATCCCCCCGGCGGTGTTCACGGAGCTGCAGTCCCTGGGCGTACTGGCCATCGCCGCGGATATCCGCAGCCACGAGCACATCGAATACACCCCGGCGCCCGATATCGTCCATGAAAGCGCGGGACACGCCCCCATCCTGGGGGACCGGCGGTACGCGGACTACCTGAAGCGCTGCGGCGAGGCGGGGTTCCGTGCCATCGCCTCGGTGGAGGACCAGGCCGTCTACGAGGCCATCCGCAACCTCAGCGTCGTGAAGGAGGATCCCGCCGCCACGGAGGATGAAGTCCGTCTGGCCGAGGAGCGGCTCCGGGCCGCGTCCGCCAGCCGCCGCTATGTGAGCGAAAGCACCAAGGCCAGCCGCCTCTACTGGTGGACCGCCGAATACGGGCTGGTGGGCGACCTGGCTGATCCAAAGCTCTACGGCGCGGGCCTGCTCAGCAGCCTGGGGGAGGCTGCCCACTGCCTCACCCCCGTGGTGAAGAAAGTGCCCCTCAGTCTGGTCTGCGCGGATACGGAATACGACATCACGCGGATGCAGCCCCAGCTCTTCGTGGCCCGGGACTTCGACCACCTCTTCGAGGTGCTGGAGGCCTTCGAGGCCACGCTCGGCTGGCGGCGCGGCGGGGATCACGGCCTGGAGGAAGCCCTGCGGGCCCGTACCGTGAATCACCTGGTTCTGGAGGGAGGGCTCGAACTCACCGGCAAGGTGGTGGCCCGGATCCCCGCCCGGACTGAACTGGCCCCCGGCCTGGCCACCGCCCTGGCGCGGGTGGAGGGCCCCATCCAGTTCTCGCGGAACGGCAAGGCGGAGGATCGTCCCTGGCCCGGCGAAGCCCTGGTGGCCTTTGGGAGTGGCAGGCTGCCCCATCGCGGCGCCTTCAGCCTGGACCTGCCCTCGGGGCTCTTCCTCACGGGCTTCCGCGTGGGGGAGCACGAGGTGATCAACCTGCGGGGGCACCAGGACGGCCGCCCCCTCGACCTGCCCAGCTGGGCCCTGCTGTTCCTGAGCCTGAACCTGCCCTCGGTGGCCGGAGGTCCCGCCGACCCGGGTGCGTGGGACGCATGGTTCGGCGACCCTTCGGCCCTGGCCGAAGGGGAAGCCGAGGCCCAGGCGCGGGACCGCAAGGCCCTGGCTCTGCCCAGCGAGCTCGCGGCCCTCTATGTCGAGGCCAGAGCCATGCGAGCGGGTGGGTCGATCGATGCGGATCATCTGCGCGCCCTGAACGCCCGGGCGCTGAACCATCCCGGCGAGTGGCTGCTGCGGGCCGAACTGAACGAACTGGAGGCCATGCGATGACCTGGATCGAAGAAAAGGGCACCCTGACGCGGACGTTCAAGACGCCGGATTTCCTGACGGCCTACCAGCTGATAAGCGCGGTGGTGGGACCAGCCGAAGACCTCAATCACCACCCTGACATCAGCTTCGGCTGGGGTTATGTCCGGATCATGCTCACCACCCATGACTCGGGCGGCATCACAGAGAAGGACCATCGGTTGGCCCAGGCCATTGACGCTGCGGTTAAGCCTTTCGGCCTATGAAGATGACCTGTTTGTGACCTGTCTTCCTACTGGAAGGTCCGGTATTCTGGAACGTCCATCGAGGAGTCCCTTGCCTAACCCGTCAACCCCCCTCCATCGTTCGAGCTTTTCGTGGCTCAAGGCCCCCCTTCTGATGGGCGTCGGGCTGCTCAGCCTGGCCCTCGGCTGCCGGTCGGACCAGGTCTCCCACTACCGCGTACCCAAGGAAGTGGCGGCCACCCATCCGGATCACCCCGGCCATGCCAGTGAGGGGATGCCCTCCCAGGGGATGCCTTCGGGGCCGGACGCTGCGGCCAATGTGCCGCCACCGCCCACCCCCAAGGGTTCCCTGAAGTGGTCGCTCCCCAAGGGCTGGAGTGAACTCCCCGGTGGAGGCATGCGTTTCGCCACGTTCAAGACCCCCGTCTCCGGCAAGGTCGAGGCCACCGTGGTGGTCCTGCCAGGCGCCGCGGGCGGAGAACTGCCCAACGTGAACCGCTGGCGCGGCCAGATCGGCCTGCCCCCCCTCGACGAGGCCGGACTCGCCAAGGCCCGCACCGTGCTCAAGACCAAGGCCGGTGCCCTCAATGTCTACGATTTCACCAGCGACGGCCAAGTCAAGAGCCGCATGGTGGTGGGTTATGTCACCACCCCCGACGGCAACACCTGGTTCCTCAAGTTGACCGGGGACGCCGAGCCCGTGGCCAAGGCCAAGTCTGATTTCATGACCATCCTGGGGAGCATCCGCCTTGATTAAGACCATCGCCTCCCGCATCTGGGCCTTCTTCAAGTCCTTCCAACTCACCATCGTCCTGCTCGCCCTCCTCATGTGCCTGGTGGTGCTCTGCACCCTGGCCCAGGTGGAGATGGGCACCGCTGGCGCCGTGAACGCTTACATGCGTAGCTTCTTCGTGTGGCGGCATGTGGCGGCCCTGCCCTTCCCCCTCCCGATTTTCCCGGGCGGCGCCCTGGTGGGCCTGCTCCTCACGATCAACCTCATCGCCAAGACCCTGGACATCAAGCTCATCTGGCCCAGGGCCGGCATGTGGCTGATCCACGCGGGTCTGGTGATCCTGTTCGCGGGCGAATTCGTGGCCGGCATGATGCAGGTGGACACCAATATGTCCATCGAGGTGGGCCAGACGGTCAACTACGTCCAGAGCTACAAAGACATGGAACTGGCCGTCATTGATGTCACCGATCCCGCCTGGGATGAGGTCTACTCCGTGCCTGACACCCTGCTGGCCAAGGGCGGGTCCATCGCCATCCCCGGCACCCCCATCACCCTGAACGTGAAGCGGTACTTCCCCAACGCCGAACTCGCCACCCTGATCCCCGGCTCGGCGCCCTCCCTGGCCACTGCGGGCGTGGGCGTCAACGCGTCCGTGGTCGAAATACCCGTGGTCAGTGCCGACAACGAAATGAACCAGACCTCGGCCTTCGTGGAACCGGTGGCCGGTGGCCGCAGCTACGGCGTGTGGCTCACCTCCGTCGCCCTCGGCGCACCCCAGTCCTTCACCCACGAAGGGCGCACCTACGCGCTGTCCATGCGCCTGCGCCGCCAGTACCTGCCCTACGCGTTCACGTTGAAGCAGTTCCGGCACGACGTGTACCCCGGTACCGACATCCCCAAGAACTTCTCCAGCCTCGTCCAGGTCGTGAATCCTTCCCAGAAGGAGTCCCGCGAGGTCCTCATCTACATGAACCAGCCCCTGCGGTACGAAGGCAAGACCTTCTATCAGGCCAGCTTCGGCAAGAACGACACGCTTTCCATCCTTTCCGTGGTTGAAAATCCCGGCTGGCTGCTCCCGTATGTGTCCTGCGTGCTGGTCTCCCTGGGCCTGCTCGTGCACTTCGCCATCGTCCTGCGTCGCTCGCTGAAGCGGCGCCAGGACCAGAAGGAGAGCTGAACATGACCTTCCTGAAGAAATACCTCGCCTGGGGAGCGGGCGCATTGGCCCTGCTCATCGCACTGGTCGTCGCCCTGCCCGGCGGCAAGGCCCGCGGCTTCGATGTCAACGGCTTCGGCAGCCTGCCCATCCTGGAAGGCGGTCGCGTCAAGCCGCTGGATTCCGTGGCCCGCAACTCGCTGCTGGTGATCCACAGCCGCCAGGGCTTCCGTCACGAGGGCCGCATGGTCGGCCCCGATGAGTGGATGCTCGATGTGGTCTTCCGCCCCCAGGTGGCCGACCAGCAGCCCATCTTCGTCATCGACGATCTCGACGTGCTGGGTCTCATCGGCGCCAAGCAGACCAAGAGCCGGAACTACTTCAGCTTCGCCGATCTCTCGACGCATCTCGAAGAGATCCAGAAACAGGCGACAACCGCCCAACCCATCGCGCCCCAGAAGCGCACCCGGTTCCAGAGCGCCATCGTCAACCTGTTCGATCGCGTCTACCTCTACTACAAGCTGCGCAACACCCTGCAGCTGGCCGGATCCCCCGGCATCGGCTGGGAGATCCAGTCCCTCGGCACTGCTGACGCGACCCTGCGCCACCAGGACCTGACCCAGCTGGCGCACTTCCGGATCCTGCCGCCCCCGGCCGGGGCAGGCCCCGATGCCTGGCAGAGCGTCGGCCAGGCGCTCAGCGCCGCGAACGCGGGCGGCGGGTTGCACCCTGGCCTGGTGCCCCTCGCCAAGCTGAACGCCGCCTATGTCGCCAACGACCCCACCACCTTCAACCAGGCACTGACTGAGATGAAGGGCGTGGTAGCCACTCTGAAGCCCGGCGCGCTCGGCCACGCCTCGAACGAGATCGCCTTCAACCGGGCCCAGCCCTTCTTCGTAGGCCTGTCCATCTACTTCGTGGCGTTCCTCGTGCTGTGCGTCTCCTGGATCTGGAAGCCCGAGCTGCTGCGGCCCACCGCCTATTCCCTGCTCGCTGCTGGCGCCATCGTCCACACCCTGGGCCTGGCCGCCCGCATCATCCTGCAGGGCCGTCCCCCGGTCACCAACCTCTACTCCTCCGCCGTGTTCGTGGGCTGGGGCGCGGTGATCCTCGGGCTCATCGTCGAACGGATGTACCGCAAGGGCTTCGGCACCGCCGTAGCCGCCGCCGCCGGCTTCGCCTCCCTGATCGTGGCCCAGAACCTGGGCACCGAGGGCGACACGATGGAGATGATGCGCGCCGTGCTCGACTCCAACTTCTGGCTGGCCACCCATGTGGTGACCATCACCATCGGCTACTCCGGCACCTTCCTCGCCGGCTCCATCGCCATTGCCTACGCCCTGCGGAAGCACCTCGTCACCAAGGTGGACGTGGAGACCGACAAGGTCCTGGTGGACATGGCCTACGGCATCATCTGCTTCGCCTTGTTCTTCAGTTTCGTGGGCACCGTGCTCGGCGGCATCTGGGCCGATCAGTCCTGGGGCCGCTTCTGGGGCTGGGATCCCAAGGAGAACGGCGCCCTGCTGATCGTGCTGTGGAATGCCATCATCCTCCATGCCCGGATGGCGGGCTACGTGCGCGATCGCGGCACCATGGTGATGGCCATCTTCGGCAACGTCATCACCGCCCTCTCCTGGTTCGGCGTGAACATGCTCGGCGTCGGATTGCACTCCTACGGGTTCATGGACCAGGCCTTCTGGGCGCTGACCGGCTTCTGTGTGAGCCAGCTGATCCTCATGCTGATCTGCTACGCCCCCCCAAGGTTCTGGGCCAACAATCCCCACTCCAAAGCCTAGTTTTCCGTGACTCACAAAAAGGGCTCCCGAACCGGGAGCCCTTTTTGTGACTAGAGGACAGCCAAGGGGAGTCGCTTTACCTGGGTCAATCCAGTCGGGTGGTGCCCAGGATTCCGTCTGGGTCCAGGTGGGCCTTGAGGACGCCACTCAGCGCACGGATGGGCACGGGCGTGTAGGCCGCGTAGAACCGCTGGTTGTGGGGGCCGACGCCGTGCTCGGCGCTGTAGCTCCCATCAAAACCCTTCACCGCCAGATCGTAGATGCGGGATTGGAGGACCGGTACCAGCTCCGAGGCGGACTGCGGTGCGTCCGCCTCGGTCCACACCAGGTTCAGATGGGTGCCGCCATCGCCCCAATGGCCAAAATCGCAGCAGCGCACGAAGGGGAAATCCGCCGCGAGAAGCGCCCGGGCGGCCTGTGTGAAGGCGGCCATGCGGCTGCGCGGCACGCTGATGTCAAAGGCCAGGACACGGCCCTCCTGGCGGAGGCTTTCGCTGACATGGTGGCGAATGGCCCAGAGATCTTCGTGGCGACCCATGAAGACATCCGTGGTCCCCTCGCCGGCCTCGGTTTCCAGGAAGGCACCGAGGCGCTCCTCCAGCAGCCCCGGAAGGTCCAGGGCCCCAGCGGGCAGCGTCGAGGCCAGTTCCACCAGCGCCGTATAGGCGGGCGGCTGAGCGGTGCCGTAGGGATTCCTCAGGCCTTCGTGATGGCGGAACACGGGGGCCAGGGCATCGGCGCTGATGACTTCATAGGCCGTGAGCACATCCGCGAGATCGCGCTCCAGGGCCTGCAGGAGGGCCAGAACAGCCGCGCCCGAGGCGCAGCCCACCAGGGCCGTGGCCCGCTGTCCGGGGATGGGGACGACCTGGACGACCGCCCCGGTGATGACGCCGAAGACCCCGCTGGTGCCCACGAATACCTGTTTCAGATCGAGGCCGGTGTTGTTCTTCCGCAGCTGATTCATACCGTCGAGCACCGTGCCATCGGCCAACGCCACCTCGATCCCCAGCAGGTTGTGGCGCACGTCCCCATACTTCAGCAGCCGCGTGCCTCCGGTGTTCGTGGCGATCATCCCGCCGATGGACGGATCCGCACCCAGGTCGATGGGGAACATCAACCCATGAGCGGCCAGGGCCTCGTTCAAGGCGCTGAGCAGCACGCCGCCGTCCACCTTCGCGGTGCGGTTGATGGGGTCGATCTCCAGGCGCCGGTTCAGCCGCTCCAGACTGAGCACCACCATCTCGCCGCTGCCGTCCGGCGTGGAGGCGCCCACCAGGCCGGTATTCGCGCCTTGAGGCACCACCCGGACACCCGCGGTCCGGCACGCGGCCAGGGTCGCGGCGACCTGGGCGGCCGTGGCCGGACGGACGGCGAACAGGGCCTTGCCCTTGCCGTACCGCCAGCCCTCCTCGTAGCGGACCAGATCCTCGGGCGCGGTGAGCACCGCGTCCTCGCCCAGGAGCCGCCGCAGATCCGTGATGAGGGATCCGCTCATGTCGCGCTCCAGATCCGCACCAGGCCTTCGAATCGTTCGCCGCGCTGTTCGAAGTTATCGAACTGGTCAAAGCTCGCGCAGGCGGGACTGAGCAGCACCTGGTCGCCGGGTCGCGCCAGGGAGAGGGCGGCGTGCACAGCGTCGTCGAAGCCCGGGACCTCGTCGTGGGGCAGATCACCAAGATCCCGCTTCAGCTGGGGAATGGCCTCGCCCAGAAAGACGAGCCGCCGCAGCTTGCCGCCCAGGGCCTCGCGCAGGGGTTCATAGCTGGCGCCCTTATCGGTGCCGCCGAGCAGCAGCACCAGGGGCCCAGGCAGGGCGCGGATGGCGGTCAGCGTGGCATCCACATTGGTGCCCTTGGAATCGTTGTAGGCGCTCACGCCGCCCTTTTCACCGCAGAAGGCGATGCGGTGAGCCAGTCCGGGATAGCTCCGCAAGCCTTCGCGGAGGCCGTCAAGGGAGGCCCCGGCCTGCCGGGCCAGAAGGCTGGCCGCCAGGGCGTTCTCCACATTGTGTTCGCCGGGGATGCGCAGTTCCGAGCGGGCCAGGAGCACCTCGTCCCGGAAACGCATCGTGCCGGAGTCATCGCACCAGGCGTCGCAGGGGGACCATCCGAAACAGGCCGTCTGTCCCGCTCCAGGGGCGTCCTGCCACCACTCAGGATGGGCGACGGGCACCACCCGGACATCCTCGGCCGTCTGCCCTTCGAAGATCCGCAGCTTGGTCCGCCGGTAGGTTTCCATGGTGCCGTGGCGGGCCAGATGATCGGGGGTCAGGTTCAGGAAGGCGGCGCCCTCGGCGTGGAACGACCGGGTGGATTCGAGCTGGTAGCTGCTGAGTTCCACTGCGAAAACGGTGCCGGCGGGCGCGGCCTGGACGGCCTCGATCATGGGGGTGCCCAGGTTGCCACAGGCGACGGCGGAAATCCCAGAGGCCCTCAGCACATGCGCCACCAGATCCGTGGTTGTGCTCTTCCCGTTGGTGCCTGTCACCGCCAACACCCGGCTACCGTCGTTCCGCTCGCGAAGCAGCCGGTGCGCCAGCTCCACCTCGCCGATCACCGGGAGCCCGCGCCCCAGGGCTTCGGTGACAAAAGGGATGGAGCGAGGAATGCCCGGGCTGATCACCAGCTCATCACACTCATCCAGAAGCGCCAGTGGGTGACTGCCCCATACCCCCGGGATGCCGGCTTTCGCCAGATCCAGTTCCAGGGTGGCTCCGGGCTCCAGACGACTGTCCGTCAACACGACGGCGTGCCCTTTCCCGGCAAGAAAATGGGCCGCCGCGAGCCCTGAACGCCCTGCTCCCATGACCACGGTGCGCATGCCGCCTCCCACTCCAGCCTAGGAGCCTGGCCCCGGATTCGATAGCCCCGCGCGCCAATGCTTAAACTGGGCTTGAACCGGGCTTGGATGGGCGCCTCGGCGGGGACATCCACGGATGGGCGCGATACACTGGAACAGGGTTCCCTGAGCGAGCACGGAGTGAACATGCACAAGGGCATCCTGGAAAGCTTGTTGAACGGCGAAGGCCACATCGTCCCGCATGTGCAGCCCATGTACCGGCTGAACGACAACCGCCTTATGGCCCTGGAATACCTCGCCCGGCACCTGGACGCCGATGGCAACGCCCATCCGGTGGGTCCGATCCTCCAGGACCCCGCGCTCCGACCGGAGGACCGGCTCACCCTGGATCTGAAATTCCTCGAATCCACCTTTCAGACCCTCGCGCGCACCGGCAACGCCAGCCACCTCCACTTCGTGAACCTGGAGCCGGTGAGTCTTGAGGCACCGGGCTTCTGGGAGTCGCTGCCCCGATGGATGGAGGCCCTGCCCTTCAGTCCTGAGCGCGTGGTCATGGAGTTCACGGAATCCCAGGGGGTGCACGACCTCGAAGCCCTCCAGGGTTTCGCGAACCGCCTGCGGGATCTCGGCCTGCGCGTGGCCGTGGATGATCTCGGCGCGGGGGTCGCCAGCCTGACCCACATGGCGCGGTTGGCGCCGGATTTCATCAAGGCCGACCGCAGCCTCGTGGAACAGGTCCATCGGCGTCCCTACCAGGCGGCCCTTCTCAACGCCCTCTCCCACTTCGCCCAGCGCATGCGGATCGGCTTCATCGCCGAAGGCATCGAAACCCTCGAAGAGCTGGAGGCCGTCATGGACGCGGACGTGCCCTGGGGCCAGGGCTATATCCTGGGTCAGCCCTGGCCCACCCGGCCCAGGCCGCTCACGGGACCTATCGCAGCTTCAGGGAGCTGAGCGCCAGGATCGAACACACGATGGCCGTGATCCACATGCGGATGACGACCTTCGTCTCCTGGAGTCCGCCCAGTTCCAGATGATGGTGGAACGGTGCCATGCGGAAGATGCGCTTGCCGCCCCGCAGCTTGAAGCTCCCCACCTGGAGGATCACGCTCACCGCCTCTGCCACGAAGAGGCCGCCGGCGAGGACCAGCAGCACCTCCTGCTTGATGATCACGGCCACCGTACCCAGCGCGCCGCCCAGGCCCAGCGAGCCCGTGTCGCCCATGAACACTTCTGCGGGATGGGCGTTGTACCAGAGGAAGCCCAGGCAGGCCCCCGCCATGGCGCCCATGAACACGGAGAGTTCCGCGCCGCCCGGCACGTGAGGCACCACCAGATAGGCGGCGATTTTCACGTGGCCCACCACGTAGGCCAAGATCGCGTAGGTGAGCGACACGATGAGCGTCCCGCCGATGGCCAAGCCATCCAGACCATCCGTGAGGTTCACCGCGTTGCTCGTACCGACCATCACCAGCCAGATCCAGGGGATGAGGAGCACGCCCACATCGGGCCGGAAGTTCTTGAAGAAGGGGACGGAGAGTTGGCTTGTGGCGTTTCCGCGCAGACCGAAATGCAGGATGAGCCAAGCCACGATCAGCGAGATGCCCGTCAGGAGGGCCATTTTCTGCCAGCTGGACAGGCCGAGGTTCTGCTTCTTGAGAAGCTTCTGCGCGTCGTCGAAGGCGCCCACCACACCGAAACCCAGCAGGGCCATCAGGACCACCCAGATGGCGCCACTCTTGAGATCACACCAGAGCAGCGTGGATACGGTGATGACCAGCAGGATGAGGATGCCGCCCATGGTGGGCGTGCCCGCCTTCTTCTGGTGATGCTCCGGGCCGACGTCACGGATGTGCTGGCCCATCTTGAGCGCGGTCAGGGTGCGGATCACCCAGGGTCCGAGCAGCAGGCTCAGCACCATGGCCGTGGCGGCCGCCATGGCGGTGCGGAACGTGACATAGCGGAAGACCGAGAGGCCCGGAACCACATCGCGAAAGGGGTAGAGAAGCCAGGGAAGCATGACGATCCGTTCAAAAACCTGAGGGCTGAGGACTGAAGATTGAAGATTGAAGCAGCCATTCCACGACGCGCTCAGCGCGCCAGAACCGGCTTCCCTTCACCAGGATACGGGCTCCCGGCGGGATTGCGGAGAGTCCTGCCGCGTCATCGCGCAGGGTCTCGTAGTCCGGGAAGGCCACGGCCCGCGGGCCGAACCCTTCGGCGTATTCCTGGGCGAAATCGCCATAGGCCCACAGACGCGAGAGGCCCAAGCCCTTCAAGGCCGCACCGGTCTCCTGGTGGATCCTCGAAGCTTCCGGTCCCAACTCACGCATCGAGCCCAGCACCACCACCGCTTCACCGCCGGGAAGCTGCAAGAGGGCACCGGCGCAGGCCAGGATCGAATCAGAGCTGGCGTTGTAGGTTTCGTCCAGCAGGCAGCCCCCGCCGGCCAGGGGGTGGAGCCGCCCTCGGCCAGGTCCCGGTGCCACGGTGCCAAGGTTGATCGCTACCTGTTCCGGATCGAAGCCCGCCCGGATGGCGAGGGCGGCTGCCAAGGCCGCATTGCGCACCTGGTGCTCACCGGGCAGCTGGAGCCGCACCGGAACCAGGCCCAGGGGCGTCCGCAGGCGGAACGTCTCGCCTGCAGCTCCCAGGGATTCCACCGCCTCATAGCCATAGGCTTGCCCCTCGCCCACGGGCAGGGCTTCGGCATGCCGGGCCCAGGGCTGCTCGGCGATCCAGCGGCACCATTCATCCGACGCCAGGTGGGCCCAGACACCGCCTCGCCTCACTCCGGACACCAGCTCACCCTTGGCTTCAGCGATGCCCTGCTGGCCCCCGGCGAAGTTCTCGACGTGGGCCGTCCCGATGAGGGTGATGAGGCCGTAATCCAGCGGGGCGATCTCCGTGAGCCGCCGGATCTCGCCCGGGGTGCTCATCCCCATCTCCAGCACCGCCGAAGGAAGGTCCTCGGGCAGGGTGGCCAGGGCTTCCGGCAGGCCCAAGGTGTTGTTGCGGTTCCCCGGTGTCTTCCATCCGCCGACCGCCGCGGCAAGCAGTTCCTTGGTGCTGGTCTTCCCCACACTGCCCGTGATGCCAAACACCGCCTTCGGCCGCACGGCCGCCAGCCGGGTCTGCCCCCATCGCTGGAGGGCGGCCAGGGTCTCGGGCACCACCAATTGTGGACAATCACTGTCCAGGGGATGATCCACCAGCAGAGCGGCGGCCCCCTTGTCCACCGCCTGCATGGCGAAGTCGTGCCCGTCGCGTTCGGCCCTCAGGGCCACGAAACAGGCGCCGGGCTGAAGGGTCCGGGTGTCCATGGAGAGCGAGGAAGGCACCACGGCGCCGTCGCCCAAAATCTCGCCTCCCACCTGGGAGGCGGCCTGCCATAGGGACCAGAGGCTCATGCCGGCTCCTTCGCAGAGGCCCGCCGCAGGCGGTCCCGCACCGCGAGCCAGGCCTCGCCTTGCGGCGGCCACTCCATGAGGATCCGGTCGAATCCGGCATCATCCAACTCGTGGAGCAGCGCATAGAGCCGGGAGCCCACTTCCTCGGCATCCATGGGCAGCAGCACTCCGTGGACTCCTGCGGCCAGCGGCGGAAGGGCACCGATGGCCACGTAGGCCACGCGATCGGAGGCGGAGGAAAGCCCCGTACCGGGCGCCACCAGCACCAGCCGCGCCCGGGGGGCGTAATGGCGCTCTGCCATGCCCGGCGCGGCCTGGGTTTCCCCGGCCATCACAGCGCCTTTCCACAGGTCCACGGGGCCCATGATCGCGGCGATCTCCGCTGGAGCGATGGGGCCTGGACGCAGGATGCGGGGTCGGTCTCCGGTGAGGTCGAGGATGGTGGATTCAAGGCCCGCTGCGGT
Source organism: Geothrix sp. (assembly GCA_030824075.1). GTDB lineage: Bacteria > Acidobacteriota > Holophagae > Holophagales > Holophagaceae > Geothrix. The sequence goes on from JAVBYJ010000002.1 coordinate 29,878, forward strand.
GGGGCCGGCGTCCAGGATCAGATCCACGGCCTCGCCCAGGCTGGAGGCCACGTGCTCGGCCCGGGTGGGCGACAGGTGCTGGCTGCGGTTGGCGCTGGGCGCGGCCAGGGGCTGTCCCACCGCGCGAATCAGCGCCAAGGCCACGGGATGGGCTGGGCAGCGCAGGGCCACGGAAGGCCCTCCGGCGCGCACGATGGCGGGCACCGCCGCCGAAGCTGGCAGCACCAGCGTCAGCGGCCCGGGCCAGAAGCGTTCCGCGAGCAGCTGAGCTTCGACCGGCCACTGGGCGACGAGGGCCTTGGCGGACGCCACACTGGCCACGTGGAGGATCAAGGGATTCGTGGCGGGCCGACCCTTCGCGGCGTAGATGCGGGCCACGGCCTCAGGGTTCAGGCCATCCGCTCCCAGGCCGTAGACCGTTTCCGTGGGGAACGCCACAAGGGCTCCCGCAGCGAGGATGGCCGCCGCCTCCCCGATGGCCGGGTCGTCCGGTCCCCTGACCACGAGAAGGCGTGTCACCGGTCGCCTCCCAGCGCCGCTTCCACGGCCGCGCGGTCGCTGTAGGGGTACTTCACGCCGCAGATCTCCTGGTAGGGCTCGTGGCCCTTGCCCGCCAGCAGCAGCAGGTCTCCGGGGCGGCAGTCCGCGAGGGCCCGGCGCACGGATCCGCCGCGGTCGGCGTGGCGGTGGTAACGGGCGGCGTCGGCCCGCAGGGATTCCGGAATGCCAGGCGCTGCATCATCAAGGATGCGCTCTGGATCCTCGGTGCGGGGATTGTCGCTGGTGTGCCACAGCACATCCGCACCGGCCGCCACCGCCGCGGCCATGAGGGGGCGTTTCGTACGGTCGCGGTCCCCCCCGCAGCCGAAGAGCACGTGCAGGCGGCCGCCCGGCGGAAGCAGGCGGCGGCCCTCCGCCAGCAGCTGCTCGAGAGCATCCGGCGTATGGGCGTAGTCCACCATCACCCCAAAGGGCTGGCCACAGTCCACGCGCTCCAGGCGGCCCGGCGCCCCGGTCACCCCCGGCACCGCGGGCACCAGCCGGTTCAGGTCGAAACCAGCCTCGGCGCAGGCGGCCAGGGCCGCCAGCAGGTTGTAGACATTGAAGCGGCCCAACAGGGGGCTCTCCACCACGAAGCTGCCCTGGAGGGCCTCCAGGCGGAACCGCGTGCCAGTGGGGCCCAATTCCACCGCCGCCGCCCGGTAGTCCGCCTCCCGGTCGAGGGCGTAGCTCCAGCAACGGCCTCCTTCGAGCAACCGACGGCCGAAGGCATCATCGGTGTTCACCAGGAACCGGGCGCTTTGATCCCGCAGACGGACCTTGGCCGCGAAGTAGGCCTCCAAGGTGCCGTGGTAGTCCAAGTGATCCTGGGTGAGGTTCGTGAAGACCCCGACCTTGAACAGGGCGCCGTGGACCCGTCCCAGGCAGAGCGCATGGCTGCTCACCTCCACCGCCGAGGCGGCGTCTCCCGCCGCCACGCTGCGCCCCAGCCAGCGGTAGAAGGCGGGGCTTTCCGGCGTGGTGCGGACGGCTTCTTCCTCGACCTCCCCCGCGGCGTTCAGGACCGTGCCCACGAGGCCGCAGCCGATGCCCGCGCCGCGCAGCAGCTGGCGGATGAGCGTGGTGGTGGTGGTCTTGCCGTTGGTGCCCGTGACCCCGATGAGGGCCAGGTGCTCGTCCGGGGTGCCGTGCAGCCTGCGGGCCAATTCGGCCATCTGCAATCGGGGATCACCCAGGAAGGTGCAGGTCGCGACCGACTCTGGCGCGGTCACGGCAGCGGTGGAAAGAATCGAATGGGCGCCCTGGGCGAGGGCTTGCGGGACGAAGGTCATGCCGTCGGCCTGCTCGCCCTTCAGGGCCAGGAAGGCCCATCCGGGACGCACCTCGCGGCTGTCGCTGGTGAGGTCCGCCACCTCGACATCCGGCCCGGACTGCCGCCGGGCGATTCCTTCGATGAGCGTATCGAGCTTCATGGCATTCCCGCCTTGATCTTGACCACCGTGCCCGGCTCCAGCGGCGCGCCGGGTTCGGGGCTCTGGCCCAGCACCCGCGTGGCCGTGATTCCCGGCGAGGATTCCACCCTGGGCGTGCCGCCCACCAGCACCACGCGGTGGATGGCGGCCTTGAGGCTGAGACCCTGGAGGTCAGGCACCCGGCCCCGTTCCACATGGACGGTGGCCTCGTCGGTCTCGCTCACGGACCAGTCGCGGAGCGACAGCGTGAGATCTTTTTCGCGATCGGGATCCGGTGTGGCCAGCCGAAACCGGAGGATCCCGTCGCCGATGCGCTTGAACAGGGGCGCTGCCACATCGCCGCCCGTGGTATCCCCCGCCGGATCATCCAGCATCACCAGCACCCCGTACTGCGGCTTATCCGCGGGGAAGAAGCCCATGAAGGAGGCGAAATGGCGCTTGGGATCGTATTTCCCGTCAATGAGCTTGCGACTGGTGCCGGTCTTGCCGAAGGACTCCACGCCATTGTCGAGCCGCCCCTTCTTCCCCGTGCCTTGGGTCATGACCCCCTTGAGGGCCTCCTTCATCAGGCCCGCAGTCTCCTCGCTCAGGACCTGATTGCGCACCGTGGGCTTGAACTCCTTCAACAGCAGGCCCTTGTCGTTGTAGATGCGCTGCACGAGGATCGGCTGCATGAGTTTGCCGCCGTTGGCCAGCGCGCAGCCCGCCATGAGGATCTGGAGGGGCGTGGTGCTGAGGCCATAGCCATAGGAGAAGGTGTACTGGGTGGGCACGCTCCACCGGTCCGGTGCGATCATGCGCCCCTGGCTCTCGCCGGGAAAATTGAGACCGGTGGGGTCGCCAAAGCCGAACTTGCGCAGGTACTGGTAGTGGACGGAGGGATCGAGGCGGATGCCCATCTTGGCGGCGCCGATGTTGGAGCTCTGCCAGAGAATCTCCTCGAAGGTCAGCACCCCGTGGCCGTGGGTGTCCGTGATGGGTGGCACCTTCGCGCTGTACTGCCAGCGCCCGGCCAGGCAGTCGATGCGCTCGCCTAGGCGCACCTTGCGTTCCTCCAGGGCGATGGCGGCGGTGAAGATCTTCATGGTGGAGCCCGGTTCGTACACGTCTTCGACGGGATGCACCTTGCGCGCCGCCTTCTGCCGTTCCAGCTCGCGGCGCAGTTCCTCCCGCTCGCCCGCTGACAATTCCGACTCGCCGCGGTTGCGGAACTTCTTCGGCAGGATGTGATTCGGATCGAAGGTGGGGGTGCCAGCCATGGCCAGGATCTCGCCGGTCTGGGGATCCACCACCACCGCGTAGGCCGTTCGGGGCCGCGTGAGGCGCATCCCCTCCTCCAGCGCGTCCTCGACGATGTGCTGGATGGAGGCGTCCAGGCTGAGCTGGAGCGAGGCGCCGTTGACGGGCATCTGGCTGTAGTTCTCCTGGAGGATGAGCAGCTTTCCGTGGGCATCGCGGGGAGCGATCAGTTCGCCCTTCACGCCCGCCAGCTGCTTGTCATAGGTCTGCTCGATACCGAGCTGGCCCAGGCCGTCAATATTGGTGAAACCGATGATCTGCGCCGCCAGGCTGCCGCGCGGGTAGAAGCGGCGGCTTTCAGGCTGGAACTCGATGCCGTCCAGCTCCATGGCGCGGATGGTGCCAACCTTCATGGGCGCGAGATGGCGTTCGAGGTAGACGAAAGTCTTTTTCCGCAGGAGCTTGTCCAGCACCTGGCCCTTGGTCTGCTCCAGGATCGGGGCCAGTTTGGCGGCGACCTCCGCGGCGGCTTTCCGGTTTGGGTTCCCCCATTGCCGCTCTTCCCCCCGCGTCGCCTTGTAGTCGGGGTAGAACACGCGGGGATCGGCGAATAGGCTCTCGACCTTGATCGAGATGGCCAGGGGTTCACCCCGGCGGTCCCGCAACTCCCCGCGGATCGGCGGCACAGGCACCACCGTGGTGTGCTGCTGCTCGGCCTTGGCCCGGTAGCGCTTGTGCTCCACCCCCTGGAGCCAAAGCAGGCGCAGCAGGATGAGCAGGGCCCAGAAGGCCATGCTGCCCATGATCCAGGGCATGCGCCGGCTCAGCAGGTCCTGGGGATCCTGCCGGCCCAGCAGGCGCCGGGGAATTCGGGGTTCGGTGGCGAAGCGGAGGGACACAGAATGACCGGGGGAGCGGGATGAAGCGTTGACGGGGGCCCACAGCCTACAGCCTACCGCCTACATGGCATCCGAGGACACGGGACGCAGCTTGGCGATGCGCTGATCCTCCGGGGTGAAGGCCCGGCGGATCAGGTGGCCCTGCTTCCTCGGTTCGAGCCCCGCCTTCTGGGCGTAGACCTGGACCTCCTCATCGCGCTGATAGCGGCTGCGTTCCAGCAGGAGCTTGCGTTGGAGCTCCTCCTCCTTGTGGATGCGCTCCTTGATCTCTCCCATAGCATAACTCAGCCGGGTGCTCTGGATCTTCAGGTAAGCGAGGGTGCCCAGGGGCATGGCCAGGGCCAACACCAGCAGCAGCATGCGCAGGATGCCTTCGCTCTCCACCATGCGGGTGGGAGCAGTCGCGCTCGGCAGGGTTCCAACGGCCATGGGGACCTCGTTCAGGCGATCCGTTCCGCCACGCGCAGGCGGGCGGAACGGGAGGGGGGATTGGCGGCGGCCTCAGCTTCGCTGGGTGCGATGCCACCGGCATGGATGAGCTTCAGGACCTTGGGGAGTTCCACCGGCGCGGTACGCCCAGGACCGTCGTAGATGCCCGCGAGACGGCGCAGGGTCTGCTTGACGATGCGGTCTTCCAGGCTGTGGAAGCTGATCACCGCGAGGCGCCCACCAAGGCGAAGGTGGGAGACGGCGGCCTCCAGGGAGGCGGCCAGACGGTCCAGTTCGCCGTTCACGGCGATGCGGATGGCCTGGAAGGTGCGGGTGGCGGGATCGCTGTGGCCCTTCCGCTTGGCGGGTTCGCGGGGGATCACGGTGTAGACGGCTCGGGCCAGATCGTGGGTGGTATCCAGATGCCCTTCATGAAGGGCCCTGAGGATCGCCCGGGCGATGGGGCGGCTGGCCCGCTCCTCGCCGTACTGGTAGATCGCGTCCGCCAGGCTTTCGTCGGTCTGTTCGGCGATCCAGGCGCGGGCCGACAGGCCATGCTCCTGATCCATCCGCATGTCGAGCGGCCCGGCGTCCCGGAAGCTGAACCCGCGCTCCGGCGTTCGGAGCTGTAGGGTGGATACGCCGAGATCCGCCAGGATGACGTCGAATCCGTCAGGCGCCTGGGCGGCACGCCAGGCGATGAAGTGGGCATCGTCCCAGAGGTCCTCGTAGGCGCAGGCCAGAATGCTGAGGCGGGCGTCGGAACCCAGGCGCTGCGCGGCCAAGGCTCGGGCCTCGGGATCCCGGTCCACGCCCAGGTAGCGGGCGTCGGCATCCGCCTGAGCCAGCAGCGCCTCGGCGTGCCCCCCCAGCCCCAGGGTGAGGTCGAGGATGCGGGCCGCCGGGGGCAGCACAAGGTTGTCCACGACCTCCTGGAGGAGAACGGGAACGTGGAGAGGAGCTGGGCGCGTCATCATCAGATCCCCAGATCCGCAAGCTGGGCCAGATCGTCGGCCCCCAGGGGCTCCGCAGCCAGACGCCGCGCAAAGCCAGCCTTGTTCCACAGGGCCAGGTGATCCATCTGCCCCAGCACGGCCACCTCCCCTGTGAGCTGGGCGGCCTCGCGAAGGATGGGCGGAATGACGAACCGGCCCTGGGCATCGGGCTCCACTTCACTGCCGAAGTAGGCGGTGGTCTCCAGGAACTTGCGCTTGGCGGGACTGGTGGACGGCAGGGCCGCCAGGCGGGCCTCAATGGCCTCCCAGACCGGCATGGGATAGAGGCGGGCCGACCGGCCATCCAGCGAGGTCAGGTAGTGCCGCAGGACGCCAGCACCCTCACGCAGAGCCTGGCCCCCTTCGCCCTGGGCGAAGGTCTCCAACTCAGCCTTGAAGGAGGAGGGGAGCTTGAGGCGTCCCTTCTCATCCACCGTGGCCGGTGAGTTTCCGCGAAGTCGCAACACCAGCATCGCCTTTCAACCAGTAGCTCAAAGAGAGGATTGAACCGGAGTTAGACCACTTTGATCCACTTCAGACCATTTTTCTCCACTGAGAACCACTTCAAAGTCTAGAAAGATGCCGATTTACAACAAGCGGAAATAAAAACGAAATCACGGACGCCTTTGCGCAGGGCTGCGGACTGGATTTCGAGGTTTCACGGTGGTTTCCAGGCCTTGGGCCGCTGGTGCCAGCGAAATAAAACCGATTGATACTTGTCCCGAAGGCCCAAAAGAGCCCGATCCGCCGCTCTTAAAGCGAACAGCGCCTCTCTCGCGGACACCGGCAGGGCCGCCATGAGGCCCTGTCTTCACCGAAATCGAATCGCTACGGGTACCCGCCTTGGAAAGGTCCGATAATGATTTTGAAACGAGGTCCTGTGGCGCGCATTGCGGTGGTGGATGACAGCAAGCTGGTCAGGGTCTTTGTCGCCGCGGCGCTGCACAAGGCCGGGCACGAGGTCCTCCTGATCGAACCCGACTCGCTCCAGGGCACGCTGGAGGCCCTCCTCGCCGGGATGCCCGATCTGATGATCCTTGATCACTCCATGCCCGCCTTCCAGGGTCCGAGCCTGGTCAGGGCCTGCTTCGAGCACCCTGAACTCTCCAAGGTCAAGGTGCTCATCCTCACCGCGCTTCACGACGAGACCATGTCGGAACGGATGACGAAACTGGGCGTGAATGGCGTTCTGCACAAGCCCATTCGGCATGAGGACCTGACCGAGGCGGTGGAAAAGGTGCTGGGAGACCCGCCCAGAGACGCCTGACAAAGCCCTGCTGGGTCAAATCTGGATCGGCGGTGCTTCGTTCAGAACCGCCCAGAAGGCGCCCAGCGATGAAACTGAATGCATGAAATCGTTGAAGTTGACAGGTTTGACCACGTAGGCGTTGACGCCATAGCTGTACCCTTCAATGAGGTCGGCTTCTTCTCGTGACGAGGTCAGGATCACGACCGGAATGGTCCGCAGCCTCGGATCTCCCTTGACCTCCTTCAGCACCTGCAAGCCGTCCACACGGGGCATCTTGATGTCCAGCAGGATCAGGACCGGGTTGACCGGTTCGCGGCCCGCGTAGGCTTCCCGGCAGTACAGGAAGTCCAGGGCCTCTTGCCCGTCCCTCAGCCAGAGCACTTCATTGGCCAGGTTCTTTTCGTTCAGCGCCTCCAGCGTCAGTTCGGCATCGTTGGGGTTGTCTTCCACCAGCAGGATTTTTTGGATATCAGCATGCATGAGCAGGTCTCCTTATGTTTGGGGAAGCATGAAATAGAAGGTCGCACCCTTGTTCAGTTCGCCTTCAGCCCAGGTTCTGCCGCCGTGCCGGCCGATGATGCGACGGACGTTGGCCAAGCCCACTCCGGTCCCTTCATATTCCTCGCTTGAATGCAGCCTTTGGAAAAGCCCGAACAACTTGTCCACGTACTTCATGTCAAATCCGGCCCCATTGTCCCTGACATACAGGGTGTGACCGTTATTTCCAGGCGGCAGCGCGTCCACCTCGATCACGGGTGCTTCCACGCGATCGGAATATTTGACGGCATTGGCAATCAGGTTGACCAGGACGAGCCGTAACATGGCGCGATCCCCGGTGACAACCGGCAGGTCCCCGACACGCCACTGAATGGTCCTGATGGGTGGGAGATCCCGGGAGATCTCCTCGATGACTTCCTGGGCGAGTTGCTGCAGATCCACGCTGCGATTCATCATCTCGCCGCGGCCCATGCGGGAGAACGACAGCAGGTCGTCGATGAGACAACCCATTTTTTCAGCGGCCTCCGACACAACTTTCAGATAGTGCCGGCTTTTCTCATCGAGTCCCTGGAGGTCCTTCTTGCAAAGCAGTTCGACGAAGCCCGAGATGTGCCGCACAGGCGCCCGCAGGTCATGGGAGACAGAATAGGTGAAGGATTCCATTTCCCGATTGGCCTCTCGCAGTTTGACCAGCTGATTCTCAAGATCCTTGTTCAGCTCCTGGATGCGCGTCTCATTCAGCCGAAGCTGCTGGTCCGACGCCAGCAGGGACGCCTCCGACAGCTTGCGCTCCTGGATCTCGCCTTCCTGCGCCTCGTAGGAGGCTCGCAGCTTGTCTGCCATGTCGTTGATCGACTGGGAAAGGTCGGTCCATTCATCGCGACCGATCATCTCGATCCTGGACGTCAGATTCCCCGCGGAAATCCTGGCGGCACCCTCCTTCAGAGCGGCGATGGAATGGACGAACCTTCGCGAGAAGAAGAGGACGGAGAGCGTGAGCAGGACGAAGGAGACGGCCAGCCCCCCCTGGACCATTCGATCGTAGGACCTCAACGCTTCGGCCTGCCTTTCGTCCGAGGATTTCAGCAGGTAGTGGGCGGAAGTGACCAAGGCATGGGAACTGATCGACAGGCTCAGGGACAGGTCCTCGATCTGCTGATGAACGAAAGGGTCGATGTCTGCCGAGATGTCGACCCCGTACTTCGCGTGGAAGGCCTCATGGCTGTCCTTCAACTTCAGGAAGAGCTGCCTGGCGCGCTCAAACGACCGCTGCAGATCCGCCAGGACGAGCAAACGATCGGCCCGTTCGAGTTTGATCTCGCCAAGGGACTGGGCGATCGAACCCAAGGCAAGCTCCATCTGATGCATGGGCCGGTCCTGGTGATTCAGCAGATAGTCGCCCGCAGCGATATTGAAATCGAAGACCTCCCGGATGACGTGAGTCAGCACCAGGCCCCTGGCCTGGTAGCGTTCGTTGACCCGGCTCGACTGGACGACCATGCCAAACATGAAGACGAACAGGAGGCCCACGACGACCAGGAGTCCGCGGAGTTGGGCCTTGATGGTCATCACCTTTGCACCTCGTCAGTGAGTGATCGTGACTGACTCGGGACGGGCGGTTTCGAGGGCATCCATATACATGTATTTCAAATAGTTAGGCTGTTTTCGACCGGCCCCGCCCTGGGCCTTGCTCATCCATTGGGATTCCGCCTCCAGGGTCAGCATCAGGCTTCGGCCCAGGAGAACCTTGAACTGGTTGTCTCCCCAAACCTCGGCGAGGTAGGCCTCGGTCATCCCCAAGCGTTTGGAAAGGGTGCGCTGAACGGAAGTCGGATCGGATTCGATGGACCGCTCGGCCATGATCAGCGCCTGCATCAGGCGGACCAGGGCCGCTGATTCCTTCTTGATGAAGCTGGCGTGGACAATCAGCACGAAGTGCCAGGAGCTGTCAGCCTGCGCGGGCCAGCTGATGGCATTCGGGCCTAGACGTTCCTTCATGCGCCGTGCGACCGGATCCCAGCTGATCGCGGCATCGATGCCACCAGAAGCGATCTCGGCCTCCATCAGGGTCGGCGGCAAATTCACGAGGGTGACATCGTCCCTTTTGATCCGGATGGCGTTCAGGTATTTCGCGAGAAAGTAGTCGCCGATACTGGTTTCCGTGACGCCAATCCGCTTGCCCTTGAGATCTGATGGCGTTGAAATCCCCTTGTCTTTTCGAGCGACCATATAGATGTTGTCAGCACGGTTGATGGCGGCGATGATCCGCAGATCCGGGTGCTCCTCGAGGTTGGAGGCAAACACGAAATCCGCCGCCGTGGCGATGTCTACACGCCCTTTCCGGAGAGCTTCCACGGCCTCGACTCCGCTGTCGAATTCGCGCAGTTCCACCTCGAGCCCCATCTGTTTGAGGTAATTGAACTGATCGGCGACATACACCAGCGCGGTCGTTTCCCCCCTGTAAATCCCAATCACCACTTTCGTCGGAGGGCCTTTGTAGAGCGCAGCCTTCTGACGGTCGCATCCCTGACAGAACAGGGCCAGAACCAGCAGGGCCATCGCCATGGGCAACGTGATCATGGGGTTTCGCACAGCCTACCCGCTTCCTGGGTGGAGATGCTCCCTCCCGGGAAGCACCTGCAGAATCGTTTTCGCGATGTCGCGGGAGGATAACGGCTTGGCCAAGCAGGCGCGGAACTTGGCTTGCCGGACAGGTTCACAGGTTCTGCTCAGCTCGGGATCTCCGCTGAGCAGGATGGCTGGAAGCGCCGGACTCACAGCCCAGAGCGCCTCGGCCAGTTGGACGCCGGACAGGCCGGGCATGGTGTGATCCGTCACCAGGACATCAAAAGCCGCGGGCGCCAGCAGAAAGGCCCGAAGGGCCGCCTGGGGATCACAGAAAGAGGACACCTGGAATCCCATTTTGGTAAGGCTGGTGTGAAGCATCTCGAGAAGCGAGTTCTCGTCGTCCACCAGGAGGATATGCCCGTGCCCGATCGGGGTTTCGCCCTCCTCCTCATCCGGCAGGATGGAGCCCATCGGAGCGACCGGCAGGAACACCCGGAAGCAGGTGCCCGCTCCGGGCTGGCTGGTCACCTGGAAGCCCCCTTTCATCGCGCTCACGATGCCATGGGTCACTGATAGTCCCAGGCCGGTGCCTTCCTTCGGGGGCTTGGTCGTGAAGAACGGAAGGAAGATCTTGTCCAGATGGTCGGGGTGGATGCCCTTGCCGGTATCCCTCACTTCCAGGCACAGATACTCGCCCTCCGGAAGCAAGATGTTCATGGCGCAGGGCATCGCGGGTTGGCGCTCCGACTTCAGCCCCACCGTCAGGCGGCCTGCGTTGCCCCGCATGGCATGGCCCGCGTTGGTGCAGAGGTTCAGGATCACCTGATGCAGTTGGGTCGGATCCCCCCGCACGAACTTGCCCCGGGCGTCGAGGTCCACCTCGAAGGCAATGGATGTGGGCACCGTGGCGCGCAAGAGCTTGAGGGATTCGGCGAGAAGGCTCTGGATTTCGATGGGAACCACTTTCCCTTCGTCGTTTCGGCTGAAGGCCAGGATCTGGCGGATGAGATCCCGGGCCCGCTGGGCGGAAGCCTGAATCACCTCCAGGTCGTGCCTGAGCTTGGGGTCACCGGGAGCGCGCCCCAGCCCAAGTTCGGCATGGCCCATGACGGGCATCAGAATGTTGTTGAAGTCGTGAGCGATGCCGCTGGTGAGGGTGCCGATGGTCTCCAGGCGCTGGGATTGTTCCAGAAGTCCCTGGAGCTGGCGTTCCAGCGTGATATCCCGCGAGGTGCAGAGGTAGTTCTGAAGGTCGCCCCGGGCACTGAAGACGGGGGAAATCACCGACTCAGCATCCCAGTAGGTGCCGTCCTTCCGTTTGTTCACAAGGTGGCCCTTCCAGGTCTCTCCCCGCAGGAGGACCTCCCACATGGACCGATAAAAGGCCGCATCATGGCGGCCGCTTTTGAACAGCCTGGGGTTCCGGCCCAGCATCTCGTCGCGCTGGAAACCCGTGATCGCCGCAGTGGCCGCGTTCGAATACAGGATCGTCCCTTGGGGGTCGGTGATGACCACCATGTCGGGGGTCTGGCCGATCGCCGTATGGAGCAGGCGCAGCTCTTCCTCGAACAAGCGCTGCTTCCGCCGCAGCTCCGCTTCCTTCATCTCGCGTTCGATGGCGGGAACCAGGCGCGCAAGATTGCTCTTGAGCACGAAGTCATTCGCTCCGCCGCGCATGGCCTCCACCGCAGCACCCTCGTCCAGCACTCCCGAAAGCAGGATGAACGGCAGATCCGGGTCGCGGTCCCGCAGGCCCTTCAGAATCTCCATGCCATCGGTTCCCGGCAGGCTGAAATCCGAAAGCACCAGGTCCCAGGGGCCCGAGCGGAGCGCGGTCAGGAAGCCCTCCAGGGTGTCCTCCTGGGCATAGGTGAACCGGACTCCGTGGGCTTCGAGGTACAGGACGAGCAGCTGAGCATCCTCGCTGGAATCCTCGACCAGCAGGATGCGCAACGCCGGCTCTGGGCCAGCCATGGGGGCATCCTTGGCCTGCCTAGCTTTGCCGGCCACGGCGCGCCTCCAGCCATCGGGCCATCGTTGACCCACTCGCCCGTGCCGTCGTCACCCTCATATCCATCTGCCCTGCCTCTCTTCCTCCTGGCGCAAGTAAGGTGTTATCGGACGCTTGATCCTCAGTCATGAGACTGGTGGGGCCCCTAACCCTCCTGTTTATTGACATGGCTTTATGCGGGCCGACTTTGTTTCGCCCTGGTCAGAGCCAGGTCCACCGTCTCCAGGAACTCGGTGACCTTGATCGGTTTGGTGAGATACCGAAAAAAGCCTGCCTCCAAACCCAGCTCGATGTCGCGGGGTAGCGCATTGGCACTGATCGCCACCACGGGAATGCGCGCGGTGGTGGGGTCCTCCATCAGGATTTTCAACGCCTCGGTCCCGCTGATGCCAGGCAGACTGATGTCCATCAGGATGACGTCCGGCTGTGCGGTGCGCGCGATCTCGATGCCGCGGGTGCCATCTGTGGCGCTCAGCAAGCGAAGATCGGGGCGGCGCGCCAGAATCTCCTCAACCAGCATCAGATTGGCCGGGTTGTCCTCGACGTAGAGCAGGGTCTGCAACCGGGCGGAGGCATCATCCTGCGCCGGGGAGAGCGACGCGGGTTCGGTGGCAGCGGCGGCCGTCTGGGGTGCGTGAGACAGGTCGAGTTCGATCCAGAACACACTGCCCTTCCCGACGGTGCTTTCCACACCGATGACGCCCCGCATCAATTCGACCAGCCGCTTGCAGACCACCAGGCCGATGCCGGTGCCCTCGACCGTGCCCTCTCTTTGGCCAAGGCGATTGAAGGGCTGGAACAGCTGGGCCATCTGCTCCGGGGCCAACCCCGCACCGGTGTCCTGGACGCAAATGCGCAGGCGTCCAGACGAGCTCCCGTGGCAGGACACCTCGACCGTTCCACCCATCTGGTTGTACTTGATCGCGTTGGAAAGCAGGTTCACGAGGATCTGCTTCAACCGCTTCTGGTCGGCCTGGACAAAGGTGGGGAGGCCGAACTGGGGATAGATCATGCTGACACTGTGTTTCTCGGCCTGGGCTTCGACCATGTAGCGGCAATCCTGCATGACCTCAGCCAGGGAAATCGGTTCCAGCGACAAGGCCACCTTGCCAGATTCGATTTTCGCGAGATCGAGGATTTCGTTGATCAATTCGAGCAGGTACCAACCGGCCTTGAGGATCTGATCGACGCTCAGCTTCTGGGTGGGAGTCGGCGGCGGGGTTCCGGATTCCAGCAGCTGGGCGAAACCGAGGATCGCGCCGAGCGGCGTGCGCAGTTCATGGCTCATGCTGGACAGGAATTCCGATTTGGCGAGGTTGGCCTTTTCCGCCACGACCTTGGCGTATTCGAGATCGGCGTTCCGGTCCTCGAGGGCCTGGTTGAGGGTGGCCCGCTCAGCCTCAATCTGCTTGTGCGCCGTGTTGTCGGTACCGATCAGCAGGTACCCGATGATGTTGTTTTGGCCATCGCGCAGCGCCGAGACCGAGAGCACCATCGGGAGTCGCCCGCCATCTTGACGAATGCAGGTCAGCTCGTAGATGTCTTCAATGCCACGCGAGGCCTTGAACACCAGCGCCTCGAACCCTGGGGCCACGGGCCGGGCCAGCGCGACGCTCATCGCCTTGGCCCGGGCGATCACTTCCTCGGGATCGGCAAGGTCGAATGGCGTGAGCTTGGTCATCACGTCAGCGGCCCGATAGCCCAACATGCTTTCTGCGCCCACGTTGAAGAGCTGAATGACGCCCTTCGCATCCGTGGCGATGCTCAGGAACTTGGCGCTGTTGAACATGGCGCTATGCAAGGCGCCCTCTTTGACCAGCGCCGCTTCAGCTTCCTTGCGCGCGCTGACATCGCTCAACACGAAGCGCAGGGCCGGCGTGCCCGCTTCATCGAGCGCCACGGTGGCTTCCAAGTGGGCCCAGAAGGGCGTTCCATCCGGTTTCACCATCCGCAGGTCCCACGCCTGGGGGTCACCGGTTTCAAGAAGCCGCTTGCGGTGCAGGTAGTAAATGTCCTGATCTGAACTGAAGACGAAACGGCTCATGGGCCGCTCGACCAGTTCACTCCGGGTGACGCCCAGCAGGAGGGCGGCCGTGAGGTTGGCTTGCAGGATCAACCCTTGCTCGTTTAGCGTGCAATAGCCCATGGGCGCCAGATCGTAGAGGTCGAAATAGCGCGCCCGCGTGATCTCCAGTTCCACCTGGGCCCGGCGCAGCTCCTCATTCTGCATTTCCAGCTCAATTTGATGGACCCGGAGCTCGTGGAGCGTTTGCCGCACGAACGCGAGCGACAGATCCCCGATGTCTTCCTCCAGCAGGCTGGCCTTCTCCCGGGCGAGTTCTTCCGCCCGCTCCCGCAATTCGGCAGCGCCCAGGGGCCCTTTATTCGGGTCGGCCATCGGAGGCCTCTGCGGTTCGAATCATCTTGGACTCTCTAGGCCGTTCCGTGGTCGCGATCGCGTACACCTGCCCGGCCTCATTCATCAACGCAGTGGAGATGATCGAGACCTTTAGGATAGCCCCATCCTTGGTCAGCCGCTGGGCCAGATACGGCTCCAGGATTTCGGCCTGGCTCAGCTGACGCAACAGGGCCAAGGCCTCCTTGCGCAGCCCCTCCGGGATCCGGTCGCGGACGTTCATCGCCAGCGCTTCGACCTCGCTCCAGCCGTACAGCCTCACCGCACCGGGGTTCCACGCGAGGATGCGGCCCTCCAGATCCTGCACGGTGATGGCATCGTGGGCGTCCCGCACCACCACCGCCAGCCGGAGCAAGTCGCTGGTTTTTTGCAATGCCTCCTGCGCGTGTTTCATGTCCGTGATATCCACGAAGGTGATCACCGCACCCTCGATCACGTTGTCGAGCGTGCGGTAGGGCAGGATGCGCATCGTGTACCACTTGCCCTCCGTGGTCTGGACCTCCCTTTCTTTGGGAATCAGCGAGTCCAGCACGGCGCGCGTGTCGGCCACCAGGTCGTCATAGCCGACCAGGTTGGAGACCAGGTGGCCCACGGGGCGTCCCACATCGCTCAGGATCAGGTTGATCATCCGGGTGGCGGTCGGAGTGAAGCGCAGGATGCGCAGGTGGTAATCCAGAAAGACCGTGCCGATGCCCGTGCCCGCCAGGAGGTTGTTCATATCGTTGTTGGCGTGCGACAGATCCAGCACCTTGGTTTGCAATTCGGCATTCACCGTGGCCAGTTCCTCGTTGACCGATTGCAGTTCCTCCTTGGAGGTCTCCAGCTCCTCGTTGGTGGATTGCAATTCCTCGTTCACGGACTGCATTTCCTCATTGGAGGATTTGAGCTCTTCATTGGAGGTCTCCAGTTCCTCGTTGGCCGTCTGGAGATACTCTTCCTTGGCCCGCAGCTCCTGTTTGAGCGCGGCGATGCGCGCATCGGTGTCCGCCTTGGGGTCGCCCGCGCCAGCCCGGGGGCGCGGGGCGATCGGCAATGCCTGGTCCGGGTCGAAGGCGGCGGGGGACGATGCTTCATCCAGGATGACCAGGTACAGCGGTGCCCCAAGGGTGGCGGCCTGGCCTGAAGTCACCGGATGAATGCTCAGATCGACGCGGGTGAAGTGGCCGTTGGTTTTGACGCGCAGATTTTGGCAGTACACGGGTTCTTTCGTAGCCGAGACCTTGTGCAGGGCCGTCGCGAGTTCGCGCCGCAACCCATCGCGGGCCATCTTCAGGATGTTGTTGATGCCTGCTTCGCCGGGGGCCGGTTCCAGGTACATCCCGGTTCGTCCGTGCAGGTAGAGGATGTCCCCGTGGCCATTGACGAGCGCGCCGGTCGGGGCAACCTGCTGCAGAAGGGCCTGCTCGGTCAGTTCGCGCAGCGGCAGTTTCACCGGCGAGGCCGTTTTCGCCGTCCCCCGCCGGGGTGCCACATCCCCATCGACCGTGGGTGTGAGGAAGCGGCCCAGCGCCATGCGCTGCGCCCCCTGGAAATCCTCTTTGCGCTGATACAGCTTCAGTTTGCGATCCAGCACGGCGTAGAGATCGCCAAACTCCCCCACCGTCTCCGACGTGCCGAGGAAAAGGAATCCCTGGGGATTCAGCGCGTAATGAAACAAGGGAATGAGCTTTTTCTGCAGGTCGCCACCCATGTAGATCATGAGGTTGCGGCAGCAGATCAGATCGAGCTTGGAGAAGGGGGGGTCCTTGATCACGTTCTGCTCGGAGAAGATCAGCATGTCGCGGATGCCTTTGTGGATCCGGTAGGCGCTGCCGTCGGGCTCGGCGGTGAAAAAGCGGGCCAGGCGCTCCGGTGATACATCGGCGGCGATGCTGGCGGGATAGAGGCCGGCGCGGGCCGAGGCAATCGCCTGGCTGTCAATATCCGTGGCAAACACCTGCACGGTGTAGCTTTGCTTGAGCGCCTCCATGCGCTCCACCAGGAGGATGGCCAGGGAATAGGCCTCTTCGCCCGTGGAGCAGCCCGGCGACCAGACGCGAACGGTGGCACCCGCCGGTTTCCCCTCAAATATTTTTGGGATGACCTGTGTTTCGAGCGCCTGGAAGGCATCCGGGTCGCGGAAGAAGTTGGTCACTCCGATCAGCAGATCGCGGAACAGCGCCTCGACCTCGGCCGGCGTCTGCTGGAGATACTTCACGTACCCCTCCAGCCCCTCGATCTGGTGCACCGCCATGCGCCGCTCGATGCGGCGATGGATGGTGCTCGGCTTGTATTGGGAAAAGTCGTGACCGGTCTGAACGCGCAGCAGAATGAAGATCTTCTTCAGCGCATTCTCGGTCTTGGGCGCCGGGAGGATGACGGGCCGGGGGAACCGGCCGAAGGCGTGCGCGGCGTACGCGATCAGCTCGCCGGGCATCTCGGCCGGCGGCAGCACGTAGTCCACCAGCCCGGTGGAGATGGCGCTGCGCGGCATGCCGTCGTATTCGGTGGATTCGGGGTTCTGGGCCATGACCATGCCGCCCTCGGCCTTGATGGCCCGCACTCCCAGGGTACCGTCACTGCCCGTGCCAGAAAGCACGATGCAGATGGCCCGCTCATGCTGGTCCTGGGCCAGCGACCGGAAGAAAAAGTCGATGGGCAATCGGTGGCCGTGGGGCGCGGTAGGTTCCAACAGTTGCAGCGTGCCATTCAGAAAGGCCATGTCCCGGCCCGGCGGGATGATGTAGGCGCAGTTGGGCTGGACCGTCATCCCATCCTCGACCTCGAAGACCTGCATCCGGGTGTAGCGGCGGATGAGGTCGGTAAGGATGCTCTTGTGATCCGGGGCCAGATGCTGCACCAATACGAACGCCATGCCGGGATCGACGTCCGCGGGCATCCCCGAAAAGAAGGCCTCGAAGGCCCCCAGCCCCCCTGCGGAAGCGCCGATGCCCACAATGGAAAGGGGCTTTGCTGGTGGTGGAGCTGGTGTTTCCGGATCAACGCTCTCCCCCGGCGGTGATGAGGTGTGCGAATCCGGGGCGTGCGCCTGGATCTTCCGCTTCCGATCCTGATGATCCGTTTTCGTTCGGTTCATGGCGAGGCTCCACTACTTGGAATGATGCGCCTAGTGGGGCCGTTTGTATGGATGATCTGATCCTCTGAGCACGCTGAAGGTGGTCAGGGCCAAGCGCCAAGGTTCACGACAACCCGCCATTGCCCGCGGGCAGGGTGAAACGGATGACCGCCCCCTGCCCTGGTTCACCCTCGGCACGGATCATGCCCCCATGCCGGCTGACGATGCGCTTGGCAATGGCCAGGCCGATGCCAGTCCCCGGGAACTCGTCGGATCTGTGGAGGCGCTGGAATGGAGCAAAGAGCTTGCCGGTCTGGGAGGCTGGAAACCCCGCGCCGTTGTCACGGATGGAGATTTCCACACCGGACGGGGGCGTGACCAGGGAGGTGATCGTGATGCGCGCATCTGGCGTGTGGGAGGTGAACTTCCACGCGTTCCCCAGCAGGTTCTCCAGCAGGATCCGCAGCAGCCGGGGATCCCCCAGCACGCTGAGGGGGCGCGGCACCTGGCAGGTGACCTTGCGGCCCGGATCTGCGGCCTGAAGTCCGGTGAGGACCTGTTCCGCCAAACTTCCCAAGTCCAAGGGAATGGCCATGAAGTCATCCCGGCCAACCCGGGAGAGTTGCAGCAGATCCTCGATGAGCTGGGCCATCCTGGCGGCCCCTCCTTGAATCCGCTGAAGGTGCCCTGCGCCAGCCGGAGACAGCCTGGAATCGGCATCCCGGTCCAGGGCTTCGGAAAAGCCTGAGATCGTCCGGATGGGTGCGCGAAGATCATGGGACACGCTGTAGGCGAAGGCTTCCAATTCCTGGTTGGCCGCTTCCAGCTGGTGGGTGCGCTGTTCCACTCGGCGCTCCAGATCCCGGTTCAGATCCTGGATTTCCGCCTCCAGGCGCTTGCGGTCGGTGATGTCCCGCACGATCGTGATGACCGTGTCCTCGGCGCTGGAGGCCACTCGCGCTTCAAAGTGCCGGCCCTCGCCTCCTATTTCCAGCGCATAGTCCAGCTCCTGCACCGCGCCTAGATCCAGGGCGTCGGCATAGGCCTTCATGAATTGAACCGCGATGGGTCCGGGCAGGATCTCTTCGATGCGTCGATGGAGGAATACCTCTGGGGGCACGAAGAGCTTCCGCGGATCAGTGGCGTGAAACGCCAGGAACTGCCCATCTCGCCGGTTCGTGAAAATGAGATCCGGGATGGCGTTGATGAGGGCGCGGTTCTGGTTTTCACTCTCCCGAAGGGCATCCTCCGCGAGTTTCCGTTCCGTGATGTCCCGGATGGCCCCGAACACCTTCACGACCCGGCCGTCCTGGAGGATGGTTTGGCTGGTGGTGTGGACCCAGATGCGCCGGCCCTTGGCGGTAATCACTTCCAACTCGAGATCGAACCCACGGCAGGACTCAACAGCCTCCTGGACGGCCAGCGTGATCACGGGCCGCCATTCCGGCGCGTAGAACTCGATGGCCGTCTCCACCCTGGGCTCATAGGCGCCCGGTTCCAGGTCATGAATGCGGTAGGTCTGTCGGGTCCAAAAGAGGCTCTCCGCCTCCA
>JAVBYJ010000013.1 GCA_030824075.1 Geothrix sp.
GGGTCCTCCCTGTTTTTTGGAACCACGGGCAGCGGGGAAGCCGGTTCTGCGGGTGTGGACCTTTCAGCCGGGGGCGTGAAGGCGGGAACGGAAGGTCCGGATCCAGCCCAGGCCAGCCGACGTGCCGGGGAGGCGAGGGTGTTGGAAACCAGGGCCGCAGCTCCTGCCATCCCGGCGAGGGCCAGGACGCGGACGGCGGTGGATCGCAGGAACGGCATCATGGGTCCGGCACCTCGCCGGGGCTCCTTTCACAACACGATGTAGCGGTAGGTTCCCGGGTTCTGCTCCTTCAGCAGCAGCTGGATGGTCCAGCGGCCGTCGGGGTAGCGCTCGTACACCGTGGCGCTCATGACGGATTCCTTCAGCCAGTCGCGGATGTTCTCGTAGTGCGCGAAAGGAGGCGGTTCCCAGGCCTCGCATTCCGTCCCTGCTGCAAGGGTGTGTCGGCCCGATCCGGGCTTGATGCGATCCATCAGCTGGGCCAGTCCGGATTGGGGGTCAATCATGGTCGAATCCTTGTCCTCGGCCCTCAGGGCGCTCCCTCCTTGTACCCCACCTCATGAACATCCACCACCGCCCGGCCAGAGGGGTCCGTCATCTTTGCGAAGGAGGCGTCCCAGCGCAGGGCCGTTTCGGTGCTGCAGGCCACGCTGCGCTCGAAGGGCACGCAGTCGATGGCGGTGGCGCTGGGGAAGTGGTGCTCGAAGAGCTGCCGGTACAGGTAGGCCTCCTTGGTTTCGGGCGTCTTGATCGGGAAGCGTTCCACCGCCCCCCGCAGCATGGCGTCACTGATCTCCCGTTCGGCCGTGGCCTTCAGGGCATCGATCCAGGCGTAGCCGACGCCATCGGAAAACTGCTCCTTCTGGCGCCAGAGCACCTCGTCGGGGAGGGTTCCCTCGAAGGCCTTGCGCAGAGGGTACTTCTCGATGGGCCGCGGGTGCGCCGCGTTCCTGGGCAGTTTGAAGGAGGGATCCAGGCGCATGGCCGCGTCGAGAAACGCCCGATCCAGGAAGGGCACGCGGGCCTCCACGCCCCAGGCGGCGCTGGCCTTATTGGCGCGGGCGCAATCGTAGAGGTGCAGCTTCTGGAGCTTCCGCACGGTCTCGAAGTGGAGCTCGGGTCCGTCCGGGGCCTTGTGGAAGTAGAGGTAGCCGCCGAAGATCTCATCCGCCCCTTCGCCTGACAGCACCATCTTGATGCCCATGGCCCGGATCTTCCGCATCAGGAGATACATGGGCGTCGAGGCCCGGATGGTGGTGATGTCGAAGGTCTCCAGGTGGTAGATCACGTCGGAGAGCGCGTCGAGGCCCTCCTGCACGGTGAAGTGGATTTCGTGGTGGATGGCGCCGATGTGGTCGGCCACCTTCCGCGCCGGGGCCAGGTCCGGCGCGCCGGCCAGTCCGATGGCGAAGGAGTGGATTTGGGGCCACCAGGCCGGTGCCGTGCCGCCTTCTTCCACGCGGCCTTCCCGGTACTTGGCGGCGATGGCGGCGATGATGGATGAATCCACGCCTCCCGAGATGAGCACCCCGTAGGGCACGTCGCACATGAGCTGGCGACGCACAGCGGTTTCAAGCGCCGCGCGCAGCGCTGCCGGATCGTAGGGTTCCCGGGGGACATGACCGGGCTCCGCCCAGTCCGGCTGGTAGTAGCGCTGAAAGCCCTTGTCAGGCTCATGGCCCAGGTAGAAGTGGCCCGGCGGGACCTCCCGGATGCGCTCACAGTGGCCCACCAGGGCCTTCATCTCCGAGGCGACGTACAAGTGATCCTGCCGGTCCCAGCCCACATACAGCGGGATGACGCCGATGGGATCCCGGGCGATGAGGTAGGTTTCGCGTTTGGGGTCGTAGAGGACGAACGCGAAGATGCCGTTCATGCGGTTGAGGAAATCCCGGGGCTGAAGCTCGTCGTAGAGGTAGAGGATCACCTCGCAATCCGACCGGGTCTGGAAATCGTGGGTTTCCCGCAACCCTTTCCGAAGGTCCTGGTGGTTGTAGATCTCACCGTTGACCGCGAGCACCGTGCCCTTCAGGGTGTCGACCAGGGGCTGGGCGCCATGCTCCACATCCACAATGGAGAGGCGCTCGTGGACGAGGATGGCCCGGTGGTCGCTGAAGATGCCGCTCCAGTCCGGTCCGCGGTGGCGGATCTTCCGGGCCATGGCCAGGGCCTGGCGGCGGAGTTCGGCCGGATTCGACCGGACGGGATCCAAGTTGAGGATGCCGAGGATGCCGCACATGGATGCTCCCAAAGAAAAACCCCGATCCGCTGTCGCGAATCGGGGTGGTCCGGGGTGTCAGGAATCTTAGGAGAGACCCTTGCCGGCCCACGCGCGATCCGCGCGAGGGAACCGATTGGTGTTGCGGTTGGGCCGCAGGAAGGGGAGGGTCATGGAAGTCCTGGATGAACCTTATCGGCCCCTTTCGCACATCGTCAAGGCCGCTAATTCTTGGCCCCCCTTGGCGGAGGTGTTGAAATGGTGGAGTTGGAGGCACGGATGAAGGCTCTGTTGAAGACCAAGCGCGAGGAAGGCATCTGGATGGGCGAGGTGCCCATGCCTGAAGTGGGGCCGAACGATGTGCTCATCCGCATCCACAAGAGCGCCATTTGCGGCACGGATGTTCACATCTACAACTGGGACGAGTGGGCCCAGAAGACCATTCCCGTGCCCATGGTGGTGGGGCACGAGTATTTTGGGGTGATCGAGAGGGTGGGCACCGAGGTGGAGGGCTATGCTCCCGGCGACCGTGTAAGCGGTGAAGGCCACATCACCTGCGGCCACTGCCGGAACTGCCGCGCGGGCAAGCGTCACCTCTGCCGCAACACGGTGGGCGTGGGGGTGAACCGCACGGGTTCCTTCGCGGAGTATCTGAGCATCCCGGCCTTCAACGTGTTCAAGGTGCCGGACAACGTGCCGGACGAGGTGGCCTCCATCTTCGATCCCTACGGCAACGCCGCCCACACGGCGCTCAGCTTCGACATGGTGGGCGAGGATGTGCTGATCACTGGCGCGGGGCCCATCGGCATCATGGCCGTGGCCATCGCCAGGCACGTGGGCGCCCGACACATCGTGATCACCGACGTGAACGAATACCGCCTGGATCTGGCCCGGAAGATGGGTGCCACCCTGGCCGTGAACCCCACGAAAAAAAACCTGCCCGAGGTCATGAAGGATCTGGGCATGACCGAGGGGTTTGACGTGGGCCTGGAGATGAGCGGCAACCGCAACGCCTTCGAGTCCATGCTGGAGGCCATGCATCATGGCGGTCGCATCGCCCTTCTGGGCATCCTGCCCGGGGACTGCGCCGTGGACTGGAGCCAAGTGATCTTCAAGGGCCTCATCCTGAAGGGCATCTATGGACGGGAGATGTTCGAGACCTGGTACAAGATGGCCGCCATGATCCAGAGCGGCCTGGATATCACGCCCGTCATCACCCACCACTACGGCATCGACGATTTCCAGAAGGGCTTCGACGCGATGCGGAGCGGGCAAAGTGGGAAGGTGATTCTGGATTGGGGCGTGCAGTAGCCCATGGCCGCCTGGCCACACCTGTAAAATGCGGCCTCAGGCCGCATTTTTTTTTGCTACGCAGGAATGGGCGCAGCCTGTTCCAGGGCCGATGGGAACCTCAGCGAACAGGTTGCGGCTGGGGTACCGGCGGGAAGGCGCTCTCCCCCCAGGGCGCTCCGTCCTTGATGAGGGTGTCGGCGGCCAGGCCCTCTCCGCCGGGCTGGAGGTCGGTGCCGAGACAGGCCAGGTAGTAGCCGTCAAGCTTGGTGTTGAATCGCTGGCGGGCAGGGCCCCGCTTGGTGGGCAGGTCCTCGATGGGGCGGGCGACATAGGCCCGGTAAAGGAAGGGGTGGCCCCAGGGGGTTTCGGGGACCTGATCGAGGTAATCGGGAACGAGGCCGCCCAGCGACAGGGGATACTCGCCCTTCTTGCCCCGGTAGCGGATCAGGGCGTCGGTGACGCGCTTCATGGCGGCCCGGACCTGCTTCTGGCGGTCGGCCAGGTCGCGGTTCACGAAGGCCTCAATGAGGTAGAGGTCCCGCTTGGCCTGCTGGGCAGCCTCGGAGTCGGGATACCGCTCCATCAGTTGCTTCATCATGGCCCGGGCCTCCAGGCTGCGGCCCTCGAGGTTCAGCTTGCGGGCCTCCTCATAGAGGTTGGTGGGCAGCCTCGGGTCTTCGGAACTGCACCCGACCAGCGTCAGCAGAAGGACCAGGGCAGAGGCAGTTCGGACAAGATGCATGGCCCGAACCATAGCAGAGCAGGGCCTTGCCTTGAAGTAGGCTCCGTGCAAAAAACGGCCTGTGGGTTCCGATGGCGAGGACGACCGCTGGGGCCGGTGGAGAACCACCAGAAAAGCACCGGCTATTCCGCCGCGGCCCCTAAGATGGAGAGGAGGGGGGGGCCATGACGGACAGACCGATGCTGGTGGGCATCGTGGGGGGATCCGGCAGCGGCAAGACCTCGGTGGCCGCCGAACTGGTCAAACGCCTTCGGAAGAAGGCTGTGGCCACCATGCTGCTGGACATGGATGCGTATTACGCGCCCCTGGAAGTGGTGAAGGGTCGCTTCGGTGGGCGCCCCGTGAACTGGGACCACCCTCATGCCTTCGATCTGGAACTGATGGCCGCTCATCTGTCGGCCCTCCACCGCGGCGAAAGCATCCGCAAACCCCAGTACGACTTCACCCTGTCGGATCGCACCGGTTGGGAGGAGCCGCTGCCTCCCGGCCAGGTGGTGATCCTGGAAGGGCTGCTGCTGTTCGCGCTGCCGGAACTCCGGGATCAGCTGGACGTCAAAATCTTCGTGGACACGGATGCCGATATCCGGATTCTCCGCCGGATCCGCCGCGATACGCGGGAGCGGGGCCGCACCCTGGAAAGCGTCATGGACCAGTACGAGAACAGCGTCCGCCCCATGCACCTTGAGTTCGTCGAACCCAGCAAGCGGTGGGCTGACCTTATCGTCCCCACGGGCGTCGAGAACCGAACGGCCATGGACGTCATCATCCACCACATCTGCAGCCGCGTGCTGAATCAGGAGGGATCCACCCGTGTTTGAAACCGGACCTCATCTCGACGCCCAGGTATTCAAGGCCCTGGATGCCGCCAGTGTCCAGATCCTGGACGTCCGGGAGCCGTGGGAGCATGCCCTGGCCCGCATCCCTGGAGCCATTCTGATTCCGCTGGGAGACCTGGTCGATCGCGTAGGGGAACTCGATCCAACCCGCCCCGTAGCCGCCTATTGCCATCACGGAATGCGAAGCCTCCATGCGCTTCGGTTCCTTCAAAAGGTGGGATTCACCGATATCGCCCATCTTTCGGGCGGCATCGACGCCTATAGCCGACTGGATCCTTCGGTTCCGAGGTACTGATGCGCCTGTTGCACTGCCACCCGCTGGGTTTCGATCCCGCCGCGCCATGGGCGCAGGAATCGGAAAGCGTGCGCCAGGATTCGCGGCTCTTCCGGCAGATCGTGGCCCAGCGACGCAGCCCACATACGGGCCGCCAGCATGCCTTCTACCGCCTCCAGGGGCCGGACTGGGTAAACGTGATTGCCTTCAACCGGGCAGGCGAGTTGCTGGTCGTCGAGCAGTTTCGCCACGGCATTGATGCCGCCACGCTGGAGATCCCTGGCGGCGGGTGTGATGGGGGGGAGGCTCCAGAGGAGGCCGGCCGGCGGGAACTGCGCGAAGAAACGGGATTCGTATCGGAGCACTGGGTGGCCCTGGGTTCCTGCACGCCGAATCCTGCCACCCAGAACAATCGATGCCACACCTTCCTGGCCCTGGACTGTGACTCCGAAGGTGCCCTGGCCCTGGATCCTGCCGAAGAGCTGCAGGTCTGGGCTTGCAGCTGGACGGAGTGGCAAGACCGTATGCGTCGGGGAGAGATCCACCACGCTCTGGTGCTGTCCGCCTTCCAGCTCTTGAGTCTGTGGGAGGGGTGGCCAGCCCTGCGAAAGCGGCTGGAGGACTGACGAGTTCTGTCCCAGCCTTTTCCTAGGCCATGGTGAGGCGCTAGTCTGAAGGCTCAATCCGGATGAGGAGCGCCCCATGGCCAGTGAATGTTCCTTCGATGTCGTGTGCAAGGTGGATCTGGACGAGGTGAAGAACGCCTTGTCCCAGGCCATGAAGGAAATCGGTCAGCGGTTCGACTTCAAGGGCTCCGTCGCCAAAATCGAATTGAAGGACGACAAGGTGCTTGTGCTCTCCGCCGACGATGAGGTGAAGCTGAAGGCGGTTATCGACGTCCTGCAGACCAAGCTCCACAAGCGCGGAGTCAGCATTCGCAGCATGGTCTACGGGAAGATCGAGCCTGCGGCGAAAGGCAGCGTCCGCCAGGAAGTCACCATCCAGCAGGGCATCCCCGTCGAGAAGGCCAAGGCGCTCATCAAGGCGCTGAAGGACTCGAAGATCAAGGTGCAGGCCAGCATCCAGAGCGACCAGCTCCGCGTCAGCGGCAAGAACCGCGACGATCTGCAGGAGGTGATCGCCCTCTTCAAGAAGGACGACCAGGGCCTCGACCTCCAGTTCACCAATTATCGGAGCTGATCTTGAGTCGACTGGATCTCTCCCGCTACTTCCTTCCCATTGCGCCCAAGTTGGTGGGGGTGGAAGCGGAGCTGCAGCGCATCCTGCAGAGTGATGTGGAGGTGGTCCAGAAGCTGGCGGACCATGTGCGGGCGGGGCAGGGCAAGCGCCTCCGACCCGCCCTGGTGATGCTCTCCTCGCGGTTCTGCGGGGTCCAGAATGATGACGATGTGCGGTTCGGCGCCGTCTTCGAGCTGGTCCACACGGCCACCCTGGTCCACGACGATGTCATTGACCATGCCCAGCTCCGTCGCGGCATGCCCACCCTCAACCGGCTCTGGGGCAACACGCTGACCGTGCTCTTCGGCGATGTGCTCTATCTGGTGGCCATGGGCGAAGCCATCGCCGGCCGCAGTTGGCGAATGATGGAGATCTTCGCAGAGGTCACCACCCGCATGATCGAGGGTGAGCTCATCCAGAACGATGTGCTCTACAAGCTGGACACTAGCCGCAAGGACTATTTCGACATTCAGGAGCGCAAGACGGCCCTCCTGTTCAGCGGCTGCACCGAAACCGGAGCGGTCCTCACCGGGCGGAGCCAGGACGAGTGCGGTGCCATGCGGCAGTACGGCCTCGAGGTCGGACGGGCCTTCCAGCTGGTGGATGATCTGCTGGACTACACCGCTACCAGCGAACAGCTGGGCAAGCCCGCCTTCAGCGACCTTCGGGAAGGCAAGCTCACCCTGCCCATGCTGACGCTGCTGGAGCGGGCGCCGGACGAGGTGCGAGCCATCGTGCGCACCATCTGGGACCGGGGTGAGGAAGTACCCATTCCCGTCGACGAGGAGGCCAAACTCCGGGCCCTCATCGAGCGCCACGATGCCCTGTCGGAAACCCGCAGCCTGGCCCTGAAGGCCTCGCAGAACGCCGTGTCCCACCTGGCGGCGGTGCAGGGAGATCAGGCCACCGCGGAGTTGCTGCGGGACATCCCTGAGGCCTTGCTGTCGCGAAGCATGTGATCCGGCCCACCTGTTCAATCGGCCAGGGTATCCATCAGGGCCTGGAATCGGGGAAGGGCCCGGATGGCATCCAGGTCGCCGTCATGCAGGAGCCAGTCCTTCTGGGTCAGGCCCCCGGCCACGGCCTGTTCTAGGCACACCATCGCTTCCCCGGGATCCCCGGCCAAGGCGTGGATGCAGCCCAGGTTGTAGAGCAGCATGGGGTCCTCCGGATCCATGTCCCGAGCCATCCTGGCCCAGGCCAGACCCTTCTCCCGCTCTCCGAGGGCCACCAGGGCATTCGCGCCCAGGTAACGGGCCCTCACATCGTCGGGCACTCGGTCCAGGCGTTCCGCCACGAGGGCCAGGCCGGTGCGACGGGCCCGCTCGGCCTCGTCCTCGACGCCGAGGCTGTGGTAGACCTGGGCCACGAGGAGGATGGCCTGGAAATCCTCCGGACGCAGGGCGGCGGCCCATTCGAAGAATTCGATCGCGCGTTCCGCCTTTCCCGCTGCGAAGCAGTGCCGGGCGTAGAAGTAGGCCGCCTCGTAGAGATTCGGATCGTGCCGCAATGCTGTTTCGAAGGCCTCCTCAGCCTCCTCCTGCGCCCCGGCGGCCGAGAGCGCGAGTCCGCGGGAGGCGTGGGCCTCGGCCAGGTCAGGATCCAATTCGAGGGCCTTCCGGCTGCAGGATTCTGCAAGTTCACGCTGGGCTTCAGTGCGCTGGATGTAGATGTAGGAATAGGCCGCGCAGTTGGCCAGACCGGCCCAGGCCTGGGCGTAGTCGCTCTGGATGTCCAGGGCGCGGCGGTACATCTGCGCGGCGAAGGCCATGCTCTGCCGATTGAATCGGAAGTAGTAGTGTCGGCCCCGCAGGTAGTAATCGTAGGCATCGAGGTCCACGGGATTCGACAGCCGTCTTTCCGCGTGGAGCTTCATCGATGACACGATGCGCTCCACGAGGTCGGCCAATGTCGCGAAAAGCCCCTTCTGGTCGAAGTTGTAGACCGTGGACCAGAGCACCCTCTCGGCTCCGACGTCGACCATGTCCACCGCCAGGCTCAGCAGGGCGCCCTTTTCGAGAAGGGTGCCCCCGACGACCGCTTGGGCATGGAGGCGATGCCCCACTTCCACCAGAGAGAGGCCACGCCCGGCATAGGGGAAGGAGGTGGTCCTGGAAATGATCCGGAGGCCCTCGACCTGGGTCAGGGACCGGAGGACCTCTTCTGCGATTCCCTCGGTCAGATGCTCTTGATCACCCTTCCGGCGCAGGTCCAGGAAGGGCAGGACGGCCACAGCCGGCTCGTGTTTCCTGTCCCTGGGGTGGACCAGGACCTCCTTCAGACCGCCAGCGGCCAGGGTTCGAGGGGGTTTCTTCGCGTGCTGGGACATACTTGACCTCCCGCGCGGCTGACCCGACCTGCTTCCATCCGTGCCGTTGGGGGCACCTGGATATCCCGGAACCCTTCAGGGGGTCGCCGACTTGTCGCACAGGGAACATCGCGATCCAGATGTCCACGGATCACTCCCGGGGTGTATCCAACATGGGATGCCCATCCCCGCACGCAAGGAAACCACTGACGACCAGGTAGGGGGCTGAGGAAGCAGCCGTCGCCGGCCTATCCCTCGGCCTCTCCCAGCCTCAGATCGAACGGAATTCCAGCCCGTTTGCAGGCAGCGATGAAGCTCTCCTTGTCGGGGCACTTGAGGTAGGCCTCCATGGGTTCGACCTTGCGGGACTGCATGAGGTCCACCAGGGCGTCGTTCATGAGGCGCTGGCCATAGCTGCGGCCCGTCTGCATGGCACTGGGGATCTGGAAGTTCTTGCCCTCCCGCATGAGGTTGGCGATGGCGGGGGTGATGAAGAGGGTCTCCAGGGCCGCCACGCGGCCGCCACCGATGCGCTTGAGCAGGACCTGGCTCACCACACACTTCAGCGCGTCGGCCAGCATCACGCGGATCTGTTGTTGCCGATCCGCAGGAAACTGATCCACGATGCGGTCGATGGTACCGATGGCGCTGCTGGTGTGCAGCGTGCCGAACACGAGATGCCCGGTGGCGGCGGTTTCCAGGGCGATGGCGATGGTCTCGAGATCGCGCATCTCGCCCACCAGCACCACATCGGGATCCTCACGCAGGGCCGCCCGCAGGCCGCTCTTGAAACTGTCCGTGTGGGTGCCAACCTCGCGCTGGTTCACCAGGCAGCCCTTGCGGGGGTGTACGAACTCGATGGGATCCTCGATGGTGAGGATGTGATCCTTCCGCTTCTGATTGGCCAGGTCGACGATGGCCGCCAGGGTGGTGGACTTTCCGCTTCCGGTGGGGCCCGTCACCAGCACCAGGCCCTTGGAGAGCGTGGCAAGCCGACGCACGGGATCAGGAATGCCCAACTTGTCGGGGTCCGGCAGCTGATTGGGGATGACGCGACAGACGAGTCCAGGCCCCACCCGGTCCTGAAAGTAGTTCACCCGCAACCGGCATCCCCCCGCCTCGTAGGCATAGGCAAAGTCCGCGTCGTGGTGGGTCTGGAAACGTTCCCAGGCGAGCGGGGTGGCCAGGGCCTCCATCATCTCCAGCAGGGTGGCTGGATCCAGGGGATCGAATCCCTCCAGCTCCTTCATGTCGCCATGGACGCGGATGAGGGGGGGCTCATGGGTGGTGCAGTGCAGGTCGGATCCCTGTTTTTCAAGGAGGGTGGCGAGGAGCCTTTCGGCCAGGGGATGGCCCTGGGACCGCCGATCCGTTGTTGGGTTAGAGGCGGCCGGGCGGGTGGCGGTGGGAAGCGCCAGCTCAAGGAGGGCAGCGGGAGGGGTGTCCGAGGCCGCCTTGGGTGTGGCTGCGACGGCAGCCGGTGGGGCAGGGATGGGCTTCTGGGAAGGGCCCAGGTGCTCGACATTGATCTGGGGCGTTTCCATGTACCGGCTCAGGCGGATGCGGAAGCACTGTCCAGACAGGTCGTAGTCGAATTCGGCCTGGCCATCCTTCTGCCAGGGGCCCTTGAGCTGAGGGGGCACCACATCCCCGGCCAGGACGTCCACCATCACCGCGGGCAGCGGGTTGGGCAACAGGTCAATGGTCTCTCCCGATTTCAGCTCCAGCCGGGGTCTTCGATCCGCTTTCAGTTCCAGACGGCTGCCGGCTTTGGTGATGACGTGGGTGAGCAAACGATCCAGCTGGGCCATGGCGATGACTCCCGACACCCCAAAGGATGCCATGGGTCACAGCCTTCTGGGTTCGGCCTCAGGCTCGCGCCCGCTAGACTGGAAGGTGACCTTTCCTGGAGTGAGCTATGAACATCCACGAATACCAAGCCAAGGAACTGCTTCGGATCTACAAGGTAACCACGCCCGAGGGGAAGGTGGCCCAGGATGCTGAAGAAGCCCGCATGATCACCAAGGGCTTCGGTGGGGCCAGCGTGGTGAAGGCCCAGATCCACGCCGGTGGCCGAGGCAAGGGCGGGGGCGTGAAGTTCGCCACGGATCCTGACAAGGCCGCCGAGCTGTTCAAGGCCATCCAGGGCATGCAGCTCATCACCAAGCAGACCGGCGCCGAGGGGCGCAAGGTCCGCACCGTCTTCATCTCCGAACCCATCGATATCGCGCGCGAACTCTACTTGAGCTTCCTGGTGGATCGCGGTTCCAGCCGCGTGACGATCCTGGCCTCCACCGAAGGTGGCGTGGAGATCGAGGAGGTCGCCGAGAAGACCCCCGAAAAAATCGTCCGGGTGGCTGTGGATCCGGCCCTGGGTCTCTGTGGCTTCCAGGCCCGGCAGGTGGCCTTTGCCCTGGGCCTCGAGGGCGACGCCTTCAAGAAGGGCGTGATCTTTCTCCAGAACCTCTACCGGCTCTTCGTGGAGAAGGACTGCTCCATGGTGGAGATCAACCCGCTGGTGGTGACCAAGGGGGGGGATGTCACGGCCCTGGACGCCAAGATCGGCTTCGATGACAACGCCCTGTTCCGCCATCCCGATGTCCTGGCCTTCCGCGATCTCAACGAAGAGGCCGAGGAGGAGATCGACGCCAGCAAGTTCAACTTGAACTTCATCAAGCTGGACGGTCAGATCGGATGCATGGTGAACGGCGCGGGTCTGGCCATGGGCACCATGGACATCATCAATTACCACGGGGGTTCCCCGGCCAACTTCCTGGATATCGGTGGTGGCGCCACCGAGGATG
The DNA here is from genome assembly GCA_030824075.1 of Geothrix sp. Lineage (GTDB taxonomy): Bacteria > Acidobacteriota > Holophagae > Holophagales > Holophagaceae > Geothrix. The sequence goes on from JAVBYJ010000013.1 coordinate 11,715, forward strand.
CCGTGAAGAATGCCTTCCGCATCATCCTGCAGGACCCTGCCGTGAAGGCTGTCTTGGTGAACATCTTCGGCGGCATCATGCGCTGTGATGTGGTCGCCACAGGGATCGTCAACGCCGCGAAGGAAATCGGAATCAAAGTGCCCGTGGTCGTTCGCCTCGAGGGCACCAATGTCGAAGAGGGTAAGAAGATCCTGGCCGACAGCGGCCTGAATCTCACCGTCGCCGCCGACCTGAGGGATGCCGCGGTGAAGGTGGTTGCCTCCATCAAGTAGTGCCTGATGCTGTCCGGGGAGACCGCCTGCTCGCTTCGCATGCGATGTCCTCCCGGAACCCCCGGCTGAGTTCGCAGGGAACCCGCAACCTCAGCCCTGACCCCAAGATTCCCATCTAGCGAGGTATGACATGGCAGTTCTCGTGGGCAACCACACCAAACTGATCGTTCAGGGCATCACCGGCCGCGAAGGCCTCTTTCACGCCAAGGGCTCCCGCGACTACGGCACCAAGGTGGTCGGCGGCGTGACTCCCGGAAAGGGCGGCACCGAGATCGAGGGTTTCCCGGTCTTCAACACCGTCCAGGAGGCCGTGGCCAAGACCGGCGCCAACGCCACCATGATCTTCGTGCCTCCCGTGGGGGCTGCAGACGCCATCCTCGAAGCCCTGGAAGCGGGCATCGAGCTGATCGTCTGCATCACCGAGGGCATTCCCGTCCTCGACATGGTGAAGGTCAAGCGCGTCCTGCCTGACTATCCCGAAAGCCGCCTCATCGGCCCCAACTGCCCCGGCATCATCAGCCCTGGCTTGGCCAAGATCGGCATCATGCCCGGTCGCATCCACCTGCAAGGCCACGTGGGCGTGGTCAGCCGCTCCGGCACCCTCACGTACGAGGCGGTGGGCCAGCTGACGGCCCTTGGCATCGGCCAGAGCACCTGCATCGGCATCGGCGGCGATCCCGTCAATGGCACCAGTCACATCGATGCCCTGCGTCTGTTCCAGGACGACCCCGACACCCACGCCATCATCATGATTGGCGAGATCGGCGGCAGCGCCGAGGAGGAAGCCGCCGAGTTCGTGAAGCAGTACGTCACGAAGCCCGTGGTGGCCTTCATCGCCGGCCAGACGGCCCCTCCGGGCCGCCGCATGGGCCACGCAGGCGCCATCATCTCCGGAGGCAAGGGCACCGCCGCCGAGAAGATGAAGGCCCTCACCGCCGCCGGCATCACCGTCGTGCAGAGCCCCGCGGACATGGGCAAGGCCCTGGCCGAGCGCCTCAAGTAGCTCGAGTCATTTCCTGACAAAAAGGGCACCGGGATCTTTCCGGTGCCCTTTTTGCTGTAACGGTACCGTGTCCGTGCTGTACTCGAGGCATGCTCATTTCCCGCGAAATGGTCCTGGACAAGGACATCGGCCTGAATGCCGCGCTCTTTGGTGGCGATATGATGGCGCGCATGGACAAGGTCGCGGGCATCGCGGCCTCCTTGATGTCGCGCAACCGGCGTTTCCTGACCGTGAAAGTGTCGGAGCTGCTCTTCCACAGCCCCGTGCGGGCTGGAGAAATCATCGAGTTCCACATCGCCATTGCTCGCCAGGGGAACACCAGTTTGACCCTTCAGATCGAGGTCCAGGTCTACGAGCCGGTGTCGGATCAGCGGCGGGATGTCACCAGCGGGGCCTTCGTGATGGTGGCGGTGGATGAGACGCTTCATCCCGAATCCATCCTCTGGAAGCCTGAGATGATCCAGGCGGCCACGGAGGCCCATCGGGTCCGGAGGGCCTCACAGACAGGCCAATCCTGATCCGCGTATGCTGGTGTGATGACGGATCTCATCAAGGCCCATCTGGATCACCGTCGTATCTGGCGGGATTTCGACTACTGCTACCCGGTGATCTCCCGGCGCAGCCGCGGGGTGAGCCTGGGCGTGAACCTGAACCCCGACAAGGTCTGCAATTTCAATTGCGTCTATTGCGAGGTGGACCGCCTCACCCCTGCCAAGCGGAAGGACCTGGATCTCGATTTGCTGGAGCAGGAGCTGGGCCTTTTGCTGGACCTGGCCACCAGCGGGGAGATCTACCAGATCCCCCCCTTCGATTCGGCCCGGCCTGAGCAGCGACGCCTCAACGACATCGCCTTCAGCGGCGATGGTGAACCCACCACAGCCCGCGAATTCGCAGAGGTGGTGGACCGGGTCGCCCGCCTCAAGGGCCAGCGGGGGTTGGACCTGGTGAAACTCGTGCTGATCACGGATTCCAGCCGCCTTCAGGCACCGGATGTGGTGCTCGGACTCGACACCCTCATGGCCCACCAAGGTGAGATCTGGGCCAAGCTCGATGCGGGCACGGAGGCCTACTACCGGGAAATCTGCCGAAGCCCGGTCCCCTTCGAACGCATCCTCGATAACCTCCTGGCCACGGCCCGCCGTTGGCCCATTCTCATTCAGACGCTCTTCCTCGACTGGCGGGGGGAGGGACCTGGAGAGGCCGAACTCGAGGCCTACTGCGGCCGATTGGAGCACATCCTGGCGCAAGGCGGCCAGCTCCAGGCCATCCAGCTCTACACCGTGGCCCGCGCCACTCCCGAACCCGACGCGCGTCCCCTGCGGCGCCTTGAGATGGATGCCATCGCCGCGAGCCTGCGGGGCCGGCTCCCGGATCTGCCGGTGGAGGTCTACTACGGTCCTGAGGAATGGGCCTGATGCGCCCACTCCTTCCCGGCGCGGCGATCCTTGTGGTCCTGACCCTTGCCGGCTGCCGCACCCGATCCGAAAAACCGGCCACGCCTCCCGCCATCAGCCTCAGTCTGGTGGCCGTGGGCGACATCCTGATGCACCAGGACGTGAAGGCCGCTGCGGCCCAGAATCCCAACGGATTTCCGGCCCTCTGGGCGGATCTGGTCCCGTTGTTCCAGGGTGCGGACCTGGCCTTCGGGAATCTGGAAACGCCGATTGCCCCGGCCACTGGGCAGCCGGGGGTGCCCTTCCAGTTCAATGCGCCGGAATCGCTTCCAGCGGCCCTGCGGGCCAGCGGATTCACGGTGTTGTCCACGGCGAACAACCACGCCTTTGATCAGGGGCCCAAGGGCCTGCGCGAGACGCTGGATCGGCTGCGCACGGAGCGGCTGGTGGCCATCGGAAGCGGCGAGGACCGTGCCCAGGCTGAGGCGCTTCAGATCGTCGAGCGCCAGGGCATCAAGGTCGCCTTCCTGGGCTTCACGGATCTCTTCAACATGGATCTGAACCGCCGGGCCACCGAGCCCTGGGTGCGCCCGCTGGATCTGGAATCCGCCCTCCAGGCCGTGCGCGAAGCCCGCAGCCGGGCCGATCTGGTGGTGGTGAGCGTCCACTGGGGCAACGAGTACCAACACACGCCCACGAAGCGGCAGCGGGATATCGCCCGGGCGCTGGTGGCGGGGGGCTGCGATGTGATCCTGGGGCACCACCCCCACGTCCTCCAGCCCGTCGACCTGCTGGAGGCAGATGGTCGCAAGGCCCTGGTGGCCTACTCGCTGGGCAACTTCATCAGCAATCAGGACCGCATGTACCGGGCGGACCTTTTCCCGGTGGCCGGGGGGGACAACCGCGACGGCGCCGCCCTCAGGATGCGTTTCGAGCAGCGAAGCGGGGCCGATGGCCGCAACCGGATGACGCTGGCCGAGGCTGCTGTCGAACCGCTCTGGACCGAGAACAACTGGGGTGCCGCGTCCGCCCGCCGGGAGATCCGCGTCATCCGCGTGGCCGCCGCTGAGTCACGGGTTCGCACCGAGCTGGATCGGCTTTCTGATCCGATCGAAGGCCCGAAGGGCGTACCCGACGCGTTGCTCCGTCGAAAGGCCGTCCTTGAAAAGCAGGAATACCTGCGCACGCTGATTCTCAGACGGAAGCGCGTCGCGGAGCTCGTCGGCGAGAGCTTCGTCGTCCGCTAGGCCAGCCCCAGCTCCAGTCGGTGCTCATGCAGCACAGCGATGATGCGGGCGAGATGTTCGTCCTCCGTGCCACCCACGGCCCCGATGAGCAGGCGCAACCCCTCGGCCACTTCGAAGCGGTCCACGCCCGCGGCGAAGGCCTTGTCCTTCAGCTTCTTCTTCACGCTCTTGGGCTCAAGGCCCTCGGTGCGCGTGGGGCGCACCAGGGCGCAGGCCATGACGAAGCCTGTGATTTCGTCCGAGGCCAGCAGGGCCTTGTCCAGCAGACTGTCGTAGGGCACGCCCCAGCGGGTGTAATGGGCACTGATGGCGTGGGCCAGATCCTCATCGCCCCGGTCCCGGAGCCAGGCGACAATGCGCTTCGGATGTTCCTCGGGCCAGGTGTCGTAATCCGCGTCGTGGAGCAGGCCCGCGAGGCCGAACCGCTCAGGATCTGCCCCTAGCCCGCTGGCGAGGTTCCGCATCACCAGCTCCACGGCGTGGGCATGCGTCCGGAGTTTCTCCGAGGGTGTCCAGTCGCAGAGCAGCTGCCAGGCTTCAGCACGGGTGAGCATGGATCTCCCTCAGGGGATGCTGATGGTGGGCTTCGGTGGTCCAGGCTCCGGGTCGCCAGAGTAGCGGACGGCTTCGAGAAACAGGCCCGAGGCGGGAGCGGCCTTCGCTCCCCAGGAGAGATTGGCGGCCTCGGTGGGGTTCCGAAGGTCCTCCAGCAATCGCCGGGGCTCCTCTTCCCCCAGGGCGCAGGCCACAGCGGCGCCCACCATGCGACGCGCCAGGCGGCGATAGAAGTGGGTGGCGCGCACGCGGAGGAGGATGAGCGACCCAGCCTCGGCCACTTCGCAGCGGAGGATGCGGACGCGGCCATCTTCCTCAGTGTCGAGGTCCGCGAAGGCGGCCACATCCTGATCCCCTTCGAAGGCGGTCCAGGCGCGAGAGAGGCGATCCAGATCCAGGTTGCGCTTCACCCACCAGATGTACGGCTTTCCGAAGGCGCTGCGCCGTCGGCTGATCTGGTAGAGGTAGGTGCGGTCCACTGCATCGTGACGGGCGTGAAAGCGGGGAGGGCAGGACCGGATGTCCCGGATGGCGATGTCCTGGGGCAGGGCGGCGTCCAGGATGCGCCTCAACTCTCCTGGGCGAGGGGCCCCCTTGGCTTCCAGGTGCAGGTGGGCGACCTGGCCAAGGGCGTGAACGCCAGCGTCCGTGCGTCCGGCTCCCCCAAGATGGATGAGGCGGAGGCCCGCACCGTGCAGGATGTGCTCTAGGCTGCCGGCGACGGTTCGGACCCCTTCCTGGGTCTGCTTGGCGCCCTGTTTCTGCCAGCCCTGGAACCGGCTTCCGTCGTATTCGAGCAACAGGCGGAACGAGGCCAGGGGTGAAGGATTTACGGCCATGCTCAGACCCCGATGACGGCCCTGACGGCCTCGATCAGCGTGCCTGGATCATGAATCGGCTTGGCGATGTAGCCCTCAGCGCCGGTCAGTTCGAGGTATTTCTCTCGATCGCCGAACATGGCGTGTGCCGTGGCCAGAAGCACCGGAATGTGGCGAGTGCGCTCGTCCTTCTTCAGGAGCTGGGTGATGTAAATGCCATCCACCTTGCGCCCTTGGTAGCTGGACCGCGAAAGACTCACATCCATGATGATGGCAGCGAGATCCGACTCGTGGGCGAGCCGGAGGATTTCCTCCACCTCTTCGGATACCAGGACCTCGTAGCCGCCCTTCTTGACGAGTACGGTCTGGATGAACTTCACATTGATGGGGTCGTCCTCCACCAGGAGGATCCGGTTGGACATGAACGCCTCGGCGTCTTCAGCCTATCGGCTCCTAGTGATAACCGCCACGCATTTGCTGTATTTCCAGGCGGTCGAGCAGGTCGTCGGGCACCTTGAGTCCACCGCGACCTGTCCCCAAGCGCAGTCCAGGCTTGTGGCTTCCGTGGTAGTCGCTGCCTCCTGTGACGACCATGCCGAGACGCGCCGCCAGGCCCACAAAATACTTCTGCTCGGCGGCGCGGTATTCCCCGTAGTAGCCCTCGAGGCCTTCGAGGCCTTGCCGCTGGAGCTCGGCCATGGCCTCGTCCCAACGAAATCCAGCACCGGCGAAACGGCCGGGGTGGGCGACGACGGGGACACCACCGGCCTCCCGGATCCAACGAGCGGCTTCCGAGGGGCTCAACTCCTCCCGGGGAACGAAGCCCGGACAATCGTCGCCGATGAGGCGCTCGAAGGCCTCCGGGGCGCGGCGAACGAACCCACGAGTCGCAAGCGCTTGGGCGAAATGAACGCGGGAAAGGAGGGGGGTCGCGGCCTGGGACTGGACCTCTTCGTAGGTGATGGGACAGCCCAACTCAGCCAGACGCGTGATCATGCGGTGGTTCCGGTCGTCGCGACGTCCCCGGAGTTCCTCGAGCCGCGCCTGGAACCGCGCATCAGCCGGGTTGACCAGCAGGCCCAACACGTGGAGAGAGCGGCCCAGAAAGTGGCAGCTCAGCTCGGTTCCGACCAGCAGCCGGGTCGTCACGCGGGGCTGCATGGCGAGGAATTCCGGGATGCCGCCGAGGGTGTCGTGGTCGGTGAGGCAGAGGGCTGTCAGATGAACCGCGTCCCCCAGCAGCGCCAGCCGCTCGGGGGTGTCCGTTCCATCCGAATGAAGGGTGTGGCAGTGAAGATCAATCACGGATTGCGCGTTTCAGGAAGAAGGTTGGGCAGATTCTTGTTGGCCCGGTAGAGGGCGGCCAGCATGATGGCCACGGCCTGGAACAGCTCCGGGGGAATGAGGCGGTCCAGGTCCAGGGGTTCGAGCGCTGCCAGCAGGTCCGGATCCTTGGATACCGAAACCCCGTGTTGCTTGGCCAACGCCAGGATCCGCTCCGCGAGAAGTCCTTGTCCCTTGGCGACCAGGCGGGGGGCGGCGTCGTGGAAAGGGTCCTCCGGCCGGTACCGCAGGGCGACGGCGCGGGGACGGGGAGATCCAGTCGGTCGGGCCATGATGGCCCCTTATCGGTGAATCCCGAGCTTGCCCAAGCTACTGAACAAAGTTCGCGGCGCTCTGAGCGTCGTCGGCGGGCTCATCCATGGCCAGGCGGCGGAACAGCTTGACGTCGGCCAGGGACAGGATGCTCATGTAGGAGAAGCCGCTGAAGAACAGCCAGAGGAAGGGCACGGAGGCCCACTTGCGAATGTAGATGGCCACGAGGACTGCGCCGAAGTAGTAGATGGCGAAGCCTAACTCCAGGAAGGTCATGAGGCTCTTCGGCACCTTGTAGGCCCGCTTGGTGACGGTCTTGCCATGGGCGTCCACGCCGTACTTGGGGGTGCGTTTGAATTCCTTGTCGTCGGTGAAGAAGCCTTCCAGCACGGCCTTGGCCTGGTTCAGGGCGAGACCGATGCCCAGGCCCATGAGGCCAGGGATGTATTTCAGGCGGGATTTCCAGCCCGTGTTGTCGGTCAGCTCCTTCTGGGAGAGCCCGAAATAGAGGCCCACGCTGACGGCGTTCAGCAGGAAGAAAGGACCATCCGTGAGCAACAGGACATGCACAGGGGTGCCGGCCCGGAAGATCATGGCGGGCACCATGATGACGGAGAGCACCACCATCAGCATGTAGTTGCAGTTGGCCGTGAGGTGGAACCAGCACTCCAACTTGGTGTGGAGGCTTTCATTGGATTTCCAGATGGTCTTCATGAGCTTGCGGATGACCTGGGCATTCCCCTTGGCCCAGCGATGCTGCTGGCTCTTGAAGGCGTTGACCTCCACGGGCAGCTCAGCGGGGACGACCAGATCCTTGAGGTAGATGCCCGTCCAGCCCTTGAGCTGAGCGCGGTAGGACAAGTCAGCATCCTCGGTGATGGTGTCGTGTTCCCAGCCGCCTGCATCGGCGATGGCCGCGACGCGCCACATGCCCGCAGTGCCACTGAAGTTGAAGAAAGCTTTGGAGCGGTGGCGGGCCGTGTGCTCGAAGACGAAATGTCCATCGAGCAGAATGGCCTGCACCTGGGTCAGCAGGGAGAACTCACGGTTCAGATGGGCCCAGCAGCCCTGGACGAAGGCCACCTTGTCGTCGGCGAAGTGGGGCACGGCCTTGCGGAGGAAGTCCACCGTGGGCAGGAAATCCGCGTCGAACATGGCCACGAGCTCGCCCTTGGCCACCTTGAGGCCCTCGGACAGGGCACCGGCCTTGAAACCCGTGCGATCCGTGCGGTGCAGGTAGTGGATGTCGAAGCCCAGCGCTTTGTAGCGGTCCACCACGGCGCCGGCGACCTTCACGGTGTCGTCCGTGGAGTCGTCCAGCACTTGGATCTCGAGCTTCTCCTTGGGCCAGTCCATCTTCACGACATGGTCCATGAGGCGCTCGATGACGTTCATCTCGTTGAACACGGCCAACTGGACCGTGACCACGGGAAGGTAATTCGCATCGCCCTTGGGCTGGGGTACATCCTTCTTGTGGCGATAGTAAAGCAGCAGGATCCAGAGGCGATGCGCCCCGTAGATGCTCAGGATGGAGAGCAGCGTGAAATAGGTGCCAAGCACGATGGTTTTGACGACGTCCATCACGGAATAAACCCCCCACCGCCCGCGTCAGCGGACCTGCTTTATTGTGCCATGGGTCCTAGTAAAATCCATGAGATTCCTAACAATCTGCCGCCTCATCTCCGATGCGTCCGTTAGGATGGCTACCATGGTCGACCTCGACAAACCCAACTTTCCCACCATGATTGGTCGGTATCAGGTGCTGCGCCTTCTGGGGTCGGGGGCCATGGGGAGCGTGGTCCTGGCAGAGGATCCCCGGATCAAGCGGAAGGTGGCGATCAAGCTCATGAAGCTGGATGCCGTAAGAACCGAGGCCGATCAGCATGAATATCTGGCGCGGTTCCAACGTGAGGCGGAAGTCTCCGGCTTGCTGAACCATCCAGGCATCGTGGCCATTTATGACGTGGGAGAGGTGGAGGGCCATGGGCCCTTCCTGGCCATGGAGTTCGTTCCAGGCAAACCTCTGGATGATCTGATCAAGGGAGGGCCGGTTCTTTCCACGAAGGAGAAGCTGCGGATTGCCGTGGGCTTGGCAGAGGCCTTGGACCACGCTCACGCCAAGGGCATCGTCCACCGGGATGTGAAGCCCGGGAATGTGATGGTGGGTGAGGATGGTCGAACCAAGTTGATGGACTTCGGCATTGCCAAGCGGGAGGACGCCAGTCTTACGCAGACCGGCACCTTCATTGGCACCCCTAGCTACGCCAGCCCTGAACAGATTCGCGAGGGCACCGTGGATAGCCGCTCGGACATCTTCAGCTTCGGCGTCATGGTCTTTGAGCTGATGAGTGGGCAGTCACCGTTTCCCGGCACGTCCATCAACACCATTCTCTACCGAATCGTGAACGAGCCACCCATCGAGGTACAGCCCCCGGTGCTGGGAGTCCTTCCCGACGGCTGGGAGCGGGTATTCGGCAAGGTGCTGGCCAAGCGGCCGGAGGATCGACATGGCACCTGCACCGCCTTCGTGCGCGACCTGTTGGATGCGGTGACGGACCTTGGGAAAGAAGATCGCCGCGAGATCCTCGGGCTCATGCGGATGAGCGGCGAGTCTCCGCTGCCAGAGATTGTCTCTACCTCCTTCGACGAAACGATGGTGGTGACCCGCCCCGGATCCCGGAAGTCCGGCTGGCCATGGATTGCCGCCCTGACCTTGGCCGCCGCATTGGGGGGTGGATGGTTCCTCTTCCGGGGGCCTAAGGGAACGCGCCTCCAGATCGATTCCCAGCCCTCGGGCGCCAAGGTCTTCGTGAACGACCTGGCCGTAGGGACCACACCCATGAACCAGCCCCTGGTGCCAGGGGACAAGCTGCGCCTGGAATTAAAGGGGCATCAGCCCATCCCCTACCTGATCAAACCCGACGAGGCGCCTTCCGCCTTCAAGATGGAACCGATCGTGACGGATGAACCACTGGATTCTGTGCCCCAGGGCGCCACCGTAGTCATGGACGAGAAGCCGCTGGAAGGCGTTACGCCGATGACGATCCGCTGGAACCAGGGACAGTCCCACCGCCTGACGCTTACCAAGGACACGTTGGGTTACGCCTCGGATTTTGGCCCCGGCGAAGTGCCGGGTGGCCGGGTCTTCGAACTGAAGGCAGCCACCACCGCTGAGACGCGCCTGGAGCCACCCCTGGATCCCAATGCGCCAGGCACTCTCAAACTGGCTGGCGGTTTCAGTGTGCGCGTCAAACTGGACGGCAAGGACCTGGGAGAACTCAGCCCCGGTTCAAAACTGCCAGTGCAGTCCGGAACCCACAAACTCGAATTGATCAACGCCCGCCACTTCTACAAGGACAGCCGCAGCGTGTCTGTGCCTGCGGGTCAGGTCGTGGCCCTGACTTTGCCCGGCCTCGCCATCCTTACCGTCGAAACCTTCCCCGGCACCGGCAAGGTTCTGGTGGATGACCAGGACACCGGCATCGAAAGCGATGGCAGCAGCGTCCAGATCGCGCAGGGCCGCCACAAGATCACCGTGCGTGGCCCCAAGGGTAGCAAGACCGAAACAGTGAACCTAAACGGAGATAAGGGATTGAGGTTTCCCCTGTGAGGCAGAAGTAAGGGCCACGGATGTGGCCCTTACTTCCATGGTCGGGAAGGAAGGATTCCCTCCGCATCACCTGCAGGTGACGCTCCGGCCGCATGGCTGGCTGCGCACGGACCTCCGACTGCGTCGGAGCGCCCAGGACAGCCCCCCGGGCTCTCCTGGGCTGGCCCTACCTGCGCGCCATCCCTGATTTCGAATCCTTCCTCCCCAACCAAAACAACCGCCTTTCGGCGGTCGTTTTGGTTGGGGAGGAAGGATTCGAACCCTCGGTACGCAGGATCAAAACCTGCTGCCTTACCACTTGGCTACTCCCCAGGCGGAGATGCAAGCATAGCGCGGGTCCGCGTCTCGCCCAAGCCCGAGGTTTGGGCCTCAGGGATTGGTCTTGGGCGTGAACCCGAATTCCTCCACGCCCAAGAGGTCGGGACGGACTTGGGCCGTTTCACCACGCTCAATGCGGCTGAGGGCGCGGTGACCGGTGGCGGCCTCGTAGGCCAGCAGCACCTTCTCTTCGATCTGTTCGCGGAGGGTGTTGTTCAGGGGGTAGGCGATGTCCTTGAAGCTGCCATCACGCTTGCGACGGCTGGGCATGGCCACGAAATAACCGTCCTCGCCCTCCACGACGCGCAGGTCGCCCACCAGAAAACAATCCTCAATGACGAGAGCGGCAAAGGCCTTGAGCTTGTCGTCGCCTTCCACCTTGGTGATGCGGATATCGGTGATGGTGAGCATGTCGGTCCCCGGTCTTCACACGTCAGGCCCCGGAAGCGAGGCTGCTCCTCAGGTTATCCGATCTCGATCCAACCCCACTGGCGGCCAGTGGTTTCGCCGCGGCGGTAGGAGTAAAGGAGGTCGGGACGACAGACGGTGCAGAGGGCCACACTGCCGTCCCGGGCAGGGTCCAGTCCCAGGTCCAGCGCCTGTGCTCTGAGAAAGCCGTGCAGGTCCAGGTGCGGCTTGCCAGAGGGGCCTTGGCTGCGCAAGCTCTCCTGCCAGGCTGGATCCAGGCGGGCCGCTTCGATGACCTCTTCGCCCACCTCGAAGTGGCAGGCCAGGATGGCGGGGCCAAAGGCCCACACCAGAGCCTTTGGATCGCCGCCCAATCCGCGGTAGCGGGACACGCCGCGGCGCAGGATGCCACCGCCAAACCCCGGATCACCAAATTCCGTGGCGCCCCGCCAGCCCGCGTGCAGGGCTGCGACCCAGGGGCGTTGACCAGGAAGCAGACCCGCCAGCAGCACGGGCACGCAATCGGCTACACGCACGCCGATACGGACACCCGGGCTGGTGGTCCACAGCCCGTCGCCTTCCACCACGGCCTCGGAGGCCTCCACCACGCCACATTGGTGCACCTGATTCAACCGCCGGAGGGGTAGCTCTTCCACTGGATCCTGGCGCGTTGAGAACCCCCAACTCAGCGGGAAGGGGGGCGGAATGCCGGGAATCAGCACCTGAGAATCAGCCCTTCGACCCGAGGCGGGTTTCCAGCCACTGTTTGATGCGGTTGGCGTCCCCCAGGCGGGTGTATTTCCCCCAGGAATCCAGCAGGATGACAAGCACGGGTCGGTTGGCGAGCATGGCCTGCATCACGAGGCAGCGGCCGGCCTCTTGGATGTAACCGGTCTTGGAAAGGCCGATGCTCCAGCGTGGATTACGCACCAGGGCGTTGGTGTTGGGAAACTGGATGCTGCGGCGCCCGGCTTGAATGGTGGTTTCGGAGCGGGTGCTGAAATCGCGGATCTCGGGATAGCGGTAGGCCGCCTCGAGGATGCGGGCCAAGTCCCAGGCCGTGGCCACGTTGCCGCTAGAGAGTCCCGAGGGATCTTCGAACCGGGCACCGGTGAGACCAAGGGCTTTGGCTTTGGCATTCATGGCCTGGACGAAAACGGAAAGACCACCAGGAAACGTGCGTCCCAGGGCATGTGCAGCCCGGTTCTCTGAGGCCAAGAGCGCCAGGAGAAGGGCTTGTTCCCGAGGCAGACGGGTCCCCACGGGCAGGCGGGACCGGCTGTGGCGCAGCAAGTCCTTGTCATCGCTGGTGATGGTGAGGATCTCCAGGGGGTCCAGATGGGCGTCCAAAAGAACCATGGCCGTCATCAGCTTGGTGAGGGAGGCGATGGGCACCACAGCCCCGGCCTGTTTCTCCAGCAGCGCCTGGCCTGTGTTCTGGTCCAGCACCAGGACCGAAGCTGATTTCAGGGACAGCTTGGTCGGGAAATGAGGCGTGCCGGCACTCAGGACCGCGAACCCCCCGGTCATCAGGAATCCCAGCAAACGCGTGCCCTTGGTGAACCCCATGTGTGCTCCAGAAGATTTCGACTGTCGTCACTTCTTCCTAGTCTATCGGATCTGAAGGTCCATGGCTCAAGTACTCAAGGCCACAACAGGGCCAGGAGGCTGAGATCCGTGATGGCCCAGGCACCCAGGCCCCAGTACATGCCCCCTTCGTGCTGTCGGTCCGTCCAGGTCCGCCAACCCCGAAGCCACGGCAGGATCACCGCCGACCAGACCAACAGGGACAGGAGCAGTGGCAGGGGCGAACGTCCCATGGCCAGCACTCCAACGGCAAAGCAACCATGGGCGAGGAGGGCCGCCACCAGGGCCAGGGCCAGGCTGCGGCCCACGCCGACCTGGATCACCAAGGTGCGATCGCCCCGGCGGCTGTCCTCGGCCACCTGGTAGATCTGGGTCATGGGGTAGAGGGCGGCGAAGAGAAAGGCGAACCCCCCGCCCGCCCAGAGGATGGCCGGGCTGAAGGTCCTACCCGTCAGGGCCCAGCCAGCCAAGGGGGTGAACAGACCAAAGCCCAGGCAGTTGATGAGCAAGTCCCAACCGGCCCGGGCCTTGAGCCGCGGCGGGGGAACCGAATACAACACGCTCATGACCACACAGGCCAGGTTGATGAGCGCGAAAGGCAGAGGCAGGAGGAAGCCCAGAACCGTCGAAGCGCCGAGCAGAACGGAGGAGAAGACAAGCAGGTGCTCTGGCGGTTTGGGGGGCGCCTTCAGGTAGCCGATATCGCCTTCGTCCTTATCAAAGGCACTGTTGATGGCGAGCGTCCCACCGTTCATCAAGGCCACGAAGACCAGCCATCCGAGGGCAGTGGGCCGGGCCCGGAGCCCCCAGCCGGAGGCCAACAGCGTCCCGAGGAGAAAATGGGCCGACATGATCGGCCATTCCAGGGGGCGGAGGTGCAGCAGGTAGGACAGCACCGTTTGGCCGAAAAGGCGCTCGAACAGGCCGCGGAGCAGGAACGGGCGGGGGGTGGCGATATCACCCACGCTCAGGCTTCCCGAACCAGGGTTTGCACCTTCGACACGGGTGGAAGCGGTTGGACCAAGGCCTCCATGGCCGCAAACAGGTGGGGTACGCTGAAATCCGTATCCACGCACATGCCGTGGGGCAGGGACAGCGGGATCACATAGGAAGGGATCTCGGGCAGCCGCGTGAGGCCCTTCAGCAGGCGGTCCGTGCAACTGACGGCAATGATGATGTCAGGCCGGTATTCCCGGGCCTCGCGGTACGCCTTGTGGCTGCGGTTGGAGATGCGGCCTTCCCAGCGGTTCAGCAAGGCGGCGTTCATGTAGTCACCGACGGGGCAGAGGCCGCAGTCATAGCAGGCCTGGAGATCATCGAGGATGCCCGCCTTGCAGCGAGACATCTGGATGCAATGTGGCAGCAGGATGAGGGCCCGCTTGGCACGGAGGCTGCCGAAGGCTTCGCGGACCCGCTGGTTGTTGTGGCCGCAGAAGGAGAGGATCCAGTCGTCTTCATGGTCAAGCCACCGCGCCAGGGGCCGGAGCGCGTTGGCCCAGAGGCTGTCCTGGCGCAGGATCGCCGTTCGATTGCGCCGGAAGGCTTCGCCGCGAAGAAAGCTGGGCCAGGCCGCAGCCAAGGCGCCGACGCCCGCCAGCAACCACCACCCGCGGCCTGCGCTGTGCAAGGCCGCGAAGGTGAAGGTCATGACAGCGAGAGAGAGGGGCACGCCCCGGCGCACCCATAGGAACAGCGCGCCCCGCTCGACCGGCAATGGACCGGGTGCGGGCAGGGCGCGGAGTTCCTTCACTTGGCCGCTCCGGCTAGGCCAACCATCTTTTTAAGGTCATCGTCCTTCCATCGCAGACCACCCCCGAAGAAGATCGTGCGGAGGTCCTTGTTGCCGATGTCCTGGACGCCGGCCTGGATGTAGGCGCCCTTCCAGAACTGGTAGCTGCTCGTGAAACGATACCTGGGATTCGGCTTGTCATCGCGTTTGGTGAAGTCATAGGCCAGGAAGCCGATGCGCAGGCGATCGTCATCCAGCGTGCGCAGTTCAACCCCGCCGCCGCCCTTGTTTTCGACGATGCCCGCTGAAAAGACCATAGGGCCAATGCGTTTGGCGAACTGAGCGGACGCCGTGAAGGCCTGGTCCGTGGTGACGAACTTGTTCTTCTCCAGGATGGTCACGGGCAGCCCCGTGACGGGATCAAGCTGGGTGACGGTGCGAATGCTTTCGTTGATCTTGCCATCTGGAGTCGATGCAAATCCCAGCGAGTACCAGTAGTCCGGGCGAGGCACGATATCGATGCCAAGACCCACCCGGCTGTCCTTGCGCTTGTCCCACTGCGCTGCGTTTAGGTCGAGTTTGAAATCCATCTTATTGAAACCACCCAACATGCCATTCAAGTTGTCCACGGCCTCGTTGATCTTCTTGATGGTCGTTTCGTCATTCAGCAGCTTGCCGATCGTGCCCTCGCCCTTGTTGAGCCGGTCCGTGAGCACTTTCAGGTTGTCAGCGGTACCCTGGAAGCTCTGGGACACCTTGCGCACATCGCCCATCAGGCCCTTCAGCTCGGGGCGATTCTCTTCGAGGATGGCGTTGAGGTTCTTCCCCACCGCTTCGAACTGCTGGGCCAGTTTGGGCAGTTTGTCCCGCAGATCTGAAGAGATGGCTTCCACGTTCGCCATGGTGTTGTTGATGGCGCCGTGGTTTTCCTGGGCCATGGAGCGGAACTCTGCGGTCAACACGCGGATGTTGTCCACGATCTCGTCAATTTTCTGGCGGCCCTGTTCGCCGCCGATGGATTCATTCAGGGACTGGGTGATGCCCTTCACGTTCTTGCCGATGTCCGCCAGGGTTTCCATCAGATTGTCCAGGCTGACGCCGGCCTTGCTGGGCAGGGGCTTGTCCTCGGGGAAGGGGCCCTTGGCGCTGTGGCCAGGGTCGAGGTCGATGAATTTTTCGCCCAGGATGCCAATGGACCCCAGCGACACACTGGCGTCAGCGTAGATCGGCACATCCTTGGAAATGCCAACATCCACGCGGGCCTTGCTGTTCACGAGGGTGATGGTTCGGACCGTGCCCACCGGGACGCCCGCGATGCGCACGGCACTCTGCAGGTTCAACCCGGCCACCTGGTCGAAGTAGGTGAAGCGTTCCGATTGATTCCGCTTGCCGCCGATCTCCAGTTTTTCCGTACGGAAGATCAGCACGGCGAACACGACGATGGAGCCAATAAAGAAGAGGCCAACTTTGGTTTCGAGCTTCATGCAGAGGCCTCCTTAATTTTTCGCTTGGGCGGTGGCGGATCCTGCAGGAAGGGACCATCTGCGTCCCCCCGCAGGAACTGCTGGATGACAGGGTGCGGATTGACCTTGAAATCCTCCGGCTTTTCACAGGCGATGCACTCCCCACGGAAGAGAAGGGCAATGCGGTCGGCGATCTCGAAGGCGGATTTCAGATCGTGAGTGATGGTGATGCTGGTGACACCCAGTTCATGTTTGAGGTCGAGGATGATGCGACCGATCACGTCCGTCATCACCGGGTCCAAGCCCGTGGTGGGTTCATCGAAGAGCAGGATCTTGGGCTTGAGGGCGATGGCGCGGGCGAAGCCCACGCGCCGCTTCATACCCCCGGACAGCTCGGCGGGTTTCAGTTTTTCGGTGCCCTTCAAGCCCACCATGGACAGGCATTCCTCCACCCGGGCACGAACCTCGTCTTCAGTGATCTCCAGGTGTCGCCGCAGGCCGAAGGCCACATTCTCGAAGACAGTCATGGAATCGAACAGGGCCGCCATCTGGAAACACATGCCAATGCTCTGCCGGACGGTAAAGAGCTCCTCGCGGTTCAGCTGAGCGATGATCTTGCCCTCGACGGCCACATGGCCCGAGTCGGGGGTGAGCAGACCCATGATGTTGCGGAGCAAGACGGTCTTGCCGGAACCCGAACCGCCGAGCACCACAAGGCTCTCCCCCTCCTGCACCTGGAGGTTCACGTTGGACAACACGACCTTCGGTCCAAAAGCCTTGGAGAGGTTGACGACATCGATTACGGCCATGTCGTCATACCAGCAACAGTTTGGTGAGGAAGAAGTCGGAAATGAGGATCCAGAGGCTGCTGGTCACCACGCTGCTGGTGGGAGCTTGCCCCACGCCCTCGGCCCCCCCTTGCGTGCGGTAGCCCTTCCAGCACCCGACCAGGGCGATGATCATCCCGAAGACCAGCGCCTTGTAGAGGGCGATGCGAAGGTCACGAAAGGCGAGCAGCTTGTAGAACTCATTGCCGTAGACATAGGCGCTCTGGCCTTCCACGCCCACCAGGATGAGATAGCCACCCCAGAATCCCACATACACGGACACCGCCGTCAGCAGGGGCACCATCACCATGGAAGCCAGGAGCCGGGGCACGAAGAGGTAGTGGATCGGATCCGTCGCCAGGCACTCAAGGGCATCGATCTGCTCCGTAACCTGCATGGTGCCGAGTTCAGCGGCCATGGCGGATCCGATGCGGCCGGAAAGCATGAGGCCGGTGATCACCGGAGCAAGTTCCCGCATCACGGCCAGACCCTCCACTTGGGAGGCCAGCCCTTCCGCCTGGAACTGCCGGAAGCCAAAGGCCAGCTGAACGGCGAACACCATGCTCACGGCGATGCTGGTGAGCACCACCACGGGAATCGAGTTCACGCCCACGGACTGGAACTGGTTCAGGAGGTTCTTGCCGTCGAAGGGACGTTTAAAGATCGCAGCGAAGGCTCGGCCCGCGAGGACCGCGAAGTCACCGAAGGTATCTGCGGCCTTCAGCACACCCGCGCCGGCCTTGTCGATGAAAGTCGGGACCATGGGGCTCCGGAAACAAAGAACTAGCTTACCCCAGTCCCCTTCTTCTGCCGGGTCCGAAGCTTCGAGGCGCCACCCTCGCGGGAGGTCTGCGGGACCCGACTGAGGGCCAGCGCGTCGGCGGGAACATCCTTGGTGATGGTGCTTCCGGCCCCGATGAGTGCACCGTCTCCGATGATCAGTGGCGCCACCAGTTGAGTGTCTGATCCGACGAAGACGTTCCGACCGATGGTGGTGCGGTGCTTGTTCACGCCGTCGTAGTTGCAGGTAATGACACCCGCGCCGATGTTGGTGCCTTCCCCGATCTCGGTGTCCCCGAGATAGGCCAGGTGATTGGCTTTGGCTCCGCGATGGAGCTTGGCCTTCTTGGTTTCTACAAAATTCCCGACGTGGACCCCTTCGGCCAGATCAGTGCCTTCCCGCAACCGCGCGAAGGGACCCACCTTGGCACCAGCCCCCACGTGGGCCCTGTCGATGACGCAGTAAGGGCGTATCTCAACGTCTTCGCCCAAGACGGAATCCGTGATCACCGTGCCCTGGCCGATGCGGCAGCCCTCGCCCACGACGACGGAGCCCTCCAGTCGCACGCCTGGTTCCAGCAGCACGTCTTGATGAAGGGTGATCCGGGGACCGACCAGCGTGCTGTCGGGATGGAGGAAGGTCACCCCTTCGGCCATCCAATGCCGCAGGATGCGCCGCTGGGCGGCGGCCTGGAGTGCAGCCTGGTCGTGGCGGGAGTTCATACCCGCCAATTCCTCGGGATCACAGATTTCCACAGCCACGGGGATCTCCTGCGCCACGGCAGCTACGGCGTCGGTGAGGTAGTACTCCCTCTGGGCATTGTCGTTTGTCAATTCGAGGAGGGCCTTGCGGAGGGCCGGCCAGGGCAGGGCGTAGGCGCCGCCATTCACGCGCTGCAGGGCAAGTTGTTCGGGTGTGGCATCCTTGGCCTCCACCAGCCCCGCGAGGTGACCGTCGGGGTGCTGGATCACGCGGCCGTACGATCCCGGGGAGGGCATGTCCATGGCGAGCAGAAGCGCCTCGGCGGCGCAAAGACGGAAGACGGTGGCAGGTGAGGTAAGAGGCACGTCACCGCAAAGAATGGTCACCTGGCTGGCACCGAGGCGGTCCAGTTCGGGAATGCAGACCTGAAGCGCGTGGCCGGTCCCCAGAGGTTCGCCCTGATCCACGGTGGTGACGGGGCAGGGCAGGAGTCCGGCCTGTCGCCAGGATTCGAGGGCGGCCATGACCTGGTCCTTGCCGTGGTGGAGCACCACGATTGCACCGCCCAGGCCTGAAGGGAGCGCCCGCAGGGCCCAAAGCAGCGAAGGATCTCCCAATACGGGATGAAGCACCTTCGGAAGCCTTGATTTCATACGGGTTCCGAGGCCCGCCGCAAGGATCACCGCCACCGTGGACATGCCACCTCCCTCATCCAGCTTAGGATCCGTTTTGAAATAGTCAGCGCTTTTCTGGTCGATCAGGAACGGGGGGCCCCAGGTTGTTTTCGTCATCGGGATGAGCCTTCGGCTCTGAACGATGGCTGACAGCAACCGCCCGATCATCCATGGGGTTGCCGGAGCAGTGTCAGCGCCGAATCAAGGAATGACGCGGCGTGGAAGGGCTTCTCAAGGAATCCCAGACGGCGAAGTCCCAGGGCGCCGGGGCTCACCGGAAGCGGCTTGCCCATGCCCACCACCAGCGTCGGAATGGCCTCTTTTTGGAAGGTGCGGAGGGCCCTCTGGAAGCGATCAAGGTGCTCCGTTCGTTCCAGGACCAGCAGGTCAGGGAGAGATCGGCCGTGGCTACCCTTCAGCAGATGCCGGAGATCCTGATAGGCCTCGGCTTCACCTCCCACCGATTGGACGAGGGTCAGCAGCGTCTCCCGCGCCAGGGGGTCCTGATCCACCACCCAGATGCGTCGACCCTGCAGGGAGTGCTGTGGGCTGATTCGCTCTGGATTGGCCGAAGGCAGATAGACCCGAGGAAGAATGCCGTTGCGGCTGTCCATATCCAGCTCCAGGAGGCCGCCTGCATCCTGAACGGCCTGCCGAAGCCACCCCAAGCCGAATACCGCATGAGGCCAGCGGACCTGTCTGCCCTCATTCCGGAGATAGAGCAGACCGAAGGTCCGACCACCCAGATCGACAGGTTCCAACTCGACGACGAGTTGCGCCACCTTCGATCGTTCCAGGGCGTGCAGGACGAGGTGGGTGGCGATCCGCTGAAGGCCTTGGGCATCGACCGCCAGCGCCAGCGGTTCGGCCCTGACGCGGAGCGAACTGTCACCTGGAAGGAGGTGGCTGAGGGTAGGAAGCAGGGCCTCCAGAACCGTCTTGCCATCCAAGAAGGGCTGAGGGCCCATGGGTGCGGCTGGCGGAAAGAGGCGGGTGGCGGCTGTCTCCAGGCGTTCCACCGCCGCTGACAGAGGCCCCTCGCCGATTCCGGCGCGGAACTGGTCCGTGGCTGAAGACAGGGCGAACAGGGCATTCACGGTCTGGCGACGCGCCTCGTCCTCGCCACCGGGTTCCAGAGCTCCACCCCCCCCGCGCAAGGCCAGGGAACCCACGGCTGGGTCGCTGATCCAAACCAGGGCCATCCCCCGGTCGAAGACCGACGCTTCGAGGGTCACCTGACGGAAGGTTCCGTCCTCGCTCACCTGCGTGGCCGGCAGGGACGCGCAGCCATACTGGAGCAACTGCTTCTGGATGCCTTCCCACACGGGCGTGTCGCCACCTTGAAGGAGGGCATCCAAGGCGTAACCCCTCAATCGGTGCCTGGGAAGCCCCACCTGCTGGCTGAAA
The DNA here is from genome assembly GCA_030824075.1 of Geothrix sp. GTDB lineage: Bacteria > Acidobacteriota > Holophagae > Holophagales > Holophagaceae > Geothrix. The sequence continues at coordinate 32,106 of JAVBYJ010000013.1, forward strand.
GGGCCGTTGGATTCCAGGATGCGGCCCGCACCGTCCACGAGCCACATGGCCTGGTGCGGATCGAGACCGAGGCTGAGGGAAGGGGCGTCTCCCGAGGCCCGGCTCTCCAGGAGCGCCAGGGCCATGCGCAGTCCCTGGCCGCGCCCTTCGACCCATGCCCCCTGGCCCCGCAGCCACAGGAGTTGCTGGAGGGCAACCAAGCCCAGAAGCACGCCAGAGAGGATCGCCGCAGGCCAGGGCAGATGGGGTGCCCCTGGGAGGATGAACGCCTGGGCGAGGGCGCCGCTGGCGAGCGTGGCCGCGCCGACCAGGGGCATCCGGATCTCCAGCTGTCGCCCTGCGGCCCAGCGGTACCCCAGATCCGAGAAGAGCAGCCAAAGGATGGATTCAAGGGCTGCCCCGGCCCAGAACTGGACCACCTCCTGCCACGGCAGGTGCAGGCGAAGGAGCAGCAGAAGCAGGAAACCCGTGGCGCCACCCACGCCGACGGCGAGGCGCCGGACGCCCTGCACGCCTTCCCGTTGAGCCTGCAGGAACAGCGTGAATCCGAAGAGGGCGCCACCCAACTGGGATGCGGGGATGGGGAACCCAGTGAGGTGCGCCCAGGGCAGCGCCAGCACCGCGAGGATGCCTCCGAGGAAGTAGCCATAGCTGAGGCCCACTCGGCCCTTGCGGCGGAAAATCCAGAACCCCAGCCACGGAGGGAGGGGAAGGAGCAGAGCGGCGATCAGGTCCGCGAAACCCATGGTCGGCAACCTCGGAAGGACTGGTTCACAACAGGATCGCAGGCCAGATGCCCCGCAGGGCATTCATGCACCACAGCCGGCCTTTAGGAACGCGGGTCAAGGGGATCGCCGCCTGATCAATCCGCAACCCCCTTCCAGCGGCCCAGGATGGCACTTCCAGTCGTTCAGCGAGACTGGCCACGCGCCCTTCCGGGGGCGGGAGAAGGAAAAGGCCATCAAGCTCCAGGCCTACCGCGGCGATGGCTGTTTCCGCGAGGGTGCCATCAGGCCACAGGAGCAGCGCATCCTCACCTCCGCGTCGGTGGGCCTCTGCCCATGCCAGGGCAGCCCAGGGGCCCGACAGCCCCTTGTGCGGGGCAGCCGGATCGGATCTCCCCTCCGCCAGGGGATGGGCCATCGGGACCAGTCGGCAGGGCCTGAGTGGACCGGGAAGCGCCTCCAGCCGAGCGAAGACGTAGCCAAGGTTTGGGTGGAGGATCAGGCGGAGCGCAGCGTCTTGGCCGGGGAGGACCGCTTCCAGCCACCGCAGGAGATCCGCCTGGATGCCGAAAAGCCAGGGGGTGGGGTGACCCAGCACCATCGCTCCGGACTGGAGACGGGTCAGGTGAGACTCCAGGTGGCGGGGCTGGCCCTGGCGGATCGGAAGGGCGGTCCGGGGCAACCGGTCCTCAGCCGGCTTTGGCGGCCTGACGGTGGCTCCGGGACCGAAGGCCAGCTCGAGGTTCATGCCTGGGGCGGGGCCACCCGCGCGGGCCACACGGCCTGCCGCGCCCGGCCCGCCAGCCTCACCGCCAGCGCCGTGGCTTCGAGGAAATTCTGGGAGTCCGCCACCCACTTTCCGGCCTTGTCGAAGGCAGTCCCATGGTCCGGACTGGTACGAATGAAAGGCAAGCCCAAGGTGAGATTCACAGCCCGGGCGGGCTCCAGGAGTTTGATGGGGATGAGCCCCTGATCGTGATAAAGCGCCACGACCAGATCGAATTCTCCTCGGGCGGCTCGGTGGAACACGCTGTCAGAAGCCAAAGGGCCGAAAAACTGGGGGGTAGGGCGGGATACCGCGACGGACCCGCCTGTGGAGAGGACTTCGAGCCCGCGATGACCTGTGGGTTGGGGCTGGGGCGCGCCTTCGGAGGGGAAGACCCGCCATCCAGCGGGGGCCGGACCCGCTGGGAAAGGAGACCTCTGGGCGGCGTAGGGGCTGCCTTCCGCCCCGCGGAAATCCAGGAAGGAAGCCTCGGCTTGAACGATCGCGTCCGCCAGGATCCGTTCCTCATCCCCGAAGGCGCCGTGTTCACCGGCGTGGGGATTCAAGGCGCACAGGGCCACCCGGAGATTTGAATTCCCGGTCAGCTGGATGAACCGGTCAGCGGCGAAGGTGAGGGTTTCGGCCACGGCGTCTGCATCAAGGGTCTCCACCACGGAACGCAGGCTTTGATGGACGGTGTGAAGCACGACGTTGAGGCGTGGGCTTACGAAGGCCATGCGGGTGATGGGTGTGCCGGACAGGTCCCGGAGGTACTCCGTGTGGCCGGGGATGTCGAATCCCGCGAGGTGGGCTGCCGCCTTGGCCATGGGAAGGGTCACCAGGGCATCGGCGACCCCGCCGAGGACCATGAGGGCGGCCACCCGGATCGCTTCCACCGTCGCCTGACCGGAAGCGGCGGAGCCCTCTCCCAGCTTCACCTGGTCCCGTCCGATGTCCGGGGTGGGATCCAACCAGAGGCATTCGCCCAGGATCTGCCCGGGGTGCTCTCCGACGGAAAGCACCTGCAGTCCATGGGCCCGACCGGTGAATCCGAGGGGTGGGGCCTGTCTGGGCTCAACCCAGCGCCAAGCCACCCGATTCCCGGGGAGACCTTCCAAAAGATCCGCCCCGGCCCGGGCACCGACCACCGTCACGTCGGTCCACGGCTGGATGGCGGGCAATCCACCCAGGAGCAGTTCGGGGCCGATGCCACAGGGATCCCCCAGGCTGATGACAATGCGAGGACGGCGGCTCATGGAGATCCCAGAAAGACTTACCTGGGCTCAATCGTAGACCGGGATCTCGACCTCTTGCACCGAAGGTTCCTCCTTCTTGGTCGAGCGGCTGCGTCGGATCCTGGGTTCCTCGTCCTGCTTGTAGATGTATTTAATGTTGTGCTTGGGAACCAGCACATTGGGTTCCTTGACCCGGTTGATCTTCAGGCAGTGTTTGTCGTACCACTCGATGACGCCGCGCACCTTTTCGTCATCCTGAAGTACGATCACCATCGGCGTCTTGGACTGCATCTGCTTCAGGTAATAGAAACTCTCCGCGTTGGTCTGTTCCGGGGGCGCAATCTTGCGCCGAGGGCTGCCCAGGCCTTGCGGGGCGGTCGCAGCAGCGGGATTGACCGCGGGGTTGGGCTCACCGCCAGGGGTGATCGCCGGAGGCGAGGGGGTCATGACCTCGCCTCCGCCCCCCTTGGCGGAGATGCCCAGCCGGTCTTTCAATTCACTGAGGTTCGGTCGAATGAGCTTCCGGTTCATGGCGGATCCTGGCCCAGGTGGCGATACGGAGAATGTCAAAGGCATCGGCTGGTGGCCGAACCCCTTTCAAACCTGGACAGTCGGACCCAGTAGAAGGCGGACTGCGCGCGCTGAAAGGGGATGAACCACTGTGGCAGGTGCCATGTGGACCCTGCAAGGGTGTGTGCCTAGTTTGATGCGTGAAAGCTGCGATAAGTTTACGACTGAACGGGATGGGATGCCATTGGGTCTTCTTCCGGGCAAGGGGCGAGGGAAAGCGCGACACGGGTTCCCTCGCGGGGCGCGCTCTCGACCTCGATCCTCCACCCCATGGCTTCGGTGAACTTGTAGACCAAGCTCATGCCCAGCCCCGACCCCTCCTCGAAACTCCCCGCAAAGGGAACGAACAAACGGTCCAGTTGGTCGGCTGTCATCCCGCATCCGTTATCGGTCACCGTCAGCCGGATGGCGCTGGCCGAGGCTTCGATGTCCATTCGGACCGAGGGCTGGGGCAGACCCTTGACCGCTTTGCGGGCGTTGCTCAGAAGGTTCATCAGCACCCGGTGAAGCCCCACGGGATCGGACCGAAGGCTAACCGGAGGGATGACTCCCATGCCGAGCGTGAGCCCCTTGGTGCGTGGATCCATCTCCCAGCTGGAGCGGACCTCCTCAAGCACCCTGGGAAGGAAAAGCACGGAACCGGCGGGGGGTTCCGGCCGGGCGAAGTCGAGGAAGTCCGATACGATGGCGCCCACCCGCTGGGTTTCGCGTTCGAGAATGCCGAGCACGCGGCCACGAACCTCCTCTGGAGCCCCCTCTTTCTGCAGCAGCTGCACACAGCCGCTGATGGAGGCCAGCGGGTTTCTCAGCTCATGGGCCAGCCCAGCCGCCAGCTGCCCGATGGCGGCCAAGCGCTCGCTGATGCGCGTGCGCTCCTCCAGGGCCTTAATGTCGGTAAGGTCCTGAAAAAGAAGGAGCTGACCCGACTCGCGACCCGCAGCGCCTCTCAAAGAGGCAAGGTGCCCACCAAGGAGGCGGCGCCCCGTTTGTGGATGAGGGAGAACGACTTCAAACCGGTGTTCCCTTCCACGATGCGTAGGCAACGGGTCGCCCAGGGGCAGGACTTCCTGCACGAGGGCACCGGAAGGGATGCTCCGCCCGAGAATGGCCTCGGCCGCAGGATTGGCGGAGGTGACGCGACCCTTCATATCGAGGGTGATGAGGCCCGAGGTCATGGACTCGACCACACGCTGGTGGAGGGCGGACAGCTCGCCGACAACGGCTTCGCTGACGCTGAGATCCGTGCGGAGGCGGTCAAGGTTCCGCCGGGTCAGAACCACCACCAGAGTGGCCGCGAAAACCTGCAGAGAGGCGATGCCCAGGAGAAAGGGAAGCCGATCGGAATCCAGGTTGGCGATCTCCCCGGAAAGCCCGAAGGCTGGAATCAACCCGGTGGTGAATCCCAGGACCAGCAGCACATGCGTGAGAGAAGAGAGGACGCCCACCCAGACGATCTCCACCGTGCCCAGGTAGAAGGCCGAGGCCAGGACGGGGAAAATGTAGAGCGTGGAGAATCGCTCTTGGACCACGCCCTGGAAGGCGATGACCAAGGTGACCAGAGCCAGATCCAGGGCCAAATTCCATCGAATCCAGGCGATCCGGGGCGTGGGAAAGAGCTGGTCCATTGCCCATAGGCCCCGGCCGGATTCCCAAACGGCCTCAGACAGCATGAGCAGGAGCGCGATCAGGTAGACGGACTCCCCGGGACCCGAGGCTCTACCCTCCGCAGGGAGGGCAAAGTGCAGCACAAGCAGGCCGAAGCTGGCGAATAGGCGAAACGAAAGGGGAAGAAAATGGGCGCTGGCCTCTGGCGTCCGCATGCGGCCCAAGGTTCTCTGGAGCATGGCAACCATGGTGCCCGAATCTGCCATTCTATGGCCATGGCCGACTCTGCCGCCGCTCCAACCCCGTCCCTCCGTGCCGCAGGCATGCGGCAGACGCCTCAGCGCGAGGGCATCCTGCGCGTCCTGAAAGATTCAGATCGTCCCCTGACGGTGGAGGAGATCTGGGAACGCGTGCCAGAACGCCGATCCGGTCTTCCCACGGTCTACCGCAACCTGGAGCGGTTCGTGCGCGAGGGCTGGGCCGAAGGCATCCTTGGATCGGACCAGGTGATGCGGTTTGTCCGCTGCGACTCCCGCCACCACCATCACCATCTCCAGTGCGAGCGGTGCGGCCGCACGGCGGAGGTGGACGCCTGCGGTCTCGAGGAATCCCTCCGGAATCTGGAAGTCCTCTCAGGGTTCCAAATCACGCGGCATCAGCTCATGCTCTTCGGCCTCTGCGGCGCGTGCCACGCCGAGGCCGAAGCAGGAGCGGAGGGCCACCTGCGGAAAGCAGGCCCGAAGGGCGGACCACAGGAGGTGGTCCGTGAGGCCGGAGCAGGAGCGGAGGGCCACCTGCGGAAAGCAGGCCCGAAGGGCGGACCACAGGAGGTGGTCCGTGAAAATGACCGTTGACCGGACAGCGCGCCATTGCTAGTCTTGATGTCTCACGCGGGTGTAACTCAGTGGTAGAGTGCAACCTTGCCAAGGTTGAAGTCGTGGGTTCAAATCCCATCACCCGCTCCATCGCCCGGGCCGCGCAAGCGGCCCGGATGTTTGAAAGCTTCACCGCACCCTCGCAAGGCGCCGTAGCCAAGTGGTAAGGCCCGGGACTGCAAATCCCGTATGCATCGGTTCGACTCCGATCGGCGCCTCCAGATGAGCCCCCGCAAGGGGGCTTTTTGCGCTGAACGGAGGCGAATTCGCCCTCAGGCCCCCGCGTTGAAGTGCTCCGGCATCTGCACAGCCACCACCTCCCCACGGGCGGTGACCTGGCCGTGGGCGGACACGGTGGCCTCGACCACCACGCGCCTGCCCTTGATCTCCTTCACCCGGCCCCGGATCTCGAGTTCGACGTCCATCGGCGTGGGGCGCAGGTAGTCCACATGCAGAGAGGCGGTGACGAAGCGGAAGGCCGGCAGGGTGTCCATGGGCCGCCCCTCCTGCCGGTACATCGCCGCCGCAGCGGTACCCGTGCCGTGGCAGTCCACCAGGGAGGCGAGGAGGCCGCCGTAGACGTAACCCGGGACGGCCGTGTGCTCGGGGCGGGGGTGGAACCGCGTGACGGATTCCTCGCCCTCCCAGTGGGTGCGGATCTGGAGCCCCCGCTCATTCAACCTCCCGCATCCGTAACAATGGGCGACGTTCTCGGGGTAGTGATCCTGGAATGCGGGTCCGGTCATGGAACCTCCACGGGCGGAATCGGGAAGGGGCTGAGGGTCGTTCGACGGGTCGCGGCCAGTCCGAGGATGAGGCCCAGGGCCAGCGACCAGATGGCGGCCAGACCGACTTGGAATTCCGCAGGCAGGCTGAAGGTAAGGGTGTGGGCGGGGATCCAAAACCAGACCAGGGTGCGAAGGGCAGGGGCCATGCCGTCAAAGCCACGCCGACGCAGGATGAGATTGTCCTCCAGCCGGTGGAAGAGCATCATCTGGGGCCCGAAGAAGACGTTCGTGAGGGTGGACAACGCGAAGGCCCGGCCGAGGCCTGAGCCCAGGGCGCTGGGAAGGATGTGATGATCGAGGAGGGCGCCCGTGAAGCCCTTCATGCCAACGAACCCAGCCTTGATGATCAGGCCGAGCAGGGCCCAGGCCAGGACCTTGGCCAGCAGTTGGGGAGGCGTGCAGGGCAGGGCCGGGCGGCGGGCCTTCAGGCTGGCGGCCGCCACCTCGCCCAGAGTGCCGAGGAGGCCGAACTGAAAGGCAGCGGAAAGGAAGGGGTGGGCCTGGACCCAGAAGCGGTAATTATCCATCCCTGAAGGCTAGCGGGCGGACCGTTGGGTGGGGATCACAGGCCGGTTCCGTCGATCCAGCCCCCGCCAAGCACCTCGCCATCCTGGTAGAAGACCACCGCCTGTCCGGGTGCGATGGCCCGCTGAGGATCGGCAAAGGCGACCTTGGCACGGCCATCCGGCAGGGGAATGACCAGGGCCTCAGCTTCAGGAGAGCGGCTGCGGATACGGGCCTCACAGGCCAGGGGGTCGGTGGGGACACCGTGAATCCAGTTGAGCTCGCGCGCCACCAGCTCACGGCCCATCAGATCCGACTCGGACCCCACCCAGACCGTGTTGGAGGCAGGTTCAATGCGCACAACATAAAGGGGAGCAGCATGGGCCACACCCAGACCGCGCCGCTGGCCCACGGTATGGCGCCAGTACCCCTGATGGCGTCCCAGAAGGCGGCCGTCCAAGTGGCGAATATCGCCCTCCCCCCGTCCCGGATCCCGGCCTTCCGATTCCAGGAACACGTCATACCGGTCTTGGGTCACGAAGCAGATCTCCTGGCTCTCAGGTTTCTCCGCCAGGTGCAGGCCCAGTTCACCCCCCAGCTGCCGAACCTCGGGTTTGCTGAGATGAGCGAGAGGGAAGAGCGTTCTGGCGAGGGTGGCCTGGGTGTGGTGAAAGAGAAAGTAGCTCTGGTCCTTGGCGGGATCGAATGCTTTGCGGAGGTGCCAATGTCCCCCCGACCGGGTGATGGCTGAATAGTGGCCCGTGGCCACGTAGGCTGCGCCGAGCGACTCCGCTCGTTCCATCAGGGCAGAGAATTTGAGGTGCTGGTTGCACCGTATGCAAGGACTGGGGGTTTCCCCATCTAGGTATCCCTGGATGAACCCTTCGATCACCGTCTCCCGGAAGCGGGCTTCGAAATCCATGACGTAATGGGCGAATCCAGCCTCAAAAGCGACCCGTCGGGCGTCCTGGAAATCATCAAGAGTGCAACACTTCCCCTCAGAAGCTTGAGTGGCCTTCTTGTCGAAAAGCTGCATGGAAATGCCGATCACCTCATACCCAGCCCGGTGGAGCAGGGCGGCCATGACCGAACTGTCCACTCCCCCTGACATGGCCGCGAGGACCCTGTCCCCAGGGCGGAGGGTGGGATGCTCCCGGAGGGCTTCCAGCGTCCGGATCAAAAGGTCACTCACCGGCCGGATCTCCAATGGCATGGATGCTTAAACATCCTAGTTATAGGTTTTTGATTTGAATAGCTCATATGCCGTTTGGTAGTAGGCGATGGCAAGATCATCATTCCGGCGATCCTTCATGGCTGGGCCATAGGTATCGTGCTCGGGATCGTAGCGTTTGGATTCGATGGAGCCATGAAGTCCAAGAATGGTTAATGTTCCGTCCTTCATCAAAGCCACATGATGGTTGTGGTTAAAGAGGAGGACGCGCCCCTTCTCGGGGGTGTTCAGCACGTCCTGGCCAAACCAGGGTGCCGTATAGGGGAGGCCCAGAAGGCCCATGAGGGTTGGAGCCAGATCGATCTGGGACATGAGACCGTCCGCTCTTTTAGGAACGATGTGTTTCGGGGCGTAGAAGAGGAGGGGGATCTCATAGGTCTTGAGGGGAATTTCCTGCTTCCCGTAAACCCTTGCCCCGTGGTCAGCGATGATGATGAACACCGTGTCGTTGAACCAGGGGTGTTTCTCCGCCTCGCGCAGCATCCGGCCCTGAGCAAAGTCCGCGTAACGCACACCGGATTCCCGCCCACCCCCGGAAGCCTTCACCCCGGCGGTCTCGAGTCCCGGACGGAAGGTATAGGGCTTATGGTTGGAAGTGTTCATGATGTGGATGAAGAAGGGACTCCCCGTACGAGCGCGCTCATCGGCATAGCCGAGTGCCATATCGAAGAGATCCTCATCCGAGACTCCCCAGATGTTTTCAAAGCGGGGTTTGGTCTTCAGGTTGGTCCGGTCGAGGACATCGTACCCATTACTCCTGAAGAATTCGTTCATGTTGTCGAAATAGCCATACCCGCCATAGAGGAACGCGGTCTGGTAGCCATGGCCTCGCAGCACCTTGCCGAGGGTGGCAATGGATTCATTTCCGGGGCGTCTCAGAATCGACTCGGTGGGCACCGGAGGGATCGAGGCGGAGATGGCTTCAAGTCCTCGAACCGTGCGGGTTCCCGTGGCATACACATGCCTGAACCAGAGGCCTTTCTGCGCCGTGAGGTCGAATTCTGGGGTCCAGTCCCGGTTCGAGCCGTACAGCTTGCTGAATTCTGCCCCGAAGGATTCGCTGGAGATCAACACAATATTGAGTTTCCCGAGGCCTCCAGGCCTGGCCTGGAATTGCCGGTCCAGGCGGCCTTCGGAGAGCCGCGTGAAGGTTCCTCCGCCCGTCGAGAGTTGGTCCACCAGCGTCTTCAGATTCTCCGCCTTGGGCCGGGTGGCGTAATAGGCGTGGTATTCGATCTCACTGGTTCGGAGGGCCCTGAAGAAACTCGATGGGCCGTTCGCGGCGAGCTCATTGGTGACCCGGTTCGAAGATAGCCCGAAGAGGCTGGTGGGAATCCACCAGATGGCGAGCACCAGAGCTCCAGCATAGGCGGCCATGAAAAGGCTCCGTGCTCGAAAGCTGAATGGCCGGGACAGGGCGATGCGCAGCTGGGACCTGAACGCCCAGACGGACAAGGCGGCGATCAGGGCGCAGGCCATCAGGATCTTCACCACCGGGTATTCGGACCAGATATCTCCTGCAACTTCTGTTGGATACATCAAATAATTCACAGAGACAAGATTGAAGCGTGCATTGAATTCTTCGAAGAAAAAGTATTCGCAGGCACCAATGAACAACAGGCTCAGCATCCAGAGGAAGGTCATCGCGGGCAAGGTGGTTTTCCCGAACCTTCCGCGGGAGGCGCGGCCGCTCTTTAGCCACAAATACAGGGTCAGCGGCGCGAGCAGGTACAGGCACTGGATGAGATCAGAGACAGCACCCGCCGGCACCACCCAGAGCAGCGACACCGCAGCCACCTGGGCCTCTCGGCCGAATGTGGCCCAGAGCCCCACACGTACCAGGAACCCGAGCACCAGGTACCAGCCCATGAGCACGAAGAAGAGGCGAAAGTGGGTGGTCGCAGTCTCAAAGAACGACGGGTCCAGGGGGTATTCAGGGGGTCGATTCATGTCCATTTGGGGTCCGTCATCAATGTGGCTTGGGGGCGCGGCCTCCCAAGCCAGGAGTCGCGTCGGAGGTTCAGAACGATCATTCTTCGCAGAGCAGGGCGACAGGGTCCACCTGAAATGGTGACACGGCCTGAGCCAGGGTCATGTCCTCAGCCGAGCGACCCTGATGAGGGAAAAACAAAGGAGCAGGAGCAGGGGCGCCACCATGCCCCAGAAAGCAGGGATCTCGGAGGCTCGAGCCGCCCCCCCGAACAAGGTCTGCAATCCCAGGAAGACCAGGCTGGCCACCAGCCCGGTCCCGATGGCCTGCCCACGGCCTTGACGGGGACCCGGAAAGGCAAAGGAGAGCATGGCCATGACCAGAAGGGGGCCGGCAAGCCACCCAATGAGACGGCTCCAGAGAAGGTAGGACCGCTCCGGGTCGGGGGCCCAGCGCTGCCACTCCAACAGGTCGATGGTTCGGGCCTGCTCGGCGGAAGGTGCGGTCTGGAGCGCACGGGCGGGGAAGAGCTTCTCGGTGGCCGGGCCCTCGACGAGATGCGAACCACCCCAGGCCAGCGCTTCGGAGCGGTCTGCCCCGGGTCGCCAACGGAGAAGGATCGGAGCCTCCCCAGGCGTTTTCAGGGGGAAACCCCACCGAACATCCGCGGACAGGTGCCAGAGGACACCCGTGGAACCCAAATACATCCAAGGGTTAGTCGTGGATACTGCCGTGGGGCGGTTCAGGATCTCCCGGTACAGGGCGCGGGCGTGCCCCCTCGCCACCGGGGCCGCGCCAGCCTGGATCCAGAGGGTGAGAAGGGCAACCCCCCCCCAGGCGAGGCGGCTCGCCCCGATCCATTGGACCAGGCTGACGCCACCGGCGCGGATGGCCAACCATTCCCGATTCATGGCCGCTTCGGAAAGCGCCAGCATCGTTCCGAGAAGAAAGGAAATGGGGAGCGCCACCTCCAGGAATGGGGGCAGATTCCAGATCCAATATTTAATGAATACAGAGTAATGAACGTGATTCTTAGAAAGATCTCCGGCAAGGCCCGAGAATTCAATCAGGAGGTCCAGGGCCAACAGGCTCCCCAGGGTAAGACCCCAGTTGCGCCACCATCCAAGCATGGCCCAGTGACGTAAGATGCCGCGTTTGGTACCCCTTCCATGAATCCAGCGCAGGAGGGATTTGCGCTTGTCTTCGAAGGCAACCCACAGGCGAGCGATCGGAAGGCGCTGGGCCAAGTGCATCCAGACCGGGTGATCCTTCATCCCGATCGACCGGTGCGGGGCGAGCCTGCGGTTGAGAATGAACCATCCCCCCACGAGGAAAAGAAGGGGAAGAATGAGCATGGGGGATACTGTTTTAATTTTTTCACTCAACCACATGTTTTCAAAGTATTTCATGATTAAATAATAAAGCAGGATCACCCCCAGGCTCTTGGCGACGGCCCCACCCCGATAGAACCTGGGGTGACCGAATCCAAGGGCAATCCCGAGCAGCAGAAGCGCCCCTCCCGCAAGGGGCAGGGTCGTTCTGCGGCAAAGCTCCACCGCAGCCTGAAGGCGAAGGGGGTCCCGGGCAGGGTTCTGGCGGAAAACGCGGAGCAGTCCCCCGAGTGACTCGTACCGGAGCAGCGTGGGGG
>JAVBYJ010000001.1 GCA_030824075.1 Geothrix sp.
GTTGGCAGGCAGGACCTTCGCGTAGAGGAAGATCACGACGCCGACCATGGCGGCCAGGGCCAGGCTGTGGAAGAACACGTAGCGAAGAATGGTGCCTTCCTCGCCCTGCTGGTTGGTGGCCACGGAGGCCACCACGAGGCTCTGGGCGTCGATCATCTTGCCCATGACACCGCCGGTGGTGTTGGCGGCGGCGGTAAGGATCGGGTTCAGGCCCAGCTGTTCGGCGGTGATCTTCTGAAGGCCGCCGAAGAGCACGTTGGAGGAGGTGTCACTGCCCGTCAGGGCCACGCCCAACCAGCCCAGCATGGCGCTGAAGAAGGGGAAGAGCATGCCCGTGCTGGCGAAGGCCAGACCCATGGTGGCGTCCAGGCCTGCGGACTTGGAAACGAAGCCCAACGCCAGCATGGCGGCGATGGTGAGCAGGGAGATCTTCACGCGATTGACGGTCTTGCCGAAAATTTTGAGCAGTTCCAGAGGGCCGAAACCTACCAGCAAGCCGCTGCAGATGCCCGCGAGAAGGAGGCTGGTGCCTGTGAGGGAAAGCCAGTTAAAGGTCCAGATGGCGGCCTCGGCCGAAGGCTTGGCGACCACCGGAGGGGCCTTGATGACGTTCTTGTGCAGCAGGGGGATTTCGAAATTCTTGACGGTGTAGCCGCTGAGGAAGTTGGGCGCGGTCTTGGTGCCGCCGTTCAGGAATGTCTTGACCTGGGGGGTGCCCCAGGCGAACACGAACACGGACAGGAACACCCAAGGCATCCAGGCCTTTACGACCTTGCCCGTGGCCTGCTCGACCTTCACCGCATGGGCTTCCTCGCGCTCATGCTCGTAACGCCAGATGTTCTTGGGCTGCCAGAACTTGAGCAGGATGACGAGGGAGAGCATGGAGATGATGGCGCCGATGATGTCCACCAGCCAGGGCCCGTGGTAGTTGCTCACCAGGAACTGTGCGATGGCGAAGCTGCCACCGGCGGTGAGGCAGGCGGGCCAGACTTCCAACATGGCCTTGCGTCCGGCCATGGTCCAGATGATCCAGAAGGGCACGATTAGCGAGAAGATGGGCAGAATGCGGCCCGCAGCGGCGCTCAACATATCCAAAGGCAGGCCCGTCACGCCCGCGAGGGCGATGAGCGGGCTACCCAGCGCACCATAGGCCACGGGAGCGGTGTTGCCGATCAAGGCCAGACCCGCGGCCTGGAGGGGACGGAAGCCCAGACCGATCAGCATGGCGGCAGAAATCGCCACAGGCGTTCCGAAGCCAGCCGCACCCTCGATGAAGGCGCCGAAGCTGAAGGCGATCAGCAGGGCCTGGATGCGGCGATCCCCGGCCAGGCCGGCGATGGAGTGTTTCACCACCTCGAAATCGCCTGACTTCACCGTGATGTCATAGATGAAAATGGCGTTCAGCACGATCCAGCCGATGGGCAACAGGCCGAACAGCGCACCGTGGACGGCCGCCATGCTGGCCATGCCCGCGGGCATCTTGTAGACGAGGATCGCGACCAGCAGGCATGTGACCAAGCCTAGAATGGCTGAGTAGTGGGCCTTGACATGCTTGGCCAGAAAGCCCAGCAGCACGAAGACCGGCAAAGCGGCCACCAGTGCGGAAAGGAAGATATTCCCCATGACGGGGGAATAGACTTGGGTCCAGGGGGTCATGCAGCCTCCAGAGGGGGGGGTAGAAGATGGGTAGGTAGGGTTTTGGAAAAGATCTTGGACGAAGGTTACAATGGGTCTAGTGGTCAGACCATAGTTTAGAGCGGCGCTTTTGATCACACTTTACATGTATCTCTCCTAACAACATTTATACTTTTCAGGCAAAGTGAACCCATGGATTTCACCCCCATTAAGACCAAACGCCTCTACGAAGAAATCGTGGAGCAGATCAAGCAGCTCATCACCAACGGCAACCTGAAGCCCGGGGATCGTCTGCTGGCAGAGCGGGAGCTGGCAGAACAGTTCCAGGTCAGCCGCGCCTCTGTGCGAGAGGCCATCCGGACGCTGGAAATGCTGGGAGTCATTGACATCCGCCCAGGAGAGGGCACGTTTGTCCGAAGCACCGATGCCGACGACATCATCCGCCCTCTGGCGATGTTCCTGGCCGTGGAACGCAGTTCACTCCTCGATATGTTCGAGATGCGCCGGATCTTCGAGACAGCCACGGCGAGCCTGGCGGCTCAACGAGCGACCCTAGAGGAACTCGACCAGATTGAGTCCATGCTGGAGAACATGCGGGAACGGCTCAATGTGCAGGATCCCGAAAAGGGCGAGGAGTTCGACGCAGCCTTCCACTACGCCGTGGCCGAAGCCACCCACAACAGCCTCCTGACCAAGCTCTTCAAGACCGTCTCAGAGGAGTTTGCCAAGGCCAACTCCGTGGCCCGGCGGCAGCTCTACCAGGACAACATTCAAAACGCCCAGAAGATCATTGACCAGCATTCCGAGATCCTCGAAGCCATCCGGTCCCGCTCACCCCAGGCCGCATCTGCCGCGATGTTGGCTCACTTGATCTTCGCGGAGGATGAACTGCGGAAATGGATCGTATAGGCATGGTGACGCAGGCACATCGTGTGCCTGCGCCCTTCGGGCCGTCGCCGTTGGCGCCGGTCCTATTGGCGAATCCTGGCAAATGGTGACGAGGGCACTTCCTGTGCCCTCGCCCTTCGGGCGGCCATCGACTTTGTCGATGCCGTCCTATTTTGCTTTCCTGCAAAATGGTGACGAGGGCACTTCCTGTGCCCTCGCCCTTCGGGCGGCCATCGACTTTGTCGATGCCGTCCTATTTTGCTTTCCTGCAAAATGGTGACGAGGGCACCTCCTGTGCCCTCGCCCTTCGGGCGGCCATCGACTTTGTCGATGCCGTCCTATTTTGCAATTCTGCAAAATGGTGGCCCCGGTGGGGTTCGAACCCACGACCAAGCGGTTATGAGCCGCCAGCTCTGACCGCTGAGCTACAGGGCCGGAGCCAGTGTAGCAAACGAGGAGACGCGAACCGGATCTCGGATCACAGGCCCTGGATGGCCCGTCCTCCCACGGCGAAATCCAGCAACTGGAGCATGCGGTCGGCCAGGGTGGGAAGGTCGCTGGACTCGAGCAGGAACTGACGTTCTGTGGGTTCAAAATCGAGGGCCATGGCCAGGGTGTTCAAGCGCCCCGCGTCCTCGAGGGGGAGGTCCAGAAGCTCCTTCAGCTGAGGTTCGACCCCTTCGGAGGCCGCGTAGAGATGGAGCATCTCCATGAGCCGGTGGCGGTGCGGGCCGGGCCAGAGCTGGGAGGCATCAAAGGGAAGCACCTCGACCTGCACCTGACGATAGGGCTTTCCTGGAAGCTCATCCAAGAGGCGAACGGCATCCTTCCCCTGGAGAAGCAGGTTCCACCTTCCTCCGGTGAGGGGCTCAGCTCGCACGACTTCGGCGAGACACCCCACGTCGAAGATCGGCGTGGTCTCGCCGAGGGACCCCGGATCCGGGTTTTCACGCATGAGTGAAATCACCAGCTGCTGGTGGGAGTTGAGGATATCCACCGCCATCTCCTGGTACCTGGGCTCGAATACATGGAGCGGGAGAAAGGTCTGCGGGAAGAGCACGACCCGGGGCAGGGGGAAGAGGGGAAAAATGGCTGGTAGCATGGACACCTTACTCGCCACCGCATCGGAGTCAAAACAGTGAAAGATGAGAACCAGGGGGCAGGATCGTTGGATGCGGGAAATGCCGTGTTGGACGCGGCCCGCGCGGGACTCTTACACGTGCGGGAATCCTGGGATTCAGAGGCTGTCGAAACCTGGGTCCAGATGGTCCTGGGCAGAAGTGGACGTGTGGTGCTCACCGGCATGGGCAAGTCTGGACTCATTGCTCAAAAGATCGCGGCGACCCTAGCTTCGACCGGATGCCCGAGTTTCTTCCTCCACCCCGCCGAGGCCCTTCACGGTGATCTTGGAATGGTTACGGACGCTGATTCCATCCTCGCCCTTTCCAACAGTGGAGAGAGCGAGGAGGTGGTCCGACTGCTTCCAAGCCTCCTCCGGTTGGGCATTCCCATTGCGGCCATTACCGCCCGGGCGGAGAGCAGCCTCGGGCAGACCGCTCAATGGACGTTCGGCTACCGACTACCCCAGGGCGAAGGTTGCCCCCTCGAACTTGCCCCCATGGCCAGCACCACCCTTCAACTCGTATGGGGTGATCTCTTGGCGGCCTGCCTCATGGAGCAGCGGGGATTCACTCGAGACCACTTCGCGCTGAATCATCCCGCTGGCAGTTTGGGCGCTAAACTCATGAAGGTTAAATCCTTAATGCATAAGGAATGGCCGCGCGTCACGGCTGCCGCACCCCTAACAGGCATCCTGAAGGCCATGACAGACGGACGCTTGGGCATGACCAGCGTCATGGACGGGGAGACCCTCCTCGGGGTCATCACCGATGGGGACCTTCGGCGAGCTCTGGCCGCAGCCGAGCAACAAGGTCAGAACCCCCTAAGCCTAACGGCCATGCAAATCATGTCGGGAAGACCCGTAACAATCAGTGAGGATGCTCTGGCCGTCGAGGCGGCAGGAGACATGGAGACCCGCAAGATCACGTTCCTCATCGCCACCCGGGAAGGGCTGCCGAGCGGGGTCATCCATATCCATGATCTGTTGGCATCCAAGGTCTTATGAGCCAACTTGCGATCATGTTCTGTTTGTTTAAGGTTACATAATATACATTATCGAAAGTTAAATCCGGGACTCCCTTGCCGTCTATCTTGACCCGATACGTCCTTCGCCGCTGGGCTGTCCCCTTCCTCGGGGCCTTGCTGTTCTATGGCTTCCTCTTGCTGTCCTGGGAAATGGTCGCCATTTCAAAGGAGATCTTTTCGCAGGGGGCACCCCTGCGTTGGATGTTCCCGCTTCTCCTCTTCTCGCTTCCCGAGACTCTGGCCATGGTCCTGCCCATGGCGGCCGTTCTTGGGGGGCTCATGGGGACGCAGTACATGATGGAGGGGTCGGAGTTGATGGCTGCCCAGGGCCTTGGGGCTGGACGGAGAACCTGGACCACCCCCTGGTTGATCATGGCGACGAGCCTTTTTGTCCTGGCCACCATCAACGCCCATCTTTTGGTGCCAAAGGCGGCCCAGTTACAGCAGTCCATACGGAAAAGGATGACCGACGACGCCAAGGCACGGTTTCTGCGCCCCGGTGTCCCCCCCTGGCATCCACCAGGCTCCCCAGACTCAGCCTTTTGGGTGTCTGAGAACGGCCAGATCCACATCATGGAGTCCACGCCCCTGGGGGCCCAGCACCTGACCGCGTCCAGCATGACCTATGCCCTTGAGAACAAGCAGATGGGGGAGGCAGAGATCCAGCTGCATTTCACGGATCTCCAGGGAGTGCTCTTCCAGACGTCAGGCGATGGCAGCGTGATCCACCTGAAGCAGGAAAAGCAGACCC
>JAVBYJ010000046.1 GCA_030824075.1 Geothrix sp.
ATCGCCCCCGGCGAAGCCTGGGGGGTGGTGGGGGAGAGCGGCGCGGGGAAAACCACGCTCCTGAACCTGGTGCTGGGCCTCCTGGAACCCAACGAGGGCCAGATCGCGCTGGAAGGCGTGCCCTGGTCGCCGCTCCCGGAGCGGGAACGGCGGCTCCGCCGCCCGCACATCCAGGCAGTCTTTCAGGATCCCCTGGCCAGCCTGCCGCCCCACCGTACGGGCTGGGAGATCCTCCAGGAGCCCCTGGAGGTATGGCGGCGCGGGGATGCGGGCTCACGCCGGGAGGCCGCGGCCCGCATGGCGACGCGGATGAAATTCCCGGTGGCGGCGTTGGATCAGCGCCCCGCGGCCTGGTCAGGCGGGTTGGCTCAGCGGATCTGCCTGGGCCGTTCCCTCATGTTGGAACCGGCTCTGCTGGTCCTGGACGAACCCTTCTCGGCCTTGGATCCCACCCTGGCGGGGCACCTGTTGGCTGTACTGCGCGAGGTGAAGGCCGAGGGGACGGCCCTGCTCCTGGTGAGCCATGAGCTGCCCCTGGTGAGGATCCTTTGTGATGGACTGATCGTGCTGCGCGCGGGTCGCCCGGTGTGCCAGGGACCCATTGAACAGCTGTTGTCCAATCCCATGCACACCCACCTTCAGATGCTCTGGGAGGCTGTGCCGCTGATGGCTACTCTTCCACCGACACCTGCGCGGCGCTGGTGTTGATGTAGATGCCGTTGAATTGCCCCCAGAAGCTGCTGAAACCTGGGCGCATACGGCCCTGCTGGTCCAGGGACTGCAGTTCAGCGGAGAGAAGCTTCTGAGCTTCCGAGGTCTGGATCTCCTGGATGAGGGCGCGCCGGGTCTCGAATGTAAGGGGTGGGGCCGGTTCACGGGAGGTGATGCGGGCCGCCCAGACTTTGCCATCCTGAGTCCAGAGGATGGGCGTGGTCTGGCCGATAGGTGTGTCCAGCAGGGCCTTGCGGATGCCCGGATGGGCCACCAGGTCACGGAGTCCACTGAGGGGTGCAGCAGCCTGATCCGTGACGGGTCCCATGGCTGAAAGGCCGCCGGACTGGAGGGCCTGCTGGGCCTTGGCCACAGCCTGCTTGCGCGCCTCTTCAAGGCGGTAGGCGGCGAGCACCTTGGCGCGGATCTCAGCGAAGGGCGGCACGGCTTCCGGACGCTCCTCCTGCACCCGGAAGAGCAGGTGGCGATCCGCAAAGGCCAGGGGTTTGGAGACGTCGCCCACCTTCAGCCGGAAGACCTCGTTGGCGATCTGGGGCAGTTCGGGCAGGCCCTCCACTTGGGCGGAAGGCTCGTTGCTGAAGGGGAGGCTGAGCTGGGCCGGGCTGCCGAGGCTCTTGGCGGCGGCGGCAAGGTCTCCGCCGTTGGCGCGCTTGCGGATCTGTTCAAGACGTTCCTGGGCCCGGGCCGTGAACCGGCTGTCGGAGATTTCCTTGGCCAGCTCGGCTTTCACGTCCTCGAATTTCTTTTCGCGGCGCCCTTCCAGCTTGATGAGGTGGATGCCGTAGATGGTGCGCACGGGCTGACTGATCTCGCCAGGCTTGAGGGCTGCAGCGGCCTCGGAAAAGGGTTTCTGCATCTGGGGGAACCGGAACCAGCCCAGATCGCCGCCGTTGCCCTTGGCGCTGGGATCTTCGCTGAGCTCCTCGGCGGCCTTGGCGAAGTCCTGGCCCTTCACAAGACGCTCGCGCAGAAGCTGGGCCTTGGCCGTGGCTTCCTGGAACTGGGCCTCACCTTCGGCCTTGTAGAGAATGTGGCGGGCCTTCAGCTCCAGATAGTCCCCCTTGCGGGCTTCGAAGGCCGCTTTCAGCGCGGCATCGTCCACTTGGACGTCCTTGCCCAGAGAGGCTCGATCCACGGCCACGTACTGGATGACCCGCCGGGGTGGCTGCAGAAACCGGTCACCCCCGGCCTTGTAGAAGGCCTCGAGCGTGGCATCCCCGGGATCGGCGACCGAAGCGGAAACCACAGACAGGGTGGCCTGTTGGAAGGCGACTTTCTCGTTCCGCAGGCGGTTCTCCACGGCGAGCCAGCCTTCGTCCACGGGGACCCTGAGGGCGGCTTGCTGGACCAGCTTGGTGCGGAGCAGCTCGCTGCGGATGGCCCGCTCCTGCATGGTCGGGTTGAAGCCGGTGTCCTGGAAGACTTGCTTGAGCTCGGCGTTGGATTTCAGGTTGCCCTTGGCATCCAGCAGCATGGGGTACTGACGCAGGAAGGCCCGCAGGCGGGCGCCGACCTCCTCATCGGTCACCACCACGTGATGTCGGGCGGCCAACTCTTCCATGAGCTTCTGGTTCATGAGATCGCGCAGGGCCTGGGACTGGATGAAGGGCTTGAGGGCCTCCGGGCTGGCCTGCTTCCCGTACCGTTGGTAGAGCTCCTGCATGTGCTCGGCCATGTCGCGGAGAAGGATCTCGCGACCGTAGACCCGCGCGACCACGGTATCGGGCGTATCCACTCGGCCGGAGGGGGCCAGGTAGGCCACCAGGCCCAGGAGGACCACGATCATGACCGCGGCCATGGGCGTGCGGTTCGATTTGAAGACCTGGCGAAAGGAACGAAGCATGCGGGGCTCCAGGGTACGGACCTCCCAGATTACCCGGGGAACGGCGATGGATTACACTGGAATGCTGGAGCGTTTGCATGGCCGTCTTGCCCGTCATCACCTGGGGGGATCCCCGCCTCAAGAAGAACAGTGAGGACGTAGGGGATTGGACCCCGGACCTTGAACAACTTGTGGCCGACATGTTTGAAACCGCCCTTGATGAGGAGGGCGTTGGCCTCGCTGCTCCCCAAGTCGGGGTCAACCTCAACTTGGCGGTCATCGACTGCTCCTGCGGGGAGGATCCGGCGGAGAAGCTGGTTCTCATCAATCCCGAGATCGTCCGAGAAGAAGGCGTCCAGGTGGGCACGGAGGGCTGCCTGTCCATTCCCGGCATCCGCGAAGTGCTGGAGCGACCCCAGAAGGTGGCGATCCGCAACCGGGCCAAGGATGGCTCCTGGCACGAACTGGAGGGTGAGGATCTTCTGGCCCGAGCCTTCTGCCATGAGATCGACCACCTGAGGGGCCGGCTTTTTGTCGAGTACTTCGGGCCGGTCAAACGGCAGGTCATCCAGCGGAAGTACCAGAAACAAAGCAGAGGCTAGCCATGACCCGCATCGCCTTCCTCGGGACCCCCCGGGCGGCCGTTCCGGCCCTGAGGGCCCTCGCCGAGGAGGGTGTGGAAGCGGTGTTCTCGAACCCCGACCGGCCGGCTGGCCGGGGCCGCCATGTCGAGGCCCCACCGGTGAAGGCCGCTGCCTTGGCCCTGGGCTTGACGGTCCACCAGCCCCTGAGTTGGAAGGCTCCAGAGACCCGCGCGCTATGGGAGTCCCTGAAGATCGACCTTGCCGTGGTCGTCGCCTACGGCCATCTCCTGCCCCGCTGGATGCTGGATTCCTGCCCGCTTGGCGTGTGGAACCTGCACTTTTCCCTGCTGCCCCACTGGCGTGGCGCGGCCCCCGTGAACCACGCCCTGTTGGCTGGGGACGAGGAGACCGGTGTCAGCCTCATGCGCCTGACCGAAGGGCTGGACGAGGGCCCGGTGCTGGCCCAGAGCCACCGGGACATCAGCCAGGAGGATACGGCGGAGAGCCTGCTGGCGGCCCTGGCCGTGGACGCCGCCGACCTGCTCATGGACCAGCTGCCTCTCCTGCTGTGCGGGTGCGGCAAGCCAGTGGAACAGCACCACGCCTTGGCCACCTACGCTTCGAAGCTCCGCAAGGACATGGGCCGCCTGGACTGGCGGCGTCCCGCCGCGGACCTCCACCGCCAGGTCCGGGCCCTGTGGCCCTGGCCCGGGTCGGAACTGCAGATGGAGGGCCAGATCCTCAAGGTCTGTGGTGTGGGGGCCCTTCGCGCCTGTTACCGCGATCCAGGGCAGCTCGTGTGGAGCAAGGAGGGAGCCTGGCTGACGACGCCCGACGGCGCCCTCGAAGTCACCCAACTCCAGCGCCCCGGCAAACCCGTCCAGCCCGCGTTACAGGCCCTGCAGCCTTGGGGAGTGAGCGGGAGCCGGGTCGTTGGATGACCAAAAAAGCGCTGACAGGATTTACAGGATTTTGAAGGATGAACAGGATTAAAACAGAATCACTTGAATCCTGTTCATCCAGCTTTTCATCCTGTCAATCCTGTCCCATTTTTTGCACTGCTACGCCAACCGCGCCGCCACATCCCGGTAATCGGGGTCCATGTCGTAGACGACCTGGAACTCCTCGGCCGCCATGGCGATGTGGCCCTGCTGGAGGTAGATCTCGGCCAGGTCGTAGCGGAGACCGACGCTGTCCTCAGGGGGGAAGCCAGGGGCCAGGATGCCCTGGCGCAGCCATTCCACAGCGGCCCCGAGGTCACCCCGGGCCTGCTCGCAGATGCTGAGCATCGAGCAGCACTCGAGGGTGCGCTCCGGGTCGCCCATGGCGATCTTGAACTCCTCGATGGCGGGATCGATGAGCATCATTTCCTTGTAGGCGATGCCCAGGTTGTAGTGGGTGTCATAGTCATCGCCCTTGACCTGTTTCTCGACGCCTTCACGGAAGGCGCTGAACAGCTCGTCCACGCTTTGGATCTTTTCCACCACATGGGTGGCGTCGTGCATTTCCTCGCCTTCGCCGGTGTCCATGAGCGCGGTGCCCAGCACATCGGTGAGGTCGAAGAAGGAATTGGCGAAGTCGCTCTCGTCCAGGGCGCTGGCCTTGGCGGTGTGCCCCAGCTTCTGGAGGGCGGTCTCGGCGCGATCCAGGCGGAACTCCAGTTCGGGGTGCCCCGGAAACTGCTTGAGCGCGGCCTCGATTTCGATCTTGGCTTCCTCGGGGCTGCCGTAGTCCAGCTGGAAGTCGATGTCGCCCAGGAGGCTTGCCAGATCCTCTGATACAGGCTGGGGGGCCGGGATGGTCTGGGGGAGATCCCAAGGTTCCGGCTGCGGGGACAAGGCCTCGGCCACCTCTGGAGGCAGGATTTGGGTGGGTACCGGCGGCAGGGGCACCGTGGGGGCTGAAAACGCGGGAGGCAGGTCGGTGGGAGCAGAATCCGTGAGGGTGGCATCCATCCAGTTGAGGTCGGAGGCGTCCAGCGCAGAGGGTTCCACCGTTGGAACGGGCCCAGGAAAGGGTGGGAACGACTCGCTGCCCAGTGGGGTCAGATCGCCTGGGAACGCGGGAGCCGCGAATGGATCCAGTGGCAGGGCGCCCAAATCCGGCAGCAGGGGCAGGCCATCCCCCAGGCCGATGGGTTCCTCGGAGGCGAAGTCCTGGGACGGCTGAACCTTGGCAGGCGAGGGTGGCGTGAAACCAGGCACATCGAGTGCGATGAGCATATCCATGTCGCTGGGAGGCG
>JAVBYJ010000055.1 GCA_030824075.1 Geothrix sp.
CCACCCGCAGCCGGGCCCCATCCTCCACTCCCGCCGGGATGGCGATGGTGACGGTCTCCTGGCGCGCATGGCGTCCAGTCCCGTCGCAGTCGGCACACTTGGGCGCACGCATCCCCCGGCCCTGGCAGTCCGGACAGGTGCGGCCGAAGGAGAGAAACCCCGCCCCCCCACTCAGCTTGCCCTTCCCTTGGCAGGTGCGGCACATCTCCTGTTTCTTGTTCGCCTCGCCGGTGCCACGGCAGGCCAGGCAGGGCTCGGACCGGTTCACCCGCAGGCTGAGGCGCTTGCCCTCGAAGGCCTCTTTGAATCCCAGACGCACGGCGTGGACCAGATCCTCGCCGCGCTCGGGCCCGCTGCGCATGGGCCGACCACCGAAGCCAGCGAAGACGTCCTCGAAGGAAAAGCCCCCGCCCTGCGAGGCGCCAGGGGGGATTTGCGCGCCCGGTCCATTCGGATCGCCAAAGGTGTCGTAGTTCTTCCGCTTCTCTGGATCCGACAGCACATCGTTGGCCTCCGCGACCTTCTTGAACTCCGCTTCAGCCTTGGTGTCGCCGGGGTTCAGGTCGGGGTGGTGCTTCCGGGCCAGCTTGCGGTACGCCTTCTTGATGTCCTCTTCCGAGGCCGATTTGGGAACGCCCAGGATCTTGTAGTAGTCGGGGTGAGACATGGCTTTAGTCTAGAACACTCACATTTCGTTCCGGGCAGAAAAAGCAGAGGCCCGGCTCAGCCGGGCCTCTGTGCGGGGGTCCCAGAGGTGTTCGCGCAGCAAAGCGGAGCGAGAAACCCCCGGACAGAACCAACCCTAACTGACGACTTCCGCGTCGATCACGTTGTCGTCGGGCTTCTTGTCTCCTGCCGGCGCGCCAGGGGCGGCGCCACCGTCCTGCGGCGGATCCTGCTTGTAGATGCTCTCCGCCAGCTTGTGGCTCTTTGCTGTGAGGGTTTCAAGGGCCTTCTTGATGCGGTCCTTCTCCAGACTGGCGAGGGCGGCCTTCGCCTCAACCACGGCCTCCTCGGCCTCCTTCTTGTCGTCCTCGGGGAGTTTCTCCCCGTTCTCCTTCAGGAGTTTTTCCACCTGGTAGACCATCTGGTCCAGATGGTTCTTCTCCTCGAGGAGCGCCTTGCGGGCTTCGTCCTCGGATTGATGAGCCTCGGCGTCCTTCACCTTGGCGTCAATCTCCTCCTTGGAAAGGCCCGTGCTGCCGGTCAGCGTGATGCTGGCGTCCTTGCCGGTGCCCTTGTCCTTCGCGGTGACGTGTACGATGCCGTTGGCATCGATATCGAAGATGACCTCGATCTGTGGCATGCCTCGGGGAGCGGGGGCGATGCCGCCCAGGTGGAAGTGGCCAAGCAGTTTGTTGCCCTCCACCACGGGACGCTCACCCTGGAAGACTTCGATATCCACGCCGGGCTGATTGTCCACGGCAGTCGTGTAGACCTCGCTGCGCTTGGTCGGAATGGTGGTGTTGCGGGGGATGATCACGCTCATCTGGCCGCCGTTGGCGTTGATGCCGAGGGAGAGCGGCGTCACGTCGAGCAACAGCACGCCCTTCACGTCACCGGACAGCACACCGGCCTGAACCGCCGCGCCCACCGCCACGACCTCGTCGGGATTGACGCTGTGGTTGGGCTCCTTGCCGAAGATCTGCTTCACCAGCTCCAGCACCCGGGGGATGCGGGTGGAGCCGCCGACCATCACCACTTCGTCGATCTCATGGTGGGCCATCTTGGCGTCCTTCACCGCGTTCTCGCAGGGCCCCTTGAGCTTCTGGAGGACCGGTTCGATCATTGCCTCGAACTTGGCGCGGCTGAGGGTCTGGTTCACGTGCTTGGGACCGCTGGCGTCGGCGGTGATGTAGGGCAGGCTGATATCGGTCTGGGTGGTGCTGGACAGTTCGATCTTCGCCTTTTCGGCGGCTTCCTTCAGGCGCTGCATGGCGTCGGCCTGCTTGCGGAGGTCGATGCCCTCGGTCTTCTGGAACTCGTCCGCCAGCCAGTCGATGATGGCCTGGTCGATGTTGTCGCCGCCCAGGTGGGTGTCGCCATTGGTGGACTTCACCTCGACCACGCCCTCAGAGACTTCGAGGATCGAAATGTCGAAGGTGCCGCCACCGAAGTCGAAGACCGCGATGGTGCCGTCCTTCTTCTTGTCCAGGCCGTAGGCCAGGGCCGCGGCCGTGGGCTCGTTGACGATGCGCTTCACGTCCAGGCCCGCGATGGCGCCGGCGTCTTTGGTGGCCTGGCGCTGGGCGTCGTTGAAGTAGGCGGGCACAGTGATGACGGCCTCGGTGACCTTCTCGCCCAGGTAGGCCTCGGCGGCCTCCTTCATCTTGGTGATGACCGCGGCACTGATCTCTTCGGGGCTAAGCTTCTTGCCCAGCACGTCCACCACGCAGCCCCCCTTGTCGGCGCGCTCGACGGTGTAGGGCACGAGTTTCTGTTCCCGTTCCGAGTCGGCAAAGGGCAGACCCATGAACCGCTTGATGGAATAGATGGTGATCTTGGGCTGGGCCACGGCCTGCCGCTTGGCTGCGACGCCCACCAGCCGCTCGCTGGTCTTGGGGTTGAAGCCCACCACCGAGGGAGTCGTGTTCGCACCCTCCGGGTTCGGGATGACTTTGGGCTGCCCCCCCTCCATGACGGCCACACAACTGTTGGTGGTGCCGAGGTCAATACCGATGATCCTGCCCATGACGTTCCTCCTAGGATCCGAGGTGGCTTCACCTGCCCCGGAACTCCAAGCATAAAGGATGGGGGATCCCTGTCAACAAAATCTTCTATATTTGACTCATGTTTTCTTCGTCATTGCTGGCTTGATCGTTTTGGATATGCTGACACCCATGATCCTGCGCCCCTGCCCCACCTGTCGCACTCCCACTGCCTGGGAGGGAAACCCCTTCAAGCCCTTCTGCTCTGAGCGATGCCAGACCCAGGACCTGGGTGCCTGGTCGAGTGAAAGCTACCGCCTCCCGGAGAAACCCCAGGAAGAGGATGGGGAAGGGTGGACGGGAGAGCTGTCCGAGTAGGCGGCTATTTCGCCTGATGGACCTTCTTCACCATGTATCGGGGTCGATCCCGGACTTCCTGGTAGATGCGGCCGATGTACTCGCCCAGCAGGCCGAAGGCGATGAACTGGCAGCCCACGAAGAAGAAAAGGATGGCGAAAAGGGTGAACACGCCCTGGGCCGTGCCCTCTGGGTGCAGGAACCGATAGACCACCAGGCCCAGGAACAGCAGGAAGCCGAAAACCGCCGTCATGACCCCGAACACGCTGAGCATTTGCAGGGGCAGCAGGCTGAAGCTGGTGAGCAGGTCGAACTGGAGATTGATGAGCTTCCAGAGGCCGTATTTGCTGGTGCCTGCGGCACGCTCGGCATGGGCCACGGGCACTTCCGTGATGCGCTTGGCGAAGCTGTTGGCCAGGGCGGGGATGAAGCTTGAGCGCTCCTTGCAGAGCAGCATGGCATTCACCACGTCGCGGCTGTAGGCCCGCAGCATGCAGCCGTAGTCGTGCAGCTTCACACCGGTGGTCCGGCGGGTGATGGCATTGACGATCTTGCTGGGCATGGTGCGGAAGAAGCTGTCGTTGTCCTGCCGGCCCTGGCGCCAGCCGCCCACCACGTCGTAGCCCTCTTCCACCTTGGCCACGAGTTTGGGGATTTCCTCTGGGGGATTCTGAAGGTCGGCGTCGAGGGTTACCACGATCTGACCCTGCACCTCGGCGAAGGCCCCAAAGATGGCGCTGTGCTGACCATAGTTCCGGTTGAACTCCACCACCTTCACTCGGGGCTCAGCCCTGGCGATATCCACCAGCATGGGCAGGCTGCGGTCCCGGCTGCCGTCGTCCGTGAACACGATCTCCCAGGGCTTCGCCGGATCCGCAAAGTGCTCGGTCATCACCTTCGACAACCGCTCCCACAACACGGGGATGTTCTCCTCCTCGTTGTAGATGGGGATGACGATGCTCAGGTAAGGGTCCATGGGCGCTCCGAGGCCTCATTCTAGTAGGATCAACAGTGTGTTGGAGTTTCCCATGTCCGAGCCCAAGATCCTGCTGGTGGAAGACGAGCTCAGTCTCGCCGAAGGCATCAAGCTCAACCTTGAGCTGGAGGGCCTTGCCTGCACCTGGATTCCCCGGGGGGACCAGGCCCTCACGCAGATCCTGGCGGAAACCTACGATCTGGTGATTCTCGATGTGATGCTGCCCGGTATGGATGGTTTCACCATTTGCGAGAAGGTGCGAGAGGCCAAGAACTTCACCCCCATCCTCTTCCTCACCGCCAAGAACACGGATGACGACCGCGTCCACGGCTTCGAGACCGGCGCGGACGATTACCTTGGCAAGCCCTTCCAGGTGCGGGAACTGCTGCTGCGGATCCGAGCCATCCTGCGGCGCGAGTCCTGGTACAAGAGCCGCGAGATCAACAGCCGGCAGCCCTTCGGCCCCTATTGGGTGGACTTCGACAACTTCTGTGGCGAGGGCCCCGGCGGCGCCTTCCAGTTGGGCGTGAAGGAATGCATGATCCTCAAGCTGCTCATGGAGCGCCCCGGGCAGGTGGTGAGCCGCACGGACATTCTGGACAAGGTCTGGGGCGAGGATGCCTACCCCACCAGCCGCACCGTGGACAACTTCATCGTCCGTATCCGCCGCGTGATGGAGGACGACCCCCACCACCCTCGCTGGGTCCACACCCTCCGAAGCGTGGGTTACCAGTTCGACCCAGAAGGCAAGCAACGGAAGGGTGAGGAATAAAAAACGGGGCGCAGACGCGCCCCGTTTTTGTTGAGTCGGGAAGGCTATTTGACTTCGATCTCCCGGCTGCGGCCCAGCTTCTCGAAGGCCACCATCTGTTCCGTCAGGTTCGCAGGCACCGGGCCCAGGGTCACCTCGGTAAGGATCGTGCGCTTCTCGTCACCCTTGCTGAACTTGCTGTCGCCCACTGCGGGGACGAGCGCCGGGAGCAGGGTCAGCTCGCCGGGGGCGCCCTCAGGAGCCTTGGAGGCGGCGATGTCGCCCGCACCCTTCAGCAGGTTCATGCACGGGGCTGAACCCAGGCGACGGAGGTCCAGACGGGCGAACCCGGGATCCCGCAGGAGCTCGAGATCGTCCTTGTCAAGCCATCCCAGCAGGTCATTCAGGGCCTTCGTCTGCACGGGATCAGGCATCCGGCGCATCTTCTTCTCGCCCTTGACCTCGACCTCCTGCGGGGTGTTCTCGATCCAGGCCTGGGCGCGCTTCACCCACAGGGCCGTAATGGCTTTCTGATCCGCAAACCCCTCAGGGACCTTGGGCCCCTTGACGGCTTTGGCCTTCTTGCCCTTGGCGGGGACGGGGGCTTCCGGTTCAGCCCAGCTGGGG
>JAVBYJ010000007.1 GCA_030824075.1 Geothrix sp.
CCAAGATCGCCAAGATCCAGGGCACAGTGGTGGTGGAAATCGTCGTCGGTCCTGACGGCGTGCCCACTTCCGCGAGCGCCAAGGAAGGGCCCCCGCAGCTCCGCGCCACGGCAGAAGATTACGCCATGCGTTGGAAATTCGAGCCCGCCATGCTGAACGGCGCACCCCAGTACGCGCGATTCAAACTGACGATGCCATTCCGGCTCCGGTAGCCCTCACCACTCCCCTGTCATCCAACTCTTCCTCACCATAAGGAAATCTCATGAACCTGCTTTCCTCCTCCCTGATGCTCGCGCTTTCCGAAGGCGGCACCGACAGCTTCTCCCCTGCCGAGCTCTTCCGCGCAGCCTCTCCCGCGAACAAGGGAATCATCATCATTCTCTTCATTCTCCTGGCCTATCAGATCTACGTGACCGTGGAGCGCTTCGTCACCTACGCCCAGAGCAAGCAGGCCTCTGACAAGTTCCTCAAGCTCTTCATGGACACCCTTCGCCGCGGCGATTTCGAGGCTGCCAAGCGCGCCGCCACCACCCACAACAAGAGCCACATCGCCCTCGTGCTCAAGCACGGCCTGGACATCTTCCAGTACGAGAAGCAGCTCAAGACCATGAACCCCACCCATGACGCCATCCAGCCCGTGGAACGCGCCATCACCCGCGGCACCGCTGAGGTCGTCGAGCTCCTCAAGAAGGGCATGAGCGGCCTGGCCACCATCGGCGCCCTGGCCCCCTTCATCGGCCTGCTCGGTACCGTTATCGGCATCATCAAGGTCTTCTCCGACCTCAAGACCAAGGGCGCTGGCGACATCAATGCGCTGGCCGGCTCCATCGGTGAGGCGCTCGCCACCACCGCGCTCGGCCTGGTCGTCGCCATTCCGGCCGTGTGGATGTACAACCTCCTGACCAACAAGCAGGATGTGGTCGTCACCAACATCAACAACGCGGCTTCCCAGATGATCGACGAGTTCATCCGCCGCGAAAGCCAGGGCTAAGACTTTCCACCCCCGCCCGGGGGCGCAAGCTCCCGGGCGATTTTCTAAGGAGAACACACCATGGATGCAGGTGGTTCCAAGGGTGGAATGAAGGCTGACATCAACGTCACGCCGCTTGTGGACATCGTGCTGGTGCTGCTGATCATCTTCATCGTGATCACGCCCGCCGTGAACAGCAGTGTGAAGTTGCCGCTCGCCAAGCACAGCCCCAAGGCCGTGAAGAACAAGGATGAGAAATACCTCACCCTGCTGTTGCAGTCCAAGCGCAATGACAAGTACGAAGTGATCGGCCCCGGTGCCGTTCTCATCGACGACAAGGACGCGAAGGACGAGAAGTTCTTGATCACCAATGAAGTCGAACGCCAGAAGCTCGAAGACTACATCAACCGGAACGTCTCCCAGCTGAGTCAGAAGGTGGTGTTCGTGAAGGCCGATGCCGATCTTCCCTTCAAATACATCAACGAGTTGTTCCAGGTCTGCCGGAAGGGTGGCGCCGACGAGGCCTCCATCGTGACCAGCGAAGACAAGGGCGAAAAGAAGGAAGGGGGTAACTGATGGATGCCGGTGGGCCCAAGGGCAAACAGAAATCCGATATCAACGTCACCCCGCTGATCGACATCGTGCTGGTGCTCCTCATCGTGTTCATCGTGATGGTGCCCGGCCTCGACAAGGCCACCAAGGTGGTGGTGCCCCAGGTCGTCCAGACGACCAAAGTGACGCCGCCCGATCCCAACAACATCCTGATCCAGGTGGACCAGGATGGGACGATGACCCTGCAGCAGGACAAGATCGACGCTGAAGGGCTCATCGCCAAGTTGCCTGATGCCGTGATGCTGCAGCCCCTCAACTACCGGAAGGTCTTCCTGAAGGTGGATGAGGACGTGAAGTTCCAGGCCATGGTGGACGTGCTCGATGCCATCCGCGTGGCCTCTGAAAACGCCAAGAAGAAGTCCCTCGAACAACAGGACAAGTTCCTGGGCCAGGATGGCGGCGATGTGAAGGTAGCCGTCGCCTTGAAGCGCCGTGTTGTGGCGCCACCCGTCAGCTAGGTCACTCCTTATTTCCGCATAGAACAGGGCCCCGATCGGGGCCCTGTTCTATGCTCGCCTGCGATGTCCCATCACCGTCCCATAGGCCACGCCCGCCATGGTGATGAGGACACCGGCGAGGCCAAAGCCTGTGGCGCGCTCCCCCAGCAGGGGCACCGCCAGCAGGTACTGAACGATGGGCAGCAGCTGGAGCCAGACCGCCGCCTCGGAGACGGACAGGGTGCCGTAGGCCTCCGACATCAGGATCTGGCCGCCGTACGCCAGCAGGCTCATGAGAATCGCCAGGGCCCAAGGCCCCAGACCGCCGCCGGGCCAAGGGGTCAGAGCAAAGGGCAGCACCACGGGCAGGCCGGCCATGCAGAAGAAGAAAAAAATCGTGGCCGCATTGTCTGTGTGCCTAACGGCACGGATGGCGTTGGCGCTGGTGGCGGCGAAGACCGCCGCGCCCAGGGCCGCCAGCTGGCCCCACCCGAAGCCGAACCCAAGCTGGCCCTGGCTGAGCACCAGCGCCACACCCAGGGAGGCGGCCAGAATGGCCAACCAAAGGTGGATGGTCGGCCGCTCCTTGAAGATCACCAGCGACAGCGCCACCGCGACCACCGGGAACACGTTGTAGAGGATGCCCGCCTCTCCCGCCGGGATGTGGGCCAGGGCGTAGAAGTAGAGCACCACCACCGCGCCACCCGACAGCCCGCGGGTCACCAGCAGACGGTAGTTGCTGGGCCGGTAGAGGCCTGGAATCAAGCCGAAGGCCATTAAGCTGAGCAAAGCCCCCACCACGAACCTCAGCACGGCGAGATGCCCCGCCGTGAACCCCATCCCCGGCAGCGTGAGCTTCCGCGCCAGGATGGCCATCAGTCCAAAGCAAAGGGCCGATCCCGCCAGCTCCACCCGCGCCACCGTGCGGCGGCGGAACTGGGCAGCGGTGTAGGCAGGCATGCTCGAATCATCCAATGCCGGGCCAGAAAGGGAAACCGCAGATGCGCCCTGTGTGGTTTCATGTCCGATCTTTTCTGCTCCGGCATTCCCTGAAATCAGGGATTGTAGGCACCCTGGGGCAGGTTCAGACCAGCGGTGTGGAAGGCCGACTGCAGCGCCCCACCCCGGAAGGCACCGTGGTCGGCGGCTTCCAGGTGATCCAGCAGGTGAGATAGGTTCGCGCCACTGGGCACCGTGGGCACGCCGAGATCCGCCGCCAATTGAGGCAGGGTGATGTCATCAAGGAAGGTGCCTTCCTCGCGCACCACGACCCCCCGCAGCGTGTACTGGTCCGTCGGGCCCGTATGGGTCCGCAGGCTGGCGGAAGGCACCACCACGGCATCCACCCAGTCGGTCCGGCCGCCCCGCTCCTTTTGCCTGGCGTGGGCGTCCCGGTCGGCGTGGGCCGCGTATTTCAGGTCCTCGCCGCAGAGCAGGCCAGCCACCGTGACGGTCTCCCCAAAACTGAAATTCTTCGCCACCGCCACGCGCAGGTGGCTGCCCACGGCGCGGTTCAGCTCCGCGGCCACCCGGCTGAGCGTCGGCGCAAAGCTGGGGCCGGTCAGCAGCAGCACCCGGCGACCGGCAAAGCCCTTGGCCTTGGGGCTTTTGATGAAGCGGCGGCTGTGCTCGAGGAAGCGCCGCACCAGCCCCACGCCATTCTCCAGTTGAGCCCAGGACCGCGAATAGAAGGCCCGCCCCGGCACCTCGATGCCCGCGCGGGTGAACCACTCGTCCGCCAGCAGCAACCAGGGTTCGCCGTCGTTGGCCTTGGCGTAGGTTCGGACCTCCGGTGCCCAGCGTGCGACCCAATCCCGGGCGAAGGACGGATCCACATCCTGCACCTCGGGCAGGTTCTCGCGGTGCGCCGTGAGCCCCACCGGCACGCAGGAAAGGCTCAGCACGCTGCCCCGCCCTTCCCTGCGGCGGCTCCAAAGATCTTCGAGGGTCCGTTGCCAGATGGCCCCGTCATTGAGCCCCGGCGCCACCACCGCCTGCGTGTGGACGTCGATGCCGCCAGCCAGCAGCCGGTCGATCTTGCGGAGGATGTCGCCTTCCCGGGGATTGCCCACCACCCGGATGCGGGCTTCCGGCTCCGTGGCATGGACCGACACATGGATGGGGCTCAGGCGCTCGCGCACGATGCGGTCCAGTTCCCCATCATCGCTGCTGGAAAGCGTCGTGAAGTGCCCGTAGAGGAAGGAGAGGCGAACATCCTCATCCTTCAAGTAGAGCGATTTGCGAAAGCCCTTGGGCATCTGGTGGACAAAACAGAACACGCAGTTCTGTTTGCAGACCTTCACCTCGTCCTGGGCCAGGTCCACCCCGATGCCCTCACCCCCATTCTCGACAAAAGCCTGGAAGGTGCTGCCGTCCGGCCGCTGGACGAGCAGCTCGGCTTCGTCCTCCCGCGTGATGAGGAACTGGTAGTTCAGCTGATCCAGCACCGCCTCGCCGTGGATCTCCAGCAGCGTATCGCCCGGGCGGATCCCCGCCTCCTCGGCCAGGCTGCCGGGTTCCACCGCGATGACTTGTACGCCCTTCTGTGCCAATGTGACGCTCCATTGCTCTGAATCCTCTGACGAGGACTCAGAGATAGATTGTCTCATTGCGAAGGAAGAATGGCTTTTCCTATCTCCGGCCCGCCAGGGCCGGAGCCCGACGAGCCGGATGTCATAGCTGCACCATCAGGCCGTGGTCTTCGCCTGTTTCCGCGCCTCGACCACCTTGTCGGCATCCCGCCCGACGAGCTCCTGCAGGTGGTGGAAGGCCCAGGTGAACGAGCCCACGCCCATGGTGAGGCTGCGAAGCTCGATCACCACATCGCTCATCTCGGCCTGGGGGATGTAGGCCGATACGATGTCCCATCCCGTCCAGCCGGGCCGGGCGTCGAAGCCGAGCACCTGACCGCCGCGACGGCCCGTGACGAGGCGCTGGGCCTTCGGTGTGAACTCGCTCGGCACGCTGATATGGACCTCGCAGATGGGTTCCAGCAGCACCGGATGGCACACGGGCGCCGCTTCGGTCATGCCGATGCGGGCGGCGGTCTTGAAGGCCATGTCGGAGCTGTCCACGGTGTGGTAGCTGCCATCCACCAGGGCCACGTGGATGTCCACGACCGGGAAACCCAGGGGACCGCGCTTCATCCAATCCACGACGCCGTGTTCGACGGCGCCGAAGAAATTCCTGGGCACCACGCCGCCGACGATGCGCTCCTCGAACTCGAAGCCTGCGCCACGGGCCAGGGGCTTGATCTCGAGCCACACGTCGCCGAACTGGCCATGACCGCCTGTCTGGTGCTTGTGGCGCCCATGAACCTTGGCGGCCTTCGTGAAGGTTTCGCGGTAGGGAACCATGGGCGGATGATGCTGCACATCCAGGCCGAAGCGGCTCTTGAGACGGTCCAGCGCGCACTTGAGGTGAACCTCACCCTGGCCCCACAGCACGCGCTCCTGGGTCTCGGGGTTCTGCTCGACTTTCAACGAAGCGTCCTCTTCGCACAGCCGCTGCAGCGCCAGGGAAAGCTTCACGTCGTCGCCGGTCTTGGTGGTATGCAGGCTGAGGGCCAGCATGGGCTGGAGGGGCTCAGGCCAGGCCAGTTCCACCTTGGTGGTGGGGGTCAAGCCTTCGCTGGTGTGCACCTCGTCCATGCGGCCCAGCGCCACGACCTCGCCAACCGTGGCCTTCTGCTGCTTGAGCTGCTGGGCACCGAACAGCTTGTTGATGCCGCTGACCCGGCTGCCAGCCAGGGAGGATCCATCGACCACCTCGCCGCGCCACACGCGGGAGATGCTCAGCTTGCCCACGTGCTGGGCATGGACGGTCTTGAAGACCTGCACCAGCGTGTCCTTGCCCTCAGGGATGCCCAGGCGGGTGGCGGTGGCATCCACCCGGGGGGCCTCTTCGCAAAGGGCCTGGAAGAGTCGGCGCACGCCAGCGTCCTTGTCGGCGGACCCAAAGAAGACGGGCACCAGCAGATCGTCCTGAACATCCTTGGCGATGTCCTCTGAGACTTCCTCCAGGGGGGGCACCATGTCGCTGAGCAGTTCCTCCATGAGGTGATCATCGAAGTCTGCGAGCTTTTCCAGCAGAAGCTGGCGGGCCTCCTGTTCCTCGGGGAGCACGGATTCCGGCAGCTGCAAAAGATCCGCATCCTTATCGGCTTCGTACGCGTAGGCATGTTCGCTGATGAGATCGACGTAGCCCGTGATCTGGTCGCCCTCCCGGATGGGGATCTCCACCAGCACCAAGGGCCGCTCCGAAACCATCTGCAGGGCGTTCATGACGTCCTTGAGCTTCCCGGCGCTGCCCGGGGCCTCCATCTTGTTGACAAAGACCACGTGGGGCACCTTGTGGTCATCGAGGAACTTGAGGGTGGGCGCCACCATCAGGGCCCGGTTCGGATCGGGATCGCACACGACCACCGCGATGTCAGCGGCCATCAGGATGTGGGCTGACTCCTGGCTGAATTCGACGGAGCCGGGGCAATCAATGAGCGTCCAGGCCTCATTCTGATAGGTGCATGAGGCAAGACTGGCCTCCACGCTCATCTGGCGGGCCTTGGCCTCCAGCGAGGCGTCGCCGACGGTGTTTCCCTCCTTGACGGAGCCCTTGCGCGGCAGGGCGCCTGCCACGAAGAGAAGGCTCTCCATCAAGGAGGTCTTTCCCGAGAGGTAGGGCCCCACGATGGCCGCTACGCGTGGAGTTGACTGAGAATTTCCGCTCACAGTACCTCCTGATTGTCTGGTTCCAATGTGGACCGCCCCAAGTGTTCCGACCTCGTTACACCCTGGCAACAGCAAAAAAAAGCCGCCCGGGAAAAGGCGGCTTAAGTCACAACATATCGAACATTTCTAGTTGCGGAGAGGCCTTCCGGTTTTAAGAATGGCGTCCATGCGGGCCTGGGTCTTTTCATAGCTGCAGAGACGGGCGAAGGCTTCCCGCTCCAGTTCGAGGATCCGTTCCTCGCTGACATCCTGCACCAGGCTCACATCCCCGCCACAGAGGATATTGGCCAGTTCGCCCATGATGACCCCATCGTGCTCACTGGCGAGACCCTGCAGCTGGAAATCGCGGACGGCCATCTTGAGCGCCTCGCTCCCGCCCCGGCCGGGCAAGCGCAGGGTGCGCTCCTTCACAGGCTGGAAGTCCGCGAGCATCTTGAGAACCTCCTGTTTGGCTTCAAACAGCAGGAAAGCCTTGTTCATCACGCGGCGGTCCGTGCGGCGCAGGTAGCCGTTGCGCTGGGCCTCGTCAAAGCTGGTGTGGACCGTGGCCGTGCCGATGCCCTGGAAGGCCGCCTTCACCTTGGGCATGGGGCCCAGCTCGCCCTTGGCAGCCATGGCGTCCTCCATGCGGAGCAGCATCTGGAGACAGCCGCCGCCGGCTGGGATGACGCCCACACCGACCTCCACCAGACCGATGTACAACTCGGCGTGGCCCACGGTCCGCTGGCAGGCCATGGTGACTTCGCAGCCGCCACCGAGCGCCAGGTTGAAGGGCGCCGCCACCGTCGGGAACGGCGCGTAGGTGAGCATCCGGGCCGCGTACTGCAGCCTGCGGGCCACCTCCTCGATCAGGTCGAACTTCTTGTCCTTGGCCGCGTTCAGCACCATGACCAGGTTCGCACCGGCGCTGAAATGTTGCCCCTGGTTGCCCACCACCAGGCCCTTGAAACGGCCGGGAATGTGCTTCTGGATGGTATCTTCCATCAGGCCGATGATGCCGTCGTCCAGGGCGTTCATCTTGCTTTGGAAGCTGAGGCAGGCCACATCGTCGCCCAGATCGATGAGCTGGGCGCTGCCATTCTCGGCCACCACCTTGCCTTTGCCCTCTTCGCGCTTGAGGATGATCACGCGCCGGTCTTCGAGAATGGCGTCGTAGGCCAGAGTCTTCGGGTTCAGCTGGGATACCGGTACCCCGTGCTCCCAACGGTAGAAGCTGGTGATCCCCTTGGCGAGCATCTGTTCGACGAGCGGCGCGATGGGCTGCTCCTCGAACTTCATGCGGGCCACGACCCGCTCAACGCCGAGGATGTCCCACAGCTCGAAGGGTCCCACCTCGAAGGCGAAGCCGTTCTTGATGGCGCGGTCCACGTTGAGGGGGCCGTCGGTCACTTCACCCAGGCGGTTCACGGCGTAGGTGAGGTTGGGCGCGATGCAACGCCAGGAGAGGCGGCCCGCTTCCGTATCGCTGGTGAGGAGGGTCTTCACCTTCTCCGCGGGATCGTCGATGCCCTTCAGTTCCTTCAGGATGGGCCAATCCTTCTTCACCTGCGGGATGTACTCGCGGGTGGCCGGGTCGATCGCCAGGAACGTCTTCTTGCCCTTGGCGTCCTTGGGGCCCTTCTTGAAGAAGCCCTGCTTCACCTTGTTGCCGAAGAGCTTGTTGTCCAGCATCCACTGGAGGAACTCGGGGAACTTGAAGACGTCGCGGACCTCGTCGTTGGGGCAGAGGTCGTAGACGTTCTTGGCGGTGGCCGCGAGGATGTCCACGCCCGCGAGATCCGCCGTGCGGAAGGCGGCGCTCTTGGCACGAGCCGCGGCGTCACCCAGCACCATATCGAGCACTTCGAAGGGGATCTTTTCAGCCAGGGCCATGTGCAGGGTGGCCATGATGCCGTGGATGCCGATGCGGTTGCCGATGAAGGTGGGGGAATCGAAAGCGGGCACCACTTCCTTGCCAAGCCCTTCCTCCAGCCAGGTTCGGAAGGCTTGGGCTTCCGCTTCCGCCACCTCCGGCCCCTTCACGAACTCCAGCAGGCGCAGGTAGCGCACGGGGTTGAAGAAGTGGGTGATGACGAAGTGCTGGCGGAAGGCGTCGCTGCGACCCTCCACCAGCAGCTTGAGCGGGATGCCCGAGGTGTTCGAGCTGACCCAGGCGCCGGGCTTCAGTTTGGGCTCCAGGCGGCCGTACAGCTCGCGCTTGATGGCGAGGTCTTCCTTCACCACTTCCACCACCCAGTCGCAGTCCGACAACCGGTCGAGGTGATCGCGCAGGTTGCCGGGGCGGATCTTCTTCAGGAACGAGGGATGCATGGCCAGCGCGGGCTTGGCTTTGGCCAAGGCCGCCAGGGCGGCCTCCGCCAGCTTGTCCGGCGCGGCCTCGTCGATGACGATGTCCAGCAGTTCCACCTGACAGCCCGCGGACGCCACATGAGCCGCAATGCCCGACCCCATCACACCCGAACCGAGCACACCGATTTTCTTGATCGCCATAAAAACTCCTAATTTGAAACCGCAGATGACACAGATGACGCAGATTTGGAGCTCGCAAATCGTTTGTAGGCCAGCCGGGATTCCGCGAAATTGACCACCAATCCGACTTCGTAGCCAGTAGCTTTAAGACAATTAAGGATCTGGGCTTCTTCGTTGGCGCCCAGCTTCGCAATGGATTTCAGTTCCAGAATCACACTCTCAAAACAGATGAAATCGGCGCGGTACGCGGTCTTCAGAACGTGTTCCTTGTAGATCACCGGAAGTTCGACCTCTCGGCGGAACGGGATGCCTCGGGCCACAAACTCAACCCCGAGAGCCTCTTGATAGACCGCTTCAAGGAAACCCGGGCCAATTACCCGATGAACTTCCATCGCAGCGCCAAGAATGGCGTAGGTGCGAGGATCTCCAGAATCCATCTGCGTCATCTGCGACATCTGCGGTTAAGAATCAAAGTTTTTCGATGATGGACGCGATGCCTTGGCCGCCGCCGATGCACATGGTGGCGATGCCGTACTTGCCGCCGTCGGTTTCGAGGCGGTTGAGCAGGGTGGTCAGGATGCGCGCGCCGCTGGCACCGAGGGGATGGCCGATGGCGATGGCACCGCCCCAGGCGTTCACCTTGGCGGGGTCGTAGCCGCCTTCGCGGATGACGGCCAGGCTCTGAGCGGCAAAAGCTTCGTTCAGTTCCATGGCGTCGATCTGGTCCAGCTTCAGGCCGAAGCGGGCCAGCACCTTCTTCACGGCGGGCACGGGGCCGATGCCCATGCGGTCCGGCTCCACACCGGCCACGGCGCCGCCAAGGATGCGAGCCCGGGCCTTCAGGCCCAGAGACTTGGCCAGGCCCTCTTCCATCACCAGCAGGAAGGCGGCACCGTCGGTGATCGGGGAGCTGTTGCCCGCCGTGACAGTGCCGTCCGCCAGGAAGGCGGCCTTCAGGTCACCCAGCTTCTCGAGGTTGGTGTCGGCGCGAACGCACTCGTCCTGCTGCAGGGTGACGGGCTTGCCATCCAGACCCTTGGTCTCGAAGCGGACCACCTCCTTGTCGAACTTCCCCGTCTTCCACGCGGCGGCGGCCTTCTGATGGCTCTGGAAGGCGAACTCGTCCTGCTCCTTGCGGGTGATCTTGTATTCCTTGGCCAGGTTCTCGGCGGTGATGCCCATGGAGCAGTAGGCCTGGGGATAGGTTTCGGCGATGAAGGGATCCACGCTGGGGTTGAAGCCCATCATGGGCACCTTGGACATGCTCTCCACGCCACCGGCAAGGAACAGATCGCCCTGGTTCGTCATGATGGCCCGGGCGGCCATGAGCATGGCCTCCTGGCTGCTGCCGCAGAAGCGGTTGATGGTGGCGGCGCCGGCCGTGAGGGGCAGGCCCGCGCGGAAGCTGATGAGCCGGGCCATGTTCATGCCCTGTTCGCCCTCGGGCATGGCGCAGCCCACCAGGACATCCTCCAGGCCAGACCAGTCCTTCAGCAGGGGCTTGAGGGCCTCGATGACCACCGCTCCCAGCTGCTCGGGGCGGGTGGCGGCGTAGGCGCCCTTGATGCCCCGTCCGACGGGGGTTCGCTTGGCTTCGACGATGACTGCGGATCGCATGGGTCCTCCAATGGGAAGTGACTGGTGATCTGGGTTTCCGAGGAGCCTAGCACCCGCCGGGAGGCGGGGAAGCACTTACCGTGGGTCAACGGAATCGTTCCGACCACAGGCCATTCCAGTCAAGATGGAAGCCTCCCCAGGACACCCCATGGCCGCTCCCTACGCCCACTCTCTGGAACCCCTGCTCGCCGAATGCCGCAAGGTGATCGTGGGCCAGCCCCAGCTCCTCAACCGCCTGCTGGTGGCCCTGCTCTGCCGGGGCCATGTGCTGCTGGAGGGCCTGCCAGGACTCGCCAAGACCCGCACCATCAAGACGCTGGCCTCGGCCAGCCACACCAGTTTCCGCCGCATCCAATTCACGCCGGACCTGCTGCCCAGCGATGTGGTCGGCACCCTCATCTTCGATCCCCGGCAGCTCACCTTTACCCCCAAGCGCGGCCCCATCTTTGCCAACCTGGTGCTGGCGGACGAGATCAACCGGGCGCCCTCCAAGGTCCAGGCCGCGCTGCTGGAGGCCATGGAGGAACGCCAGGTCACGCTGGGCGATGAGAGCTTCCCGCTACCGGATCCCTTCCTGGTGCTGGCCACGCAGAATCCCCTGGAGCAGGAGGGCACCTTCCCCCTGCCCGAGGCGCAGATGGACCGGTTTCTCTTCAAGCTCCGCGTGGACTACCCCAAGCAGGAGGATGAGGTTGAGGTGCTGCGGCGCGCCCACCTGAACGGCGACGAGGTCAACCCGGTGGTGGACGCCGCCAGTCTGCTGGCTGCGGGCCGCGAAGCCCAGCAGGTGCGCCTGGATGACGCCATCCGCACCTACATCGTGCGGCTGGTGCAGGCCACGCGACCCGGCCACGGCAAGCCCTGGAAGGGCAAGGAACAACTCCGCTGCGGGGCCAGCCCCCGGGCCTCGCTGTCGCTGCAGGCCGCCACCCGCGCCCTGGCCTACCTCCAGGGCCGGGACCACGTGCTGCCCCAGGACGTGGTGGACCTGGCGCCGGACGTGCTGCGCCATCGCCTGCTGCTCACCTTCGAAAGTGAAGCCGATGGCGCCACCACGGACCAGGCGATTCTCCAATTGCTGCAGGCTGTGCCTCGGCCTTAGACTTCAGTCGAATCACGCTCCAGCCCGTTCACACCCATTCACCACCCCCGGAGGTACCCCATGCCGCGACCGAAATTGCTGAAGATCCGCCTGATCTACAGCGTGGAGGGAAGCCCTGTTCCCTTGGAGGTGGATCTCGATCCCTGCCGGACGGCGTCCCTCTTTTTCGACGAGGAGGCTGCAGTGGAAATCCTGGGCGCCTTCTATGAGGGCAAGGGCAAGACCATCACCCGGGACCAGGCCATCGCCCGCTTCGGCACCCGTGCGGAAGCCTGGTTTCCCAAGGGCAAGGACGAGCTACCCCTCAACAAGAAGTTCCTTAAACTGGCCTGGGGTACTGAGCTAAAGAAAGTCCCTCGAGGCGCCAAGTCCCGCATGGAACCCCGAGCTGATCCTCAAAGCTTGCCCATGGTGCTCGTAAAGGACCCCGAATGCATGCCAAGCGGCCAGCCCTGAGGCTCGCTCTTACCGCTTGACTGTGTTGAGCATGTAGCGGATTTCAGGATTAAGGGGATTCAAGGCGAAGGCCCGCCGGATACGGGCTTTCGCCTCCTTGGTCTGTCCTCGGGCCTCCGCCACTTGGGCGCCCCGCAACCACAGAATCGGGACCTTGGGAAAGTGTTCCACACCTTCCCGAAACGCTGCTTCGCCTGCCTCCAGCGCCCTGCCTCCTTCGGCGCTGCCAAGCCCGACGGCCCTTGCCTTCCAGAGGGCAACTTCCACCAGGTTGGAGGCCACAATCGAATGGAAGGGCGCCAGCTGGCGGGCTTGGCGGTAGGACCGCTCGGCCTGCTCCAACGCTGTCAGCGCCCCTGGCTGGTAGCGATCAGCCTCCCACTGCCCACGCATCAGCGCAGTATTTGCGAGGCCGTAGTAGCAGCGAAAGCTTGGCCCCTGCTTGAGCACAGCTTCAAAACTCTGCATGGACTGCTCCAGGGAGGGCCTGGGGTCCAGCTCATGGGTACGCTCGTATTCAGCCCGCTCGCCCCATAGGTACCCCAGCATCTCCCTTGTGGATCTGGCTCCCGGCTCACGATCCAGCGATCGAAGCAGCACCTGCAGAGCCGCTTCGAAAACAGGCCATGGGGCCTCCCCTCGTTGGGTGCCTTCGGCCAACCGCCAGATGGACACCCGAGCCAATTCATCCGCCAGCCCCGAGTGGCCCGGTCTCAGGGCGAAAGCCTGCCGCCCATGGGCCAGGGCCCGGTCCAGCCACAGGAGAGGGTCCCCCAGCTCCGGGAATTTCGCCGCGTAGCACTCCGCTTGCATGGCGCCTTCTAGGGCTTCGAAGGAGGGTTTAGGGGAATTCAGCAGGGGCGTCAGCAGGACCAGAGCCCTCCGCAGCAGGGGCTCCGTGCCTACACGCCCCGCCACCTTCGCGTTGACGGCCTGGGCCGTGAGCAGGCCAGCCTCCAGAATGGCCGCCTGCCGCCCCTCGGGCTCCAGAGTCCTGTGAGTCGCCACCAGGCCTTCCACCGCCGTGTGCAGTATTTTGGCTTGGGAAGGGTCTGACACAAACAACCCGAAGCGCAGCACGCCGATCCGTCCCACCAGGCCCAGGGCCTGGACATCGCAGGGCGCGGCGTTCAGCGCAACCTGGGCACTCCCGTGGGCCGCCTCCAGGATCGCCGCGCGCTCCTGACCGATCCTGGACAGACCCCTTGATAACAGCGCCTGGGCCTCCAACAGCTTGGCCTCATAGAACCAGGGAGCCTGCGCCTGGGCCTCTTTCGCCCGCGCCACGGCTTCCTCCCAGCGCCCCGAAACCCACGCCGCCTGTCCTTCCAGGTAGGCGAG
Organism: Geothrix sp.; assembly: GCA_030824075.1. Lineage (GTDB taxonomy): Bacteria > Acidobacteriota > Holophagae > Holophagales > Holophagaceae > Geothrix. The sequence continues at coordinate 13,732 of JAVBYJ010000007.1, forward strand.
GGGAATCAGCGAGGCGGTCGCCCCCGATCGCAGCAGCGGCTCAATACGGGAGGCAGCGTTCGCCTGAAGGCGGGCGATGGCCTCCTTCCGCGCGTCTTCTGAACCGAGGCGCCAAGCCTCGTCCAAGGCGTACTGATGCCGCTCCAGCAGGGCCCGGCCCAACGCATATCGCAGCTCCGGCGTGTCGAAGCCCAGGGCCCGCGCCCGTTCCAGGTGCGTCTGCGCTAGCTCGGGCTGGCCCAGCGCCAGCCGGGCTCGACCCAGGGCGTACTGCCCCGGTGCCTCCGCGAGTGAGCCCTCGGCTTGCACGTCCCCCGCCAGGCGGGCCACCCGCCCTTCCAGGTCCCGAAGTTCGGGACCCAGGTCGTGGGGGGGGGACAGTTTGATGTACCGGGTCAGGGCCTCGATGCGCTCCGCCGCCTGGGCGAACCGCTGGGCATGAACCGCCTGGGCTCGGGCCCGCAGCCGTTCCCGCACGGCGAACCCACCGAAGACGGCCATGGAAAGAATCACGGCGGCCGAGGCCGTCACCAGGGCCTTGTGCTTTCGAGTCCGGTGGACCAGGCGCTCCACCGGCGTGGCGGCGCGGGCCTGGATGGATTCGCCGTCCAGGATGCGCTGGAGATCCTCCCCGAGGGCCCGGGCCGTGGCATACCGGCGCCGCGGATCCTTCTGAAGGCAGGTCAGCACGACGGTGTCCAGATCCACGGGGATCGTGGGCACCTTCCGCCGCAGCGGCACCGGGTCGTCCTTCACGATGTGCGCCATGCAGTCGAGCCCTTCCCCTCCGAAGGGCGGCCCACCGGTCAGCAGCGCGTACAGGGTGGCGCCCAGGGAATAGACATCTGAACGGCGATCCAGCAGAGCCGTCTGCCCCCGCGCCTGCTCGGGTGACATGTAGCTGACGGTGCCCATCACGCGGCCAGTCTCGGTGAGGCCCCGGCCCTCGGCGCCCCGGGCCAGTCCGAAATCGAGCACGCAGGCGCGGGTGGAACCGTCCTCCAACCGGTCGATCATCAGGTTGGCCGGCTTCAGATCCCGGTGGACCAGGCCCACGCGGTGCGCTGCGTGGACGCCTTCGCAGACCTCGACCATGTGGCCGAGCAGGGTTTCCAGCGGCAGGGTGGGCGCGGCCTTCTGGAGGGTCTCCCCCCGGAGATACTGCATGGCGATGTACGGCTGCCCGCGCCACTCGCCGACCTCATACACCCGGCAGACGTTCGGATGGTCCACGCGGGCCTGGAGCTGGGCCTCCTGGAGGAACCGCTGGAGCAGGTCGGGATCGTCGCGCCGGAGCAGTTTCAGGGCCACCTCGCGCTGCAGGCGGGGATCCACGGCCCGGAAGATGCGCCCCATGCCCCCTTCACCCAGCAACTCAAGGGCTTCGAAGCGGCCCCAGTGGTCGAGCGTCTTCGCCCGAAAAACCCCGCCCTGCCGGAACCCGGCGGAAGGGAGGGACGCTTCCAAACCCGGCGAGGGGGTCCAGGGTCCGACCTCCGTCGGCGCACCCTCTCCAGGACCGAGCCCGACTTCCCCCGACGAAACGGGGGTCTGCGCGGTGACATCCATGGACCAGTGGCTGGCTTCCGAGGCATCCATGTCCGCCAGATCCTGTGCGAGTCTCCCGCGGTCGGCCGCCGTCAGGCGACCGGAGGCGACCCGGTCGTCCGGGCTGCCCCCGAGGGCCTCGGCAGGTTCGAGGAGCCCGCGGGCCACCGCCAGGGCCAGCATCCGCTCCTCAGCGGTCGCCATGGCTGCCAGTCCGCACGGGGTCACTCCAGAAGGGAAGGTCCATGGTGACGCCTTTGTCCTTCGGGGTGAAGGGTTGGCGGGTTGACCGGGGTTCAGCCGAGGGTCAGACTGGCCCTGGCCCTGGCGCCGGAAAGGAGGTTCGATGGGACGACAATCCGACCTCTCCGAACCTCCGTCGCGACGCGCCGCCCTCTGAGGCGGTCCTACCCCGCTCCCCCGAATCCGCACCCTGAACGGGATGGCGGCGCACCTCATCGCGCCGCATCCGCTCCTCCGGACCGGCCATGATCCATCGCTTGCTCGACACCGTCTGGGGCCAGGCGACGAACCTGCTGACCGCGCCTATCCGCCATCGCCGGTGGATCGATCTGCTGGTGCTCGCCGCCCTGGTCGGCACCCTGGCCGCCCTCTGGCTCGTGGGCCGCGAGTGGACTTCCGTGCAGCGCCCCGTGATGGAAATTTCCCTCAGCGTATGGGCGCTCCCGAAGTACCTGCTGCTGTCGCTGATCCGCGCCATCGCCGCCTATGTCATTTCGCTCAGCTTCACCCTGGTGGTGGCCTACTGGGCCGCCAAGGATCCCCGCGCAGAACGCGTGCTGGTGCCCATCCTGGACATCCTCCAGAGCGTGCCCCTGCTGGCCTTCCTGCCAGGCGTGCTGCTGCTGATGCTCACCCTGTTCCCCCGCAGCAACGTGGGTCTCGAGCTGTCGGCCGTGCTGCTCATCGTCACCTGTCAGGCCTGGAATATGGCCTTCAGCTTCTACCAGTCCCTGAAGACCCTGCCGAAGGACCTAGAGGAAACGGCGGGCCTCTACGGCTTCACCTGGTTGCAGAAACTGCGCTGGCTGGAGATCCCCTTCGCCACGCCGGGCCTGGTCTGGAACTCCATGGTGAGCGTGGCGAACAGCTGGTTCTTCCTGATGTCCGCCGAAGCCTTCAAGGCCGGCGACAAGAACTTCCAGCTCCCCGGCGTGGGCTCGTACATGTACACCGCGGTGGAGCAGGGGAACACCCGGGCCCAAGTGGCCGCCATCCTCACCATGCTGACCCTGGTGGTGCTGCTGGATCAGCTGGTCTGGCGGCCAGTGGTGGCCTGGTCCCAGCGGTTCCAGGTGGACGAGAACGCCGAGGTGGACCCCGGCGACAACTGGCTGTTGCGCTTCATGCGCCGCTCCCGCCTGCTCCGCTGGCTGGAGAGCAAGCGCAATCAGCGGCTGCATCAGCGGCGCCCGCGACCGGTCCTCATCCGCAGGGCCGAGGAGGGCTTCAAGCGCCCTGGGCGCCTCGCGCCCTGGTTCGCCACCTCCGCCATGGTGGGGATGCTGGGGCTCCTAGCCCTGGGCGGGCTCTCTGTGATCCGCCTGCTGGCGGACGTGAGCCCCTCCCAGTGGCTGCACCTCCTGAAGGCTGGTGGGGCCTCGCTGTCCCGGGTGCTCCTGTCCACGCTCCTGGCCACGCTGTGGACGCTGCCCGTGGGTCTCTGGATCGGCATGTCGCCGAAATGGTCGCGGCGCCTCCAGTCCGTGGTTCAGGTCGCGGCGTCGTTTCCATCCTCCCTGATCTTCGCCAGCCTCATCCTGATCTTCCAGGGCCTGGGCATCGGATTGGGCGTCAGCTGCGTCCTGCTGATGGTCCTCTCCACCCAGTGGTACCTGCTGTTCAACATCATCGCCGGGGCCCAGGCCATTCCCACTGACCTGCGCGAAGCGGCCCGGGCCTACCGGTTGTCCCTGTGGCGACGTTGCTGGACCCTGTACTTTCCGGCGGTGTTTCCCTTCCTCGTCACGGGCTGGGTCACGGCCACCGGTGGCGCCTGGAACGCGAGCATCGTCACCGAGATCGTCACCGCCAAGCACCAGACACTCCGCACCTTCGGGCTGGGGGCCGAGGTGGTCCTGGCCACCGACCAGGGTTCCATGCCCCACCTGGCCGCGAGCGCCCTGCTCATGGCGGGCATTGTCGTCCTCTTCAACCGCCTCGTCTGGGGCCCCCTCTACCGGCTGGCGGAATCCCGCTATGCCCTGAACCGCTGAGGTGGATATGCCGCCGACCTACACCATCCCCATCTGCGAACTGCGTGGCATCCAGATGCGCTTCTCCGGCCCCAAGGGCAAGGTGCAGCGGGTGCTCGAGGACATCCGCCTCGATGTGCGACAGGACGAAATCCTTTGCCTGATTGGCCCCAACGGCTCCGGCAAGTCCACCCTGTTGCGCCTTCTCGCCGGCCTCATGCCCCCCACCCAGGGCGAGGTGCGCCACCACGGGGAGAAGCTCGAGGGCCTGAACCCCGGCGTGGCCATGGTGTTCCAGAGCTTCGCCCTCTATCCCTGGATGACCGTGGAGGAGAACGTGCGGGTCGTGCTCCGGGCCCGGGATCTGCTCGAAGGCGAGGTGCGGGAACGCGCTCACCAGGCCATCCGGAAAGTCGGTCTGGAGGGCTTCGAGGAGGCCTTCCCCCGCGAGCTCTCCCGCGGCACCAAGCAGCGCGTGGGTGTGGCCAGAGCCCTGTCGGTGGACCCCGAGATCCTCGTCATGGACGAGCCCTTCAGCCAGGTGGACGCCCTCACGGCGGAGGCGCTCCGCGCCGAGATCATGGACATCTGGGCCGACAAGGAGCGCAATCCCTCGGCCATCGTGATGGTGAGCCAGTCCATCCGGGAGGCCCTCCTCATGGCCGACCGCGTGGCCGTGTTATCCGGCAGCCCCGGCACCCTGCGCACCATCGTGGACGTGCCCCTGCCCCGCCCTCGGGACAGCCGTTCGCCGGAATTCATGAAACTGGTGGACCACATCCACGACATCATCACCAGCGCCGAGCTGCCGGATGTCCTGGTCACCGTGCCCGTACCCAGCGCGTCCAAGGATGATCAGATCGAGCCCCTCCCCATGGTGCAGAGCGCCGACATCCTCGGTCTTCTGGAGTTCCTGGAGACCCAGAGCGGCGCCAGCGATCTCTTCCATGTGGCCTCCCACACCCACGTGCCCTTCGAGAAGGTGCTCACCACCGTGAAAGCGGCTGAGATGCTGGATCTGGTGGATACGCCCAAACGCGCCGTGCTCCTCACACCCCTCGGCAAGCGCTTCGTGAACGCCAACATGGATGACCGCAAGGATCTCTGGCGCGCCCAGCTGCTCGAACTCCGGCTGTTCCGCGTCGTGCAGGAGATGATGGATCTCGACGATGGCGAGCTGCCCAAGGAGGAGCTCCTGCAGGAACTGGCCACCCGACTGCCCATGGAAGACCCCGAACAGACCTTCGAAACCATCGTCGCGTGGGGCCGCTTCGGAGAACTCTTCGCCTACCGTGAGGAACGGGGCGTCCTCACACCGGAATAGGGACTCGTCTGGGCCCCACCTGACTACCGCCCCGATCGCACGCGACCTCTGTCGCGTGCTCCCGCTCCTCGCTCCGCTCGATCGCGGGGGGGGCCCCGTGGGGCCGCTTCGGAGAACTCTTCGCCTACCGTGAGGAACGGGGCGTCCTCACGCCTGAATAGTCCTTTTGGGCGTCACCGGCGGCGTGAAGGCGCAGGTCGCCACACCGGCCAACACCAGAAGGGTTCCCAAACCTTGCACGGGGCGCACGGTCTCGGACAGAAGCAGCCAACCGAGGATCACCGTGGCCACGGGCTGGATCATCAGGCCCATGGCGCCCAGGTTCGTGGGCACATGGCCCATGCCCCAGGTGATGAGCCACCAGGCCAGGACCTGGATCACCAGACCCAAGGCCAGCAGCGCCCACCAGGACCGTGCCGGGTAGCCGCCGAAGGCCTCGCCCTGCGTCAGGCCCAGGAAGCCAAACAGCACCGTGCAGCACAGAACCACCCAGAACAGCGCTTCGGGGGCGCTCAACTCCCGCCGGGCCCGCCCCAGGGCCAGGGTGAAGGCGCCGTAAGCCAAAGAGGCGAGCGCCCCCAGCAACTCCCCCCAGCCCGTGCCCCAGCGGGCACCCTTGGCCAGGCCCAGCACCAGGGCACCCGCCAGGGCCAGGAGCACACCGGCCCAGAACCGGCGGCGCAGCTTAGCCCCCAGCCAGAGCACGGACACCACGGCCACCCAGATGGGTGCGAGGGTGACCAGCAGGGTGGCGTTGGCGGCACTGGTGTGGTGGAGGGCCGTGTGCCACATCCAAAGATCGAGGACGAAACACAGCCCCGCGACCAGGGCCCAGAAACGCGCTCGACCGGTGGCCGGGCGACCTGCCCCCCGGGCCATCCAGGCCACCAGTGGCAGCGCGAAGGCCATGCGGTAGAAGCCCACGGCCAGCGGTCCTGCCGGGGCGGCCCAGCGCACCAGCATGGCGGCAAATCCCAGCAAGGAAGCCCCCAGGATCAGGGCGGCGAGCCCTCTGGCGTCCGGCCCTTCCGGTCGTTTGGTTCCGTCCATGGCTTCAGCCTTCCCGATCGCGTTCAGCCCGCAAGGGTCTCGGTCACCTTGGCCACCAGGGCTGACGCATCCACTGGCTTCAAGAGGAACCCTGAGAGGCCCATCTGCTGCATGCGCATGAGGCTGTTGTCGTCGCGGTGAGCCGACACGACCAGGATCGGCAGGTCGCGCAGAGCAGCATCCTCCCGACAGGCCCGCACCAGGCTCTCCCCAGGGCAGTCCGGCATGAGGAAATCCGCAAGCAGAAGGTCGACCGGGGTCTCCCGCAGCACCTTTAGCACCTCGAACAGCGAGGTGGGTTCAATCTCCACCGTTTCATGGCCCTGGGCCCGCAAGGCTCCGGCCGCGAAGGCCCGAACCAGTCGGCTGTCGTCCACGATGGCGATACGGGCCATGGCCTCTCCTCAGCCTTTCATCGTCCACCAGAACCTGGAGATCAACAATGGGGAGTGTCTGGATGGCGCTTCAATTGGCCCAGCGGGAGACCTGCTCCCACACGTCCTCGTCCCGGCAGGGGCCGTTGAGGAGGATGGCGAACACCCGAACCTGGCCATCCAAGGTCTGCAGGTAGCCGCAGAGACTCGTCACGCGGTCGAGGTGGCCGGTCTTCACCCGCACCCGCCGCGTGAGGTTGGCGTCCTTCAGCTTCAGTTTCCAGGGTTCGCCCCCAATGATCTTCAGGGATGACACGAACTCAGGCCCCACTTCGAAGTCGTGGTACGCACCGCGCAGGATGACCGCCAGGGTGCGGGCAGACAGGCGGTTGTCCTTGCTGAGGCCAGAGCCGTCCGTGATTCGGACCTGCTCCGGCCCCAGGTTGAAGGCGGTTTGGTAGAAAGCCTGGACGCGCTGGGTCCCGCGGGGCCAGGAGCCCCCCCCGAACTTGCGGATCAGCATCTCGATCATGAAGTTGTTCGACCACTTGTTGATGTCCATCACCATGGCCCGCAGGGGCGGGGACGTCCAGGTGGCCAGTCTGCGCGGCAGGTCCTTCCCGTTGGGCCCTCCCTCAATGGCGATGCCGGCTTCCTGAAGGATCTTCAGGAGGGTCTCGCGGGATTGCCGCTCGGGATCCGCCACCCGTCGGCCCGCGTCATCCCGGTTGAAGTTCACGGAAAGCGGCAGCACAGCGGGAAGCGTATCCACCGTGGTGTTCTCCCAGCCCTGGGGTTCCCGCTGGCCATCGAAGGCCCCCTGATCCAGGCGAATGGTTCCGGTGACCCGCTGAACGCCCTGCCTTTTGAGGGTCTGGGCCAGCATCCAGACGCGCTCGCTGGTCAAGAGCGGGTCTCCATCCCCCTTGAAGATCAGGTCCCCCTGCACCACCCCATCCTTGAGGTCACCCCAGACCTCGGTTTCGATGGTGAAATCGGGCTTCAGGGTCTTGAGCAGGGCGTAGGTCGTGACGGCCTTGGTGGTACTGGCCGGCACCAGGGCCACCTCATCGTGGTACCGCTCGAGCGCCTTGCCGGTCGCAACATCCCAGATGCCCGCGGACACCGTGACGCCGCGCACCTCCAGGCGCCGGGCCCAATCACGGACATCCTGCGCGGACAGGGCCAGGGCCGACCCGGCGAAGAGGACCAGGGCTCTCCAGGGCATCCTCACCCTTTCGACGCCGCAGGTTTGGCCACCGTTCCCGCCTTGACCGTTCCCGCCTTGGCGGCCCCATCCGTGATGCCCAGCAGGTTCTGATCCGCCGAAAAGAGCCAATCCCGGATGAGCGTCTTGTTTTGGTAGATGTGGATGCTGTCCTTGATGCTGCGACTGCGCACGCCGACGATGGGAAGCCCCTCGGTGTTTCCGGAGGCCCCGGGCTGGACCTGGGTGATGTATTCCCAGTCACCCCCGGATGTCATCGGATCCTTGTACTTCTGGCGGAGGATGCGCGGGCGCACTTTCATCACCTCGTCGAGATCCTTGGGATACCGCCCCGATTTGGCCGCGAAGATCTTGAACGCGTTGGCGATGGCCTCGCCGCGGAAGATCAGCTCGGATTCGTTCTCCCGCTGCACCTCGGCGCTCACGAGGGGGGCCACCTTCATCAGCATCACGCCCATCACCACCGCCATCGCCAGGGCGAGGGCCATGGTGAATCCGCGCTGGGATCGGGTGAGGGACATGAAGGCTCCAGGTGCCAGGGTACTACCCTCGCTCCCCCTTACGTGTCATCAGCTCGGAAAAGGCTTCCACCACCTTGGGATCGAACTGGGCCCCGGCTTCATTTTCCAGTTCCTCCAGCACCTGGCGGTACCCCTTGGGCCGCCGGTAGCCCTTGCCGCTGGTCATCACCTCGTAGGCCTCGATCAGGCCGATGATGCGGCTTCCGATGGGAATGGCCGTCTCCCGCAGTCCTTCCGGATAGCCGTGGCCGTCCCAACGCTCGTGGTGGTGACGAATCATCTTCACCACGTCGAAGGGGAAGCGCAGATCCTTCAAGAACACTGCCGCCATTTCGGGGTGGCTGCGGACCTTCTTCTGCTCCTCTTCGTTCAGTTCGGCCTTGTTCAACATCTGCGGATCCAGCATCAGCAACCCAACGTCGTGGAGAATCGCCGCGATGCTCACCGCCTCGACCTCCTCGGTGGTAAGTTCCAGCTTGAGCGCCAGATCGCGCGCCAGCCGGGCGGTGGCGAGGCTGTGGGGACGCAGGCTCGGGAGCCGACTTTCGCTCGACTGGAGGATCCGATGGCTCACGGACAGGAAGGCGTGGTGGTACCGCTCGTGGAGCCTGGCCTCCTGCATATGCAGCCCCAGGATCCGCCCCATCTGCTGGATCGCCTCGATTTCAGAGAGGGAGAAGGAGTGATCCTCCTGCCGGAAGACGAGCAGGAGGTCGTGCCCGTGGATCGTCTCGTTGAGCAGCAGGGGCATGTAGGTGGCGAAGACCCCCTTCAACTCCGGCGATTCCACCATCTCCACCCGGGTGATGAGCCGCAGGTCCTGCTCCCGAATGGCCGGGAGATGGAAGGTGGCGTGGGCCAGCATCTGCTGCTGCAGGTCCGGTGAGAGCGGCAAGGTGCTGTAGGCCAGGATGGGCCGGATCTCTTCCGGGTCCTCAATCCAGAGCGCCACGGCCGAAGCGGAAAGGACCTGGCTAAGCAGACCCGCGATCTCCCAGAAGAACGCCCGCTGTTCGGGTGGGATCATGCCGCGCTTGCGCTCGGGATTCGCCGGTGCCGGGGCCATCCAACCGCTGAGGGTGCGATCCGCCTCCCAGGGCAGCGCCGTGTAGCCATCCGGCCCGCCAGGGAAACCATACATCCGCTCCAGGGGCGAAGGTCCGCCGGAGGGCATGTGGGCGTCTGGCGCGTGCATTGGCGGCGCGGCCCCCCGTGCGGGCGGCAGCAGCCGCTCGGGCACCGGGGCCACTTCTTCGATGAGGGCTGAGGCAGTGGGCAAGCCTTCCGGCACGACTCCCGCGCTTAAGAACGAGGAAAAGGCCGGAGGCTGCGGAAGGGTCGCCTGGACGGGCCGTGGGGAAGCGCCATAGAGCCGGAATTCCCGGAGGGCCTCCACCAGGTCGCCGCAGATGGCCAAGGTGGGCGGTTCGTCCCGTTCGACACTGAAGGTGCCGCCCTTGATGCGATCGCGCTGGATCAGCAGGCCCACCCAGTCGCCGGCGAGGTAGACCGGCGTGATGAGGTATCTCGGCCATTCGCCGCCCTGCCCGAAAGCCGCCAGCTCGGGAGATTCGGACGCATCGTTCACCACGAAGGCGCGGCGCTCCCGCTGGGTGTGCACCAGCAGGGGATGGCCCTCGGGAATGGACACGGGGGGGCGGGTGCCCCGCGGCCATCCGTAGAAGCTCACCACCTCGAAAAAGCCCTGTCCGGGCGCACGAAGGTAGAGGGCCCCCTTGGTGCTGCCCACCTCCTCAAGGCAGCGGTAGAGCACCTGGGAACAGCGATTGGCGAGGGCCTCGCCGAGAATCAGGGTGGACGCGGACATGGGTATGAGGATCCTGGTCAGGGTGGGCAGGACCCCCATCATGGCAGACCCGGGAGGGGACGATCCAGCGAATCAGTCGACTGTAGTCACGCCTTTTTACCGCTCGATCCTCAAAGAGGCGGCCGCTGGAGACTCTCCACCAGGAGGGTCCGATCCGCCCAGCGGGTCAACCCGGCCAGCTGGCTGCCGTGGCCGCATTCCAGCAAGGGAGCCCCCAGCGTGCTCAGGCGCGCGACCACCGCCAGCCAGTCCACGGGCAGGGCCACCGAGGCCAGCCCTTCATCCCACGCCGCCGCGCCGGTCGTCAGCATCCGACCGTCGAAGTGCGACACCAGCGGAAAAGCGGGCGACTCAGGTTTCACACCGGCCACCTTTCGGGTGACCGCCGGGAGGAGGGCCGCCATGTGGGGCCCGTGAAGCGGGTGCCGAACCGGCAACAGCCCCACTTTCAGGGCCGAGGGCCGCAGGGCGGCGATCAGCTGGTCCAGTTCATCCACGGGCCCCGAGACGGTGAACTGGGCCTGGCCATTCCGGTTCGAAAGCGCCAGGGCGGGTTGGGCCAGCAGGGCGCGCCGCACCTCCATCTCCGACGCGCCGATGATGAACGCCATGCCCATGGCCCGGCCCGCGAAGGCAGCTTCACTCAGATCCTCCACCGCGGCCAGCAGATCGAGGGCGGCTTCAAGGGGGACCACGCCCGCGGCCACCAGCGCCGAGTAGAAACCCATGCTGTGCCCGGTCGCGGCCACCGGGAGAGGCATCCCAGCCTCCCGCCAGACCCTGAACAGGCCCACGGAATGGGCGAGCACCGCACAGGGGGCGTGGCGCTGGAACCGCAGCTCCGCCAAGGGGCCTTCCGCCACCAGGCGCCGCAGGGGATAACCCGTGTGGACCTCCGCCGCTCGCACGGTGTCCATCCAGGGTTCGTGAGCCTCCCAGCCCGCGGACATGCCCACGGCCTCCGTGCCCTGGCCGGGGAAGAGGAGGGCGGAGGGGGTCGTCAGCATCTGATCAGCATAATTGAGCTACTGTGTCCCGATGATCCCCGTCTCTTCTTGGCAGCAGGTGGCCTGGCATGAGCGCCGCTCCTACTGGGAGCTTGCGGAAGGGGCCCGCCGCAGCCTGCGGGAGGCCCTCGAGCAGGAGGCCGCCCACCTGGCCCGGCACGCGGACCGGGCCCTGGAGGACTACGCCAACTGCCCCGGCACCCTGGACGGCCAGCTTGTGAATGGCGATGTCCTGGCCACCCTGCTGCCCAGCCTGCGGCGCAACCCCACGCAAGGCTACGAAGCGCTGGAGGACCCCGCGGGACGTGCCTCCGTGCACCTGAACGCCCTGGGCAAGCGCCTCCGTGACCGGGCGCTGGCCCAGGCCCGGAGCGAGCCGGTGATCATCTTCATGGGCGGCCAGGCCACGGGCAAGACCACCGGTGCCCTGGCGCTGGGACCGGCCTTCGGCGCGGTGTTTGACGCCCCCCACACGGACCCCGAAGGCGTCGCCTTCCTCCTGGGCCGCATCCGCCGGGCGGGTTGCGGGGAGGTCCACTTGGCTTACACGGATCGCGATCCCGAGGGCTCCCTGAAGGCCATGCTGGCCCGCTCCGAGCGCGAGGGACGCTACGTCCCCCTGGATCGCATGGCCCGAGCCCATGCCTGGGCCCCCTTCACCTTCCTGGGGCTCGCTCCCCGGGTGGGCCGATGGTTGCAGCTCTACCACGTGCGGGTGGACGAGGAGGGATCGGGTCGCATGACTGAGGGCCAGGACGCCCTCGCCAGCGTGCGGGCTCGCCAGAAACCCGCGGAATCCGTGGTTGCCTACCAGCTCCAGACCGCTTACCTTTCTCTACTAAGGAATCCGACCCATGACCCCGAAGCCTGGTACCCGCGAGACGTGCTCGCAGGACTCAATCGAACCCTCGACAGCATCGCCCCGTGGCGCCGAAGCGAAGCCGACCATCTCCTTCGCCGATTTTTCGAAGCTATGGCGGAGCGAGGTGCCCAAGGTCGTCCAGGCCCACGAAGAGCATCGGATGGAAGTGCGCCGTAACCTGGGACTGGCCTAGGCTGAATTCGCTATGCGAATCCGAAGCGCTTTTATATGTGAATTCGCGCAGCGAATTCACTCGTGATAACCCATCACCACCAGTAGGCACGGCCCCCCCGCGATGACCGACATGCCGAGCGATTCGGCCGTGGCGATGGCCGCGTCGCTTTCGGCGCCGGGCTGCATCCAGATGTGCGTCACGCCCGCGGCGGCGGCGTCGCGGACCACCTGCTCCGTGACCGCGGGGGGCGTGATGACGGAGATGGCCTGCACCTTCACCGGCAACGCCGCCAGCGAGGGATAGGCCTTCAGTCCCTCCACTTCCGAGGCCCTGGCGTTGATGGGATAGACCTCCTTCCCGTGCTGCTGGTAGCAGCGCAACACCTTGTTGCCGTACTTCGAGCGGTCCACGCTCGCACCGACGACCGCGAAGGAACCGGAGGCGAGAAAGGACTGGATGCGGTCAGTGACAGACATGGCCATGGGATCTCCTAGGAAAACAATCATCCACAGATTCCACAGATGACACAGATTCAATAGAAGTAAATCTGTGTGAATCGGTGGAATCTGTGGACAGAAAGCCTTTCAGCTTGATCGCTATGTCAGAGACTGGATGGCCCGCACCTTCATCTCGCCGCGCAGGGTTTCCACGGCCTCGCAGGCGGCCAGGGCGGCGCTGAGGTTGGTGAGGCAGGGGATCTTCAGGCGCAGGGCCTCTTTTCGGATGGAGCTTTCGTCGAAGAAGGCATCGCGGCCCAGGGGCGTGTTGATGACCCACTGCACCTCGCCATTCTTCAGCAGGTCCACGGCGTTGGGGCGGCCCTCGTTCACCTTGAAGATGCGGCGCACCTTCAGGCCCACCGCGTCGAGCGCGCGGGCCGTGCCCTCGGTGGCGCAGAGGCCGAAGCCCAAGGCCACGAGCTTCTGGGCCAGTTCCGGCAGGCGCGCCTTGTCCGCGTCGTTCACCGTCAGGAACACCGTGCCCGACAGCGGCAGCGGAATGCCCGCGGCCAACAGGGCCTTGGCATAGGCCTCGCCGAAGGTCTCGCCGATGCCCATGACCTCGCCCGTGCTCTTCATTTCGGGGCCCAGCACCGGATCCACCCCCGGGAATTTGGCGAAGGGGAAGACCACGCCCTTCACCGATACCGCGCGGGGCACGCCATCCGTGATGCCCTGCTGTTTCAGGCTTTGGCCCAAGCCGATGCGGGCCGCGACGCCCGCCCAATCCACTCCCGTGGCCTTGCTCACGAAGGGCACCGTGCGGCTGGCGCGGGGGTTGGCCTCCAGGCAGTAGGCGATGCGGTCCTTCACGGCGAACTGGAGGTTCATGAGGCCCCTTACGCCCAGGTCCAGGGCGAGTTTCCGGGCATAGTCCTTCACGGTCTCCAGGATGTCTCCGGGGACGCCCAGGGCCGGGATCACGGCATAGCTGTCGCCGCTGTGGATGCCCGCCTCCTCGATGTGCGCCAGCAGGCCCGCGATGACCACCTGTTCGCCGTCGCAGACCACATCGATGTCGAGTTCCTGCGCACCATCCAGGAAGCGGTCCAGCAGCACAGGCTGGTCGTTGCTCACGGCCACGGCCTCGCGCATGTATTTCTCCAGGCCCGCGTCGTCGAAGACCACGGCCATGGCCCGCCCGCCCAGCACGAAGCTGGGCCGCACCATCACGGGGTAGGCGAGGCGGTGCGCCACCTCCAGGGCCTGCGCGAAACTGGTGGCCATGCCCCATTGGGGGGCGGGAATGTTCAAGCGCTTGAGGGCCTGGCCGAAACGCTCTCGATCTTCCGCATCCATGATGGTGTTCAGGGGCGTGCCCAGCAGCTTCACGCCTGCGGCATCCAAGGGCCCGGCCAGTTTCAGCGGCGTCTGCCCGCCGAACTGAGCGAAGACGCCCAGGAGCTTGCCGCCCACGGCTTCGCGATCCACCACGGCCTTCACATGCTCATAGGTGAGGGGCTCGAAGTAGAGGCGATCGGATGTGTCGAAGTCGGTACTGACCGTTTCGGGGTTGCAGTTGATGAGGATGGCCTCCACCCCGCTGGCGCGGATGGCTTCCACGGCCTGCACGCAGCAGCAGTCGAACTCGACGCCTTGGCCGATGCGATTGGGGCCGCTGCCCAGAACGATGGCCTTGGGCCGGTCGGTGGGTTCGGCTTCGCTGTACTGCTCCCAGGTGCCGTAGAGGTACGGCGTCTCCGCCTTGAACTCGCCAGCGCAGGTATCCACCCGCTTGTAGGCGGGATGTAGGCCCAGCGCTTTCCGCCGCGCGGCCACCTCGGCCTCCGTGCCCGAGCAGAACACGGCGATCTGGTCGTCCGCGAACCCGGCGCGCTTGGCCTTCTCCAGCAGTTCCTCCGGCAGGCGATCGACGGCAAAGCTGCGGAGGCGGCCCTCGAGAACCACGATCTCCTCGATCTCATGCAGGAACCAGGGCGTGATCTTCGTGAGGCGATGCAGCTCTTCCACGCTGTGGCCGGCCTTCAGCCCGTGGTAGACCCAGAACAGCCGCTGGGGCCCGGGAATGAGCAGGTGTTCCTTGAGGCGGCCCAGATCCAGCTTGCCCTCCAGGGCACCGGACAGACCGCGGTGGCCTTCCTCGAGTGAGCGGACCGCTTTCTGCAGGGCCTCCTGGAACGTGCGGCCGATCGCCATGACCTCCCCCACGCTCTTCATCTGCGTGCCCAGCACCTTGTCGGCCTGGGGGAACTTCTCGAAGGTGAAGCGGGGGATCTTCACCACCACGTAGTCCAGCACGGGCTCAAAGGCGGCCTTGGTCATCCGGGTGATGGCGTTGGGCAGTTCCCAGAGGCGGTAGCCCAGCGCGAGCTTCGTGGCCACCCAGGCGATGGGGAAACCCGTCGCCTTCGAAGCCAGCGCGGAACTGCGGCTCACGCGCGGATTCATCTCGATGACGATGATGCGGCTGCTCTCGGGTTCCAGGGCGAACTGGATGTTGGAACCCCCGGTCTCCACGCCCACGGCGCGGATCACGGCCAGGGCCGCGTCGCGCATGCGCTGGTACTCAGGATCCGTGAGCGTGAGGATGGGTGCGACCGTGATGCTGTCGCCGGTGTGGACGCCCATGGGGTCCAGGTTTTCGATGGAGCAGATCACTTCGACGTTGTCGTCCAGGTCGCGCACCACCTCCAGCTCGAATTCCTTCCAGCCCAGGATGCTCTCCTCGATGAGCACCTGCTTGGTGGGGCTCAGATCTAGGCCCCGGGCCACGATGGTCTCGAACTCTTCCACGTTGTAGGCGATGCCGCCGCCGCTGCCGCCCAGGGTGAAGCTGGGACGGATGATGGAGGGGAAGCCCGTGAGCTTGAGCAGGTCGCGGGCCTCGCCCATGTTGTGCGCAAAGCCGCCCCGGCAGGTCTCCAGGCCCAGGTCATCCATGAGGGCCTTGAAGAGCTGGCGGTCCTCGCCGCGTTTGATGGCCTCGGGCTGGGCGCCGATGAGCATGACGCCGGTGCGTTCCAGCAGCCCGCTCTCATGGGCCTCCATGGCCAGGTTCAGGGCGGTCTGGCCGCCCACGGTGGGCAGGATGGCGTCGGGTTTTTCGGCCTCGATGACCTTCTCCAGCACGCCCAGCGTAAGGGGTTCGATGTAGGTGGCGTCGGCCCGGCTGGGGTCCGTCATGATCGAGGCCGGGTTGGAGTTGAGCAGAATGGTGCGAATGCCCTCCTCCCGCAGCGCCTTCAGCGCCTGCGTTCCCGAGTAGTCGAACTCGCAGGCCTGCCCGATCTGGATCGGCCCCGAGCCCAGCACCAGCACACTCTTTAGATCAGTACGTTTGGGCATAAGAATTCACCACGAAGACAGGAAGACCACGAAGAAAGACCAAATCAGTTAACCAGACGACGGATCCCATTCTTCAGGGGGACCGCATTGAAGTTGATCAGGAAACCGAGCCTATGGCCTGAGAGCTTCAAGTAGGTGAGGAGTTGCGCGTAGTGGATCTTGGTGAGTTCATCCACTGCTTTCAGCTCAAGGATGATGCATCCCTCGACTAGCAGATCCAACCGGTAACCAGCATCAATGTCTACTCCCCGGAAATGCACTGGCTGGGGTTTCTGTCGCTCAACAGACAGACCCCGGCTGGTCAATTCATGGACGAGACATATCTCGTAAGCACTCTCGAGTAGACCCGGACCAAGCTCGCGATGAACCACAATGGCAGCATCGACAATGGTTGCAGCAATGGCTTCAACCTTTGGGTCCAACGCCCCAACCCACCTTTCTTCCTTCGTGGTCTTCCTGTCTTCGTGGTTCATCTTGAATGTCTTTCCATGAGATCTACAAATCGCTTGAAAGCCGGATGTGCGTCGTGGGGACCGGGGGAGGCTTCCGGATGATGCTGAAGGCTGAAGATGGGAAGGCGCGTATGCCGCAGGCCTTCGACGGTGCCGTCGCTGAGGTGGCGATGGGTGACTTCCACATCCTTCGGCAGACTCGCCTCGTCCACGGCGAACCCGTGGTTCTGCGCCGTGATCTCGATGCGACCCGTCATCAGATCGTGGACAGGCTGGTTGGCGCCGCGGTGACCGAACTTGAGCTTGAAGGTCCGGGCCCCAAAGGCCTGGCCCAGCAGCTGGTGGCCCAGACAAATGCCGAAGATGGGCATCTTCCCCAGACAGGCCTCGATCTCCTTCTGCATTCCCGGCAACGCGGCGGGATCCCCGGGGCCATTGCTGAGGAAGAGGCCATGAAAACGGGCGTCCGTCAGCTCCGTGGCTGGCGCATCCCACGGGAAGACCTCCAGATGCAGCCCAGCCCCCACCAGCTGGCTCAGGATGCTCTGCTTGATGCCGCCATCCAATACCGCCACGCGGAAGGGGCCGCCGGGGTTCAGCTCGTAACGGTCGCGGCAGCTCACCTCGGCGCAGAGGGCCTGGCCCGTCATGTCCTGCAGGGCGCTCGCCTTGACGACACCGGCCTCCAGGCTGCCATCAGCCTCGGTCCAGATGAGCGAGGGTTGGGATCCCTGGTCCCGCAAGTATTGCGTCAGCGCCCGGGTGTCGAGCTCGGTCATCACCGGGATGTGATGGCGCTTGAGCCAGCCCGCCAGATCCCCCTCGGACCGCGTGTGATCCGGAACGAAGGTCAGGCGACGACAGAGCAGCCCTGTGGCCCAGGGTCGCGTGCCCTCGTTGAGGTCGGCATGGATGCCGTAGATGCCCTGTTCAGGGAAGGTCATGCAGACCATCTGTCCCGCGAAGCTGGGATCGGTGAGGATCTCCTGGTAGCCGCTCATCGCGGTGGTGAATACGGCTTCGCCGCCGCCGCCGAAACCCAACGGCGCCCGCCCCCGGAAGATGGTGCCGTCCTTCAGGATCAGGTGCGCGCGCATGTGCCTCCTTCGAGTTCTGGCCTCGCCGTCGGGCTCTGCCTGAGGGTGAGGTGGAGGCCCGGGGGGGACATGGCAAGCGGAGCGCAGGCGGCTCCCCCCGGGCCGTGTCAGAGACTCTGCAAAAACCCCACGAAGGCCAGGCCGTCGCGGGGTCGTGAGAATGACATCGGTCCTTCAGAACCAAAGTGAGTGTAACGACCCGGAAAACCGAGGATGAGCCTTTTTCTTCAAGGAGGAATCAGCCATACTGCTCCTTTGTTCCTGCTGTACAAGCCGCTGTTTGAGCCACACTGGACGGTATGTGGAGCGGCGACGACATCTACTTCATGAAGCTCGCCCTCGAAGAGGCCGAGAAGGCGGATCGCCTGGACGAGGTGCCCGTGGGCGCCGTGCTGGTGTCCGAAGGCGCCCTGCTGGGCCGCGGGCACAACCATCCGGTGAAGCTGAACGATCCCACGGCGCACGCCGAGATCCAGGCCCTTCGCAGTGCCGGTGCCTGGGCCAAGAACTACCGGCTCACGGGCGCCACGCTCTACGTGACGCTGGAGCCCTGCCTCATGTGCTTCGGGGCCCTCATCCACGCCCGGGTGGGCCGCGTGGTCTTCGGTGCTTCCGATCCCAAAGTGGGCGTCAGCCGTTGGCTGGATTCCTTGAACGGCGCGGCCCTGAACCACCGCTTCACCTTCGAGGGCGGGCTGCTTGAACCGGAGTGCCGGGACCAGATCCAGGCCTTTTTCCGTAGGCGTCGATGAGACCGGGCGCCATGTTCAGCGCCGGGCGCCCCTTGCGCGGCCACACCCCACTTTGAAAGCAGACCCTAGCGTTCCGACAGCATCCGCACCGCGAAGGTGGCCAGCCAGTGCTCCCCTTCGTAGCTCCCGGAGGCCAGATGGGGAAGCGAGGCCCGGGCATGACGAACCGCCATCCGGCGCAGGGGCGCCGAGCGCGGATCAGCCGGACCCAGCGCGGCCACGATCTGGTGGAGGGCCCGGGCCCGGCTGAGGTTGAGGCCATCCAGGTGGACGATCTTGGGATCGGTGCGATCCGAAACCACCGCGGGAGCCAATCCATCCTGCAGTCCAGGCAGGAACCCCGTCAGCCAGCGACGGAAGGACGCAGGGGGCAGGACCCGCGCCATGAGCGCCGCCTCCTCGAGACAGGGGGACAGGAAATCCTCTCCCCCGGGCTCCCAACCCAGCGGCCCCCGCCGGTCCCGCCCGAACCAGGCGCGGGCCCGGTCGAGGATCAGCGCCTCGAACCGGGTGTCCTTGGCGGCGCGGGCGTAGTCCAGGGCGAGGTCCAGGCTGAAGGCGGTGTTCGGGTGGACCCCGGTGCGGATGGGGTAGGTCTGCTTCGGCAGGAATGACTGGAAGCGCGCCGCGAGGTCGTCCGCCAGGGGCTGAAGGGCTGTGGCCCAGCGCACCGCTGCCGGATCGTCCCAGGTCCTCAGCTCCGCCGCGAGCTTGAGCAGCCAGGCCCAACCGTAGGTTCGCTCGAAACTCCGGCGGTTGCCCTGCCGCAGGTAGGCCACCTCGATCGCGATGCGCTCCGGCGCGAGGTTCTCCTCCAGCACCGCGCGAATCTCCGCCGCCCGGGCCATGCCCGGGTGCTCCCGCAGCAGCCTCACGAGCATCCAGTGTCCATGCACCGAGGAATGCCAATCGAAGCATCCGTAAAACGCGGGATGCAGGTCCTTCGGAGACTGGACCTCCCCCGCCCCATTCATGACATGGTCGAGTTTGTTCGGGTATTCCTGCCGGACGCACCGCAACGCCAAGGCTGCGAACCGGTCCGCCGCCGCGTCCGTCAGAGCCAGGTCCACTTCTTGCCCCTGGACCGAGGCCATCACCACCATTCCCAACAGCGCACGCTTGACCCACACCATGAGACCTCCCGAAGGCTGGATTCTAGCGGGCAGTTTGATAGAATGGCCGTTCCGGAGAGATGGCCGAGTGGTTGATGGCACCGCACTCGAAATGCGGAGACGGGGAAACCTGTTCGGGGGTTCGAATCCCTCTCTCTCCGCCAAGTAGTCTGCAGTTGCAGCACTGATCCCCAGGTCCTTCGAGCAATGCCCCACACGGCGCGGCTCTCAGGCCCTGGGGATTCACTTGGAGAGGGTGCATCTCTCCCCGCAAATGCCCCTGGATCCCCGATTCTCTCCGGTGGCCCTGGAGTAGGTGGCTTTCTTGTTCGTCAGATCCTCGCGGACTTGACTTCGAAGCCGAGTACCTTTCTCTGCTCCGCCCAATCCATGGGGAGCTTCGCGAGCAATCGCTTGACCGTGAGCTGCTTGGGCTGATGGCCATCCAGGATCGCTTCCACGATGTCCGGAGCCAGCCAGGCCAGCTGCAGGTGCCTAGCCACATGCTGACCCGAAATCCTATTCGTCCTCGCGATCTCATCCCGGGATCTGGCCTGCCCAGAGATCAGAAGGTCGTACCAGAGGGTCCCCCGGGCCACTGCCTGGATCAGGGGCTTGTCTCGATGGGCTCCTCCCCAGGAGCCCTGAGGCCCTGGGATGACATATCTCAGCCCTCGTCCACCCCGCTTGAACCTGGTTTCCGTCTCCAGGGTGATGGGCCCTTCCATTTCACTCTCAGAAAGGCCAAGCAGAGTCTGGAGGGCAGTCCGGTTCAGATGCAGGGTCAGAGAAGTAGGGGACACCACCACCTGCTGGAGGAGACCCTTCAACCACCCCCTTCGGTCGGAGGCTGACCAGCCATCCCAATCCTTGATCGCCCTGGCCGCGGTCTGGATCACCTGGGACTGCCTGCTTCCGATCTCTCCGAGGGCATTCAGTAACTGGGTCGGTGAGGACAGGAACTCCCGGAGCCGACCCCAGACCCCTTCCTCCAGGTCGTGGGCGGGTAGACGCAAGCCCCCCTTGGAGGATCCCTCCTGCCCCTCTGAGGAAGGCACCGTCACGTAGTACCGATACCGTCTCTTTGAACGCTGGGTGTGCGTTGGCACCATCCGATGCCGTGCAAACAACTAATACAATATTTGTGAGCAGTCCGATTTCGACAAAGAACCGGGTGCCCCTAACATTTTGAGGATTTCATGAAAAAGCTGACAGCCAAACACATCAAGGAGCAAGACGAACTCGTCCGTTCGCTTGAATCGGTAGCAGATGAGATCGCCGAGGAAGTGCGGCAGGTCAACGCGAATATCTCCACTGCCAGGGAACGCATCGAATCCCTGACAACCCGTTACAACGACATCGTCCAGGATGCCAAGACCTTCATGTCGTCTATTCACGACGAACAAGATAGCTACTTCGCTGATCGTTCAAGTGGCTGGCAAGAAGGTGACGCCGGGCAAAGCTACGAGAGTTGGATGGATGAGTGGAACACCGACCTTGAGGGACTGGACGAAGTAGAACTCCCTGATGAAGTGGATGAACCGGAATTGGATGCTGTATCCATTCTGCGCGAACTGCCCGAGCAGCCCTGAACGGCATTGATGAGTGTTGGCGTAACAGCGCAGCAGCATCCCTTACAGCCCCAGGAGGAGTCATCTTCCTGGGGTTAGGGGTTCAAGGTGAGTCGTTCACGGAATTGGATGTGATCGGATAGCACCGCATCAGCAGCCCATACAGCCCCAGGAGACACCAGGTTTCTGGAGGTTATCCCCTGAGCTACGATTCAACTTCCTGTGGATCAATCTCTTGGGAATCCCCACCCTGAGACTCAAGTCTTCTATTCCTGATTCGGTCTACGGTATTGACGGCTTTACGGAAACAGGGATGAATTTGAACCTGTTCAAACCGAGGTTCATGGCGATCAATGTGTGAGTAAAAGATGCGATTTCCACCATCTCCACCCTGAACAAAATCGCCAATAAATCCAATTTTATATAATATATGAATCAAAGAATCAGTATTCGCGGCAGTAGCTATTTCATTAAACCACGGCTCATTAATAGGAACATCCACAATTATATTAAGTAACATTGTTGTTATTTCTGAATTATCTAAATGATATTTATGGCGGAAGAATTTCGTCTTCCAATATGCAAATATTTGATTTAATGCTGGGTACTGGTTTGAAAATTCAGCACAGAGATCATCAAGTTTCCATGAAGAATATGTTGACTCTGCATCTTTTAAGCATTGATCACTCGGAATCTCATTATTTACTGATTCCGTATAGTATCGTGCAAATTGAATCAACTCTCTTGGTCGTGATAAAGTTCGCTCAAGCAACCAGTTATCGGTATTACTTGTTCCAATTGTTACAGGAAAAACCGTATGAAATGAATCAGCTAAGATTGGCATTGAATTTTTGGCTCGGTTGAAATTAATTCGTTCATTTAACATATTCAACAGTCCTTCTCTATCCCACCGTATTCGCTCTATGTTTCTATATTTATCAGAATGCTGCGTCTGGGTAATTAAAATTGAATACACATCTTCTCGAAGAAATATACATGGATAAATATTAGGCGATAGCGCAGAAATATAATTCGAAGCTGAAAGCAGCCCGAGTAGTAAATTATTCGCAGTTGATGAATTATCCCAACCTAAATCTAAATCATCAATGACAATTACAAATTTGGCACCGTCCTTACATATATTATTGAAATGGTATTCCAAAGAATTAGCATCAGCCAGATCTCGTAATTCTCTATCAATATTTAAGCCAAATTCACCTAGTGATCCAGCCTTACCTTTGATTCGTGTAAGAATTTCAGATATATTTTCAACCAAATCTTTAGATGTCATTTTAAGCTGAAGACTGAGTTGACGAGCAAACTCTAAACTTTCTGCACAATACTTTCCTTTCGCTTGACTTCCCACAGTGCAAAGACAGTCCGTAAGAATCTGCCTGAGCCATGAATAATGAAAGAAAATCTCAACACCGTATGTTTGAACGATATCTTTATCATTCAAAATACTGCGAATTGAATTATATTTAGGTGAAATATTAATTACATGGGTATTTTCTTGTTTCGAAAATTCACTTTCCAACTTTCTTCTTAAGGCGCTTTTCCCTGAGCCTTTTCTTCCAATTACAAGGTTTTTTGTTTTACCTAAAAGTCTTGGAAGGGCTCCGGACGTAATAAAATAATGAAGAAGGTTTGGATCCTTTTCTGCACTATCGTCACCCCATTGGATTTCTGAAAGAAGCATGTTCTCTCCTTGATATGAACCGATGTTGATAGCTGGATGTTGGAAGCGGGATTATGGACATGGGATTTTACATCATTGGCATTCAATGCATCACGACTCAGCCTGCCTTGCGTCCTGATGAGCATGGGGGAGATCCGATACAAGCAACCCATCCCCGAGAATAGAGATTACTTTGGCGTGCCGCCCTTCCTATCCCGGTTGTGGTTCCCGGTAGTGGGATTCTTGTAATGCCCACCCTTGTGCGAAGAACCCTGCCCGCCCTGGAAATGCCCATCACCAGACCCCGGCTTGTGCGGCTTCCCGCCTCCACGACTATGAGAGCCACCACCATGCGAGCGCCCGCTGCTATGCCCTCCACCGCTGTGATGACCACCGCCACTGGAGCCGCCACCGCTCCGCCCACCACCCCACCCTCCTGCCAGTAGAGATGGCGCTAGGAAGGCAGTAAGCAACAGCGCGGCAATCCATCGGCGGATCATGGGGCTCCTATCGAGCAGGAAAACCCCGGCATGGAAGGTTTGCCTGCCCCATTAGACGAGGCAACGCGTTCTCCGTCCATGAAAAATACCCGAACGGTAATTTATGTCCGCTCAACGGTAGAAGCCCACACCGATGGGGCTTCCGCGTAAGCAGGACCACACCACAATGCCCCTGGGAAGCCGCATAGCAGCCCGTAGACGCACGGGAAGCTGGTGCCTATACCAACCCAGCCCCACCACGCAGCAAGCCTGCCAGAGCCCTTACGAGCCCTGGCACAAGGGATTTTGAGCAATTGTCACTTTTTTTTATGTTTTGCAAGATGTTGTTTATAATTAGTGATTATTAAAGATAAAACACCTCCAAAAATAGCCCACATAAAGATTATTATAACACTCCAACCACAGCTCGGATAACTGCCACGGTCCCAAATAGGCAGAGCATTGAGTGTGATTGCCAATGCAAACGGAACTCCCCAAATAATCCAAGAACGCATCCGGGGCGATTCGGGATTAGCAAAGATCAAGGCTATGAGACCCGACACAGCTCCAACAAGAACTGCACCAAATGGGATGGCGTTAATATTTATATATTCTCGCAATGACATGCTGAGCCTCTTAAGTAGATGTAATAAATTTCCAAAATATTGTCGTAACCACTATCAATTCCACGAGGTAATGGGGATACCAGACCTGGTAATTTGATCCGAAGTATCTGCATTCGGAACAGAGCTCCACCCATTGTTGGCAGCTTGAACCATCATTCCAGCAGCTATGATATAACCTGAATAATTCCATGGACCAATTCCAGTTGCACTTCCGATAAGGCTCAAGTCACATTTCAAGAAGCAACTACTTTTCTTCTCTTCATTGCAGCCATTTTTTTTGCGACATTTATAATAACAAATGTCATGTCTTTTACAGGCGGCATCTAAAGAGTCTATTGGGGGTAAATAGAACCCGTCATTTGCCGGTGTGTATTCTTCGACGCGCCCCCCGGTCCAATTCGGACCACACCAATTTCCATAGACTTGCTGAAGTCCAGTGGGATCTATTGCGTTTACGACCTCATTGCCAACATATCCATACAAGTTGACTCCGCCTCTTTCTCCAATGGGATCGCGACTAAGCCAACGACCAAGGTTTGGATCATACGCACGGTAGTAAGTCAGGTTCAAACCACTCTGCGCATGCCAGAAGTGCCCCGTGTAGGTAAACGCAGAATCCTTATCCCCCTGCACCTTTGTCATCCGTCCATAGGGGTCGTAGTCATACCGCGCCCGTACAGCCTGGGTGCTGTCTGTGAGTTCACGGATGCTGCCGAGGTGATCCCTGGTGTAGAAGAGGATCGTCCCATCGGTGTCTACGAAGCCTTGGCTGTAGAACCGCTTCTGCACGATGCCGCCGGTGGTGTCCCGTTCTTCGGCGATCTCCACACCGTCCCAGAGGTATTTCTTGTCGCTGGTGACTTGGAGGGTTTGGGTGGCGTCGGGATCGAGTTCGCGAATCTGGACTCTTCTTCCGAGTCCGTCATACCCAAACTCACTTCGGTGCCCAGTGGCAGTGATGGTGACGGAAACGAGTCTGTTTTCCGCGTCCCATTCAAAGGTTCGCTCCCCATCGGTGGTCATATTACCGTTCTCATCGTAGGTGAAGCTCTTGTCTGTTCCGCCCAAAGCCTTCACCTCCACTACCGCAATGTTCTTGATGGTGGGGTCCGCCACGCTGGTGGCCGTGATGGTCACGGGCCCGAGCGCGTCGGGGGCAGTGAACAGCCCCGTGGCGCTGATGGTCCCCGCACCGGTAGACCAAGTGACCGTTTGATCGCTGACGCCATCAACCCTTGCACTGTATTGGACAGTGCCTAGTCGGTTGGTTTCGGCATTACTAGGTGAGACGGTCACATGAACCGGCGCGGTGTCAGCCACAACCACTGTGGCAGTACCAGTGGCGGTACCACCCATCACAGGCGTGGCCACGAGGTGGTAGGTGCCTGGAAGGCTCGGAGCTGTGTAGTCCCCAGTAGCCGTGATGGTTCCTCCCGAGGCTTCTGTGACAGACCATGTCACATTCTGAGAGATCGCCGATGGAATGATCGCCTTGAATGCCTGCCGTCCACCTGGACGCACCTTCACGAAACCAGGGTCCACCAGTACCCCCACAACCACATCAACAGTGGCCTGGCTGGACTTTGTCGGATCCGCTAGGGGAATCGCATTGATGTGGAAGGTCCCACCCTGAGCTCCAGGGGTATAAACCCCTTGGGAAGTAATGGTGCCCGCGTTCTGTTCTAACAGTCCCCAGAGAACACTCTTGTCTGCGGAACCCACCACATTGGCCACGTACTGCCGAGATAAGCCCATATTCAGAATGCTCTTTTGCGGCTGAATGGAGAACTGTAGGGGGACCACCACAGTGGCCACGGATTTCTGGGCGGGGTCCACTACGCTAGTGGCCGTCACGGCGTAGATGCCTGCGGTCACCGGGGCTGTCCAAGTCACCGGGCTGCCGGTTGATGAAGACAGGCTCCCACCGTTTGCAGTCCATACCACACCACCCGCTAACCCAGTCAAGGTTGCCGAGAAGCTCTGTGCTGTCCCCAGCGCAACGGTAGCTGACGCAGGGGCAACATCCAATGGGCGGTTGATGGTGTAATAGGCTCCTCCATTCTTAGTGGGATCGACCTTGGCATCTGCATAGACATGGCCAGCCGTTCCCTGTGGAAGTCCCTGAAGCGTGGTGAAGACCCCTTCAGCACTCATGCTGCCATGGGCCGGGCTGGTCAATCTCCATGTCACGGACTGATCAACGTTTCCGTAGATAGTTGCAGTATAGGCCTGACTATCCCCGCCTCTGATCGTGGCACCGGTAGGTGCGACGACTACCTCCAGGGGAACGGTCACGATGGCAGTTGCCACCTGAGTGGTGTCAGCCGTGCTCGTCGCCGTCAGGGTGTAGGTTCCACTCTGGGGGGGCACCGTAAAGGTACCATCTGATGCAACACTCCCAGCACTTGCGAACCAAGTGACGGCTGCGGACGCAGTGCCATTGATGTAGGCGGTGAACTTGTAAGATGTCCCTGCCCTCAGCTGAACCGTTGCAGGGCTGATCGAGATGGGGGCACTGACCCCCACCAACACCCTGGCTGTCGCCTTCTTCGTTGAGTCCAACACCGAGGTGGCCGTCACGGTGTAAATGCCACTCTGGGAGGGAGCAGTGTAGATCTGGTACCGAGGACCATTGGCACCATAGGCCGCCAATCCCCCTGCCGTAGCGGTCCAGGTGGCGCCGCGACTGTCTACGGCAGCACCCGACACATAGAAGGTGTAGGTTCCACCGGCGGTCAGCGTGACGTCTTCGTTATTGAGGTAGATCGGTTTGTAGACGTAAGCAGTCGCCAAGGCTGCTTTGCTGGGATCGCCTTGACTGCGGGCAATGATCCGGAAGGATTGATAGGGTGTCCAGTTAGACATCAGGAGGACTGACGGCGCCGTGTAGGTGCCATCGGCAGCGATGGAGCCGCTACCTAGGTCGGGTAGAAGCCAGTCCACATTCTTATTGGGGTGTCCCGTCAGGGAAGCCGTGAACAGTTGGGACTGGGCCGGAGCTAAAACGACACTCCCTGGGGTCACAGAAAGAGTGAAGGGCACGGTGACACTGGCGGTACCTGATTGGGCGGCATCCTCCACACTTACGGCCTTGACGGTGTAGTTTCCTGCAATCTCTGGGGCTGTATATTTCCCGGTGGCATCGATCGTTCCACCCCCAGGCTCCACCACAGACCAGGTGACTCCGCTCTGGTTGTTGACGAAACCCGTGAGCTTGGCCGTAAATACCTTGGTGCCTAATGGTGCAACATTGATTACCGCGGGAGAAACACCTACCGGTGGATTGACGCGGATGGGCACCGTGTAGCTCTGGCTCACATCAGCCGTGGGAACCACCCTGAGGGTGTAGGTGCCCCAATTTCCTGGCGCGGAATACAGGCCATTGGCCGTAATCGATCCACCCAGAGGTTCCTGAATGGCCCAGATGACATCCTTATTTGGATTGCCAACCACCTGAGCCTGGAACTGCGCTTGTGCATCCTTTCGAATATCCATGGGGCGAGGTCGAGTGACCACCCCAAGTTTCCCGGACTGAAGAGCTCCCGAGAAGGCATAGCTTGGGGTGGCGGCATCATAGCCGTAGAGCCCCTGGAAGCTCTTTCTATCCGGAGAGAAGGTTAGTTTGAGGTTGCCGCTCGTACCTGGCCCCTCGCTGCTGCTACTGGACCAGGTGCCCGTCGCGTCATAACCATTGAGGGTGAGCTCAATTCGAGACAGGTAGCTGTCTGCCCAGTCGCCCGCAAGCACCGCACCTGTCTGTGCAAGGGTGAACTGGCGATTGGAGTTATCGAGAAATACGCCTTCGACCTTAAGCACGCCATCGGCGGTGATGCTGACTTGGGAAGACACTTGAGTCTTCCCATCCGAAGCAGCCATGGCAGTAATGCTCTGCATGGTGTCGTTGAATCCGGATGGCACTATGTAATTGCCGGTGGCGTCAACGATTCCTGCGGTCGCCGACCAGGCTACGGCCTTGTTTGGGCTTCCTGCCACCTGGGCGCTGAACTGCAACGAATCTCCTGGCTTCGCAATCTGCGGGGAAGATGGCAATATTCGAATGGAAACGCCGGGCTGCCTGGTCAGCGTGATGGCTCCATAACTTGACGTTGTTCCAGTGAAGGTCTGGCCATCCGGAGAGAAGGTTCCACTCAAGGTGTAGGTCGTAGTTGGATTTGTGACTGACCTGATGAGCCCTGTGAGCGTGTAGCCACTCAACGTGGCTTCGACCGTGAATTGTGTCGTCGAATTGGCATAGTTGCCCGTGATCGTCGTCCCGTTCTGATAGAACAATGCGGACTGACTGCCACCGGTATAGGTCCCGCTGATGTCGATGTTTCCCGTTGGAGTGATGCTCACCTGGGAGGAAATGCTCTTCGTCGAATCCGCACTGGCAGTCGCCGTGACCGTCTGTAACGTGTAGTCATAGCCGCTCGGAACCGTGTAGGAACCATCCGTAACTGTCCCTGCCGTCGCAGACCAGGTCACAGCCTTGTTTGGGCTTCCTGCCACCTCCGCTACGTAAGTGACCATCGCACCCGGTATCTGGATGCTTGGTGCCGATGGCGTGATCCGCATGGAAACGCCGGGCTGCCTGGTCAGCGTGATGGCTCCATAACCTGACGTTGTTCCAGTGAAGGTCTGGCCATCCGGAGAGAAGGTCCCACTCAGGGTGTAGGTCGTAGTTGGATTTGTGACTGATCTGATGAGCCCTGTGAGCGTGTAGCCACTCAACGTGGCTTCGACCATGAATTGTGTCGTCGAATAGGCATAGTTGCCCGTGATCGTCGTCCCGTTCTGATAGAACAATGCGGACTGACTGCCACCGGTATAGGTCCCGCTGATGTCGATGTTTCCCGTTGGAGTAATGCTCACCTGGGAGGAAATGCTCTTCGTCGAATCCGCACTAGCAGTCGCCGTGATTGCCTGGGCCGTATAGTCGTAGCCGCTCGGAACTGTGTAGGAACCATCCGTAACTGTCCCTGCCGTCGCAGACCAGGTCACAGCCTTGTTTGGGCTTCCTGCCACCTGGGCGCTGAACTGCAACAAATCTCCTGGCTTCACAATCTGCGGTGCCGACGGTGATATCTGAATCACCACTCCTGGCTGGAAAGTGCCATTCCATGGGTTGTAAAGGCCACTACTCCCCGAAAAACCCTTCCCATCCGGGCTGAAAGTCACG
>JAVBYJ010000042.1 GCA_030824075.1 Geothrix sp.
TTCGGGCTTGGCTTCTGCCCGGACGGCCGGGGGTGGAAGGGAGGGCCCCTTCACGACTTTCACCGTGGCGGAGGGTTTGTGCAGCGCGAGGGGCGGCGCGTCGGACGTCCCCTTCTGCTTGCCCTGGAAGCTCCGGCGCAGCTGATCCGCTTGGTCATCGGTGAGGTTGGAGCTATGGCTCTTCCCTTGGAGGCCCAGACGCTTCTCGCAGGCCTCGATGACCTCCTGATTGGCGACTCCGAGCTCTTTGGCGAGTTGGTTGATACGCAGCATGTAAGCGGACTACCTCGGCCTGGGGGTGGGAAACGGGAAGGGCTGCAGGACTACAGCCTACTCCCCGAAGTGAGCTTGCACGGCATCGATGAGACGGAAAGCCAGATCCTGATCCATGCCTTCCACCTGCATAAGCTGCTCGGCGGTGACAGTGTAAAGGGATTTGGCGTCGGAGTAGCCCGCGGCGGCCAGGCGGTCGGCGAGGGCAGCATCCAGACCCTCGACTTGGATGACGTCGAGGAGGGTGGAGGCGGGTGTGACGGTCTCTTCCACCGGGATGGCCTCGGCAGCCGGAACCGGCAGGGCCAGGCCCATGGCGATCTCGGCCTCGCGGCGCTTGTCGGCCTCACTGCGGACATCGATGTTCCAGCCCGTGAGCTTGGCGGCAAGGCGGACGTTCTGGCCCCGTTTGCCGATGGCGACACTGAGTTGCTCGTCATCCACCACCACCTCGGCCCGGCGGCTTTCGGGGTCACCCAGGTTCACGCGGATGGCCTTGGCGGGATTCAGCGCGTTGGCGATGAACTGGGCCGCGTCGTCGGAGTAGCGGACGATATCAATCTTCTCGTTCTTCAGCTCGCGGATGATGGCCTGGACGCGGCTGCCCTTCAGGCCCACGCAGGCGCCCACAGGATCCACGTCGGGATCCAGGCTGTGAACGGCCACCTTGGCGCGGTCACCGGCCTCACGAACGCAGTTCCGGATGACCACGGTGCCGTCGTGGATCTCGGGCACTTCGTTCTCGAAGAGCTTGATGAGCAGCCGCGGATCGGTGCGGCTGACCTGGACCTGGGGGTCCTTGGCGCTGCGATCCACGCTGACGATCACGACCTTGATGCGCTGGCCCTTGTCGAAGCGGTCGCCGCGCAAGGCTTCGCTGCGGCGCAGCATGGCCTCCACGCGGTCGATCTCGAGGATGATGGCGCTCTTCTCGAAGCGCTTGACCTCGGCCACGAGGACCTCGCCGATGCGGTCGGCGAATTCAGTAAAGATGCGCTCGCGTTCGGCTTCGCGGACCTTCTGGACCAGCACCTGCTTGGCGGCCTGGGCAGCGATGCGGCCGAGCTGGCTGGTGTCCTGGGGCAACCAGAGCGTGTCCCCCTCGGCGGCATCCGGATTCAGCTGCTGGGCTTCGGCAAGGCTGATTTCCAGATCCTCCTCTTCGACCTCGGCCACCACCTGCTTCAGGGCATAGACATGGAATTCGCCGGTTTCCCGGTCCATCTGGGCCTGGAAGTTTCCGTAGAAATCCTGGGCATTGAAATACTTGTCGGCGGCCTTGGCCAAGGCCTCCTCCACCGCCGCGAAGACATCTTCCTCGTTGATCCCCTTTTCAGCGGCGATCATCTTCACGCTGTCGAAAAAGGTCGTTGCTACCGTTGCCATGTCAGGCCTCCTCGTCCACGACGACGCTTGTCTCTACGCCGTCGGCATCAGGTAATTCCGTGAATCGTCCGACCAGGTGCTTGGGCGGTGGGGTTTTGTCTTCATCAAACGGGGCCAAGCGGGCCTTCTGGATGGCTTCGATCGGCACGGTCTTGATGACGCCGTCCTCTTCGAGGGTGACGCTTCCCTCCGCCACGGGTCCGATCCAGCCCTTGAAGCGCTTCTGGCCATTGATGGGCGCGGCAGTCTGCACGCGGCAGAGCCGTCCCGCAAAGCGGCGGAAGTGATCGGCCTTGACCAGCGGACGCTCCATGCCTGGGCTGCTGATCTCCACGCCGAACTTTTCCCGCAGATCGGGGAATTCCACATCCATCCAGAGCAGCAGGCCTTCGTGGGCGGTGGTGCAGTCTTCCACGGTGACTTTGCGCTTGCTGGTTTCGGCGTCCAGGTGGTCGATGTAGAGGCGCAGCACCTCGTCCCGGCCCTCTCGGGCAGTCTCCAGGTGCACCAGCTCGTAGCCCAACAGGGCCAACTGACGCTCAAGGGGCGGCTGCGCTTTCTTTAGATCCACTGAGACTCCGGGGGGACAACAAAAAAGGTGGGACGAACCCACCCAGTCTTGGCACCCGAGACGGGAAGCCATGGCCGAATTGACCCTGAAGTCTAGCGCCCTTTGCCTGGAATCTCAAGGAGGGTTAATGGCTATCCGGGGGTTCCGCGCTGCGCGCACACCCCCGGACCCCCAAGCAGCGGCCCGGCGGAGCCGTGCCTCTGCTTGAACCCTGCTCTGGGGGTAGGGGCAGCCCGAAGGTCCCTGGGGTTCCCTGCGCAAGGTCACAGCCAAGCCGTGTCCTTGCTTAAATCTTGATGAGGGCCACGGCTCCCTTGGGCTTCAATGGAGGGTGGAGGAACCCATGGCCACGATCCTGGACGGCAAGGCTCACGCGGACCGGATGCTGGAAGCGGTGCGTTTGGGGGTCGAATCTCGCAAGGCCAAGGGCCTGAGGGTGCCGGGATTGGCGGTGGTCCTGGTGGGCGAGGACCCGGCCAGCCAGGTCTACGTCCGCAACAAATCCGCTGCCTGCGCCAGGGTGGGTATCACCTCCATCGAGCACCGGTTGGCTCCGGAGACCCCCCAGGCGGATCTGGATGCGCTCATTGACCGCCTGAACGCCGATCCCGACGTGGACGGCATCCTGGTGCAGCTGCCCCTGCCCAAGGGATTGGACTCCAAACAGGCCCTGCACCGCATCAGCCCCGCCAAGGATGTGGACGGCTTCCATCCCATGAACCAGGGCCTGCTGTTGGAGGGCCTGCCGGGTCTGCGGCCCTGCACCCCCAGCGCCTGCATGTCGCTGCTCGCGCACCACGGCGTGGAACTCAAGGGCCTGCGGGCCGTGGTGCTCGGCCGGAGCGAGATCGTGGGCAAGCCCATGGCCTTGATGCTGCTGGAGCAGCACGCCACCGTGACCATCGCCCACAGTCGGACCAAGGATCTGCCCGCCGTGTGCCGGGAGGCGGATCTGCTGGTGGCCGCCGTGGGCCGGCCTGGGTTGGTGGAGGGTTCCTGGCTCAAGCCCGGGGCCGTGGTGGTGGATGTGGGGATCAACCGGGTCGAAGATCCGGACCTGGCGGCCCGGATCTTCGCGTGTGAACCAAAAAAACTGGAAACATTTCAATCGAAGGGCGCGGTGCTTTGCGGCGACGTGCGCTTCGGCGAGGCCATGCAGGTTGCGTCGGCGGTGACCCCGGTGCCGGGTGGCGTGGGCCCTCTCACCATCGCTGGATTGCTTACGAACACGCTCATGGCGGCGGAAGCGGCCGGCTGACCCAGGTCACCCGGCGGTCGGTCAGGGGCAAAGCCCTCCGTCCACGTTGATGACCTGGCCGCTCATGTAGCTGGCCCAGTCGGAACAGAGGAAGGCGACGACGCTGGCCACCTCTTCGGGCTCCCCTTCGCGCTTGAGGATGGTGGGGGCCAGCAGGTTCCGGCGGGTTTCCTCGGGCAGGTCTGCGGTGAGTTCCGTATGGATAAGGCCGGGGTTCACGGCATTCACCAACACACCGAAAGAGGCCATCTCCCGGGCGAGACTCTTGGTGAGGGCGATGACGGCCCCTTTGCTGGCGCCATAGTTGGTCTGACCCGCCATGCCGATGATGCCGGTGGGGCTGACGATGTTGACGATGCGGCCCCATTTGCGGGTCATCATGCCGCGCACGAAGGCCTTGGTGGCGTACACGGTGCCGCGGAGGTTCACGTTCATGACCTCCTCCCACTTCTCGTCGCCCATGAGGATGAAGGGGCCGTCCTGGCGGGTGCCCGCATTGTTCACGAGGATATCCACCGGGCCCAGTTCCGCCTTCACGCGGTCCGCGCAGGCCTCCAGTTCCGCCTTCACCTTCACATCGGCAAGCACGACCACCGCGCGTCGGCCCAAGGCCCGGATCTCCCCGGCGACAGCCTCGGCCAAAGCGAGGTTCTTCTGCGCATGGACGGCGACGTCCGCGCCCCACCGGGCGAGTTCGATGGCGATGGCGCGTCCGATGCCCCGGGAGGATCCGGTGACGAAAGCGATGCGGCCTAGCAGAGGAGGCTGATTGAAGGGCATGGCGTGACTCTAGGAAGGCGTGCAAATTCCGTAGGCAACGGATTAGGATGCACCAGAGGGGAAAGCATGTCCAAGAACCTTGTCAGTCCTGATGCGCTGGAAGCCTTCCTCCGGCTTCACCCGGAGTGGGTGGCCCAGGGCGAGGCCCATGGGCTGACACTGCGTCGCCGGTTTGTGTTCTCGTCCTACACCCGGGGCCTTGGGTTTGTCATGGCCGCGGCGGAACATGCCGAGCGGGTGGACCATCACCCCGATCTGACCCTTGGCTACCGCTGGGTCGTCGCGGTCCTCACCACGCACGTCAGCCGCGGTGTGACGCTTCGGGATCTGGACTTGGCCGAGGCGCTGGACCGGCTGTACCAGGAGCACATCTAGGGTCTCTAGAGCGCCTCCGCGCTACTTCACCGGCGATCCGCTGGGGGGAAGCCGGTTGAAGCGGTCCTGCATGGACTTCACCTTCGTGAGATCCAGTTTCTGCGGATTGCTGGGATCGCTGAGCATCAGGTCGCTCAATTCGAGGGCGCCATGTCTGGGGGGAGGGAGTTCCATGGCCCGGGTCAGACGCTGCCGGAGGGCCCCCAGGTAAAGCCCAAAGGCGGTGCCTTTGGCGGATTCCCGGAGGGCCAGATCCCAGACTTCCACCGTGGCCTCTGCCGGACGCCGCCGAGCCGGTGGCGCAGGTACGATCGCCGCCCCCAGGAGCGCCCCATCCCAGCAGCCGGGTGGCGCAAGGAGAATCCCTCCCACCGGATCCGCGCCCAGATCTGTCCGCAGGTCCAAAGTCCAATCGCGGGTCGGCGCGGGAGCCTGGGCGGCCAGGCACCACGGGAGCAGAAGACAGATCAGGAGGCGCATGAAAGCTCCAGAGGCGGAGGTTCCGTCAGGGCTTTCTGGGCTTGGGTTTGCTGGGGCGGAAACCGGGTTTTCCGGCCGGTCGGGCACCCGGTCCCGCGCTGCGGGGCCGGGCCGGACGATCCGTGGGTCCGGC
>JAVBYJ010000018.1 GCA_030824075.1 Geothrix sp.
CCCGACCCGGGAAGGTGGAACTGACCTCCGTCCGGGAGGGCAATCCATACGGGTGCCAGATCCATCGCTATGACAAGAGCCGCCCGGAGAACCTTGGCTTCCTGAAGCGTTTGCGGACCCTGATGAACGAATACGGGGCCACCAGTGTGGGCGAAATTGGCGATGAGGATGCTCTCGCCACCATGGCGGAATACACCGCCGACGGTGACAAGCTGCACATGGCCTACGGGTTCAGCCTGTTCACCGAGGAATTCACCGCCGAACGGATCCGCTCCGTGGTGCAGGAGTTCGAGAAGCACATCCGCCGGGGTGGAGGCTGGGGCTGCTGGTCCCTGTCCAACCACGATTGCGTGCGGGTCGTCACCCGCTGGGGCAAAGGGGTGGATGATCCCGCCTTCCCCAAGCTGCTGCTGGCGGTGCTGGGCTCGCTCAGGGGCAGCTTCTGCATCTACCAGGGAGAGGAATTGGGCCTGCCCGAAGGTGAGGTTCCCTTCGATCGCCTCATCGATCCCTACGGCATTGCCTTCTGGCCCGACTACAAGGGGCGGGACGGCTGCCGGACGCCCATGCCCTGGACGGCCGAGCGGCCCCGCGGCGGTTTCTCGGACGTGGAGCCCTGGTTGCCCATGTCGCCCGGACACCTGGACCGTTCGGTGACCACGCAGACCGCGGACCCTGGTTCAGTGCTGCACTTCTACCGGCATTTCCTGGCTTGGCGAAAGCGTTCGGAGGCCCTCTGCCGCGGCTCGATCCACTTCTACAAGACCCCGGAACCGATCCTGGCTCTGCGCCGGGAGGCCGGAGCAGGAACGGAGGCCCACCTGCCAAAAGCAGGCCCGGAGGGCACCGCACAGGATGTGCGGCGTGAAGCCGGATCGGATCGGGTCCTGGCGGTTTTCAACCTGAGCTCTGAACCAGCCCAATACACCCTTCCAGTCGCGGTCCAGCCCTTCGAAGGACACGGCCTTGAGGCCGGTCGCCGGGATGGCCGGACGCTCCACCTTCCCCCTTGGGGAGGGTTCTTCGGCCGCCTGGTCTGAACCCCATGCGCCCAACCCTCTCTGTCACCCGCCACTCACCCTGCCGCACCGCGGCATCTCCCACTGGAGGCAAGACCATGAACCGTCTCTCCCTACTCAAGGCTGCGCTCCCGATGGCGCTGGTCTGCGGACCTCTCCTCGCCCAGGACGTGGTCGAAATCCACGGCTACACCCGCGCCGGCGTCGGCCGCTCGTCCAACGGCGGCGAGCAGGTGTCCTTCTTTATGGCCAATACCGGCGGCAGCCCCACGGGCGGCCCCGGCTACCGGCTCGGCAACGAGACCGACAACTACCTTGAGTTGGCCGTTGACGTGCGTGCCTACGAGAAGGGGAACACCACCTTCAAGCTGCACTTCCGCCCGGCCTTCCGCGAGTACTACCAGGTGCGCGACGCCTCTGCCGATGCGGGCGGTAACGTCGACAACAGCAAGGTCGCGAACCCCAACCAGCAGATCTGGATCCGCGAAGCCTGGGGCGAGGCCACGGGCATTTTCGGTACCACCGGCGCCTTCAAGGATGCCTCCATCTGGGCTGGCCGGCGCTTCTACATGCGCCAGGACCTGCACATGCGCGATCAGTGGTACTGGAACAACAGCGGCGATGGCGTAGGCATCGAGAACATCGACTTCGGTTTCTTGAAGTTCCATTATGCCTATATCCAACACGACACCGGTAACCTCAGCAGCGACTGGAACAATGGTGCCATCACCGGAACAGTGAATCCGTACAGCCAGTGGGTGGGCGGCGGAGGTCACACCATCATCGGCTCCCACGACCTCCGCGTGTCCGACATCAAACTGTGGGAAGGCGGATCGCTGACCCTGGGCATTCAGTACAACGATGCCCGCACCAAAACCGGTTACGAGGTCAGCAACTCCATCCAGGGATCAGCCCCGAACAAGTACGTTGCCGGAGGGAACGACAACAAGGGAACCCAGTTCAACCTGATCCTCAACCAGGCCGGCGTGCTGGGTGGTGACAACCGCGTCTACGCTTCATATGGCAACGGGTCGACCTTCTGGAACTGGTACAATCCGGACGTCGCCACTGACAACACCTGGTGGCACCTGATGGATATCTTCTATATCAAGCCCGCTGCAAACCTCGAAATGCAGGGCACGATCCAGTACCGCAAACAGACTGACAAGTCGATGTCCGTAGATGGTGCTGGCAACTATAACCACGCCAACACAAACACTTGGATTTCTGCCGGCGTGCGGCCAGTCTACTTCTTCACCAAGCATTTCTCGGTGGCCTACGAGGTCGGCTTCGACAAGCTAAAGTTCGACAACGAGACGGAAGACCGGAAGCTCCTGAAGAACACCATCGCGCTGCAGTGGAGCCCCCAGGCGTCCTTCTGGAGCCGCCCGGTGATCCGCCTCTTTGCCACCCGCGCGGACTGGAACAAGAACGCCAACAACTGGAACAAGATTGGCGAAGGTCAGTTCGGCACCGCCCTTCAGGGCATGACCTTCGGTGCCCAGATCGAGGCATGGTGGTAGACCCCGCTTGCTGAAACGGCCCGTCCTGATGGACGGGCCGTTTCCTGGCTGCGTTTCAAAAGGACATGGTGTGAGGATGCGTTCCCTTCAGACTGCTGCCTCCCTGCTGATCGCCGGGTTTGGGTGTCATGGTCCGAACCCGGATGCCGTCAGCCGCTATCCGGTGGATACGACGGTCATCGCCCCGGGCCAGCAGCTGGAGAGTGCGCCTGGCTGGCATGGCGACGCGGTGATCTATCACATCTGGGTGAAGGCCTTCGCCGATGGCGTCTATCAGGACGGCATCGGCGACCTTCCCGGCCTCCAGGGCAGGCTGGACCACCTTCAGTTCCTGGGCGTCAACACCCTCTGGCTCTCGCCGATCTTCGAATGCGACAACAAGGGCCCGACCATGCACGGGTACGACACGACGGACTACTACGCCGTGAACGACCGCTTCGGAACCCGCGCCGACCTCAAGGCCCTGATCGACGCCGTGCACGCCCGCGGCATGCGGGTCCTCTTCGATTTCGTGCCCAACCATACCTCCACCAAGCATCCCTGGTTCACGAACCCGGGTACCCGGGACAGCTGGTACATCTGGAATACCGGGCAGCCCGCCGGGTGGGGCCTCCCCTGGGGTGGGGGCTCGCCGCAGGACGTCTGGAAATTTGGCGGCAGCAACTATTTCTATACCTCCTTCAGCACCGACTCCCTGGCCGATCTCAACTTCTACAATCCTGCGGTGCAGGCCGAGATGCAGAAAATCCAAGCCTATTGGCTGGATCGCGGGTTTGACGGCATGCGGATGGACGCGGTGCGCTACCTTTGCGAAACGGGACCTGGCCAGCAGGCGGATCAAGCCGATACCCATGCGCGGTTGCAGGCTTTTCGCGGGTTGCTGGACGAATACAACACCGGGGACAAGCATCCCCATCCAGGTGGCGATCCCGCGAAGCACAGCAGCAAGGTGATGCTCGCCGAGGCCTGGACCAATGACGCCTCCGGGGTGACGCCTTACTACGGCAATGGTGCCAACGAATTCCATATGTGCCTCGACTTCAGCGCCCCTTGGGCCATCTCCAACACGATTTCCCGCGGGGATGCCACCCAGCTGACCTCGCTGTGGGAATTCGAGCAGCGAACCTATCCCCTGGGGTACCGATCGGCCACCTTCGACTCGAACCACGACAACCTGATTTCACGCCCCGGCACCCAGTACGGCGGCAGCAAGGCCAAGATCATCCTGGCTGAGGCCCTGAACCTGCTGTCCCCGGGAACGCCCATCCTCTACTACGGGAACGAGGTCGGCATGACCGGCCAGTCCGGCACGGACCTCAACCTGCGCCAGCCCATGGACTGGGCTGCCGTTGCGGCCCAGACCCCCCAGCCCGATTCGATCCTCAGCTGGTGCAGGTACCTCATCCAGGCCCGGAAGATCTATCCCGCGTTGAGGGGGAGTTACACCACCCTTCCCACGGATGTGGGTGCGGCCAAGGCCATCGCCTACCTCCGTGGCGCCGGCACAGAACGCGTGCTGGTGGTGGCGAACCTCAGCGCCACCGCGCAGACCGTCGTGGTGTCGGGACTGACGGCCCTGGGCGTACCCGCCGGAGGACCCGTGCAGGCCATCCTCGGCGACCTCAAAGGTGTGAGCGCCTTGTCCGGAGATGCCTACACTGCCTCCAGCATCCCTCCTTATGGTGTTCGCGTGCTGTATGTGGCGGGCTCAGGTTTCCAGACCACCCTTCACGGCGATCTTCCCTGATCTTCCACGCCCTTTCCCGGACTCATCCCCATGGCCAACCTTCAGCTCAAAGCCCTGCGCAAGTCATTCGGAGACGTGGAGATCCTTCACGGGATCGAGCTCGAAATCCAGGACGGCGAATTCATCGTGTTCGTGGGCCCCTCGGGTTGCGGGAAGTCCACCCTGCTGCGCTGCATCGCCGGCCTGGAGGAGATTACCAGCGGAGAACTGTTCATCGGTGGACAACCCATGAATGAGGTGCCGCCCTCCAAGCGCGGCATCGCCATGGTGTTCCAGAGCTACGCCCTGTATCCGCACATGACGGTGGCCGAGAACATGGCCTTCGGCCTGAAGCTTGCTGGCGTTTCGAAGACGGAGAGCACTGCGGCTGTTTTGCGAGCCGCCCAGATTCTCCAGATCGAACCCCTGCTTGATCGCCGCCCCAAAGCGCTCTCGGGGGGGCAGCGCCAGCGGGTGGCGATCGGCAGGGCCATTGTCCGCAAGCCCGGCGTTTTCCTCTTCGATGAGCCCCTCTCCAACCTGGATGCGGGCCTTCGTGTGCAGATGCGCGTTGAACTCACCCGCCTGCACAAGGATTTGGCCACCACCATGGTCTACGTCACCCACGACCAGGTGGAGGCCATGACCCTGGCCAATCGCATCGTGGTGATCAACCAGGGCCGCATTGAACAGGTGGGCGCGCCGCTGGAGCTGTATCACCATCCTGCCAACCGCTTCGTGGCCGGTTTCATCGGCTCGCCCAAGATGAACTTCCTGCCCTGCGCCCTGGTCTCGGCGACGGAAGCCGGTGCCAGGGTCCGCCTGGAGGACGGCACGGTCCTCTCGGCGGGCGCGGATGCCCGGGGGCTGGCCGAGGGCACGCCCCTCACGCTGGGCATCCGTCCGGAGCGCCTCCTCGCCGACATGGTCATGGGGGAGGGCACCGCCAAAACCTCCGTGATCGTGGCTGAGCATCTGGGGGACACGGTCTTCCTCTATGTGCAGTCGCCGGGCGGCACGGGGCAGCTGACCGTCAAGGCCCAGCCCGAAAATCCCCTACGGACGGGCGATGAGACCCACCTCCATTTCCCGGCCAAGCACTGCCTGCTCTTCGGCCCGGACGACCAGACCCTCCCCAGGCTTTCCTAGCACCCCCCCCACTGCTTCACCTGGCCCTCGGGCCATCACCAAAGGAGTCAGACGTGAGCCATCCATCCACCCTCCGCAAGCTGGCGACGGCCGCCACCCTAGTCCTGGTCGCGGGCGCCTGTACGCTGGTCCAGGCCGCCGAAAAGGGCAAGCTGCTCATCTGGATCAACGGCGACAAGGGCTACAACGGCCTCCAGAAGGTGGGCGACGAGTTCACCAAGAAGACCGGCATCAAGGTCATCGTCGAGCATCCCGAGGATGCCCCGGGCAAGTTCCAGCAGGCCTCCGAAGAGGGCAAGGGCCCCGACATCTGGATGTGGGCCCATGACCGCGTGGGCGAGTGGGCCGAGAGCGGCGTCATCAATGCCGTCACCCCTGGCAAAAAGATCAAGGACGACATTGATCCCATCGCCTGGCAGGCCTTCACCATCAAGGGCAAGGTCTGGGCCTATCCCGTGGCCATCGAGGCCGTGTCGCTGATCTACAACAAGAACCTAGTGAAGACCCCGCCCAAGACCTTTGAAGAGATCTTCGCCCTGGACAAGGCCCTGGTGAAGAAGGGGAAGAAGGCCATCCTCTGGGACTACACCAACACCTACTTCACCATGCCCATGCTGGCGGCCAACGGCGGCTACGCCTTCAAGATGAAGGCCGACGGCACCTACGATCCCAAGGACACGGGCGTGAACAACGCCGGGGCCCTGGTGGGTGCCGAAATGCTCACGCGCCTGGTCAAGGAAGGCGTGATGCCC
Source organism: Geothrix sp. (assembly GCA_030824075.1). Taxonomy (GTDB): domain Bacteria; phylum Acidobacteriota; class Holophagae; order Holophagales; family Holophagaceae; genus Geothrix. The sequence continues at coordinate 6,170 of JAVBYJ010000018.1, forward strand.
AAGGGCGCCACCTATGCCGACATGGAATCGAACATGGCGGCGGGCAAGCTCGCCATGATGATCAGCGGGCCCTGGGCCTGGGATAACCTCAAGAAGGCCAAGGTCAACTTCGGTGTGGCCAAGATCCCCAGCGTCGGCGGCAAGGCCGCTTCGCCCTTCGTCGGCTACCTGGGCGCCATGATCACCAAGGCCGCCTCCGGCGCGGGCAATGTGGACATCGCCCGCGAGTTCATCGAGAACCACATGCTGAGCCTGAAGGGCCTCGAAACCATCAACGCCGATGTGGCCATCGGCACACCCGCCAGCAAGGCCGCCTTCGCCAAGATGAAGTCGGATCCCTTCATCCAGGTCGCGATGGCCAGTGCCAAGGATGGCGTGGTCATGCCCAACAACCCGCAGATGGGCCGCTTCTGGGCGGCCATGGTGTCGGCTCTCAACAACATGACCGAAGGCCGGCAGACCCCCAAGGAAGCCCTGGACGCCGCCGCCAAGCGGATCCTGAAGTAGCTGTTTCTGGCTCCGGAAGCGGGCTTGACCCGCTTCCGGAGCTGATCTGCACTCGGAATTGGAACCTCCCATGCCCATGCCCCAGGCCCTGAAGCGTTTCCTCCACCCCGTCCTGATGATCCTGTTGGGTCTGGTGGGGCTCTACGTGGTCACGCTGGTGTACGCCACGGGCGAGAGCCTGCTGGCCCTTGTCATGCTCGTGACGCTGGCCTGCTTCATCTGGATCTACACCTCCTCGAAAACCTACGCCTATCGATACCTCTTCCCGGGGATTGGCGCGGCGCTGATTTTCGTGGTGTTCCCGATGCTCTACACCGTGCGCATCGGGTTCACCAACTACAGTTCGAAGAACCTCCTGACCTTCAACCGAGCCACCCAGTACCTGCTGGAGGAGACCTATCGGGCCGAGGGTGCCACCTACAATTCGACCCTCCACCCCGAAGGAACCCGCTGGCGCCTCCGCCTGGAGGACGCCGACACGGGCGCCGTCTTCGCCACGGATCCAATCGTGCTGGGCCCGGATAAGCCTCAGACACTGAAAGCCACCGCCATCGCCGAGCCCTTGAAGGGTGAAGAGATGCCCATGAGGGATCTGATCGCCCATCAGACCTTTCTCAAGGGCCTCACCGTGTTGATGCCCGATGGCGGTCAGATCCGCATGACGGGTCTGCGGGAATTCGCCCCCTCCCGCATGCAGTACACACAAAACCAGGACGGCAGCCTCACCAACCATCAGGACAAGAGCCTCCTTCGGCCCAACCTCAAGACCGGATTCTATGAGACCCCTGGCGGGGAGGCTGTGGATCCGGGCTTCCAGACGGATATCGGATGGCAGCACTACATCGACGTCTTCACGGATGCCAGCATCCGGGAACCCTTCGTGCGGATCTTCGTCTGGACGGTCACCTTCGCGGCCCTGTCGGTGTTCTTCACGCTCACTCTGGGCATGGTGCTCGCGGTCATCCTGAGTTGGGACGCCCTGCGCTTCCGGAGCGTCTACCGCCTGCTGCTCTTCCTTCCTTATGCCATCCCCGGCTTCATCTCGATTCTGGTGTTCAAGGGGCTTTTCAACAACAACCTGGGCGAGATCAACATTGTGCTTGGGGCGCTCTTTGGCATCAAACCGGCCTGGTTCTCGGATCCCTTCCTGGCCAAGGCGATGATCCTCATCGTCAATACCTGGCTGGGTTTCCCCTACATGATGGTGATCTGCATGGGGCTCATCAAGGCGATCCCGCTGGACCTCTACGAGGCCTCGGCGGTCGCGGGCGCGGGGCCCATCACGAACTTCTTCAAGATCACGCTGCCGCTGATCATCAAACCCCTGACGCCCTTGCTGATCTCGTCCTTCGCGTTCAACTTCAACAATTTCGTCCTCATCAACCTCCTCACGGGCGGACGGCCGGACATCCTGAACACGAGCATCCCGGCAGGCACCACCGACCTCCTGGCCACCTACACCTACCGGATCGCCTTCGAGGATTCGGGCCAGAAGTTCGGCCTCGCCGCGGCCATCTCCACCGTGATCTTCCTGATGGTGGCCGTGATCTCCATGATTCAGATCCGTGCCACGAAAATCACTTCGGACGATAAGCGCTGAAAGGAGCACGCCATGGCCATTGTCATCGACAAATCCCAGCGCTGGCGATTGTTGGCAGCTCACGCCTTCCTCATCCTGCTCTGCGCCCTGGTGATCTTCCCCCTCGTGATGGTCGTCTCCATCTCGCTCCGGCCTGGGAACTTCGCCACGGGGACCTTGATCCCGGAAACCATCAGCCTCGAGCACTGGCGCTTCGCCCTGGGCATTCCCTCTCCGGGGCCTGATGGGCAGATGATCAAGCCGGACCTTCCCGTGCTCCTCTGGCTCTGGAATTCCGTGAAGGTGGCCACCATCTCCGCCACGCTGGCGTTGTTCCTCTCCACCACCGCTGCCTACGCCTTCGCCCGGATGAAGTTTGTGGGGAAGAAGGCCGCCCTGCTGGGCCTCATGCTGATGCAGATGTTCCCCACGGTGCTGGCCCTGATCGCGATCCACGCCATCTTCTCCCGCATCGGCCATGTCTTCCCCCTCTTCGGCGTGGACAGCCACTGGGCCCTGGTGCTGGCCTATTCCGGTGGCATCGCCCTGCACATCTGGACCATCAAGGGGTTCTACGAAACCATTCCCGCCGAGATCGAAGAGGCCGCCACCGTGGATGGCGCCACGCCCTGGCAGGCCTTCTGGCGCGTGCTTCTGCCCATGGCCCTGCCCATCCTAATGGTCATCTTCCTGCTGGCCTTCATCGGGGCCATCATCGAGTATCCCCAGGCCTCGATCCTGCTGCGCAGCCAGGACAAGCTCACGCTGGCTGCAGGCATGAAGCAGTTCCTCTACCCCCAGAAGTACCTCTGGGGCGACTTCGCCGCAGCCGCCATCCTGTCCGGCCTGCCCATTTCCATCGTCTTCATCCTCGCCCAGCGCTGGATGATCTCCGGCCTTACCTCCGGCGCCAACAAGGGCTAAGTCCCTTTTCCCAACCCGAGGGCCATCGCCCTCCCTTCCCCCACAAGGAGTCCCGCATGAGCCTCCGCTCGAGCCTGCTCAAGGCGATCGCCGTGTTCGCCCTGGCCCTCACCCCCCTCCTCGCCGAGCCCCCCGCGGGCAAGATCGAGATCAACTACCACCGCTGTGATGGCAACTACACCAAATGGGGCGTGCATCTCTGGAAAAGCCCGAATATGCCGCTGCCTGACATCGAGTGGCCCAATCCCATGATGCCCACCGGCAAGACCGACTTCGGCGTCTACTGGCACGCGGATGCGGAAGAGTTCAAGACCGGCGCCAAGATGCAGGTGAACTACATCATCCACAAGGGTGACATCAAGGAGCAGGGCGCCAAAGACATGGCCTTCGACGGCAATGCCCACAAGGCGATCTGGGTGATCAACAACGACCGCACCATCTACTTCTCGAAGGAAGAGGCCCTGAAGGACCACGTCTGCAAGAAGTAGGGTAGGGCGACCCCCGGGGCGTGTGCTGCCCCGGGGGCCATGTTTTTTCTCCGCCACGACCCGATCCACCGAGGTCCCATGAGCCCGTTTCGAAGCCTCTGCCGCGCCTTATCTGCCCTGACCCTGTCCACCGCTTTCCTGGCCCCGGGAGTTGCCTGGGCCCAGACGCCGGTCGCGGTGCCCGGCACCTTCGCCGAGAACCCCATCATCTATTTCGTGATGACGGACCGCTTCTACAACGGCAATCCCGCCAACGACCAGAGCTATGGCCGCCAGCGGGAGAAGGCCCCGAAGGACGATGTGGGGACGTTCCACGGCGGTGACCTCAAGGGCCTTACGGTGAAGCTCAAGGAAGGCTGGTTCCGGGACCTTGGCGTGAATGCTCTGTGGATCACCGCGCCCTACGAACAGATCCACGGCTGGGTCCAAGGCGGCCAGAAGGAGTTCAAGCACTACGCCTACCATGGCTACTACGCCCTGGACTACACGGTGCTCGACAAGAACATGGGCACGCCCCAGGAGCTGCGCGAACTGGTGGACACGGCCCACAGCCAGGGCATCCGCATCCTCTTCGACATTGTCATGAACCATCCCGGCTACCTGGACATCCAGACGGCCGAGGACATGAAGATCGACGTGTTGTGGCCGGACTGGGAGAAGGATCCCAACCTGCTGCGGAACTATCACAACTACATCGACTACAACTCCTTCAAGTTCGGCGACTGGTGGGGACGGCCCTGGGTGCGGGCCGGGCTGCCGGGCTATCTCGACGGCGGGCGCCATGATTTCACCATGCAGCTGGCCTACCTGCCGGACTTCCGGACCGAAAGCGCCGAGTTCGTGAAGCTCCCGAAATTCCTCAAGGAGAAGGCCGACACCAAGGCGGTGGACCTGCCCAGCACCACCGTGCGGGGCTACCTCATCACATGGCTCACGGAGTGGGTGCGCGAGTATGGCATCGACGGCTTCCGCGCCGACACCGTGAAACATGTGGAACCCGAAGCCTGGGCGGCCCTGAAGGCGGAAGCCGTGAAAGCGCTGGCGGAATTCAAGGCGAAGAACCCCACCCGCAAAGTGGATGACGCTCCCTTCTGGATGGTGGGCGAGTACTGGGGTGTGGGACCCACCAGGCACAAGCTGACCGGCTTCGGCTTCGACGCCATGATCAACTTCGATTTCCAGCAGCAGGAAGGCGCCTTCGCCAAGCCGGAGAAGCTCTTCAAGAGCTACGCCCTGGCCCAGGCCGGCAAGCCTGTCCATATGCTGAACTACCTGTCCTCTCACGACACGGAGCTCTTCGATCGGGATCGCCTCATCGAAGGCGGCGCGGCCCTGCTGCTGGCCCCCGGTGGCGTGCAGATCTTCTATGGCGACGAAACCGCTCGGCCCCTGGGCCTCGTGCCCCGCGCGGATCAACAGCAGGCCACCCGTTCCGACATGAACTGGGTAAATCCTGATGCGAAGGTCCTGGCCCACTGGCGCAAGCTGGGGACCTTCCGCGCCCGGCACCGGGCCCTCGCCAACGGCGAGCACAAGCAGCTGGGTGAGGCCCCCTACACCTTCAGTCGCATGGAGCCCATCGGTGGTGATCGCGTGGTGGTGGCCATGGGTGCCAAGGACGAGGTCAGCCTGCCCGTGGCGGGCGTGTTCGCGGATGGCGAGACCCTTCGTGACGCCTACACCGGCCGCACTGCCAAGGTGACAGGCGGCAAGGTCATGCTCCAGGCGGATCAGTACGTCCTGCTGGAGCGCGTCCAGGGCGAAGCCCACTGAACCTTCATGTCTCGCCATTCGGCACGAGTGGCGTGTAGCGAATACAGCGTTGATTGAGAACGAAGGAGCACGCATGTCCACCAAGAAGCTGCCTCGGGTTGCGTATTTCTGCATGGAATACGCCCTGGAAAGCCCATTCAAGATTTACGCGGGGGGCCTAGGCATCCTGGCCGGTGATTACCTGAAGGGTGTGAAGGACCACGGCTACCCCATGGTAGGCATCGGCATCCGCTGGAAGCAGGGCTACGGCGAACAGATGGTGGATGCGGAATCCGGCAAGGTCTATGACGCGTACCGGAGCGGCAACCACGAGTTCCTCGAAGACACGGGCGTCGTGGTCGAGATCGAGATCAAGGGCAAGCCCGTGAAGATCAAGGTCTGGCGGGTGAACAGCTTCGGCGTGGATTCCCTCTACCTGCTGGACACGGACATCGAGGAAAACGATGGCGAGTCCCGCTGGATCACGGGCCAGCTCTACGGCTGGTTTGGTGAGGAGCGGGTGGCCCAGGAGATGGTGCTGGGAATCGGCGGGGTGCGGGCCCTGCAGGCCCTGCGCATCAAGCCCGATGTCTACCACTTCAACGAGGGCCACGCCCTCTTCGCGGGCTTCGAGCTGATGCATCAGCGCATGGCCAAGGGGGCCACCTTCGAGGCCGCCTGGGCCAAGACGCGGGACGAGGTGGTCTTCACGACCCATACGCCCATCGTGCAGGGCAATGAATCCCACCCGATCGATCGTTTCCTCTACATGGGCGCGAACCTCGGCCTGACCAAGGCCCAGCTCAAGCAGGTGGGAGGCAGCCCCTTCAATATGACCGTGGGCGCGCTTCGGCTTTCTCGCATCTCCAATGCCGTCGCGGATCTCCATCGCGTGACTGCCAATGGCATGTGGAAGAAGGTCGATGGTCGCAGCGAGATCATCGGCATCACCAACGCGATCCATAGGCCCACTTGGGTGGATACCCGGATGCTCGATCTGGCCGCAGCCTGCGATGGCTCGAAGAAGGCGAAGGAGGCGCTCTGGAGGGCGCACATGGACAACAAGAAGAAGCTCATCCAATTCGTCGAGGCGCGCACCGGCGTCAAGTTGGACGTCGACCAGCTGCTGATCGGATTCTCCCGCCGCGCCGCGCCGTACAAACGGTCCAATTTCATCTTCACGGATCGCAAGTTCATCGAACCCCTGCTCAAGACCGGCAAGCTCCAGATCGTCTTCTCCGGTAAAGCCCATCCCCTGGATGACAATGGCAAGAGAATCGTCGAAAACATCCTGGAGATGACCCAGAGGTATCCGGGCCGCGTGGTCTTCCTGGAGAACTACGACATGGAGATCGGCCGGATGCTCACCCGGGGCTCTGACGTATGGCTGAACAATCCGCGCCGCCCCAAGGAAGCCTCCGGCACCTCGGGCATGAAGGCCGCGATGAACGGCGTGTTGAACCTGTCCATCCTGGACGGATGGTGGCCGGAAGCCTGTGATCACGGCGTGAACGGCTGGCAATTCGGCGATGGTTTCGAGAGCGAGGACGAGGCCGTGCTCGACAAACACGACTTCAAGGCCTTCAAGAAAGTGGTGACCGACGAGGTGCTGCCCACCTATTACGACCGCCACGAGGCCTGGGTGGACATGATGGTCGCCTCCATCCAGAGCACCCGGGATGCCTTCGGCGTCCAGCGCATGCTGGAGGAGTACTACACCCGGATGTACAAACGGACCACGCGTTAGGCGATGGTTCGCCTTTACCCTTCCCGTTGGATGACCGGCTCGTTCTGACACGGAGCTTCCCATGACCCGATTCCTGGTTTCCGTGCTTGCCTTCGGATGGGTGCTGCTGCTTGGGTGTGGGGGCGGAGGTGGCGGCAGTTCCTTACCACCCGTTCCGAGCTCGGTGGCCCTCGATGCTGATGCCAATGCCACTCCGCCCGCGGACGCCGCCTACTTCAAGGTGCCCAGCAACCCACTGGGGGCGCTCGTCAGCGGGGGCCAGGTTACGTTCAACTACTGGAACCCCAACGCCAGCTCGGTGAGTCTCTGCCTCTACGCCAACTGGAATGATGCCCTGACGGCTCCGGCCGTCACCCAGGCCATGACTCGGGGCATGGGTGGAATCTGGAGTACGGGAGCGATCGCCGTTCCCGCGCAGACCTTCTACGTCTACAAGGTGGGCGGCAGCTACGTGCTGGATCCCTACGCCAAGTCTATGGCGCAGTGGATCCACACCAGCACCGCAAGCATCCCAGGAGACGCCATTGGCAAGGGGGCCATCGTGGATTCCCCTTCCGTGCTCCCGGATGGGGGGTGGACCCCCTACACGGGCTCCTCCTACTACTTCGATGGTTCGGCGATGAAAGGGCCGGATGGTGCCCCCGCACCCTATGCCTTCACCTCCAATCGGGACGCCATCATCTATGAAACGGGCATCCGCGACCTGACGGTGGATCCCAGCCTCATCGGCTTTGAAGCCGGACACCCCTGGGGGACCTACAAGGGCCTGATCGACCTTCTGCCCCACATCCAGAAACTGGGTGTCACCCACGTCCAGCTGCTCTGCGCGCTGGAGAACTACACCTACGATCAGACCAAGATCGGCCTCCGGGAGATGGATCCCGCCAAGACCTCAGGCGCGAACTACAACTGGGGCTACGATCCGCAGAACTACTTCACGCCGACCGGGATGTACTCTTCCAATCCCTTGGATCCCACGGTTCGGATCAACGAGATGAAGACCCTCATCAACGAGATCCACAAGCGGGGCATGGGGGTCATCCTCGATGTGGTCTACAACCACACCGCCAACAACAACGTCCTGGGCGACGCTGGCATTCAAGGCTACTACTACCGGAGTACGAGCCGGAATGGCGCCGGGAGTCAGGATGTGAAGTCCGAGGCCAAGATGGTGCGGAAGCTCATCGTCGATTCCATCGTCCAATGGGTGGGCGAGTACCGGGTGGACGGGTTCCGCTTCGACCTCATGGGCGTCATGGACACCCAGACCGTCAAGGCGGCCTACGGCGCGGCCAAGGCGCTCAATCCGAATGTGCTCTTCCTGGGTGAGGGTTGGAACGGGTTCTACAGTGGACTGGCGACCGATTACAACGGGGATGCGACCACCGGCGCCGACCAGGGGAACGCGGCTCAGTTCTACGGGCTGAATGTGTCGATGTTCTCCGACAGCTACCGTCAGGTCCTCAAGAACGGCTACCCCACCGATGGTGCGCCGGCCTTCCTGACGGGCATGGCGCAGAGTCCGGCGATCCTCTTTTCCAACACGGCAGGTGTGCCCACCAATGCCAGCCCCACCTTTGCGCCCGGTTCCACGAACAACGTGGCCAGCTACCTTACCTGCCACGACAACCTCTGCCTCTACGATGTGCTGGCCATGGCCACCAACGCGCCCAAGACCGCGGCGGGGGATGCGGTGATCCTGATGCGGGCCCGGGTGGGCTACGCGGTGCTCCTGTCCTCCCAGGGACTGGCCTTCATCCATGCCGGGGACGAGATGTTCCGGACGAAGGAGACCACGGGGCTGTACGCCAACACGAAGTCCAACGGGTCACGCTACTTCGTGGACAACTCCTACAACGCCTCGGACGCCATCAACCTGGTGGCCTGGTCCCAGGTCTACACGGCCGGCAACCCGCTTGCCGGCGGCTTCACGAACTACGACGCCACCCAGAACGGCTACAGGCTCTACGCCTATGTCCAGGGACTTCTTTCCATCCGCAAGAGCAGCAACGCCTTCCGCCTGCCCGACGCGGTCCGGGCCGCCAATCTCACCCGCATCGATCCCGTGGGCATGGGCACCAGCACCCTGGCCTTCGGCTACAGGTGCGTGGCCTCCACCGTGGATGCCACGGCCTTCTACGTGTTTCACAACGCAGGAACCACGGCCCAATCCTTCAACACGGGCGTGGATCTGAGCAGCGCCGTCCTGCTGGCGGATGGCACCCAGGCGGGCCTGACACCCATCCCCCTGGGTAGTTCCGCCGTCACCATCATCACCACCGGCGGGGTCAGCACGGTCACCCTCCCCGCCCTCACCTCGGCCATCATCCGGAAATAAGTCCTGGCGCCAGGAGACCCTTCTCGGGTTCCCCGGGCAGCCTACACCCTGTGCCGAGGTCGCCCGATGCCATCCCTTCGGATTCATGACTTCGAGGCCTCCGAAGTGCTTCGATGTCTCGCCGTAAGGCGCGCACCTCTTCGAGGATCAACCGGGTCTGGGCTTCCCCCTCGTCCTTGAGGTCTTCGGTGACCTGTGCCTGCATCGCATTCACGACCACCGCAATGAACAGGTTCAACACCATGAATGTCGCAATGAGCAGGTAGATGAGGAAGAAGATCCAGGCATACGGCGACTGAGCCATGACGCCGCGTGCGATGTCGGGCCACCCCTCAACGGTCATCACCTGGAACAGGGTGAACAGCGATGCGCCGAGGTTGCCGAACAGGTCCGGAGAGATGGCGCCGAACAGCTTGGTGGCCATCACCGCCGACACATAGAGCACGAGTCCCATGAGCCCGACGATGGAGGCCATCCCGGGCAAGGCCTTGAGCAGTGCGCCAACCACTCCGCGCATGGAAGGCACCAGTGAAACCAGCCGCAGGACTCGGAGCACTCGCAGCGAACGCAGGACGGTGAAGGCACTGCCAGCGGGGACCACGGCGATCCCCACGACCAGCAGATCGAACACGCGCCAGGGGTCGCGGAAGTATTGGCCACGGTGGACGAAGGCCCGCAACAGCAGCTCCACAACGAACACAGCCAGCACGAGCCGATCGAACCCGTGAAGCAGATCCTCCAAGCGGGCCGTGATCAGCGGCGAGGTCTCGATTCCAAGGGTAACGGCGTTCAGGAGGATCAGCGCCGTGATGGACTTCTCGAACCAGACACCCTCGACGAGGGCGAGGACGCGCTCTCGCCGGGAAAGGGTGCGGTCGGAGGGATCGGTGTTCATCGTGGTGCTTCCATGGACACTTTGGTGGCGTCTTGTGTGGCTTCATGCCCGCGATAGGGGCCAGGGAGGGGGAGGCCATTGGAGTTGGTGATGGCGGCTCCTGTCACCGCCGGCAGTGGCTGGGGCCACCACCGCCACCCTCCCTGCCCAGACCCGGAGAACAGCCAGAGACTGGATGAGCCGCTCCCTAGCTCCAGAAGACCTTCTTGAGGTTTCCCAGGAAGCCGCCCTCTTCGGCGCGGGTCAGGGACTCCAGTTCCCCGGCGTCCAGCCAGAGACCCCGGCAGGCGCTGCACTGGTCCACCCTGTGGCCAAGGTGCTCGATCTCCAGGAGCTCCATCCCGCACTTGGGGCAGCGCATCCAGTGGCGTTCCTTGAGCGTGCGGCGCTCTTCGGCCCGAAGCTGCTCTTCCCGGGCAAGCGCCAGGCTGCGTCTCCGCTCAAGCTCCTGTTGGGCGAAGAAGGTCTCTTCAGGGGTGCTGGGTTTGACGGGCATGTGGGCTCCTTGGGAGATGGGATGCTGGGATCTCGGGTCAGAGGACGGGGCGGGGAATCAGGGAACCCCGCCTTCGGGGAGGCCGCCCGGAGACGCGGCGGCCTTCCGGGGCAGCAGCAGCGAGGCCACCACGGAACCGCCCACCAGGAGGCCGATGACCGCCAGGCTCCAGGTCACGGGGACCTTGAAGACCTCCACCATAAGCATTTTCAGGCCCACGAAGACCAGGACCAGGCTCAGTCCCACCTTCAGCAGGTGGAAGCGGCCCACCACGCCCGCAAGCAGGAAGTAGAGGCTGCGCAGGCCCAGGATAGCGAAGATGTTCGAGGTGAAGACGATGAAGGGATCCTTCGTGACGGCGAAGATGGCCGGCACCGAATCCACGGCGAACACCAGGTCCGTGAGTTCGACCGCCACCAGTACCAGCAGCAGGGGCGTGGCGTAACGCCGACCGTCCTTCACCACCGTGAACGCCGGGCCGTGGTAGGTCTCCACAGCGGGCACCAGCCGCTGGAAGAGCCGGAACAGGGGATTCTTCCGGGGGTCGAAGCCCTGGTCCCGCATCAAGAGCATCTTGATCCCCGTGATGACCAGGAAGGCGCCGAACAGGTAGAGCACCCAATGGAAGCTGGCGATGAGGGCGGCGCCCAGGCCGACGAAGATCGCTCGCATCACCAGGGCGCCGAGGATGCCCCAGAAGAGCACCCGGTGCTGGTAGGCCTCGGGTACCGAGAAGGCTCCAAAGATCAGGACGAACACGAAGATGTTGTCGACGCTGAGGGCCTTCTCGATGAGGTAGCCCGTCAGGAACTCCATGCCCCGCTGGGAACCGAAGCTGTGCCACAGGAGGGCATTGAAGGCCAGCGCGCAGCCCACCCACACCAGGCTCCAGATGCCCGCCTCCTTCACCCCCACCTTATGGGCCTGGCGGTGGAAGACGCCCAGATCCAGGGCCAGCATGGCCAGCACGAAGCCGATGAAACCAGCCCACATCCAGGGGGAACCGATGCTTTCCATGCAGGAACTCCTTAGGCCGCGAGGCCGGGGCGGCGCGAGTGGTCCCGCAGCCGGGCGATGCGTGCTTCAAGGGGAGGGTGGGTGCTGAACCACCGGAGGAGACCGCCGCCCGAGAAGGGACTGGCGATCATGAGGCTGGCGGTGGAGGGCTGGGCGGTGGGGCCGGGCTCGATTACCTCCTGGAGTCGGCCCAGCCGTTCCAGGGCCAGGGCCAGGCCCTCGGGATCGCCGGTCACCTGCGCGGCGCGGGCGTCCGCCAGGTACTCCCGGGACCGGGAGATGGCGAACTGGATGAGGGAGGCGCCCAGGGGGGCCAGAAAGGCGAAGATGAGGCCGCCGAAGGGACTGCCGCCGCCCTCCTCTTCGCTTTGGGAGCCACCGCCCAGGAGGGCTCCCCATTGGAGCACGTTGGCCAGGAGGCTCACCGCTCCGGCGAGGCCCGCGGCCACGGTGGCCACCAGGATGTCCCGGTTCTGGATGTGGGCCAGCTCGTGGGCGATCACGCCGCGGAGCTCCCGGCGGGGCATGGTCCGGAGCAGGCCCTCTGTGAAGGCCACTACGCCGTGTTCCGGGTTCCGGCCTGTGGCGAAGGCGTTGGGGGCGTCATCCCGCACGAGGAAGACCCTGGGTTTGGGGATGCCCGCCCGGATCGCCAGCTCGGCCACATCGGCATGGAGGGCCGGGGCCTCGCGCTCGGGGAGCTCCTCTGCCCCCTGCATGCGCAGCACAAGCCGGTCGCTCCAGAAATAGGCACCCAGGTTCAGGGCGAAGGCCGCAACGGTGCAGCCGATGAGCCACCCCTTGCCCAGGTGGGCGCCCAGGGCCACCAGGAGGCTGGTGACCAGCCCGAGCAGCAGAAAGGTCTTGAAGCGGTTCATGGCGTCCTCCTAGCCCCTGGCCTGTTCGAGCATCCGGGCCACGCGCCGGCCGGCCTTCACCGCCGCCTGGTCCACCGCGAAGTAGAGATCCGCATCCCGAGCCTCCACGGATTCGGGGCCGAGGCCCCTCAGGGTGAAGCCTACGCGGCACACTTTGTCGGAACCGCCCCTGGGTCCGTTCAGGTCGCTGAACCGGACGACGATGCGCTCGATCTGCGCCGAGAAGCGGGAGAGGGAGAAGGCGAGGCGGCGCTCGATGTGAGCCGCCAGTGCCGCGGTGGGGGGGATGCCGATGCCTCGGATCTGGATGTTCATGGGACCTCCACTCCGGCAGTTTCGGGCTTCGAAATAGATCAATCCAATAGATAAAAAATTCAAAAACATCGATAAAATCGAAGTATTGGAGTTCGCATGGACTGGCTGAACTACCACCACCTCTTCTATTTTTGGACCATCGCGAGGGAAGGCAGCGTCACACAGGCGGCCGAGCGGCTGCGCCTCGGCCAGCCCACCCTGAGCGCCCAGATGCGGAGCCTGGAGAAGGCCCTGGACGTGCGCCTGCTCAAGAAGGAGGGGCGGGGCCTGGTGCTGACGGAGGCCGGGCGGACCGCCTTCCGGTATGCCGAGGGCATCTTCGGCCTCGGCAAGGAACTGCAGGAATCCCTCGCCGGCTGGGCCGCGGACCGGGCCCCCATCCTGGCGGTGGGCATTTCCGATGCCCTGCCCAAGCTCATGGTGCGCACCCTCCTGGAGCCCGCTCTTCACCTTCCCGAGCCGATCCGGCTGCTCTGCCGGGAGGACCGCACGGATCGCCTGCTGGCCCAGCTCTCCCTCCACGAGCTCGACCTGGTGCTCTCCGACATGCCGCCCCCCACTGGCAGCGCGGTGAAGGCCTTCAGCCACCTGCTTGGCGAGTGCGGCGTCCAGATCTTCGGCACCACTGCCCTCCGCAAGCGGCATGCAGGCGCCTTTCCGGGCTGTTTGAACGGAGCCCCCGTCCTGCTTCCCCTGGAGGGCGCGGCCCTCCGCCGGGGGCTGGATCAGTGGTTCGAGGTGGAGGGGCTTCACCCACGGATCGTCGGAGAGGTCGATGACAGCGCCCTGCTGAAGAGCTTCGGCCAGCAGGGGATCGGGTTCTTCGCCGCGCCTTCCACCTTGGCGAAGGAGATCGAGCGGCAGTACCAGGTCCAGCGCCTGGGCCAGGCGGCGGGAGTGCGGGAGCGCGTCTATGCCCTCACCCTGGACCGCCGGCTCCGGCATCCGGCTGTGGTGGCCATTTCTGAGGCGGCGAAGCACCGCGTCTTCGGGTGAGCGGGGACCTTCAAAGGGTCCCCGGGGTCGTTGCCCGCGACTTCACCTCAAGCCAGTGAACGCCACCTGGACCTTCCGCCGCCCAGGGAAGCCTGGGAGCGGCTGACTGCGGCGGGTCGCGTTGGCCCCCTCGAAGAAGTAGGGCCGCAGCAGGGCCTTGGCATGGGACGGCGCGAAGTAGAGGGTGGCCGGCTCGCCTCTCAGGGCCTGGGCCGTGAGGTAGCCCACCAGGGCGTGCTCGGCGGAGTGGTAGCCACTCTTCCACTGGTGGATCTTCGGCGCCTCCCAGGGTTCGAAGTCCGGGCCGCCCCCGCCGCCCCAGACCTCGTGATCCACGGGGTCCACCATGCGCCGGAACCAGAAGTCGGCGGTGCGGGGCAGGGGGGCCGCCTGGGTGGGGTCGGACAAGGCCAGTGTTTCGGCGAGCTGATCCAGCTCCGCGTAGATCCACCACTCCTTGCCGGTATCCACGGTACCATCCGGGCGCAGTCGCGAGCCCCAGGTGCCGGAATCCGGCAGGTACGCCTGCTTCAGCACCGCCCTTGCGCCGGTGGTGGCCAGCTCCACCAGGGCCGGATCCTCCGTGAGGCGGCCGATGCGCTCGAGCATCCAGTAGGCCTTGGCGGTGTGACCGAAATCCGTATGACGCGATCCCAGCTTCTTCTGGGCCGGATCCTGGATCGTGCCCCAGAACAGGTGGCGGTCCGCGTCGTGATAGTCCTTCACCATCACCTGGGCCAAGCGCTTCAGGTCGGCGGTCCAGGCCTTGCGATCGCGTCTCGGAAGGATGGGCGTCAGCAGCAGCATGTAGGCGTTGATCTGATCGAGCTGGGCCACCAGCTCCTGGCGCAGGTGATCACCCTCGGGGCCCTTCTTGGCCACCCAGCGGAGAGCCTGCCACTCGGGATTCCAATACTGGGTGAAGATATGCCGCTTCAGCTTTTTGATATCACGCAGCACGGCCTCATCGCGGGTGAGGTAGTAGTACATGGCCAGACCGAGCTGGGCGTAGGCCAGATCCTGGCTGGTGCGAGCCAGGATCCCGGGTTGTGGCACGCCCTGGTCCCAGTAGGAGACAGCGCTGCCGGTGACAGGATCGAGTGCGCGTTTCCGGATGAAGGCTGCGCCATCCCGGGCCAGCGCGAGCATCTTCGGATCGCCGGTCAGGTGGTAGGCCACGCCGTAGAAGTAGGTCTGGCGTGATTTCATGCGCACGTATTCGCGGCCAAAGTGTTCCTTGATCCAGCCAGGGGCCGTGGCCAGCTCCTCTGGCGGCCTGGCCCAATCGACCGCCTTTCCATCCTTCCCACGGAAGGTCGGGAAATTTCCCCGAGGTGATCCCCAGGCATCCGGCAGGTTCCAGAAGGGCAGCAGGTCCTCCCGGAAATGGGTCAGCCAGCGTTCGCCGCTGGGGAGGTCGGCTGGAACCAGGGAAGCCGCTTCCTGCGGTGGAACCGCGGCGGTCGGGATTCGCGGAGTCTGGGCGGGAGCCGTCCCAACGAGGGTCAGGGCGGTCCACAAAAGGATGACCTTGGACATGGAGGATCTCCGGGTAGCGTTCTCCCACGAAGCGGGGTCCGGCGGAAGTCCCGATTCCAGGTCCCTCCAGAACCCTCCGCGTGACTTTGGCTCGGCGGGAGACCTAGCTGCGGACGACGCCGTCAGAGGCGAAGGCCTGCTCACCGCGCCAGTGCCGCCGCTTGGCGGGCCAGGCCCGTGATGGCCTTCCAGTCACCGGCCTCCAGCAGGGCTTTGGGGGTCAGCCAGGATCCGCCCACGCAGATCACGTTGGGCTGGGAAAGATAGGCTGGGGCGGATTCGAGTCCGATGCCGCCGGTGGGGCAGAACTGCAGGTCCTTGAAAGGTCCGGCGAGGGCCTTCAGCATGGCGAGGCCGCCCGCCTGCTCGGCGGGGAACAACTTCAGGTACCTGAACCCTGCCTCGACTGCGGCCATCACCTCGGTGGGGGTCATGATCCCGGGCAGGAGGGGCAGGGGGCTGGTGGTGGCTGCGGCGATCAACGCAGCTGTGAGGCCGGGGCTCACGGCGAAAGCGGCGCCCGCCGCCGCGACCTGACGCAGGGCCTCGGGCGTGGTGACCGTGCCCGCTCCCACCTGGGCCTGCGGGAAGGCCTGACGGATGCGGTGGATGGCCTCCAGGGCCACCGGGGTGCGCAGGGTGATCTCCAGGGTGGAGATGCCGCCTTCCAGCAGGGCCTCCGCCAGCGGCAGGGCCTGGTCCAGACGGTCCAGGGCGATGACCGGCATGACGGGCGAGGCGCGGAGGATCTGTTCCAGGTTCATGGCTGTCGACCGTCGAAGCTCGAGCCGAAGGAGGTGGCCCCTTCCTCCGCGGTGGTGGCATGGGCACGGAAGAGACCAAAGAGCTCACGGCCGAGGCCGCGATCATGGCCTGGTCCGGGCGGTGGCGCCAAGGGCCGCGCGGCCCATTCGGCCGGGTCCACCCGCACCTCCAGCAGCCCGCGTTCAGCATCCAGTTCGATGAGGTCGCCGTCCTGGAGCTTGGCCAGGGGGCCGCCAGTGAGCGCTTCGGGGGAGGCGTGGATGGCGGCGGGCACCTTGCCGGAGGCACCGGACATGCGGCCGTCCGTCACCAGGGCCACGTGGAAGCCGAGGTCCTGCAGGTTCGCCAGGGGCGGCGTGAGCTGATGCAGCTCGGGCATACCGTTGGCCCGGGGGCCCTGGAACCGCACCACGGCCACCAGATCGTGGTTGAGGTCACCCGCGCGGTAGGCCGCTTGCAGGGCCTCCTGGCTGTCGAAGACCCGGGCCGGGGCCAGGATATGGCGGTGTTCAGGCTTCACGGCCGAGATTTTGAGGATGGAGCGCCCCAGGTTGCCCGTGAGCAGGCGCAGGCCGCCGTTTTCCGAGAAGGGTCGCGCCGCAGGGCGTAGGACCGCCTCGTCGCCACTGACCCTGGGCGCGTCGCGCCAGACCAGGCCGTCGGGCCCCAGCTCCGGTGCCTGGGTGTAGGGGCGCAGGCCCGGCCCGGCCACGGTCAGCACATCCCCGTGGAGCAGCCCCGCGTCCAGGAGTTCCCGAATGAGGAAGCCCATGCCACCGGCCCGGTGGAAGGCGTTCACGTCCGCCTGGCCGTTGGGGTAGACCCGGGCCAGCAGGGGCACGTGGGCCGACAGCGTATCGAAGTCGCTCCAGTCGATGAGGATGCCCGCGGCCCGGGCGATGGCCACCAGATGCAGGGTGTGGTTGGTGGAGCCGCCCGTGGCCAGCAGGCCCACCAGGCCGTTCACGATGGCGCGCTCGTCGATCACCAGCCCCAGGGGCGTGTAATTCGGGCCGCCCGCCACCAGGGTTGCGACGCGCC
The DNA here is from genome assembly GCA_030824075.1 of Geothrix sp. GTDB lineage: Bacteria > Acidobacteriota > Holophagae > Holophagales > Holophagaceae > Geothrix. Next base: position 23,447 of record JAVBYJ010000018.1, read on the forward strand.
CGGCGGCGTGACGGGTGAGGGCCTCGCGCAGGGGACTGCCCGCAGGCACGAAGGCCGTGCCGGGCAGGTGCAGGCCCATGACCTCCATCAGCATCTGATTGCTGTTGGCCGTGCCATAGAAGGTGCAGGTGCCGGGGGCCGAGTAGGATTTCGCCTCAGCCTCCAGCAGCTCGATGCGGTCGGCTTGGCCCGCGGCTGCGCGCTGGCGCACCTTGGCCTTCTCATCGTTGGGAAGGCCGGTGACCATGGGGCCCCCCGGCACGAAGAGGACGGGCAGGTGCCCGAACTGCAGGGCGCCGATGAGCAGGCCCGGCACGATCTTGTCGCAGACGCCCAGACAGAGCGCCGCGTCGAACACGTTGTGGGACAGGGCCACGGCGGTGGCCATGGCGATGACATCGCGGGAGAACAGGGACAGTTCCATGCCCGGCTGGCCCTGGGTGATGCCATCGCACATGGCGGGTACGCCTCCGGCTACCTGGGCCGTGGCGCCCGCAGCGCGGGCCGCCTCCTTGATCCAGCCGGGATAGTCGCCCAGGGGCTGGTGGGCGGACAACATATCGTTGTAGGCCGTCACGATGCCCAGGTTGGGGGTCCGGCCTCCGCGCAGGGCGGCCTTGTCGGGACCGGCGGCGGCGAAGGTGTGGGCGAGGTTTGCGCAGGACACCTCGCAGCGATGGGGGGTGATGGACGCCGCTTCGCTTATCTGGGCCAGGTAGGCTTCCCGGCCCGAGCGGCTGCGTTGGCGAATACGGTCGGTCAGTGCGGCCACATGAGGATTTAAGGCCATGGCGGTTCCTTCTGAAGCCCCGGAGGGAACCCGGGATTGCGTAACAATATTACTCCTTGTAACCGATTGCATTCAAAAATATTGTAGTATTACTACATCCGGAGTGTGCATGAAGGCCCTGCCCGATTTCGACATGGTGCTTTTTGGCGGGACCGGCGATCTGGCCATGCGCAAGCTGCTGCCCGCCCTCTATCAGCAGGTGAAGGCGGGAACGGTGAGTCCTGGATCCCGCATCCTGGCCGCCGCGCGCAAGCCACTCTCGCGGGAGGCCTTTCTGGAGCTGGCGGAAGCCACCTGCAAGCCGTTTCTGGGTGCGGCCTACGATGCCGATACCTGGCGGGCCTTTGCGGAGCGCGTCAGCTACTTCCCCATGGATGTGCAGAATCCCGGCAGCTACGCGCCCCTGGGCGAGGCCCTGGGTCAGCATTCCGATCGCGTCCGTGTCTTCTACTACTCCACCTCGCCGGATTTCTTCGCCACCATCTCCGCGAACCTGGGCGGGGCAGGCCTCATCTCGGCGCGCTCCCGGGTGGTGGTGGAGAAACCCCTGGGCCACGACCTGGACTCCTCCCGGGAAATCAACGATGCCGTGGGCGAGCACTTCGCCGAGCGGCAGATCTTCCGCATCGACCACTACCTGGGCAAAGAGCCGGTGCAGAACCTGCTGGCCCTGCGGTTCGGCAACGTGCTGTTCGAGCCCCTGTGGCGGCGCGAATGGGTGCAGGACGTGCAGATCACCGTGGCCGAGCAGCTGGGCGTGGAAGGCCGGGGCGACTTCTACGAGGGCACCGGCGCACTGCGAGACATGTTGCAGAATCACCTGCTCCAGCTGCTCTGCATTGTGGCCATGGAACCACCGATTAGCAGCGATCCCGACGCTGTGCGCGATGAGAAGCTGAAGGTACTGCGCTCCCTCAAGCCCTTCACGCCCGCAGATGTCGTCACCAAGACCGTGCGCGGCCAGTACAAGACCGGGGCCGTGGGCAGCAAGCCCGTGGTGGCCTATGCCGAAGAGCCCGGCGTGGCCTCGGGCAGCCGCACTGAGACCTTCGTGGCGGTGAAGGCCGAGATCGACACCTGGCGCTGGGCTGGCGTGCCCTTCTTCCTCCGTACGGGCAAGCGGATGGCCGAGAAGCTGGCCGAGATCGTCATCAACTTCCGTCAGGTGCCGCATCCCATTTTCGGGGAGGCCACCCACGGCGGGCGCGCCAATCGCCTCATCATTCGTATGCAGCCTGACGAAAGCATGCGGCTCTACCTCGTGGCCAAACAGCCCGGCGACGCCATGGCCTTGCATCCCGTGAACCTCAACCTCGATTTTGCCGAATCCTTCCGGGACCGTCGCCTCGAAGCCTATGAGCGGCTGCTCATGGATGCCATCCGCGGCAAGCTCACCCTCTTCGTCCGCCGCGATGAGCAGGAGGCCGCCTGGCACTGGGTGGAGCCCATCCTTGATAGCTGGGCGGCCAACGAGGACCGCCCCAAAACCTACACGGCCGGCAGCTGGGGTCCGGCCGCCTCCAGCGCCCTGTTGTCGCGGGACGGCCTGGCCTGGAACGAGGAGGACTGATCCGTGTGCGCGATCCGGGAATGCGCCGATGCGTCCACCCTGACCGCCGCCCTGGCCCAGCATGTGGCGCGGCGGTTGAAGGAGGATCTGGCGAAGCAGGATCAGGTGGTCCTGGTGGTGTCCGGTGGGAAGAGCCCGGTGCCGCTCTTCCAGGCCTTGGCCGCGCAGTCGTTGCCCTGGGAGCGCGTGGTCGTGACCCTGGCCGACGAACGCTGGGTCCCGCCCAGCCACGAAGACAGCAATGAAGCTATGGTGCGTGCCCACCTGCTGAAGGGCCGCGCGGCCAAGGCCCAGTTGGTGCCTCTGTGGACGGGTGATGCGACCCCTGAGGCGGCGGTGCCTGCCGTCTCCAAGGCGCTCGCCGCCCTGCCACACCCTTTCAGCCAGGTGATCCTCGGCATGGGTGAGGATGGCCACATCGCCTCGCTTTTTCCCGGCGCCGCCGAATTGGCTCTGGGTCTGAGCACGGAGGCCCCGGCCCTGGCCGTGCGACCCCTCCACGCACCCCACCCGCGTCTGAGCTTCTCCCTGCGGGCCCTCCTGCAGAGTCGCGACATCGCACTGATGATCTCAGGCCAGACCAAGCGCCACGTGCTGGAGCAGGCCCTGGGCGAGGGCCCCGTGGAGGACCTGCCTGTGCGCGCCATCCTGCGGCAGACCGCCGTGCCCGTGTGCATCTTCTGGGCGCCCTAACCGTGTCCATGCTGAACCGCATCCAGGCGCTCCTGCCCGATCTTCCACCCTCCGAACGGCGCGTGGCCGAGCTGGTCCTGCACCGGCCCGTGGAAGTGATCTCGGCACCCATTTCCCAGATCGCCTCCTGGGCCAGGGTGAGCCAGCCCACCGTGATCCGGTTTTGCCGCCGCCTCAAGTGCGCGGGCGTGACCGGCTTCAAGCTCAAGCTTGCGGGCGACCTCGGCGCGGGCATCCCGTTCGTTCACGCCAGCCTCGCGCCCGGCGACGATCTGGCCCTGCTCATCGGCAAGGTGTTCGACCATGCCGTGGCGGGTCTGGTGAGGGGGCGGAACGCCCTGAAACCCGAGGCGCTGTCTCTTGCTGTGGAGGCCCTTGATCGCGCCAGCCGCATCGAGTGTTATGGCCTGGGCAATTCCGGCGTCACGGCGCAGGACGCCCAGATGAAGCTCTTTCGACTGGGTACGCCCACCCTGGCCTGCACGGATTCGCAGATGCAGCGCGTGGCTGCCGTGTTGCTGCCCAGCGATGCGGTGGCGCTGGTGATCTCGAATTCGGGCCGCACGAAAGCTCTGCTGGAGGTAGTCGCCCTGGCGCGGCGATCCGGCGCCACCGTCATCGCCCTCACCCGATCGCACACGCCGCTGGCAGAAGCCGCTGACATCCTGCTGCCCGCCGATGTGCAGGAGAATCCGGAAGTCTACGCCCCGATGGTGGCCCGCCTCGTTCACCTGGCCATCATCGACGTCCTTACCGTCGCGCTCTCCCTGCGAAAGGGCCCCGCCGCCATCACCCGCATGGAAGCGGCCAAGGCCTCCCTCAAGGCGACCCAGGAGGCATTCTAGTGGTTAGCTTGAGGGCGTCCAGGGAGGCCCAGGTCCCCTTGCGGCTATGCTTTGAAACCGAATGGACACGGCCATCAGAGGGGACTGCATGCGATACAGGCGTTGGCTGATCCAGGCACTGGTGCTTCCCCTGGTGGCGATTCTGGGTCAGCCAGCCCAGGCCGCCGAACCCGGGCAGACCCAATGGAAGCTCAGCCAATTCACGTGGGTGAAGCGGGTCCCCGCAGAGCCAGGCGCGCCTGGCAATGGCCATCCTGCCCAGGTCTCCGGGGCGGCGATCCTGAAAGCTCTGGGCTCCGTCCTGGTCAAGGTGGATGGGCGCGACACACCGCTTTTTGAACCGAACGAATTGCCTCCTCTCGTCAAGGCACTGCGGGAAGCCTTTGCTTCCGCCCAGCCTTCGGAGGATCTGGTGTTGCTGAGCACCCAGCGGCGTGGTGGCCATTTCCTGGACCCCTCCCTGGCGGTGACAGCGCGGCTCTTTCTAGAGGAGGGCGTCCTGAACGTGATCGTGCATGACGCCCGGCTGGATTTCATGGACCGCTACTCCGCGGACCGCACCTTGCCTACCTTCGTCTACGGCTCTCGAACGGCTAGGGCCTCGGTCTTCCTCAAGGCGGAGGCTGCGATCCAACGCCGCTCCGATTGGCTGGTCCTCCCGATTCCGGAGACGCCGGTGGTCCAGGCCCCGGTGCCCCTCGGGGCCCAACCGGCCCCGGGACCCCAGCCAGCCGAGCCCAAGCCCGTCGAGCCGATCCGGGACGCGGCCTTCTATGAAGCCCAGTCCCAACGGCTCAAGGCCCTGAAGCGCCTGCGCGATGAAAACCTGATCTCCGAGGTCGAGTATCAGCAAAAACGCGGAGAGATCCTGAAGGTGCTCTAGCGGCCGTGGTTGGATCACCTCTATCCGGAGATGTAAATTGGGTGTTTCCTGCACCGGGGCGCCTGAACCTCTCTGGCGCGTATTTTTGCTCACCAGGGTTCAGGCAGGAGGATGAGTTGCATGGTGGTGGAAACAATAGATGACCAGTGGTAACTATTATTCGTAACAGCTTTGTTACCATGAATTCGCAAAAATGTAGAAACGCCATTGTGCCGCGCATCACAAGGGCGGGAACCTTCGCTAAATTTGATGGACGCGGCGGTTCGGCCCGTTTAGCTTGAACTCGTTTGATCCATTTCCATGGCACGTTGGTTCGCTGGTCAGACCACCTCGTGGCCTCCCTTGAGTCTTGCCCCCCAACCCTCCCTTTTAGGAGAACACCCATGAAGATCTCCCGCCTTGCTGGCGTGGCCGCGCTGCTCGCAGCCGGATTCGCCCAGGCCCAGGAAGTGAAGCTGAACGCCATCGTGGAAGAGTGGTACGTCCAGATGTTGGACAGCAACCTCCGCCTGAACTCTGCCCCCACCGCGGCCCAGGGCGGCGGCTACTTGACCGCCCCTTCCCTTGATACGGTCTGGAAGGAGAACCAGTTCTCCCACCGCCGCACCGAGATCTACCTCAACGGGAAGATGACCGACAAGCTGACCTGGGGCGTGATGTTCGATCCGAACAACTCCACCTCCAGCGTGGGCAACAACATCCTGAATGATGCCTGGGTCAACTACCAGTTCACCCCCCGGTTCTCCCTGAAGGGTGGCCAGTTCAAGCCCCTGCAGACCTGGGAAGCCTCCATGGTGGGCACGGCCGGCTTCATGTTCTACCAGCGTTCCCTGGGCTCCCGCCTTGTGGGCGACCGCCGCGACCGTGGCGTCGTGGCCACCATGGGCTTCGGCGATGCCAAGGGCTTCAACGGCAAGTTCAACCTCGGCATCTTCAATGGCACCTCCGATGATGGCAGTGCTGGCAAGAATGCTGATGCCAACGCCCAGAAGGACGTGGCGGCCCGCCTCGAGATGGGCTACGGCTCGGATCACAAGTTCGGCGCTTACTACCGCGACGGCGTGACCTCCGTGAAGGATGTGAATCTGGTCGCCGGCACCACCACGGCGTGGGGGCCCTCGGCGCCGTCGGCCACCCAGATCAAGGACAACAAGGACCGAACCACGAACATGGGCGCCTACTACGTCTATGAGACGAGCAAGTGGCAGGCTTCCGCCGAGGTGATCACGGGCCTGCTGGGCCGTCGGAATCCCACGGTCTTCGCGGCCGCCACCGCCGTCGGCCGCCAGCACCTGGACCAGAAGTACATGGCCTACACCCTGTCCGGCGTTTACAAGATGGGCAATCACCAGATCACTGCCCGCTATGACTTCCTGAACTACAACTCGGGCGACGACTGGTACACCGCGACCAATCCTTATGTCTACAGCTACACTCCCGCTGGCGGGACAGCTTCCACGGTGGATGTCAGCCCGAAGTTCACCGAAATGATCGTGGGCTACAACTATGTGTTCAACCCCGCCAAGTTCTCCTTCGCGAAGTTCAAGCTGAACTACATCCACCGCAGCGACAACTTCCTGCTCCCCATCGCTGGCCAGAGCGGCGAGCAGGGCGGCAACAGCGTGGTGGCTTCCATCATGGTGGGCTTCTGATCTTGACCAGCTTTCACAGCTGATCCTTCTCATCACCCATGCCACGGAACTCCCGGGTCACAACCCGCGAGTTCCGTGGTTTTTTTCGTTTGATGGGTGTAGTATTCCTAATACCTTCCACCCACATCTTCTTTCCACTGGAGCAGCCATGCGAAAGCATCTCCTGGCCCTGGGCGCCACTATGGCGCTGTCCCCCTGCCTGATGGCGCAGAAGATCGGCGTCATCAACTCCATGAGCGGTCCCGAGGCGCCCATCGGAGAGAACATCTCCAACGGCATCAAGCTCGCGGAAGAGGATCTGAAGAAGAAGGGGATCAACGTCCAGTTGGTGTGGGAGGACGACACGGGCAAGCCCCAGATCTCCATGAGCGCCATGGAGAAGCTGGCCACCCGCGACCACGTGGTGGGTGTGGTGGGACCCTATACCTCGGCCTGCTCCAATGCCGTGGCCAAGCTCGCCGAAAAATACAAGGTGTCGCTGCTGATTCCTGCGGCCGCCAAGGAAGAGATCACTCGTCAGGGTCTCAAGCATGTCTTCCGCATGAACGCTCCCGCTGACAAGTACGCGTCCAGCCTCATCGACGCCGCAACGGCCCTCGGGACGCCGAAGACCATTGCCTTCATCTACGAGAACACCGATTTCGGCACCTCCACCTCGAAGACCGCGAAGGAATACGTCGCCAAGAAGGGCATCCAGGTCGTGGCGGATGTGTCCTACCCGAAGGGCTCCGCCGACTACCGCTCCACTCTGGCGCAGATCAAGTCCAAGAATCCGGACCTGGTGTTCATGGTCTCCTATGTGGCCGACGCCATCCTGTTGATGCGGCAATCGAAGGAAATGGGTCTCCAGCCCCAGGCCTTCCTCGGCGCAGGTGCCGGGTTCACGACCACCGAGTTCGCCAAGGAAAGGGCCATCTCGGAGAGCGTCATTTCCTGCACCCAGTGGACCGATGATGTGAGCTGGCCCGGGGCGAAGGATTTTGGTGCCCGTTACAAGGCGAAGTTCGGCAAGGAACCCACCTATCACGCGGCTTGCGCCTATGCCTCGATGGTAATCATGGCGGAAACGGCCAAGAATGCTGGTGGCGACCGAGTCAAGACCCGTGATGGCCTGAAGGCAGGGAAATGGAACGGCATCATGGGCGAGGTCAAGTTCGCCGATTACGACGGTTTCACCAACCAGAATAATCACACCATGCTCGTGCAGCAGATTCTCTCGGGGAACTACGAGACGGTGGTACCTACCCAGTTCGCCACCAAGAAGGCGGTCTACCCCTTCCCCAAGTGGAAGTGATCCCACCCACCCGACCGGGGGCGCCATTCGGCGCCCCCTTTTGAATCCCCGGAGTTCCACGCGCCCATGGCTGTCTTCCTGCAATCCCTCATCAGCGGCATCCTGATCGGCGGGGTGTACGCGCTCATCGGCATCGGTCTCACGCTCATCTTCGGCGTGATGCGGGTCATCAACTTCGCCCACGGCGATATCCTCATGGTGGGGATGTATCTCACCTACCTGATCTTCACGCTGCTGGGCATCGATCCTTTCGTCTCCGTGCTGATCACGTTCCCCTTGATGTTCTTGTTTGGAGGGTTCCTCCAGAAGGTGTTCATCAACCGGGTCCTCAATGCGCTGGCGCAGAACCAGATTCTGCTGACCATCGGCCTGGGGCTCATCATGAGCAACACGGTGATGCTGATCTTCACCTCCGACTACAAGATCCTCACCACATCCTATTCCTCCGCCTCCATGCAGGTTGGGGGGGGCGTTTCGGTGTCCACGCCGCTCTTGATCTCCTTCCTGATCACGGCGGCCATCACCGCAGCCCTCTACTGGTTCCTGTTGAAGACGGACACGGGTCAGGCCATCCGTGCCACCGCCCAGGATCGTGACGCCGCCCAGCTCATGGGCATCAACGTGAAGCGCATGTCCATCATCGCCTTCGGTCTTGGTTCCGCGCTGGCGGGAACGGCCGGCGCCTTGATATCGCCGACCTATTACATCTTTCCCCAGGTGGGCGGGATCTTCACCCTGAAGGCCTTCGTGATCACCGTGCTGGGTGGCATGGGCAGCGTGGTGGGTGCCACGCTGGGCGGCATCCTTATCGGCATCACCGAATCCATGAGCGCGGTCTACATCTCCTCCGGATGGAAGGACGTGGTGGTCTTCGTTCTTTTCCTGCTGGTGCTCCTCTTCAAGCCTTCGGGCTTGATGGGCAAGTCGCGGACCTGAGGAGATCATCATGAATAAAACCATCCTCAAGGCCGCCACCGGTCTCCTCGTACTGGCCCTCCTCCTGGCCATTCCCAGGTATGTGGAAAGCCCCTACGCGCTGCACATGATGATCCTGCTGTTCATGAGCGTGGCCCAGGGACAGAGCTGGAACATCCTGGGCGGCTACGCCGGGCAGCATTCGGTCGGGCACGCGGCCTACTTTGGCGTGGGAGCCTACACGACCATGATGCTCATGCACACCAAGCAGATCGCCCCCTGGTTCGGGGTGTGGGTGGGTGTGGCGCTGGTCGTGGTCGTGGCGCTGGCCATCGGCAGCATCTGTTTCCGGTTGCGCGGTCCCTATTTCGTGCTGGCTTCCATCGCGGTGGCGGAGATCCTCCGGCTGTCGGCCATCAATCTGACCACCCTGACCAATGGCGCCGAGGGCATTCTGGCCACCGAAATCCCGGCTTTCGTGATCGGTGGGACTGTCGTGACGGATTTTGTCACCAAGGTCCCCTTCTACTACATCGGCCTCTTCCTGGTCCTGCTCACCATCGGGATCACTTACTGGGTACAGCACTCGAAGCTCGGCTACTTCTTCCAGGCCATTCGCGAGGATCAGGATGCGGCCCATTCCCTGGGTATTTCCATCTCTCTCTACAAGAACATCGGCTTGGTCATCTCGGCGGTACTCACATCCTTGGCAGGCAGTTTCTACGGTATTTACGTCGGTTTCGTGGATCCCGGCACGGTGCTGGGCCTGGATGTCTCCGTCCAGATCATGCTCATCTGCATCATTGGCGGAATGGGCACGCTATGGGGCCCCGTGCTGGGTTCTCTGGTGCTCGTGCCGCTCTCCGAGGCGTTGCGTAGCAACCTGTTCACCGAGGCGCTGGTGAAGATAGGCATGGTGGATGCGGAATCGAAGGTGGGAATCTTCCTGAAGGAGAACCTGTCCCACGCCCACGTGCTGCTTTACGGGGTCCTTGTGGTGCTGGTGATCCTGTTCATGCCGGACGGGCTCATGGGATTCATCAAGAAGCTGGCCACGCGCCGGAAGCAGGAGGCAGTCTGATGGCCATCCTGGAGATCAAGAATGTCAGCAAGTTCTTTGGCGGGCTCGCGGCCAATTCAGACGTGTCCTTCTCCGTGGAGGAAGGCATGATCATGGGCCTCATTGGGCCCAATGGCGCGGGGAAGACCACCCTCTTCAATTGCATCACCGGTTACTACCCGCCTTCCAGAGGTGAGATTATTTTCGATGGCCGTCGCATGAATGGCTTGGATCCGGACAAGGTCTGCATGCTGGGTATGGTGCGCACCTGGCAGAAGGTCCGGCCCCTCGCGAAGCTCTCCGTGGTGGATAACGTGATGGTGGGCGCCCTGGCGCGGACCTCCTCGCTGAAGGTCGCCCGGGAGATGGCCATGGAGCAGATCAAGGTGGTCCGCATGGAACATCGGGTCGACTTCCTGGCCGGTGGTTTGCCCATCGGCGAGCGCAAGAAGCTTGAGGTGGCACGGGCCCTCGCCACGCAACCGAAACTGCTGTTGCTGGACGAAGTGATGGGTGGCTTGAACCCCGCCGAGAGCGAGGAAATCATCCAGCTGATCCTTGACATCAAGAAGCGCGGACTCACGCAGATGGTCATCGAGCACGACATGAAGGCCATCATGCGCATTTCCGACCGCATCGTCGTCCTGACTTCGGGGGAAAAGCTCACGGAAGGATCCCCGCAGGAAGTCGTCAGCAATCCCGATGTGATCAGCGCCTACCTGGGTGAGAGCCATGCTTAAGATCGAGAAGCTCAACTTCGCGTACGACGATCTCAAGGTTCTATGGGATGTAGATCTGGAAGTGAACCAGGGTGAGATTGTCACCGTTGTGGGGGCCAATGGCGCCGGCAAGTCCACGACGCTGAAGAACATCTCCCGCCTGGTGAAACCCACGTCCGGGACCATGACTTTCGAGGGCAAGGACCTTTGCAAGATGCAATCCCATCACGTGGTCGAAGCGGGGCTTGTGCAGGTTCCCGAGGGCCGCCGCATCTTTCCCGAAATGACCGTGCTGGAAAACCTCCGCATGGGGTCCTATGTCAAGGCCACCCGGGCCGATCGCCAGAAGAACATCGACTGGGTGTTCGAGCTGTTTCCCCGGCTCAAGGAGCGGGAGAAGCAGCTGGGGGGCACCATGTCTGGCGGGGAGCAGCAGATGCTCGCCATCGCCCGGGGCCTCATGGCCAATCCCAAGATCCTCCTGCTCGACGAGCCCTCCCTGGGCCTGTCTCCCCTGCTGGTGAAGAACATCTTCGACATCATCACCGGCATCAACAGTCAGGGCGTTACCATCCTTCTGGTGGAACAGAATGTCTACCAGTCCCTCCGCATTTGCCACCGGGCCTACGTGATGGAAACCGGTCGGGTCGTGCTGACGGGCAAGGGCGATGAACTGCTCAACAACGACCACATCAAGAAAGCCTTTCTGGGCATGTGAGGAGAATACTGATGACCACCGTCGCAAAGTGGATGACCAAGAACCCCACGACCATCGACCAGGATGCCTCGATCATCGAAGCCATCCACCTCATGAAGGAAAAGGGCATCCGCCGCCTTCCGGTCATGGCCAAGGGGCAGTTCACTGGCCTGATCACGGAGCGGATGATCAAGGACTATACGCCCGGCAAGGCCACCTCCCTGGATACGTGGGAGGTTCACTACCTGTTGTCCAAGACCCCGGTCAAGGAGGTGATGAACACCTCCCCCCGCACGGTGCACCCCGAAACCGACCTCGCCACTGCAGCCCAGGCCATCCTGGATCACAAGCTGTACGGCCTGTGCGTGGTGGATGCCAAGGGTGACTTGGTGGGCATCATGTCTGTGGGCGACATGCTTCGGGCCGTGGTGGAGTTCGCCAAAACCGTGAAGTAGACACCTCTGAAGGGTTTGGGTTGACCTTGCCTCCCGTCCCCCGGGAAGATCGGAGGACCTTTCGTTTCAGGGAGACACCTTGAGTCCAGCTCAACGCTTGCGCGACATCCGCGATGGATTCGAACGCCCATTCTGGGTGGCCAACGTCAGCGAGTTGTTCGAGCGCCTGTCGTATTACGCGGCCTTCGCCTCCCTGGCGCGCTACCTGAACGAGTCGCTTGGGTTTCCGACGCAGGATGCCAGCAGCTTGGCCGGACTGTTCGGCGGGCTGGTGTGGTTCATGGCGGCCTTCGGAGGGGCCTTCGCGGATCGTCTCGGGTTCCGCCGGGCGCTCTCCCTGGCCTACCTGATCCTCAGCTGCTCCTACTTCCTGCTGGGTTCGCTGGGGTCCACCTGGATGGCCCCGATCCGCGGCGCGGTGCCCCTGGGCGTGCTCGTGGCCTTCCTGCTGATGCTGCCGGCCCTCGGCATTGCGCTGGTGAAACCGGCCGTGGTCGGCACGACGGCGCGGGCCTCCAAGGACAATGTCCGTTCCATCGGCTATTCGATCTACTACACGCTGGTGAACATCGGCGGGGCCGCCGGTCCCTACGTGGCGTCGTATGTCCATCGGCACATGAGCGTCGAGAACGTCTTCCGCGTGGCGGCGATCAGCGTGTTCGTGATGTTCTTCGCCGTGCTGCTGCTGTTCAAGGAACCGCGCAAGGAGGGGGACGCGCCGCCGCCCTCCTTCGCGGAAACCGGGAAGAACTTCCTCACCGTGATCTCGAACCCGAAGTTCATGCTGTTCCTGCTGATCTTCACCGGCTACTGGGTGGTGTACTGGCAGGAGTTCATCACGCTGCCCCTCTATGTCGTGAAGTACATCGACCCGAAGGCGGATACGGAACTCCTCCTGGTCACGGGTCCCCTTGTCGTGATCTCGCTGACGGTTCTGATCAACCTGGCCACCCAGAAGATCGCCTCCGTGAAAGCGGTCACCATCGGAACCCTGATCTCGTCCCTGGCCTGGATCGTGTTGATCTTCATGCCGACCGTGACCGGCGTGATCATCACGCTCGTCTGCGTGGCGCTCGGTGAGATCGTGCAGTCCCCGCGCTACTACGAGTACATCTCCCGCCTCGCCCCTCCGGGTCAGCAGGGGACCTATATGGGCTTTGCTTTCCTCCCGATTGGCCTTGGCTCGCTGATCGGCGGCTGGTTCGGAGGGAAGCTGATGCATCACTTCGGTGAAGTGAAGCGCCAGCCGACCGGCATGCTCTGGACGATCATCGGGGTGGGGGTGCTCACGGCCCTGCTGCTGTGGGCGTACGACCGCATGCTCCCGGCGAAGCCTGACCCCGCCGCAGACTGAACACTCAGAGGTTCTTCGAGATGAAGTCCCACATGGCCTGATAGCGCGCCCAGTTATGCTGGGGCGCGCGGGGACTGTGGTCCGAGCCGGGCAGGAGCACCAGCTGGACCGGATGTCCGGCCTTCTGGAGGGCGTCCACCAGCATGATGGTGTTCTGGGGGTGGACATTGTCGTCCAGGGTGCCGTGCAGCAGGAGCAGGCGGCCCGAGAGCTGGCCCGCCGCCTTCAGGACTGAGCTGGATTCGTACCCGGCCTTGTTTTGGGCGGGCAGGCCCATGAAGCGCTCGGTGTAGATGCTGTCGTAGAGGCTCCAGTCCACCACTGGCGCTCCGGCGGTGCCCAGCTTCCAGGCTCTGCTGTGGGTGAGGGCGTAGGTGACCATGAACCCGCCGTAGCTCCAGCCATCAAGGCAGATCCGGTCCATGTCCGCCCAGCCCTGGGCCTTCAGCCAGACGTGGCCATCGAGTTGGTCCCGAAGTTCCTGGGTGCCCAGGTCACGGTGGACGCCAAAGGCGCTCGCCGGCCCCTTCGCGGAGGCGCTGCGGTTGTCGCAGATCCAGGTGACGATGCCCTGCTGCGCCAGGAACTGGTACCAGAGCATGTCGCGGCCCCAGGCATTCCGGACCATGGGTGCGGCCGGCCCGCCGTAGATCTCCTGGAAGACCGGATATCGTTTCGCGGGATCAAAATCCGTGGGCAGGACCAGCATGGACTCCATGGGGAAACCATCGCGGGTCTCAACCTGCTGGAAGCGGACTTCGCCCCATTTCAGGGTCTTGAGCTTCTCGCTGGGATTGGCGTCGATGAGCCGGACCTGTTTTCCGGCTCCTTCGTGCAGGGCCTGTTGAGGCGGAGTCTGGACATCGCTCCAGGTATCGAGGAAGGCCGTGAAGGGGGCGTTGAAACGCACGCGGTGCGTGCCGGGCCGCTCCGTGAGGCGGGTGAGGTTCTGGCCGTCGAGGCCGATGCGGTAGGCGTCCAGGCCGATGGGGCTGCGTTCCGTGGCGTCGAAGTAGAGCCTGCCGGCCTTGGCGTCCACACCGTGAACGCGCTTCACGTCCCAGTCCCCGGCGGTGACGGCGCGGATCAGCTTCCCATTCCGGTCATGGCGGTAGACATGGTGGTGCCCTGTGCGTCCGGATTCCCAGAGGAATCCGCCATCCGGGAGAAAGCGGGGCAGGGGGAGGCGCTCCTGCCAGGCCCGGCCCTGTTCATGGAGGAGCTGTTTCGAGGCGGACCCCTCGTAGCGGCGAAGGTCCAGCCAGCTCTGAATGCGATCCTGATAAGCGGCCAGCAGGCGGCCTTCGGGGTCCCAGCCCACCTGGACAATGAGGGTCTCCTGGCCCGGGTAGGGGTCATCCGTCCAGACCGTGCGGCCCACCAGGTCCACCACGCCGAGGCGGGCGATAGGGTTGGGGTCCCCGGCCTTGGGGTAGCGCGCGGTCAGGGCTTTCTGGGGCTGGAAGCGGTCATCCATGAGGGTGAAGACGGGCACTTTCGTCTCGTCCAAGGTCAGGAAGGCAAGACGCTTTGAATCGGGTGACCACCAGAAGGCACGGAAGCTGCCGCGTCCGTAAACTTCCTCCTGATACACCCAGTCCAGACGCCCGTTGAACACCGTTTCGCTGCCGCCGGTGGTCAGCCGGGTCTCCGTGCCCGTGGCCACCTCCACCCGATAGAGGTCGTTTCCGCGCAGGTAGGCCACCTGATGACCGTTGGGGCTGAAGGTGGGCTCGTCGGTCCTGCCGACTGCGAGGCGCTTCGCCTTGGCAGCTTCCACGTCCAGCAGGTAGAGGTCATCGCCCACGGTGAGCAGGAAGGCACTGCGGCCTTCGTTCCAGGTGAAGCTGGCGCGGCCCAAGGCGGCCTTCGCGCTGGCCTCGGGGGCCCCCGCAGTCACCAGGGCGGCCTGGAGTCGGCCCGCCTCAAGCAGGGGCTTCGATTCCCAGGTGGCGGGATCCACGCGAAGGAGGGTCACCTGGTCCCCTTCCCGCCGGGTCTGGACCAGGGCGCCGTCGGGCAGCCAGTCCAGGCGGGTGGCGGGCATCCCGGTGTAGGTCTTCTTGAGGGTCGGGTGAGCGAGGGATTCAAGCGTGAGGCGTTCCGTACCCTGTCCCAGCAGGCAGGAGGCGAAGACGAGGCAGGCCAGGTTGGTGCGGAGGGACATGAAGGCTCCGGAAGGTGGCTTTATGTATATCGCAAGGTGAGGCTATTGGGACCAGGGTCAAGGTCAGGAGGCTGAAGGGCTCCCGACCCTGAGCCAGCTCATGGACGGACAAGCTCTAAGCCCCGCCTTCTTCCAGCTGGAGTTCCACCCAGGCCAGGGTACCGGTGGCGTGGGGCTGCAGGCCCATCCTTCCTCCCAGCAGGTTGATGAGGCCCGCGGCCAGCGGCAGGCCGATGCCGAGGCCCTCCCGGACCCGATGCGGAAGGGGCTCCCCCTGTTGAAAGGGCTGCAGGAGGGTGGGCCAGCCAACGGGGAGCCCGGCACCCGTATCCATCACCTCGAATCGCAAGTGGCAACGGCCATCTGCCCGATGGGTGGTCCATCGAACCTGGATGGAACCCTCCTTCGTGAATCGGATGGCGTTCTCCAGAAGGGCCGCGAGGGCTCGCCGAAGGCGCGGGCCATCACAGGCGACGGGAGTGGGCAGGGGCGCCGCTTCTACGGAAAGGGCCAAGCCCTTGGCAGCCGCCGTGACGCTGTATTCCGCGGTCAGTTCCTTGAGGTGCGCCTCCAGATCCATCAGGTTGGGGTGGACCTGGAGCATTCCCTGTTGGAGCGCGGTGAAATCCAGGAGGTCCTGCACCAGGTTCTGCAGGCGCCGAGAAGCCGCGTCGGCGCGGGTCAGTATTTCCAGCTGCTCGGGGTTGGGACCCAGCTGCCGCAACATGTACAAGGTGCCCGAGAGAATCTGCAGAGGGGTCCTCAGCTCATGGTGTGCGTTGTCGGCGAACGTTTCCTGGGCCCGACGAAGCTGCTGCTCCGCTTCCAGGGCTTGGCGCTGACTGCGTATGATGCGGGACTTCGCCGACACCACGCTGAAGAGCGCAAACCAGCTGAGCAGCACCACGACCAGTGTGGTCAGGACGAAGATCAGGAAGAGCTGGGCTTCCTGCATAGGAACACCTTGGCGAGGGAAAGTTGGTACAGAACGATAACCACTCCGTTGACGATCCAGGGGAGGGGTACCAGGTGAGGCGGCAGGTTCCGAAGGAAATAATTGGAGCTGGCGTTGAAAATCAGGGTGGATGATCCGTAGATGAGGATAGCGCTGTAGAGCCAGAACTCAGGCTTGTCGGTGAGAATCTGATCGTCCTCCTGGAGGAGGAGTCGCCTGAGTTCATAGGTTCCCAAGCCGATGTAGAGCAGGCTCTGGGTGACCGTGAACAGGGTGTTGCGCCAGAACAGACCATCCACGAAGATGCCCGTGACCGCAGCCAGAAGCCCGATCCCGAGACAGGCGGTGATGAGGTGCTTGCGCCGGGGCGTCGGCTCCGAAGTCTTGGCCAGTACCCAAAGCAGGCCGGTAAAGACAAGGGGCTGGGTCAGATGGCGGAACCACTGGTTGTTCCGGTGGGAAAGCGCCAAGGCGATGAAAATGACACCCTGCACCAGGTCGAAGACCTGGACATAGAGATATGCGCGGATCCAGCTCGGTTGCTTGTAGCTGTCCCTGAACCGGCTCCAGGCGTAGGCGAGCAGGGGCGCCAGGATGGATGGATCGAGGACGTAGAGAAGGATCCAGTGGTAGACGGACTTGGACGCCATGGTAGGTAAGGGCGTCAGCTCTTGTTTGAAAGTCGGGATCCGGCGCAGTACGGCGGGCAGTCGTGAGTGTTCTGCACGAAGATGCAGGTGGGCTCGTCCAGGTCGGTGCCCACCGCGTCCACCGCCACCATCACCATTGTGGGGGACCCGTCCGCATGTTGGCCACGGTAGATGCGGATGCCTGCGGCGCCGGGCTGGACGAGCAGCTGCTCGAAGGCGCTGCGGTTGAAGGCGGAGGCCAGATGGTCTCCAGCCTCGGCGCCGGACTGGAAGGCCTGGACAAGAGTGGCGGCCTCCTCCCGGGTGATGCGGTGGTCGCGGGTGGGATCGAAGGCGTCAGACATGCGAGGCTCCGGGGCGGGTCATGGAGGCGGAAGGGTATTCGGATTGATGGAGGGTCATTGCGCCAGGTGCGGTCGGGTGAGATTGCGGTGTCCGGTGGCGGTCACCAGCAGGTTGTCCTCGATCCTGATTCCGCCACAGGGGGTGAGTTCGTCAATGAGGGTCCAGTTGAACTTGGCCTTGTGTTCATTCGACCGGAAGGGGCGAAGCAGCATCGGGATGAAGTAGAGGCCGGGCTCCACGGTAAACACCTGGTCCACGTCGATGGTGCG
>JAVBYJ010000027.1 GCA_030824075.1 Geothrix sp.
GAGGATGGCGCGCATGAAACCTCCGGGGGTGGGGGCGGTCAGCGCGTGGCTCCGAGCTGATCGCTTCCCTGGGCGGGTTTGGTGGTCTTGAGAATCCCACGCTTGAGGAGCTTGGAGAAGATGGAGAGACACTCGTTGGATTCGAAGGGTGCGATGGAAAGAATATCCCTGATGGACCATAGCCCATTCACGCGGCTGGCGAGGAAGGCCTCGTTGGGGCAGAGGTTGGTGGTCATCAGTTCGTCCAGGCTCACGACGAGTTCGGGGATGAGATCCTGATCCAGCTTCTTCTCTTCGAGCAGATCCTGGACGACCGCCATCATCTTGTTCGCGTCAAGGTGCCTGGGCTGGTCCTTGAGGATGCGCCGGAGCTCCTCCTGGGCCTCTTGGAGCTTCTGCTTCTCCACCAGGGCCCGCGCGCGCTGCAACTGCAGGCTGGGGTTCTCGCCCAGGTTCCCACCGGAGTTCGCGATTCGGACGAGGCCCTTTTCGTGCAGGTCGAAGAGCAGCTTGTTGATCTTGTACTCGGGCATGCGCATATCCAGCACGAGCTGGTCCACGCGCTTGAGGCCGTCGAGGCGCGCCAGGATATCCGCGTCTTCGGGGGCGAGGGGAAGCCGCTCGGCAATGGCTTCGGAGATCGGGGCCAACACGGCGTCGCCGCCCTTGATGACCTTCCGGATCCGCTTCCAATCATCGAGGCGCCGAGCGCCTTCGAGCACGATGCCGGTGACATCCAGGCTGAGAAGCATGGATTTTTGGTGAGAGGCGGCGCCGTCGTGAAACTCGAAGCTGCCGACATGCCAAAGGAAGGTGTCGAAGATGCTCTCTTCGACCTTCAGCTGCACGATGCGCCGGATCTCGGCTTCTGTGACGAGTTGGCGATTGATGAGAATCCGCCCCAGCAGTTGCTGTTCGTCCTCCTGGGTGGCGAGCGCGTCCCGGAGCTGTTCTTCACTGATCCGGTTGAAGGCGAGCAGATACTGGCCGAGGTACTCCCGGGGATCGGAAGACCAGATGCTGGTGATGCGGCCCTCATGAAAGGCGACCCGCTTGGTGTGGAGAGGTCCCTTCAGCTCAAGAACGCCGGTCTTCTTGCCCACGGCCAGCCACTGGAAGATGTCCTCCAGGCCCATGGTCGCCAGATCACCGTTCAGCGCCAAATGCCGCCTCCCACAAAGACAAGCCTACCCCGATCCTTGTTATAAAGACAAAAGTATCAAAAAAATACAATCAGGGCGCACGCCCTGCTTTTTAAGTATCGGCAGGTGGGAGGGATCTAATGAGGGGCCTTGCTAGGCGTTTTTAGCATCCCGGAGCCTGGGCAGGACTTCCCGAATGGCCTGATTCAACAGGTCCGGATGATGGCGGGCCATGGGGGCCTCCGGGTCCAGGAGGGGAAAGCGGTAGACCGGGATGCCCATGATGTGGTCCGACTCGGTCAGAAGCGGCTCGCCACCTTCCTCCTGGTACCTCGCCAACATATCCGCCTGAAGGGGGGTCGCGTTGGCGATGATGGCGGTGATCCTCGTCTGGCCGAAGGCGGCAATGGCGGCCACATGAGTCGCCAGGTCCAGTCCGGCGGTTTCGCCCGGCTCGGTCATGAGGTTCGCCACATAGATGACCGGGGCCCGGGAAAACGCAACGGCCTCCTGGAGTTCAAGGAGCAGCAGGTTCGCAATGGTGGAGGTGTAAAGGCTGCCGGGGGACAGGATCACCAGATCCGACCGGAGCAGGGCCAGGACGGCTTCCGGAAGCGGTTCGGCCTCCCGGGGTTCCAGCCAGAGCCGGGCGAGGGGTGGCTGGCAGGATCCCACGGCGGTCTCGCCGACGTAGCGGGTGCCAGCCATGTCCTCGGCGCAGAGGGTCACGGGCACGACGGTGGAGGGGAACAGGCGGCCCAGGGTCACCAGGACACCCGACAGCTGGCGGATGGCCCGCACCCAATCGCCCGTGAGGTCCGCCAGGGCCCACAGCATGAGATTCCCGAGGGAGTGCCCCGAGAGGCTGCCCTCGCCCTGGAACCGGTAGTTCAGCAGATCCGAGAGGGCCGAATCCTCCAGGGTCAGGGCCGACAGGCAGTTGCGCAGGTCCCCCGGAGGGATGCCGCCGAGTTCATCCCGCAACCGCCCCGAGGAGCCCCCGTTGTCGGAGACCGTCACGATGCCAGTCAGCTTCCACGGGTCGCGGCTACGCCCAGCCTCGCGCTTCAGCGCCCGCAGGAGCGCGGCCAAGCCGGTGCCTCCCCCCAGTGCGACCACCCGCAGGGGCTGATCGGCATGGAGGCTCGAAGGACCGGCCATGGGGGCGGCTCTGGCCTCAGCGGCCTTCGGTGAAGGCGAACAGGGGAGACTTCCGGATGGGGTTGAAGTCGGGTTCCATGTGCCACTGGAAGACGAAATCGGCATCCAGATCCATGGCCTTCTTCATGCTTTCCGCGGCGGCTTCGGTGTTCTCGGACTGGGCGAAGGCGACGGCGCGGAGGTAGTGCAGCGAGCCCACGGATGGGTGGCTCTTGATGGCCTTGTCGGCGAGCTTGATGGCCTCATCCGAGTCCCGTCGATTGAGGCAGGCCTGAATCTCCGCCACGGGATCCGTCGTCCCCGCCTTGGGCGGGTGGATCTTGGCTTCGGAGAGGGAGAGGTAGATCTGGGCGCGGCGCTTCATGGCCCAGTCACCCGTGGCCAGGGCATCCTGCACGAGCGTTTCCAAGGCCTTCACGGCCTCGGCATGCTTGCCCGAGTCCACCAGTTTGATGGCCTTGGCAAAGGCCGAAGCGAGGGGGAAGGACGCGGCCACGGAGGGCACCGGTGCGGACTTGGGAGCAGGTTCGGTCTTAGCCTTCGTCGCCATGCGGGATCCTCTTGAAGCTTTGGAGAAACTATAGAGTGACAGGGTTTCTCCGGCAAATCCGGATCCGCTGGGCGATAAGGGCGGGAATCACATCTTGAACAGCGCTTTCTCCCGGTTGAGCAGCCGGGTGGACACCAGAGTCATGAGCCCGGCCAGACCCACCGTCATGGTGAAGGCCACCAGGTACTCCGCCCAGCTGAACTGCTGGCTGAACAGCTTGCGCAGCGCCAGGCAGACATTCACCACGGGCACGTAAGCGAGAAAGGCCATCTTGTCCACGCCCGGTGCCATGGTGAAGACGCCGAGGAAGACCACGAGGAAGATGCCTGGCGTGATGGCGCTCCCGGCCTCGATGGTGTTTTTGGCCTGGATGCCCATGAGCAGGATGAAGTTCGCGAAGAACAGACCCAGGGGCACCATGATCAGGAAGGTGAGGCCCAGGGTCATGGGGTTGGCAATGGCCGCCATGGCTTGCATGGAACTGGCGGAGCCGCCGCCCATGAAGGGGATGGAGAGGCCCATGCTCAGCAGGTTCAACAGGGCCGCAATGACGCCCATGGAGAAGATGTAGATCAGCTTGCCCAGGATGATCTGGTTCCGGGGCAGGCGGGTGGCCATGAGGCTCAGCAGGGTGTTCCGTTCCTTCTCACCGGCGGTGGCGTAGATGCCGTGCTGCATGGCGCCTGTGTACATCATGATCATCAGCAGGTAGGGCAGCATCATGCCAATGAACTTGCCGGTCTTCAGGGTCGTGTCTGCGGCATCCTTCACCTCCAGCTTCACCGGCTCGGCCAACTGGAGCGAAGCGCCGAGGACCTGGAGGCGCCCCTGCACCCAGGTCTTCTCCTGGCCCTTGATGACTTCCTTCAGGCGCTTGAGGGCCAGTTCCGAGGCCCGCTCGCTCTCGTCCATGGTGGCGGTGAGTGCGAAGGTTTGATGTTTTTCCAGGGCGAGGGCGGCGTTGGGGTCCACCTCCAGGGCCATTTCCAGCTTCTGGTCCCGGATGGCCTGCTTCACATCACCATCGGGTTTGGCCACCAGTTCGAATTTCTTTGGGTCCGATTTCAGCAGGGAATTCACGGTGCCAGAAGGGTCGGAGACATAGACCCGGCTGGCCTTGTTGCGGTTCTGGTCCGCATCCCGCTTGCCCATCTTGGCCATCATGCCGAAGATGGCGGGGTAGAGCAGGAAGGGCAGCACGAAGGCGAAGAACAGGGTCTTGCGGTCCTTCGAGAGTTCCAGGAACTCCTTCTTGGCGATGAGCAGGGCGCCGCGCATCAGTTACCCCCTTCAACTTCAGCCGCGAGTTGGAAGAAGACCTCATCCAGGGTCTTGGCCCGTCTGGACTGCAGGATGTCCCGGGGGGGCGCGTCTCCATGCAGCTTGCCGTCGAAGATGATGCCCACCCGGTCGCAGATGTCTTCAACCATGGGCATGACGTGGGTGGAGACGATGACCGTGCGCCCTTCTTCCCGCATGATCCGCAGCAGATCCAGCACGGTCTTGGCGGTGAGCACATCCAGGCCGGTGGTGGGCTCGTCGAAGATGACCACCTTGGGGTCGTGCAGCAGGGCCCTGGCGATGCTCACCTTCTGCTTCTGGCCCGAGGAGAACCCCTCCATCTTCACATCGGCGAAATCCGCCAGCTGGAGCTTCTCAAGCAGGTGCATGCCCCGGCGCTCGGCGATGGCGGGATCCACGGCCTGGAACTCCCCAAAAATCCGCAGCAGCTCGCGAGGGGTGAAGCGGGTATAGACCCCCATGTCGGTACTGAGGTAACCCAGGCAGCCCCGCACGGCTTCCGATTTTTGTCGGGTATCGAAACCGCAGACATTGATCTCGCCGGCATCGGGATCCATCAGACCCGCGATCATCCGCAGGGTTGTCGATTTTCCGGCGCCGTTCGGGCCCAGCAGTCCGTAGATCTCGCCCGGCCTCACGGTGAGGGAGATGCCGCGCACGGCATCGATGCGCTTGGTGGTGCGGGTCTTGCGGTCCTTCACTGTGAAGGATTTGTGGACCTCATTCAGGTGGATCACCGCGGCCTCCGGGGTGGGAAGTTCTCAGTCTAGGGAGGCGGGTGGGTACCCATCCGGCGCATCGGCGAACGGGGCAGGCGGACCGGTGAACGGTGCCCCTTGAGCCCTCAGTGGTGGCCAAGCACGCCGGTCGCCCCCAGGACCAGCATGACCAGGCCCATGCCCAGACAGTAGGCGGCGAAGCCATTCAGCCGGGGCTTGCGGGTGAAGCGATCCAGCAGCCCGATGGCCAGGTAGCCGGAGATGCCTGCGGTGATGACACCCGCCGCGCAGAGGAGGAGGGGGGCGGAGGATCCCGCCGGAAAGGCCAGCTCCGCTGGAAGGGGCTGGTGGGTCAGGATCGGTTTCAAGAGGCCGCGGAGTTCAACCACGGCGGCGGCGGCAATGGTGGGCATGCCCAGCAGGAAGCTGAAGCGCGCCGAAGCGGGAAGCTTCAGACCACGGAACACGCCGACGGAGATGGTGGAGCCGGAACGGGACAGTCCGAACCCCCCGCCGAGGCCCTGGATGGTGCCCACGGCGAGCGCGTCCACCGCCCGCAGATCCTGGATGTCCCGTCCCGCCAGGTCCTCGTCCTGTTGGTTCGCCCGCTGCTGGCTGAGGCGGTTCGCCACGAAGAGCAGGGCGGCGGTGACGAGCAGGCCCACGCCGTACACCCAGAGATGTTCCTTCGCCGCTTCCTTCACCCCCCGGGTGGCCAGACCGAAGATGCCGGTGGGGATCATCGCCAGAAACAACCAGATGGCCAGCCTGCGCCCCTCTTTGTCTCGCCCGACACAGCCCATGACCAACCGGACCAGCTCCCGCCGGAAGTAGATCATCAGGGCCCCGAGGGTGCCCACATGCAGCAGCACGTCAAAGGCCAGCGGCATGGGACGGCCGCCGAACATCAGATGCTCCACCAGGGTCAGGTGCGCCGTGGAGGACACCGGCAGGAATTCCGTCAGGCCCTGGACGAGGCCCAGGAGGATGGCGTGCAACAGGTTCATTCGGTCTCCGGCACAAACGAACAGTGTGCCAGAGCGATCAGGATTCCCGAGGCAGGGACCTGAGCAGGGCCAGGTACTCTCGGTGCTCTTTCCAACCCCGAACCAGGGCCAGGGCGCCCCAGATCTGGATGAACAGAATGACGACCAGGAAGGTGGTCATGGCGAGGTGACCGGCTAGGGTCCAGGCTTGTTTGGGGGGATTCCTGGGGCCGAAGGCGAAAAGGAAGGGGGGCACAAGCCAGATCATGCACTGGGCGACCAGGACTGCGTAGACCCGCGCCTCTTCGATGCCGCGGATGACCCAGGGCATGGGCAGGAGGTAGAGCAGCGGGAGCAGGAGAATCCACTGGGCTGGAGGGCAGAGGGGAGAACCCGTCGGATGCTGGACCAGGAATCCGTTCATGAAGCCGTACAGGCCGACCAGGATGTAAGCCATGAGAACCAGGGCGAGACCCAGGATCCAGAACCAGCGGCGGCGCTCATACCGCTCATCCTGCATCGCCTTCACCGTGCCGAGCCCCCGGTAGAGCAAGAGCCCACCCAGCCATTTGAGGATCAACCAGAGGAAGGGCACGAACAGGATGTAGTCCAGCAGCGGCCGCTTCAGCAGGTCGGCACCCATCAGGTTGGGGCTCAGAGCCGCGAGCACCAGGAGAATCGCCATGAGGCCCCCAAGCGCCGTGGCCAGGCCGCTCTTGCGGGCCTGGAAGGCGGCGTATTCACGCGTCAGGGTGCTGAGAGCGTCGAGTTCAGGGGTGGTCATGGCGTGTCTTCCTTGGGGGTCATGGACAGCAGGAGCGCCCTGTATTCGCGGTGTTCGAGCCAGCCGCGCTTGATTGTTCGGAGGGCCCAGAGGAAGACACCCAGCTGGATGAGCAAGAAGACCGGGACCATCCAGGCCTTGGTCAGCTTGCTGACATTCGCACCTTCCTGGTTGAAGGCGAACGCGATCCAGATCACCCCTTGGCCCACAAGCACCAGGTAGGCGCGGGCCTCCTCCACACCTTTGATCCACCAGGGCGCCACCATCAAGTAGAGCCACGGGAGGGTGGCGACCCACAACCAGGACATCCAGAGGGCAGGCAGCTTGGTCGGCAGATGGTTGATGCTTTCCGGGTGGTGCAGAACCCCTGCGTACCCGCTCACGAACCCAAGGAGGACCATGGTCTGGAACGTCATGAGGACCAGGGCGATTGCGAAGATCCAGCGCCACTTCTGGTGTTCGTACGCCACCTCCCGGAGGGCCTTTACGGGGCCCAGCCCCCGGTAGAGGCGGCGGAACAGGAGCTGTTTCAGGGGGAGCCAAATCAGGGGCATGAGAAAGACCAGAGCCGCCTGGAAGCGCCACCACGGGCCGGTGAGCATCCTCATGGAAGGGGAGATTACATGCAGCGTCATGAATAGGGCCATCAGCCCGCCAAGGGCTGTGGCGAGGCCACTCTTCCGGGAGTCGAATTCGGCGTAGGTCTGGGTAAGTGCTTCCAGCCTCTGGGTGTCGATCCCGCTCATCGCTTTCCTTCCTCAGGCAACAGCGCCCGCAGATGTTTGTGATAGGTCCGCAGGGCCAGCCGCCCATCCTCGGTGATGCGGAAGCTGGTGACGGGGATGCGCCCCTGGAAGACCTTCACGGTTTCCAGGTAGCCGGCGGCCTCCAGCTTCTGGGTATGGCTCGACAGGTTGCCCTTGCTCAGGCCTGTGACCCGCTGCAGGAAGAGGAAGGCCACCTCCTCCGCTGCGGCCAGCACGGTGAGGATGGCCAGCCGTGCGGGTTCGTGGACGATTCGGTCGAGGTCGAGGATGGCTTTCGGAGTGAATCCGTTTTTCGGCATGGAACAAGTTTGCAATACAAACCTGTTTGGTCAACCGAAAAGCTCCTCCCGTGATTGAATCTCCCCATGCGACCCATCGACCTCCGCTCCGACACTGTCACTCAGCCCTCGCCCGACATGCGTGCGGCCATGGCCGCCGCGGAGGTCGGAGACGATGTGCTGGAGCGCGATCCCACCCTGGCCCGCCTGGAAGTCCGCGTGGCGGACCTGCTGGGCATGGAGGCGGCCCTGTGGGTGCCCTCGGGCTGCATGGGCAACGTGATCGGCCTGATGCTGCACCTGAAGCGCGGCGACCGGTTCCTGGCACCCGCCCAGGCCCATGTGCTGGGCTCTGAATTGGGCACGGCGGCCTGGCTGGCGGGCGGTATGCCCGAGGCCCTGGCCTGGGAGGGCGGGCCCGGCCGTCCCACACCCGCGCAGGTGACGAAGACCGCCGGATCACCGGGGCCCTACTATTCGCTATGCACCACGCTGCTCTGCCTGGAGAACACGCACAATTTCGCGGGTGGCACGGTGACACCGCAGGCGGAGCATCGCGCCCTGGTGGCTGCCGCCAAGGCCGCGAAGCTGGCCGTGCACCTGGATGGCGCGCGGCTCTGGCATGCGGCCGCGGCTCTGGGCCTTCCGCCCTCGGCCCTGACGGAGGGTGTGGACACGGTGCAGGTCTGCCTCAGCAAGGGGCTGGGGGCCCCCATGGGGTCGCTGGTCTGCGGCTCCAAACCCGCCATGGCCGAGGCTCGGAGACTGCGCAAGATGCTGGGTGGTGGAGTCCGCCAGGGCGGGGTCATGGGGGCCGCAGGGCTGGTGGCCCTGGACTACCTGCCCCGGATCCCCGAAGACCATGCCAAGACCCAGCGCCTCGCTGAAGGGCTGCGGGGTTTCGGCATCGCCGCTCCCGTGCCGGAGACCAACATCCTGCTGGTCCCCGTGCCCGATGCGACCCTGGCCCTGGCCACGCTGGAATCCGCCGGCGTCCGGACGCTGCCGGTGGGACCGGCCATCCGTTTCATCCCCCACCGCGATCTGGCCATGGCCGATATCGAAGAGGCCTTGCGCCGCATCGAACCCGTGGCCCACCTGCTGCGGAGAGCTTGAGGATGAGATCCCGCCCCGCGATCGCTGCCACCCTGCTGGGCGCCATCCTCGCCGTGGTCGGGTACCTGGTGTACCTGGGCGGGCTGGTGCCCGTGCCGCTTGCCGAAGGCCGGGATCGCTTCGTCTTGGCGAACCAGGAATTCGGGGAAGAGGCGCTGCGGTTGGAGGCTCTGATGCCTGCGGGGGAGGGATTGGATGCCTTCCTGGCCGCTCAGTCCGATCTCACGTTGATCGAGCAGGCACCGGATGGTGGCTGGGTGGGACAGCTGATCTCTGGACTCCAGACCTCTCGCCATGGGCGGCGGTGGCGGATCACGGTTCGACCGGGCTGGCGAATGCAGGACGGCTCCACCCTCGATGCGGCCCGGATTGGAACGGTCCTCCGTCCGGAGGTCGGGCGGCTGGGAGGAGGGCTCCGCGTGATCGATCCGATGACGCTCGAGTTCCGGTTCAAGTCGCGGAAGGATGACCTGCCCCGGTTTCTCGCCTCATGGCGGGTGCCGGGCAGCGGTCCCTTCATCCGCAAGGGAAACACCCTGGTCCGCTTCGACCGGTTCCTCCACGGGCGTGCAGGTGTTGCCGGGCTGACCGTGCTCACGGACCTGGCCCTCATGGAAAGCAGAGCGTGGGCCGAGGGACTGGCCTCGGCCCGCTGGGCCTGGGCGGTGTTCCCCGGCCACATGGCGCCCGAGGACATGGCGAAGGTGCGATTGGCGCCCTACGACGAGATCCGCATGAAGGATGGAAGTGTCTGGTTCCTCTCCCGGCGCATGCGCCGTCTCCGGCCGAAGGCGGAGGACTGGACCCGTACTCGCCTCTTCGGTGCGTGGAAGGGCGCCATGGACCTGCCCTACGATCCCCTGGGGATGTGAGGGCTCCAAGCACCCGACCCGGATCAGCGCCTTCCGTGGGGGTCATGCGATCCTGGGCTCGGTTGAAAACCGCTTGAATGGGATCGAGATAACAAGGGAAGCTGGCCTCAACCTGGACCCTGCGACCCCGCTCCGTTCAGGGGACGGTTCACGGAGGGATCACACGATGGGCTGGAAGGGCCTCGATCCGCTCCGGGGGCTGAGGGTGTCCTGGATCGTCCTGCCGGTCTGCCTGCTGCTGTCGCTGGCCGGGTGGGCCTGGATGCGGGATCGCGTGGCCCGAGAGGTCGGCGAGGCGCTCCAGCGCCGGGGGGACCTGCTACGGGTGACCGTGGAGGAACACACCCGCACCTACGCCGCGACCCTGCAGGAGGCCGCGCTGCTGGTTCAGGTCCACGGGGGCAACCGCCTCGAAGTGCTCGAGGAGTTCCTGGACGAACTGCCCTTGCGGGGGGGCTTTTCGGGGTTCTACGGCGTGGGGTACGCGGAGCGGGAGCCACCCAATCCTGCCTTTGAGGACCGCATTCAGACCGTGGCGATCGCGGCCATGGACGATCACCGCAGCCACCTGGTCGGGTTGGATCACATGGCCATCCCGCCGCGCGCCGAAGCCATCCTCCGGGCCCGCGACACCGGCCGCATCGCGATCACCCAGCCGCTGAACCTTCGGGTGGATTCCCCCAGCGCGGCCCCCGGGAGCGTGGTGATCTACCTTCCGGTGTACCGCGGATTCTCCACGCCGACGGACACCGCTTCCCGGGCCTCGAAGCTATCGGGCGTCATCTTCAGTCCCCTTCCGCTTCGGCCCTTCATCGAGGCCCTGGGACCTGCCCTGGAGGACGGCGTTCTCATCCATATCCGCGATGAGGTCAGCGGGCTGGGGGTCTACCAGAGCGAGGGGTGGGCTTCGGGCGAGGCCCATTCCAGCTCCGACCTCGCAAGGTCCCGCGTCCAGGTCGGCGGCAGGATCTGGACCGTCCAGTTGCAGGCCACTCCCAAGTTCCTCGACCGGATCTCCTACCACCGGACGGGCCAGTGGCTGGTGGTCCTGCTGATGGTAAGCTTCCTTTTCTTCGCCACTTCCGCGGCCCTGGAGGGTGCCCGGGGCCGGGCCGTTCGGATGGCCGAGGTGCTTTCCGCGGAGTCGCGGGCGACGGCGACCCGGATCCAGGCATTGCTGGAGGCCATGCCCGACCTGGTCTTCCTTCTCGACCTGGAGGGGCGATTTCTGGACTTCCACGCACCGCCCGGCCTGGAGCCGATCCTGCCTCCGGGAGCCTTTCTCGGGAGGACCCCCTCGGAAGTTCTTCCATCCGAGGTCGCCCAAGCGATGGAGCGGGGCCTCAGCCAGATCCGGCTTTCAGGCCGTCCAGTGGCCCTGGAATACACCCTTGGGGACGGGCCCGCGTTGCGTCATTTCGAAGGGCGGCTGGTATCCGCGGGGCCCGACCGAGTGCTCGGCCTGGTGCGGGATGTCACGGAACGACACCAGATGGAGTGGGCCCTGAGCCAGGCGCGCAAAAGCGAAAGCCTGGAGATGATGGCTGGTGGGACCGCCCACGACCTCAACAACCTCTTCCAGGGCCTTGTGGGATACCTGGATTTGGCCCTTGCCGACCCCCCGCACTCAGGGGATCGGACCCTCCTGCTCCAGAGGATGCAGGGTCTGCTGCAACGCGGGATCAAGCTGTCGGGCGAGCTGCTGCTGTACACCGGGAGGGGGTTCCGCGTGCGGGAATCCCTGAACCTCCAGGCCCTCGTGGCGGCGGATGCTTCGGCGGACTCCGTTCGATGCGAGTCGCATGAAGCCGAACCCCGGATCGAGGGGGATCCTAACCAGATCGCCCGGTTGATCCGCATTCTGGTCGAGAATGCACTGGAGGCCACACCGAAGGGGAGCAGGAAACCCCATCTGCTCATCGACCGGATCGAGGTCGGTCAGATGGAACGAGAGGAAGGTGTGTGGCCTCGGACACCCGATCCCGGACGGTACCTGATGCTGCAGGTGGAGGACGAAGGGGAAGGCATCACCGACGAGGGCCTCAACCAGATTTTCGATCCCTTCTACAGCACCCGGGGCGTCGGGAGGGGGCTGGGCCTGTCGGCGGCCCTGGGCATCGTCCGGGGCCATGGGGGCTTCATCCAGGTGGTCTCTCGGCGCGGGGAGGGGACGCGGATCCGGGTGCTGTTTCCGGTGGATCCGGCCTGAGCGCCGACCACTTGGCTGAATGGGCTTTGGCGGCTGCGCCTCATCCAGCGCTGTTCATAGGAATGGCCATGCCGGACCTCCTCACTCCAGATTCGCCGCCTGCTCTCGGATCTGATCCAGCACGCCCTTGGCTTCCATGACGGCGCGGGTCATGTCGATGCGTTTGCACTTGCTGCCGGTGGTGTTGAGTTCGCGTAGCACTTCCTGGCACCAGACGTCCACGGCCTTGCCTTCGATGCGGCCTTGGGCCAGGCGCTCGGCAAAGTCGTCGAGGTGGGCGGCGAGGCGGGTGAGTTCCTCGCGCACATCCTGGCGTTCGGCGAGGACACCGGCTTCGGCCAACAGGCGTTCCGCTGGGAGTTGGCCCGCGAGACGGGCATCCTCCAGGATCTGCTCGATGCGCTGGCGGTAGAGGCCCGGGAGTTCGGTGGCCTGGGTTTCGGCCTCGGACCGGAGCCGTTCGCGAAGGGAGAGGAGCCGGGCCAAGCCGTCCTCGAAGAAGGGGCGCAGGCGGTCCGCCTCTTTGGTGCGCCCCGCGTTCCAGATGTCCAGCAGGGCCTTCAGGGCTTCGCGGACGGGGGTCTCCATGCGTTCGCCGAGATCCGATGCGGGGGCCTGGAAGGCGCCGGGGAGGCGGAAGAAGGCCTCGGCGGTGAGGGGTGGCAGGTTCAACCCTTCCGCGTCCTCCTGCCAGCTCTTGGCCACGGCACGCAGGAGGGCACGGTTCATCTGGGGTTCGAGGGAGGGCTCGTCCTGAACCTCGACCATCAGGTCGAGCTTGCCGCGCTGGGCGGTTTCGCGCACCTGGGCACGGATCCCGGCTTCCAGGGGAAACAGCGCCGGAGGCAGGCGCAGGCTCAGGTCCAGGGACTTGGAATTGACGCTGCGGAGGGTAATCCGCAGTTGACCGGCCTCCAGTGGGCGGATGATCTCTGCGAAGGCGGTCATGGATTTCACGGGGGCGCTCCTGGGCCATGGGACAGAACAAGATTGATCCACAGATTGCACAAATTCACACGGATTCCCTGAGTTCTGGGATCCGTGAGATCTGTGGATCCTTCGTTCTTTCGATCAGTGGCTCCGAATTTCCAGCCAGGGGGCTTCGACGCGGCGGCGGGCTTCGTAGGCGGCGATGTCGGCCAGGTTCGCTTCGGTGCGGCGGATCTCGTCCAGGCCCTCCAGCAGCACCGCCTTGCAGGCGGGTTCGATCTCGAAAGGGAAGGTGTGCCCGCCGCCGCGCACCTGCTGGGCTGGCAGGTCCACGGTGAGCGGGCCTTCCATCGAGGCGAGGGTTTCAAGGATCTCCATGGGGAGCTGTACCGGGAGCAGGCCGTTGGCGAAACAGTTGGTGAAGAAGATGTCGGCGAAGCTGGGCGCGAGGAGGGCGCGGATGCCGAAATCTTTCAGGGCCCAGGGGGCGTGTTCGCGGCTGGAGCCGCAGCCGAAGTTGGGTCCGGCAAGCAGGATCGAGGCTTGCCTGTAGGGCGCCTGGTTGAGGACAAAGTCCGGTCGCTCCCGGCCTTCGGCGTCGTAGCGCCATTCGTGGAAGAGATGCCGGCCCAGGCCTGAGCGCACCAGGGTGGTGAGGAACTGCTTCGGGATGATGAGGTCGGTGTCGATGTGGCTGCGCAGCAGGGGTGCCGCGATGCCGGTGAGGGTCGTGAAGGGTTCCATCTCACATCTCCATCAGGCGACGGACATCGGTGAAGCGGCCCGTCACGGCGGCGGCGGCGGCCATGCCGGGGCTCACCAGGTGGGTGCGGCTGCCGCGGCCCTGGCGGCCTTCAAAATTGCGGTTGCTGGTGCTGGCGCAGCGGACACCCTCGGCGAGGCGATCCTCGTTCATGCCAAGGCACATGCTGCAGCCCGGCTGCCGCCACTCGAAGCCCGCCTCCAGGAAGATGCGGTCCAATCCTTCGGCTTCGGCCTGGGATTTCACGAGGCCGGAACCCGGCACCACCAGGGCGCGCACACCCGGGGCGACCTTCCGCCCGCGTGCCACGGCGGCGGCCTCCCGCAGATCCTCGATGCGACCGTTGGTGCAGGAGCCAATGAACACGGCCTGCAGCGGGATGGCCTCCATGGGGGTTCCCGGTCGCAGGTCCATGTACTCGAGGGCCCGGCGCATGGCCTCCCGCTCGTCGGCGGAGGCCGCTTCGGCGGGATCCGGCACGCGTCCTCCGATGTCCGTCACCCACTGGGGGCTGGTGCCCCAGGTGACCTGGGGGGCCAGGGAGCGGATGTCGAGGATGACCTCCTGGTCGAAGCTCGCCGCCTCGTCGGAGGCCAATGTTTGCCAGTGGGCGAGGGCGGCTTCCCACAGGGGCCCTTTGGGCGCCAGGGGGCGGCCATGGAGGTAGGCGAAGGTGGTGTCGTCGGGGGCCACCAGGCCTGAGCGGGCGCCCCCTTCGATGCTCATGTTGCAGAGCGTCATGCGGCCTTCCATGGACAGCGCCCGGACCGCGGGGCCCGTGAATTCCATGACATGGCCCGTGCCCCCCGCCGTGCCGATGCGGCCGATGAGGGCGAGGGCGAGGTCCTTCGCGCCGAGGCCCCGGGGCAGGGCGCCCTCGAAGCGGACCCGCAGGTTCCGCGACTTCCGCTGGGGCAGGGTCTGGGTGGCCAGGACATGTTCCACCTCGCTGGTGCCGATGCCGAAGGCCAGGGCTCCGAAGGCGCCGTGGGTGCTGGTGTGGCTATCGCCGCAGACGACGGTGGTGCCGGGGAGCGTGAATCCCTGTTCCGGACCCACCACGTGGACAATGCCCTGGCGTTCGTCCAACAGGGGCAGGTACGGCACGCCGTAGGTTTTCACATTGGCTTCCAGGGCTTCCACCTGCAGGCGGCAGGTCAGGTCGGCGATGCCCTTTTCTTGATCGATCGTGGGCACGTTGTGATCCGCGACGGAGAGGATGGCGTTCGGCCTGCGAAGAGGGCGCCCGGCCTCCCGGAGCCCTTCAAAGGCCTGGGGGCTGGTCACCTCATGCACCAGGTGCCGGTCGATGTAGAGCAGGCTGGTGCCATCGGCGCGGGTGGTGACCAGATGCTCGTCCCAGATCCGGTCGTAGAGGGTGCGGGGCGTCATGGTTGCTTCCTCCTGGCGGCGGATGGCGTGCGCGTGAAATCGGTGGCTCGGATCTGTTGAAGGAAGGCTTTCGCCGCGTGCGACATGGCCTCCTCCCGGCGGGTGACGATGCGGATGAGCTTTTCCACCTGGAGTTCACGCACCGCGACTTCCACCAGGCGGCCCTGACGGATGGCCTCCACCACGGTCATCCGGGGCAGGATGGCCAGGCCCGCGCCGAGGGCGACGAACTCCTGGATGGTGGACAGGGAGCCCAACTCCATGGTGATGCGCAGGGGCGTTTCGCAGCGGGAAAAGAGGTCGATGATGGCATTGCGGGTGGGAGTGAGGGCGTTGTGGGCCACGAAGGTCTCGCGGCCCAGGGCCTGGATGCCGATCTCCCGTCGCTTGGCGAGGCGGTGGCCCGCAGGCACCACCAGCACCATGTGGTCGCGGAGGATGACCTCGCTCACGAGCTCGGGGTGCATGGGGTCGTAGGAGACGAACCCCACATCGAGGCGGCGCTCAATGACTTCCGTGGGAATGCGTTCGGAGCTCTGCCGGTAGGCCTGGATCCGGATGGCGGGATGGGCCTTCTGGTAGGCGAGCAGCACCCGGGGGAGCAGGAACTCCGACACGCTTTCGTTGGCGCCGATGTTCAGCCGTCCCTGCTGGAGCCCCTTGAGCGAACCGAAGGTGTCGATGATCTGCTTGCGCAGGTCGAGCATGCGCTGAGCCAGGGGCAGCAGGGTGGTGCCCGCATCCGTGAGGGTGCCGCCCTTGGTGGTGCGGTCGAGGAGGGTCTCGCCCAATTCCTCCTCGAGCTTTTTCAGGGCGAGACTCACGGCGGGCTGGGTTCGGAAGAGGCGTTCCGCCGCGCGGGAGAAGCTCTTCTCCCGCGCCACCACCAGGAAGGTCTCCAGCTGCCCCAGGTCCATGACGGCTCCCGCGTGAAGTGTAGGTTTTTAAGAATCACTTATGGAATCATAAATAAAATAAATTATATTAATAACACAAGACGCGGCATCGTCAGGTGATCCCTCCGGTCCAGGCCGGACCAAGGAGCCTTTCGAGCCATGGTTAACGAGCGGATCACCATCTTCGATACCACCCTTCGCGACGGCGAGCAGTCACCGGGCTGCAGCATGAATCTGGATGAGAAACTGCAGATGGCCCGGCAGCTTGAGGCGCTGGGAGTGGATGTCATCGAGGCCGGGTTCCCGGTGGCCTCGGACGATGACTTCGCCGCGGTTCAGGCCATCTCGCGGACCTGCCGGAAGCCGGTGATCGCCGCCCTCTGCCGCGCCATCCCCCGCGATATCGAGCGGGCCTGGGAGGCCCTTCAGGAGGCGGCCCATCCGCGCATCCACACCTTCCTGGCCACCTCCGACATCCACCTCGCCTACAAGCTCCAGAAGACCCGCGCCGAGGCGTTGGCGATGATCCGGGACGGGGTGCGGCTGGCCAAGTCACTGTGCCAGGATGTGGAGTTCTCCGCGGAGGATGCCACCCGCAGCGATTGGGACTACCTGGTGGAGGTGTTCGCGGTGGCCATCGACGCGGGTGCCACGGTGCTGAACGTGCCTGACACGGTCGGCTACGCGGTGCCCGACGAATACGCGAAACTCATCACCCATCTCCGCGAACGCGTACCGGGCATTGCTGGCGTCATCATCAGCGTCCACTGCCACAACGATCTCGGGTTGGCGGTGGCCAATTCCCTGGCGGCCGTCTCCGCGGGGGCGCGGCAGGTGGAATGCACGGTGAACGGCATCGGCGAGCGCGCCGGGAACGCGGCTCTGGAGGAAGTGGTCATGGCGCTGTCGGTGCGTCGCGATGCGCTGCCCTTCGCCACGGGCGTGCAGCAGGACGCCATCTACCGCGCCAGCCAGACCCTGGCCAACATCACCGGCATCGAGGTCCAACCCAACAAGGCCATTGTGGGGCGCAATGCCTTCGCCCATGAAAGCGGCATTCATCAGCACGGCATGCTGAGTCATCGCTCCACCTACGAGATCATGACGCCCGAATCCGTCGGGGTGCGCCGGACCAGCCTGGTGCTTGGCAAGCACTCGGGCCGCCACGCGTTGGCCAAGCGGTTCGAGGAACTTGGCTACCCCCTGGACCGCGCCGAGTTGGAGAAGGCCTACAAGCTGTTCACGAAGCTCAGTGACCAAAAGAAGGAGATCTTCGACGAGGATCTGTTGGCCATCGTTCGCGATGGCCTTACCCACGTCCCCGAAACCTATAAACTGCGGGCACTGCAGGCCACGGCGGGCACGTCGATGTTTGCGACCGCGCTGGTCACCCTTGGCACCGAGGAGGGAGAGCGGACCGAGACGGCCATGGGAGATGGTCCCGTGAATGCCGTGTTCGGGGCGGTCGACAAGCTCACGGGACTGAAGGGGCGGTTGGTGGATTACCGAGTGCACGCGGTGACCGGCGGAGCGGACGCCGTGGGCGAGGTGTTCGTCCAGGTGGCATTCGACGATGTGGTCCACAGCGGGAAGGGCGCCAGTACCGACATTGTGGAAGCCAGCGTGCGCGCCTACCTCAATGCCACGAACAAAGTCCTCTTCGCGCGCCGGGCCCCTGCGCGGGTCGCTGCGGAAACGAGGTCCTAGATGGTGGAAGCCGGGCTTGAATCCAGGTCAGAAACACCAGGGGAATTGGCTCTGGCCACCTTGGCTGCCGTCCCTTCCCTCCCTGGCCCAGCCGAGGGCCGTGACTCTGGGGATGAGCCGGACCAGGATCTGTGGGGGGTGTGAAGATGGACGTCCGCATCGCGGTCCTTCCGGGCGACGGCGTGGGCCCCGAGGTCACGGCCGAGGCCGTGGCGTGCCTGGGGGCCGTGGCGGAAGGCTTCGGCCACCGCTTCGAGTTCCAGGAGGCCTTGATTGGCGGGGCCGCCGTAGACGCCACCGGCGATCCGCTGCCGGAGGCGACCCTGGCGCTGTGCCGGGCCAGCGCCGCGGTGCTGCTCGGTGCCGTAGGGGGGCCGGCCTGGGACCGCCATCCCAGAAACCAGCGGCCGGAATCGGGCCTCCTGAGGTTGCGTCAGGCCCTGGGCCTCTATGCCAATCTGCGTCCGGTGGCGGTCCATCCGGCCCTGGAGGACGCCTCGCCCCTGAAGCCCGAAATCGTGCGCGGGACGGACCTGATGTTCGTGCGGGAACTCTCGGGTGGACTCTACTTTGGCGAGCCTCGCTCCTATTCCGACGAGGCCGCCGTGAACACGCTGCCCTACACGCGAATGGAGATCACGCGCGTGGCCAAGATGGCCTTCGAGTTGGCGGCCGTTCGCCGGCAGCGGCTTGTGTCCGTGGACAAGGCGAACGTCCTGGAGACCTCGCGCTTGTGGCGCAAAGTGGTGGACGACCTGGCGCCGACCTACCCGCAGGTCACGCTTCAGCACGCCTACGTGGACAGTTTCGCCATGGCCTTGATCACCCGGCCACGGGATTTTGACGTGGTGCTCACGGAGAACCTTTTCGGGGACATCCTCAGCGATGAGGCGGCGGTGTTGGCGGGTTCCCTGGGGCTTCTGCCCTCGGCGAGTCTGGGCGGTTCCGTGGGCCTTTTTGAACCCATTCATGGGTCCGCGCCGGACATCGCGGGCCAGGATCGCGCCAATCCCATCGGGACCATCCTTTCGGCCGCCATGCTACTTCGTCACGGCCTGGGACTTGAAGCCGAGGCCGCCGCCGTGGAATCGGCGGTGAACGCCGTGCTCCACGCAGGTCATGGCACGGGCGACCTCCAGGGTGCCCGTCATGCCCACGGCACCCGCTCCCTGGGTGCGTTGATCCGCGAGGGGATCCGGTCCTCCGTGGCCGTCGCCCTCCGACACTGATTCAGGAGACCTCCAAATGCTTTCCTTTCCCGCCCTCCGCCCCGCCATCACACCCATCGCGGTGGGCGGACTCGTGCGGAACATTCGGCCCGTGGGCCTCGGCCTGGGGCTGTGGCTGGCGGGCTAGGGGCCACCTGATCGGATCCACACCGACCACGGCCCCGCACCCACCGGCGGGGCCGTTCCCTTTCTGAATCATGAGGACTGTCATGACCCCCAAGGATGCACGTTTGAACCGCCACAGCCATGTGATCACCCAGGGGGCCCACCGCGCCCCGGCGCGAGCCATGCTGAAGGCCATCGGCTTCACGGACGAGGATCTGGCCAAGCCCATCATCGGCATCGCGAACACCTGGACCGAGATCGGCCCCTGCAACTACCACCTGCGGGGCTTGGCGGAGCGCGTGAAGGCGGGCGTGCGCGCCGCCGGGGGCACCCCCATGGAGTTCTGCACCGTCTCCATCAGTGACGGGATCACCATGGGCACCGAAGGCATGAAGGCCTCCTTGGTGAGCCGCGAGGTCATCGCGGATTCCGTCGAGCTGGTGGCCCGGGGCAACGCCTTCGACGGCCTGGTCTGCCTCTCGGGCTGCGACAAGACGAACCCCGGTGTCGCCATGGCCCTGGCCCGTCTGGACATTCCGGGCCTGATCCTCTACGGCGGTTCCACGGCGCCTGGCCAATGCGATGGGAAGGACTTGACCGTGCAGGATGTCTTCGAGGCGGTGGGCGCCAACAGCTCGGGCAAGCTCGATGACGCGGGCCTGAAGCGGGTGGAGGACGCGGCCTGTCCCGGTGCTGGCGCCTGTGGCGGCCAGTTCACGGCCAACACCATGGCCGCGAGCCTGGAACTCATCGGCCTCAGCCCCATGGGTCTCAATGGCATTCCGGCGGAGGATCCAAGGAAGGGCGACGCCGCCGAAACCTGTGGGCGCCTGGTGATGGATCTGGTGCGAGACGACGTGCGCCCCAGCGCCATCCTCACCCGGGAGGCGTTCGAGAACGCCATCGCCGCGGTGGCGGCCACCGGCGGATCCACCAACGCCGTGCTGCACTATCTGGCGCTGGCCCGGGAGGCGGGTGTGCCGCTCACCCTCGAAGATTTCGACCAGATCAGCGCCCGCACACCGCTGCTGGCGGATCTGAAGCCCGGCGGGCGCTTCACGGCCCCGGATCTGCACGCCGCTGGCGGCATCCGGCTGGTGGCCAATCGCCTGCTGGCAGGGGGCAAGCTCCACGGCACGGCGGTCACGGTCACCGGCCGCACCTTGGCCGAGGAGCTGGCCTCGGCCCCGGAAACGCCTGGCCAGCAGGTCGTTCGGCCGGTTTCCAATCCCCTGAAGTCCAGCGGCGGTCTGGTGATCCTGAAGGGCAGCCTGGCCCCGGATGGCTGCGTCATCAAGGTGGCGGGCCATGAGCGCCTGCACCACACGGGGCCCGCCCGGGTTTTCGAAACGGAGGATGAGGCCTTTGCCGCGGTGCAGGCTGGGCGCATCGACGCGGGCGACGTGGTGGTGATTCGCTACGAGGGCCCCCGGGGCGGCCCTGGCATGCGCGAGATGCTCGGCGTCACGGCGGCTCTGGTGGGCGCCGGTCTCGGCGAATCCGTCGCGCTGCTCACCGATGGCCGGTTCTCGGGTGCCACCCGCGGCCTGATGGCGGGTCATGTGGCGCCGGAAGCGGCCGTGGGTGGGCCCATCGCGTTGGTGCGGGAGGGCGATACGGTGGTGTTCGACATCCCCTCCCGCCGCCTGGATCTCAAGGTGGCCGAGGACGAGCTGACGCGCCGCAAGGCCGCCTGGACCGCCCCGGCGCCGCGCTACCGCACGGGTGTCTTCGCCAAGTACGCCGCCACGGTGACCAGCGCTGCCGAAGGCGCCATCACGGTCGCCCGGTGAAGGAGGTCGCCATGTCTCAGACCGGTGCCCAGCTCATCTGGGAAAGCCTGCTTCGCGAAGGCGTGGATACGGTCTTCGGCTACCCCGGTGGCGCCATCCTGCCGACCTATGACGCCATGGTGGGCTACCCCATCCGGCACGTGCTGGTCCGCCATGAGCAGAGCGCCGTGCATATGGCCGACGGCTATGCCCGGGCCAGTGGGCGTGTGGGTGTGGTGGTGGCCACCTCCGGTCCCGGCGCCACGAACCTTGTGACGGGTCTGGCCACGGCCATGCTGGACTCCACGCCGCTGGTGGCGATCACCGGTCAGGTGGGCTCGGCGCTGCTCGGGACGGACGCCTTTCAGGAAGTGGACATCACGGGCATCACCATCCCGGTGACCAAGCACAACTACCTGGTGACGCGGGCCGAGGACATCGTTCCCGCCCTCCGCGAAGCCTTCGCCGTGGCCCGCAGTGGTCGGCCCGGCCCGGTGCTGGTGGATATCACCAAGGACGCCCAGCAGGGCCGGGCGAGGCTGGACTGGGAGGCGGCCCTGCCCCATCGGCACCTGCGCCATCTACCTCCTCCACTCGATCCGGCAGCCTTGGCCCAGGCCCTCGACCTCATCCGCCATGCCAGGCGGCCCATCATCCTCGCCGGTCACGGCGTCCAGTTGGCCGGGGCCCGGGCGGAGGTGCTGGCGCTCGCCGAGCGTTCCGACATACCCTTCGCCCTCACCCTGCTGGGCCTGGGTGCGGTACCTGCTACACATCCTCTGAGCCTTGGCATGATGGGCATGCATGGCGAATCCTGGGTGAACCGCGCCATCCAGGAGGCGGATCTGCTCCTGGCCTTCGGCATGCGCTTCGACGACCGCGTGACCGGAAAGCTCAAGGAGTACGCCCCGCACGCGAAGAAGCTCCACATCGACATCGACGCCAGCGAGTTGAACAAGAACGTGCCCGTGGACGTGGCCATCGCCGGAGATCTGCTGGAGGTGCTGCGGGCGCTGCTGCCCGGGGTGCCGGTGGCGGATCGCTCCGGCTGGCTGGACACCATCCGGGAATGGCGCGGCGATTCCGCCGTGCGCGACATCAAGAACCTGCCGGACGACGGTCATCTCTACGCCGCCCACGTCATGCACGACCTCTGGTGCCTCACCAAGGGCGAGGCGGTGGTGGTGACCGACGTGGGCCAGCACCAGATGTGGGAGGCCCAGTACTACAAACACGATGGCGAGCGCAGCCTCATCACCAGCGGCGGCGCCGGCACCATGGGCTTCGCGCTGCCCGCCGCCATCGGCGCCAAGATCGCCCGGCCCGAGGCAGAGGTCTGGGTGGTCGCCGGCGACGGCGGTTTCCAGATGACCTTCGCCGAGCTGATGACGGCGGTGCAGGAGGGCGTGAAGGTGAACATCGCGGTGATCAACAATGGTTACCTCGGCATGGTCCGCCAGTGGCAGGCCCTGTTCTACGAGGGCCGCTATGCCGCCACGCCCATCCTGTCGCCGGATTTCGTGAAGCTGGCAGAGGCCTTCGGCATCCCCGGTCAGCGGGTGGAAACCCGGGTGGAGGTCGCCGCCGCTGTGGCCCGGGCCCGCGAGGCCAAGGGCGCTGCGCTCATCGAATTCAAGGTTGAGCAGGAGGACAGCGTGTACCCCATGGTGCCGGCAGGCGCGGCGCTCCACGAGATGATCCGGCGACCCAGCGCCCTCGCCGAAACCGGCTCGGATCCCGTCTGAAAGGAGGTGCCATGCCCCATGTCCCCGCCCCCCATGTCCTGGTCGTCTACACCGATGACGAACCCGGCGTCCTCACCCGCGTGGCCTCCCTGATCCGGCGCCGCGGCTTCAACATCCACTCGCTCACGGTGGGGCCCACGGAGCGAACCGGCCTCTCCCGCATGACCATCGTGGTGGACTCGGATGCGCCCACGGTGCGCCAGGCCGTGGCGCATCTTCGCAAACTCGTGAATGTCCTGGAGGTCCAGCAGCTGGGCGAGGGGCCCATGGTGGTTCGCGACCTGGTGCTGGTGCGCGTGACGGCGGGGCCGAAGGTGCGCTCGGAGGTGCTCCAGCTGGCCCAGGTGTTTCGCGCCACGGTGGTCGACATCGCCGAAGACAGTCTCGTCATCGAATGCACCGGCAGCCTCGACAAGATCGATGCGCTGGTGGATGCCATGCGGCCCTTCGGGATCCTCGAACTGGGCCGCACGGGCGCCGTGGCCATGGCCCGGGGCACCCGCATACCGTCCGCCACCCGCGCGCCGCTGCCCCTGCGCACCGGCTCAGGCCCCGAAGCCATGTCCGTCTAAGTGACGAGAGGCCAACCATGCTTCATGAAACTGAACACCGCCAAGACGCCAAGACGCCAAGACGCCAAGGAAAGCAGAAGGTCTTTCTTCTGTGCCTTTCTTGGCGCCCCTGGCGTCTTGGCGGTGATCCGTTTCTTTGATTTCCAATCCTTCAGCAACCTTTTTCACTCAAGGAGCCACCATGGCCGTCATCCACTACGAAGCTGACCTCGACCTCATCCGCGCCCGCAAGGTCGCCATCCTCGGCTATGGCTCCCAGGGCCATGCCCACGCCCTCAACCTCCGCGACAGCGGTGTCCATGTCCGCGTGGGACTGCCGACCGCCTCCCGGTCCAAAGCCAAGGCCGAAGCCCAGGGTCTCACCGTCACGAACCCTGCCGAAGCCGCAGCCTGGGCCGACGTGATTATGGTGCTCACGCCGGACACGGGGCAGGGCGAGCTCTACCAGGAGGCCATCGGCCCGAACCTCACGCCGGGCAAGACCCTGATGTTCGCCCACGGCTTCAACATCCGCTTCGGGTGCATCGAACCCCCCGCCGGGGTGGATGTGAGCCTGGTGGCACCCAAAAGCCCCGGCCACCGCGTGCGGGAGGTCTTCGTGGAGGGCGGCGGTACCCCGGCCCTGGTGGCGGTCCACCAGGACGCCAGCGGGCAGGCTCTGGCCCTCGCCCTGTCCTATGCGGCCGCCCTCGGCCTCACCCGCGCGGGGGTGCTGGAAACGACCTTTGCCGAGGAGACGGAAACGGACCTCTTTGGCGAGAAGGCGGTGCTGTGCGGGGGTGCCAGCGCCCTCGTGAAGGCGGGCTTCGAGACCCTCGTCGAAGCCGGGTATCAGCCTGAGATCGCCTATTTCGAGTGCCTCCACGAGTTGAAGTTGATCGTGGACCTGATGTATCGAGGCGGTTTGAGCTACATGCGGTATAGCGTGAGCGACACGGCCGAGTACGGCGACTACACGGGCGGGCCCCGCCTCGTCACCGACCAGACCAAGGCGGAGATGAAGGAGATCCTGAAGGAGATCCAGGACGGTCGGTATGCTGCCGCGTGGATCGAGGAGAACCGCACGGGGCGAACCTGGTTTGAAACGCAACGGGCGGCGGACCACGACCATCCCATCGAGCAGGTGGGCCGGAAGCTCCGCCGCATGATGCCCTTCCTGGATCCCGTGGAGACACCCGCTCCTGGGAGCCATCGCTGAGAAATTACCGGGATTAGGAGCCGCTTCTTGACCCCGGGTCAAATCATTGATCCCGGTCAAGGGTCTCTGGCCTCAGAATGACTCTGGCGCTGGAAGGTTTTCCGCGCCCCGGAGACCAGGATGGCCGAGTCCTTCTTCCCCACTGCGTCCAATCCCACCCTTCAAGGTTGGCAAGCCCCGGGTTCTCTTGATTTCCAGGCCGCCTTCCTGCGGGCCGGTGGCTGGGCGCTGACCCGCACTGACGCCTTCCCTGACGCGGCCAAACTCCGGGAGCGCCTGCAGGAGCTCAAGACCTCCATGCGCGAAGGGTCCAAGCTTGGCCTGGATCTGCGCGGCCTGAGGGATAGCGCGGATGGCGTGATGGCCGCCGCGCGCGAGGCTGGCGTGGCCTTCCTGCTCCATACGGCGGAACTGCCGCCCTCCCTGGCCATGCTCCGCCACGCCAACATGCCCCGGCTCGTCGCCGTGCAGAATCCCGAGGAGGCCGCCCAGGCCAAGGCCGGGGGCGCTTCCGCGCTGCTGGCGCGGGCCTGTGATGTGGCGTCCTTGCGATTCCTGGGCCTGCCCGTGATGGCGATGGCCGACACCGAAGCCGAAGCCAAGCAGGCCATGGCCGATGGCGCCATCGGACTGCAACCCCGCACTCCCTCCATGCTGGACGCCTCACCCCTGGCCGCGTTCCGGACCCGCCTCATGGCCGGGCTGGATTCCATGGCCCAGGCGTTCGTGCGCCGCGGCGCCTGCACCCTGCCGCGCCTGCGGATCCGCAACCTCGATCTGGCCTACCCCATTCAACAAGGCGGCATGGGTGTCGGCATCTCCTGGGAAGGTCTGGCGGGCGCCGTGGCCAGCGCCGGCTGCGTGGGCTTGGTGTCGGCCATCGGCACGGGCTACCACGGTTCGGCCAACCCCAAGATGCGCCTGGGCCGCCCTGATGGCACCGATTCGCTGAACCCGCCCAAGGCTCTGGAATGGATCATCCGCGCCGCGCGCGAACGCGCCGAGGGTCGCGGCGCCGTGGGCGTGAACATCCTCTGCGCCATCG
This sequence comes from Geothrix sp., assembly GCA_030824075.1. Classification (GTDB taxonomy): domain Bacteria; phylum Acidobacteriota; class Holophagae; order Holophagales; family Holophagaceae; genus Geothrix. The sequence continues at coordinate 25,241 of JAVBYJ010000027.1, forward strand.
AGGGCTACGAGTCCGCCGTGCGGGCCTCGCTGGCCGCTGGTGCCCAGATGATCGTTTCCGGCGCGGGGTTGCCCCTCGCGTTGCCGGGCTACGTAGGTGATGCGGATGTGGCCCTGGTGCCCATCGTGTCCTCCGGCCGGGCCCTGAGCGTGATCTGCAAGCAGTGGCAACGGAAGTACAACCGCCTGCCGGATGCGGTGGTGCTGGAAGGTCCCGAAAGCGGCGGCCACCAGGGCTTCAGCCACGATGGCTGCCTGGATCCCGCCCACACCCTGGAGAACATCCTGCCTGAGGTGATCGAGGAACGAAACAAGTGGGGCGACTTCCCCATCCTGGTGGCAGGCGGTGTCTGGGATCACGCGGACATCCAGCGCTTCCTGGCCCTGGGCGCCGATGGCGTGCAGATGGGCACGCGCTTCATCGGCACTTTCGAGTGCGATGCCTCACCGATCTTCAAGGAGGTCATCCTCCGCGCCAAGGCTGAGGACATCGGCCTGATGAAGTCCCCTGTGGGCCTCCCTGCCCGCGGCGTGCGCACCTCCCTGCAGCGGCACATCGAGGCCGGTACCGCGCCCCAGATCCGCTGCGTGAGCAACTGCCTTTCACCCTGCGGCCATGGCAAGGGCGCCATGGCGGTGGGCTACTGCATTGCCGACCGCCTGGCCGACGCCATGCAGGGCAATGAGGAGAGCGGCCTCTTCTTCACCGGCAGCAACGGCGCCAAGCTCCGCGAACTGGTGAGCGTCCGCGACCTCATCGAAGAACTCACCCAGGATCCTGGACTGCAGCGGATCTACGCCTGAGGATTCAGCGCCTGAGGGTTCGCGCGAGCCCCCTGCAGCCACCAGCGGGTGGGCCATTCGAGGCCCTTGAAGGGTCGATTTCCCCGTAAGCTGCGGCGGATCCCCTGCCGCTGGCGCTTTCGTTGCCTAAGCCACTCGCCGTAGGTTTCATCGTGGGTGAGGATGTGGAAGAGAAACATCTGCCGGAACAGGGAGAGGTCTGAACGTAGGTTCGGACTGGTTTCGGGCATGGTTCCAACCAGGCGGTTGAACGCGTTCTGCAGGTACGCGTGGGCCAGCACATGGTCCTGGAATCCCGGGTAGCGGGCGGCCCGCATGGCGGCCTCCTCGCGCTTGAAGTGCGAAGAGGTGTAATGACGGAACAGGTCGATGCACTCCCTGCGTCCCTGGCGGTCGTACCCCTCGGTGGCGACGATTTCGAGCATGGATTCGAACTTGGAAATGATGAGGTCGTGATCCGAGTCGATGGCGGAATTCTGGAATCGATACATGACGAACCTCCTGGGGTGGTCACGTTCGGATCAAATGGTCGGACGATGGGATGGCGGAACGCTGGCAGAAGTGCGGCCTGATTTTATTTTACAATATAGAAGCATGTATTAAAAGGTAATTAGTGGTAAATGATTTGCGTTAACTTGCGTTTGGATGCCGTTCGAGCAGCTGCCGCAGCGCCGCATTGCGCTTCACCACGTCCTGGCGGCGGAGGTGGGCAATGAGCTGGGGCGGGGCGGCGCTCCAACGGGCGATGTTCTGGATCAGCAGGGTGGAGACGTAGGTTCGGCGACAGAGAATGGCCGTCGTGTGGCCGTCGATGGTGAGGCCCACCAGACTGGCGAGACAGCGGCCTTCCGTGGTGAGGATGAGTTCCGCCCGCTCCTCGCCCGCGCGCTGGTTGAAGCTGGCCCGCAGCAGATCCCGGGCCATGGCGCGGGTCTGCTCTGGCGCATCGCGCGAGGTGGTCACCAGGAACTGGTCGAGGAGGCGCTTGGGGGACCAAAGACGGCGATACAGGGACGGTGGCAGGAGGGGGTTCTGCAGCAGAGCACGGCGCACGCCGCCATCGTTCGTGAAGGCCGGGCGCCCGCCCAGGGCCTCCAGGCCCGCCACCGTGCGATGGTGGGCGGCGATGAGACGTGCATGGATGCCGCCCACCCGCGGGTTCTCCAGCACAGCGCGGATGACCTCCGTCGTGGGGTCGAAACAGAAAGCACTCAGCTCGGGCTCGACCGCCACCCGCGCGTGGGCCACCCGTTCATCCACGCCCTGATGGTGCAGCTGCTGCTCGAAGAGCTGTCGATGCGTCGCGGCCTTGGCCGCAGCCTGGGGCGCGTCATCCTCCGCGTCTGGCGCCTCTGCCAGGGATTCCGACGCGGGCTGCGGCAGGGGGGCCGCCGCCGAGACTGGTTGCGCCGGGACCACAGCGCCCAGGGCCACCAGCTCCTCAAGCATGGCCGTCACCTGGTCCTCTGCCAGGTTCAGGAGGGCGGCCAGGGTCGGCACATCCAGGGTTCCGTCGAGCCGCGACAGCAGATAACCCTGGCGGGGATCGAGGGGCAGGGGGAGGGCCTCCGCTTCTGCTCGGGGACTGGGCTTCCAGGTCATGGTTCGAGCATAGCCGGAGGCACTCTGAGAAGTCCCCAGCGGTCCGCGCGTTCTACTCGTCCACCACGCCCTTCAGCCAGGCCTTGCTCCGCAGTCGCTCGACGCTGGTTTCGGGGAAGAGCTCGAGGGGGCTTTTGCCTTCCAGGCCGAGGCGCGGCACAGCCGCGCAGGTGAAACCGAGGCGGGCGCCTTCCTGGAGACGCAGGGGCAACTGGGCCACGGGGCGCACTTCGCCGGTGAGCCCCACTTCGCCCATGAAGAGGCATTTATCGGCCAGCAGGCGTCCGCCAGCAGCGCTGCACAAGGCGGCGATGACCGCGAGGTCGGCGGCGGGATCCTCGATCTCCAGGCCACCGGCCACGTTCAGGTAGATATCCCGGTCGTGAAGCTGCACGCCGCCGCGGCGTTCGGCCACGGCGCAGAGCATGGCCAGCCGCTGGCCATCAATGCCCAGAGCCGTGCGGCGGGGGATGCCCAGGCCCGCCGAAGCGACCAGGGCCTGGATCTCCACCACCATGGGGCGCGTGCCGCTGAGCACCACGGTGGCGGAACAGCCCGGTCGCGGTTCGGCGTCGAGGAAGAAGGGATTGCCCTCGGCGGTCACCAGGCCCCGCTCGGTCATGGCAAAGACGCCCAGCTCGAAGGCCGCGCCAAAGCGGTTCTTGAGAGCCCGCAGCAGCCGGTGGTGGTGGTGGCGGTCGCCCTCGAAGGCCAGCACCGTGTCCACGAGATGTTCGAGCACCTTGGGGCCGGCGAGGCTGCCGTCCTTGGTGACGTGGCCCACCAGCACCAGGGGGGTGGCGGTGGTCTTGGCCCAGCGGGTGAGCATGGCCGCGCAGCCGCGGACCTGGCTCACGCTGCCCGCGCTGCTTTCGAAATCGGGATCGAAGAGGGTCTGGATGCTGTCCACCAGCAACAGGTCGGGCTTCATGCGCTCGGCCTCTTCGAGGATGCGGCGCACGTCTGTTTCCGCCAGCAGGTGGATGCCGGGGTTTTCCGCGCCCAGGCGCTGCGCCCGCAGCTTGATCTGCCGCTCGCTCTCCTCGCCGCTGGCGTAGAGGACCGTGCCTGCGGTCGTAGCCGCCCACTGCAGCAGCAGGGTGGACTTGCCGATGCCTGGCTCGCCACCCAGCAGGGCCACCATGCCCGGCACCACGCCGCCACCCAGCACGCGGTCCAGCTCGACGATGCCCGTGGGGCTGCGCTGGGTGTCGGTGACGTCCACATCCGGCAGGGCCACGGGGCCGTTGTAGTGGCTTTGCGCGTAGGCGGAACCAGCCCGCTGAAGGTCGCGCTTCAACGAACCACGGACCTCCTGCACGGTGTCCCAGGCACCACAGCCCGTACACTTCCCCATGGCCTTGGGATGGCGGGCACCGCAGGCTGTGCATTCGAACAGGGGCGAGGCCTTGGCCATCAGTCGCGGACTTCGCGCTGGATGAAGGCCACGATGTCGTCGGTATTGGTACCGGGCTGGAAGATCTCGCAGATGCCGAGAGCCTTGAGGGCAGGGACATCGTCGTCGGGGATGATGCCGCCGGCGAAGACCAGCACATCCTCCGCGCCCTGTTCCTTCAGCAGCCGAAGGACCTCGGGGAAGATCTGGTTGTGGGCGCCGCTGAGGATGCTCATGCCCAGCACCCGGGCGTCCTCCTGCACCACGGCCGCCACGATCTGCTGGGGGGTCTGCCGAAGGCCCGTGTAGATCACTTCCATGCCGGCATCGCGCAGGGCGCGGGCCACGACCTTGGCACCGCGGTCATGCCCATCCAGTCCGGGCTTGGCGATGACGACGCGAATCGGCGCTTGGTTCATGGAGAACTCCGGGTTAAGGGCCGTTACAGAATAGCCAATCTTGTCCTGGCCATCCGGTTCCGGCCCCTCATGCCGTCCGCGCCATTGAGATGAGATTGGTCATGTTGGATCAACGGCTTACCAGCCCTCGGTCTGCCGCAGCGCTTCGTAGAGGCCAATGGCGGCGGCCTGGGCCAGGTTCAGACTGCGATGGTGGTCGCCCAGCATGGGGATGCGCACCAGGCTTTCCGGATGTCCGGCCACGATGTCCTCGGGCAGCCCCATGGTCTCCCGGCCGAAAACGAGCCCATCGCCGAAGGCCCAGGGCACCTGGGTGTGCCGTTTGGCGCCCTTGGTGCTGAAATACCACAGCCGCTTGGCGGGGTTCCGGGCCAGGAAGTCGCTCCAATTGTCGTAGTGGGTCGGTTCCAGCTTCTCCCAGTAGTCCAGCCCCGCCCGCCTCAGGTAGTAGTCCGTGGTCTCGAAGCCCAGGGGATGGACGAGGTGCAGCTTGGCGTCGTTGTTCACACAGAGCCGGCCGATGCTTCCGGTATTCTGCGGAATCTCGGGTTGGTGCAGGATGAGGTGGAACATGGGAGGTCCCCGATGAGTGAGTGCCTGTTCTGCAAGATCGCGCGGAAAGAAATCCCTGCGGCCCTGGTCTACGAAGATGATGACCTACTCGCCTTCAAAGACATCTTCCCCCAGGCGCCGGTGCATCTGCTCCTCATTCCGAAGGCCCACTGCGAAGGCCTGGCGGATATGACCCCGGAGATCGCCGCCCTCGCAGCCCGCATCCTCCAGGTGGCCGCCAAGCTGGCGGCGGATCACGGCATCCAGGCCAGTGGCTGGCGCCTGCTCAGCAATTGCGGTGCTGACGCTGGTCAGACTGTCTTCCACCTGCACTTCCACCTGCTGGGGGGCAAGCCGCTGGGCGGGAAACTTTGCCAGTAGCACCGCGATAGGGCCGTCCAATAAGATTCCCATAAATAATAATTTACATGTTTTTTGCTATGCGAGCGCATGATCGCTGTGGCCTTCGGCCTGCACTGGATCGGGGCGAAATGGAACAATTCTGGGATGGATGACGCGGCGATCCGATAAGCCCCTAGCAGGTCGTCCAGAACCACTCGCCCGCCTTGAAGTCCGTCAGCTCCTGACGATGTGTGACGCCCGATTGAGGGATGCGCCATGGAATCCAACCCACCGATCCACATCCTCCTGGTCGAAGATTCCGAGGCGGATGCGATCCTGCTCAAGATGCACCTGCGGGACCAGGGATTGTCATTCGACATGACCCAGGTGGGTGACCTGGTGTCCTTGCGAAAAGCACTGACAGACTCCCGCTGGGACGTCCTGCTGACGGACTTCCGCCTTCCATCCATGGATGGGCTCCAGGTCATCGAAGAGGCGAGGCGGCTTGCTCCGGGCCTGCCGTGCATCCTCGTCTCGGGCCAGGTCGGCGAAGAGACGGCGGTGGAGACGCTGCGGGCGGGCGCGAAGGACTTCGTGAACAAGGCCAGGTTGGCCCGCCTCCTTCCGGCCATCCAGCGAGAGTTGAGCGAGAGCCGGGAACGGGCCCAGGCGGATGCGACCCGTGCCGACCTGCGAACCGCCGAAGACCGGATCCGGGCCATCACAGCCGCGACCCTGGACGGCATCGTGATGATTGATTCCGAAGGCAGGATCTCCTTCTGGAACCAGTCCGCAGAGCGCATCTTCGGTTTCACCGAAGCAGAGGCCATGGGTTCGGACCTGCATCTCCTGATCGCGCCGACACGCTTCCATCCCGCGTTCGGAACCGGGTTTGCCAGGTTCCGTGGAACGGGACATGGTGCGGCCATCGGGAAAGTCGTCGAACTGGAGGCGCAACGCAAGGACGGGACCGAATTCCCTGTCGAGATCTCCCTCGCGGCGCTGGAGGTGGGTGAGACGTGGCACGCGGTGGGCGTGATCCGGGACATTACCGCCAGGAAAGTCATGGAGCGGGAGCAGTTTGAACACCTTCAGTTCCTCCGTACCCTCATCGAGACACTGCCGAACCCCCTGTACTACGAGGATATGGATGGGCGCGTCCTGGGGTGCAATCGGGCCTTCCAGGCGTTTCTGGACCTGCCCTCCGGCGACGTCCTCGGCCAAAGGGCGGAGGATCTGCTGCCCGAGGTCGAGATGGGACGGCACCCCGCCCCAGGGATGGATTCCTTGGTGCGCGCTGGATCGCAAGAGGCATCGTTCCGCATGACCCTCTCCGATGGCCGGATCCGTCATGCCATCTTCCGCAGGGCCCCGTTCTTCCAGGCGGATGGCGAGCCTGCGGGGCACGTGGTCACCCTTCTGGACATCACCCGGCTCAAGGAGACCGAGGAGGCGCTCAGGCTCAATGAGTCCTTGTTCTCCGCGATTCACCGGCATGTGGTTGATCTCATCGCCATCATCGACGGGGATGGGCACAGGATCTACACCAGTCCGTCCTATCAGTTCGTCCTGGGATTCACAGAACAGGAGATGGCGGCCCTGTCTTCGACGGACCTGCTTCATCCCGAAGATTTGACGCGGGTATCGGAGGCGCTCCGGGGGCTGATCGAGGGGCACTCCACCCAGCGGCTTGAATACCGTCTGCGACACCGGGATGGCCGGTGGCTCCACTTCGAGAGCACGGCGGCGATCATCCAGGATCCAGGGAATGGATCCGTCCGGGCCCTGGTGGTCGCCCGGGATGTCACGGAGCGCAAGGAAGCGGAACGGAACCGGGCGGCCATGGAGGTCCAACTCAGGCAGGCACAGAAACTGGAAGCCATCGGGCAGCTGGCGGCCGGAATCGCTCATGAGATCAATACGCCCACCCAGTTCATCGGGGACAACACCACCTTTCTCCGGGACGCGTTCAAGGACACCTTCGACCTCGTGGCGAAACTATCGGGCCACCTGGCAGCCATGGCCGGGAATTCCGGCGCGGGAACGACGGAAGCGCGGGCGGCCCTGGCAGAGCTGGAAGCGGCCGATGTCGGGTACCTGCGGGAGGAAATCCCCAAGGCCATTCAGCAAAGCCTCGAGGGGGTGGGCCGCATCTCGAAAATCGTCAAAGCCATGAAGGATTTCTCCCACCCGGGCGGAGCGTCCAAGACGCGGACGGATCTGCATCAGGCCATCGAAAGCACCATCACGGTCTCGCGCAACGAATGGAAGTACGTGGCGAACCTGGTGACGGATTTCGCGCCGGACCTTCCTCCGGTCCCCTGTTTCCCTGGCGAATTCAATCAGGTGATCCTCAACCTCATCGTGAATGCAGCCCACGCCATCGAATCCGCCAAGGAGTCCAGGGAGTCCGGCGCGCTGGGACAGATCGTGATTCGCACGCGCATCGTGGGGGGAGAGGTGGAAATCGCCGTATCGGATGATGGGACGGGTATCCCGGAGGCCGTCCAGGCCCGCATGTTCGAGCCCTTCTATACGACCAAGGTCGTGGGAAAGGGCTCGGGACAGGGCTTGGCCATCGTCCATGCGGCCATCGTGGAAAAGCATCAGGGGAGGATCTCGGTCGATTCCAAGGTCGGCAGGGGGACCACGTTCATCCTGCACCTGCCCCTGGAGGCTCCGGGACTCGAGGAGGCGTCCGGATGACCCTTCACCTCCTCCACCCGGATCCGGGGCTGGAACGGGCTGTGCTTCGGGCGTTGGCCAACAGCCTGGAGGCCTGTTCCGCCGTCGTGGACGAAGCAGGGATCCTGGTCGGCGTCACTGCGGCCTGGCAGACCTTCCAGGGGCGGAATCCGTTCCTCGCAGGACGGGTGCTGGGGTCCTCCTATGCCGAGGTGTGCCGGGAGCTATCGGGCTCCTCTGATGGGAACCTCTCCATCGTCGCCCTTGGGTTGACCAGCGTTCTGCAGGGCCACATTCCCCGGTTGACCTTCGACTATCCCTTCGCTGAGGAGGACGGCCCCCATGACTACGCCTGCACGGCGGTGCACCCACCGAAGGTCGGGGGTGTGCAGGCCGTGATCCACATCCGCGACGTCACCCAACGCACGGCCATGGAACGGCGGATGAGAAGGTCCGAGCGGCTCTTCAAGGTCACGACCGACAACGCCATGGACTTCATCTGCCTCCTGGATTCCAGCTGCCAGGTGGTCTATCACAACCCGGCCCTGCAGCGTCTGCTCGGGCGGCCCAGTCCGTGGATCGCGAAGCAGAACCTGTCGGAGCTGGTGTTCGAGGAGGACCGGGACCGGTTCATGGGCGCCCTCCACAAGGGCGCGAAGGCGGGCCAGACGCAGATTTTTGAATACAGGATCTCGAATGACCAGGGCCGGTGGGTGGACATGGAAGGCCAGGTTTCAGCCGTGGAAGATCCTGGAGGCCACGGGGATTCGGTCCTGCTCATCTCCCGCGACATCTCCCTGCGCAAGCAGATGGAGCGGGACCGGGCGACGGTGGAAATCCAGCTTCGCCATTCCCAGAAGCTGGAGGCCATCGGGCACCTGGCGGCGGGCATCGCCCACGAGATCAACACGCCGACGCAGTACATCGGTGACAACACCACCTTCCTCCGCGATGTCTTCGCGCAGTCCACGGCACTGATCAGGACCCTGCAAGGCCATCTTGAGCGGATCCGCGAAGGGACCGGCTCCCACGCCGAGGAGGCACGGCAGGCCCTGGACGCGCTGGAGGCGGGCGATGTGGACTATCTGGAGGAGGAAATTCCGAAGGCCATCCAGCAGACTCTCGAGGGCGTTGCCAGGGTCTCGAAGATTGTCGGCGCCATGAAGGACTTCTCCCATCCTGGAGGCGATTCAGCCTCGATCATCGACCTGCACCGCGCCATCGAGAGCACGGTCACGGTTTCCCGCGGGGAGTGGAAGTCCGTGGCAAACCTGGAGACAGAATTCGCCCCTGACCTTCCCTTGGTGTCCTGCTATCCGGGGGAGATCAACCAGGTGATCCTCAACCTGGTGGTGAATGCGGCGCACGCCATCGCAGCCAGCCGGAAATCCCTCGAAACCACGGAACCGGGGCTCATCCGCATCGGGACGCGCCTGCTTCCGGGCGAAGTGGAGATCTGGGTATCCGACGATGGGACGGGGATTCCAGCCGAGATCCAGGATCGGATCTTCGACCCCTTCTTCACCACCAAACCCGTTGGGAAGGGCTCCGGGCAGGGCCTTTCCATTGTCCATGCCGTCATCACGGAGAAGCACAAGGGGCGGATCACCCTGGAGTCCTCTCCGGGGAAGGGCACCACCTTTCACCTCTTTCTGCCTCTGGGTGCGGGCAACCGCTGAGGATTCCATGGCCAAGCAGCAGATTCTTTTCGTGGATGACGAGCCGATGGTGCTCCAGGGGCTTCAGCGCCTCCTTCGCCCGTTCCGGACGGAGTGGGACATGGCCTTTGTGGAAAGCGGGCAGGTGGCCCTCGCGAAGCTCACCGAACATCCCTTCGATGTCATCGTTTCAGACATGCGGATGCCGGGGATGAACGGCGCGGAGCTGTTGAAGGAGGTGATGCGCCGCTACCCGGCCATGGTGCGCATCGTCCTCTCTGGGCATGCAGACAATGACCTGGTGACCCAGTGTGTCGGGGTCGCCCATCAGTACATCTCCAAACCCTGCGATCCCGACCAGCTGAAGGCCATGATCCGGAACGCTTGCATCCTTTCGGGGCGCCTGGTGGATGAGGAGGTGAGAAAGGTCATCGGAGCGATCGATAGCCTTCCGAGTGTCCCGGAGCTGTACCTGGAGCTGAAGGCCGCCTTGAAAGAGGAGGACATCGATTCCCGGAACCTCGGCGCCATCATCCAGAAGGACATCGGGATGACGGCGAAGATCCTGAAACTCGTGAACAGTTCCTTCTTCGGCCTGCGCCGGGTGATCTCCGATGCCCAGGAGGCGGTGGCCTACCTCGGCATCGATACGATCAAGACCTTGGTCCTGAGCAACAGTGTTTTCGAACAATCCAAACCCCTCCGGACCAAGCTCATCAGCATCTCGGATCTGTGGCATCACAGCATGACCGTGGCGGCCGGAGCCAAGGCCATCGCCCATGCGGAGGGTCTGGGGATGGCCTCCCAGGAGGAGGCCTTCGTGGGCGGGATCCTGCATGATGTCGGTGTGCTCATCCTGGCCTCGAACTTCCCGGACACCTACGACAAGGCGGTGGAACTGGTGATCACGGAACAGCTGATGATCCCCACCGCCGAGCAGGAATTCTTCGGGGTGACCCATGCGGAGGTGGGGGCCTACCTCCTGGGCCTGTGGGGCCTGCCGGCCCCCATCCTGAACATCGTGGGCTTGCATCACCGGATCCACCTTCAGGATGAAAGCCAGGTGACCCCCCTGATCGCGGTCCACGCCGCCGATGTGCTGTGCGGCATCCAGCAGCAGCATCCCCTGTTCGAGACGGGGCGGCTGGATCAGGCGGCGATCGAGCGGGCAGGCCTGTGGGACCGCCAGGAAGCCTGGGCGGCCCTGGTGCATGATGCAGCGCACGGATGAGGAGACCGACGATGACGACAAACAGGATTCTCTTGGTGGATGACGAGGAAAACATCCTCCAGGGCTACCACCGGGTCATGCGGAAATCGTTCGACATGGAGGTGGCCCTGGGCGGAAGCGAGGCCCTGCAGATTCTCGATCACCGCGGTCCCTTCGCGGTGATCGTGGCTGATATGCGAATGCCCGGAATGAGCGGCCTCGAACTGCTGGAGGCGACACGTTCCCGGTACCCCGACACCATCCGGATCATGCTCACGGGAAACTCCGATCAGAAGACCGCCATGGACGCGGTGAACCATGGCCAGGTCTTCCGCTTTCTCGCCAAGCCCTGCCCACCGGAGGAGCTGGACCTGGCGCTTCGGGCCGGACTCCGCCAGCACCAGCTGGTGGTCGCGGAACAGGAACTGCTTGAGCAGACGCTCACGGGGGCCATCACGCTCTTCTCGGAGCTGTTGGCGGGGGTCGATCCCGTGATGTTCAGCCGCAGCCAGGTGGTGCGCCGACGTAGCGCGCAGCTGGCCCGGATGCTTGGATGCGACGAGATCTGGGCCATCGAGATCGCCGCCCTGCTCGCCCCCATCGGGCGGATCACCCTGCCTGCCGAGGTCCTGCGCGGCAGCCGGGGGCTCGCCGGGGCCTCGACCCTCCTTGCGGCCCTGCCCGAGGTGGGCGCCCGTCTGCTCCAACCCATTCCCCGGATGGAAGGCATTTCCCAGATGATCCGGTACCACGCCAAGGGCTACGACGGGTCCGGCCTGCCCGCCGATGACATCCAGGGCGAAGCGATCCCCATGGGGGCCCGGATTCTCAGGGTCCTGTGGGATTTCGCCGAACTCGAGTCGGTTCGCAGAAGCCGTGTGGTGGCCCTTGAGGACCTGAAGCTCCGGCCGAAGGCCTACGACCCGAAGGTGCTCGCGGCGCTGTCCGACCTTCTCGCGGCAGCCCCCCCAACCCGTTCGGTCCACCAACTCGGGGTTCGCGATCTGCGGGCCGGGATGGTCCTGGACGCCGATATCCTCACGGGAGAAGGGAGCCTCGTGCTCCCCACCGGGTTGCGGCTGGGGCCAGGGCACCTGGAGCTGCTCTCTGGTCTGGCGGGCCTCATGGACCTGCAGGAACCGGTCTCCATCCTCCTGGCCGAGGAGGCCACGCATGAAGCCTAAAATCCTTCTGGTGGATGACGAGGAGAACGTCCTGCAGGCCTACACGCGGGTGTTGCGCGGGCGGTTCGAGCTGGACACGGCCCTCGGAGGGGAGGCCGCCCTGGAATGCATGGCCGATCGCGGGCCCTATGCCGTGGTGGTCTCCGATATGCGCATGCCCGGCATGGATGGGGTGGCCTTCCTTGCCTGGGCCATGGCCCAGCATCCCGAGACCGTCCGCATCATGCTCACGGGCAACGCCGATCAGGGGACGGCCATGGAGGCCGTGAACAAGGGCGCAATCTTCCGATTTCTCACCAAACCCTGCGATTCGGAACTCCTTGGGCAGACCCTGGATCTGGCCGTTCGTCAGCATCAGCTCGTCACGGCCGAGAAGTCCCTGTTGGAGGACACCCTCAAGGGCGCCATCAAGATGCTGGTGGAGCTGCTTTCCTGCCTCGACCCCATTTCGTTCGGGCGGGCCCAAGCCATGGCCACGCAGGCCGAGGCCATCGCACAGGAAATGGGCATGAAGAACCCCTGGGTGCTTGGCATCGCCTCGATCCTCTCCCAGATCGGCATACTCACCGTGCCCGAAGGGGTGGCGACCAAGATCCAGACCGGGTCTTTCCTCAACAGCAGTGAGCGGGATCTCGCCAATCGCATCCCCGAAATCGGCGCGGACCTCATCCGGAACATCCCGCGCCTGGAAGAGGTGGCGGAGGCCGTGCTCTACATGAACAAGAACGTCAACGGCACGGGCTACCCTCCGGATGACCGGAAGGACCAGGCCATTCCGCTCGGGGGGCGCATCCTCAGAGTGGTCTGGGACTACGAGCGCCTCCTGTCCAAGTTCGGGAACCCCATCGCCACCGTCCGGGATATGGAAGCGCGGACCACCTGGTATGACCTGGACGTGCTGCGCGCCTTTGGGCGGTGCCTGGAACGGCAGGGGGCTGAAGCACCCGTGGCGCCCGCCCAGCAGATCGGTCTGCACGAGCTGCGCATCGGCCACATCCTGCTGGCTGGCATCGAAACCATGGATGGCCTGCTGGTGGTACCCGAGGGCACGGTCATCGGGCTGGCCCACCTTCAGAAACTCCGGAACTTCGCCCGGCTCTCCGGTATTCGCGAGCCGCTCCTCGTGACTGGCGGCTAGGCCATGAAAAGGACTCGCCGCCGCTTCCGCGCGCCCGGGTTCCTGACCTGGAAGCTTGCCCTGCTCGAAGAGAAGGACCGCTATGAAGACCTGGTCAGGTCCCAGCCCTCGGGGATCTACCGCCTCCGGGTCCGCCCGGTCCGATCGGTCACAGGCCGTGAATGGGAGGACGTCCATCAGTCCCACTATCGGATCGAGTTCGTCAGCGATCGATTCTGCGAGATCTTGGGCCTTACGCGAAAGGCCATCAAGGAGGATCCGAGGACGGTCCTGGACCGGATCCATCCGGAGGACCGGGAGGGCTTCAGCGAACGAAATGCCGAGGCCCTGATGCGTGTGGTTCCCTTCCGGTGGGAGGGCCGTCTGGCAGGGGAGGAAGGATCCCGCTGGGTCCGGTTTGAATCCTCTCCCCGGGGCCTTGAGGACGGCGGAACGCTTTGGACCGGTGTCCTCCTGGACATCACGGAGGAGCGTCGCTCGGCCGAGACCCTGAGCCAGAATTATGCGATTCTGACCGGCATCCTGGAGAGCGCCGAGGGCTCCATTTTCTCGCTGGACACCTCCTATCGCTACACCACCTTCAACCGGGCCCATGCCGCAGCCATGAGGGCCCTGTACGGCGCCGAAATCGTTCTGGGGACTTGCCTGCTCGACCATCAGACGGTCCCCGGGGACCGTCTGATGGTCGAGCAGGCAAG
>JAVBYJ010000044.1 GCA_030824075.1 Geothrix sp.
ATGAGCCCTGTGAGCGTGTAGCCACTCAACGTGGCTTCGACCGTGAATTGTGTCGTCGAATAGGCATAGTTGCCCGTGATCGTCGTCCCGTTCTGATAGAACAATGCGGACTGACTGGCACTTGTATAGGTCCCACTGATGTCGATGCCCCCCACTTGAGCGAAGGCGCTCGAAAGGATGGCGGAGCCTTGAAGGAGCGTGGTCTTCGAGGAAGCGGCCTGTAGTGCCATTGTTCCTGATTGAGTAAGGAGCGTGCCAATCAGAAGAAACGCATAACCTCTCTGCGCGATGACCCATTGGAGGAAGCGGACTGCAGCGAGCAAACACCGGGATGCAGGCGCTTGGACACGGGACATCATGGTGCGAACAAGACGAAGCAAGGAAGAGACGGAAGCAGTCATCAAGGTCATGGCAGCCACCGTTCAGTGAGAGAACAGAGAAGAATTGGGTTTAGTAACGGCCTTTCTAGGGGCTGGCCGCGACTTGGCCTTAGGTTGTATGCGGTTCTTGGCTGATGCCCCTTTGCCCCCACCGGCCACGATCGGAGCCGTGATTGCTGTGGAACGCTGAGCCTGGAGTTGGTTGAGGTTGTTGTAGGCTGCCGTGGTCAGCTGGTCATCGATTTGCTCACTCAAGCGATTCCCGCTCCCGTCATAGGCATAGATGTACGACTTGAGAACCGCGCCTATGGGACTTCCATCGTTCAATTGAGCTCCAAGGAGCTGACCAACAGCATCATAGGTGAAGCTGTATATCTTGGGTGTCTGGGCATCTGCCTTCTGACTCCATGTCTGGATCTGTCCATTTGGGTCGTATGTGTAGTCGAAGGTGGAAATGTTCGTGCTCGTACTTGTGGTGTTGGCAATCTGCTTGAGGCGTTGATCCCCCAGCACATCGAAATAACTAAAGGCTGTTGTCTGCCCGTTGGGAAAGGTGACGCCCTTCAAGCGGTTGGTGAGCCCGTCATAGCCGTAGGTGAAGGTTCCAAGAGGATTCGTCACTGAACTCATACGGCCGAGCGCATCGAATTGCCTGCTTTCATTAGACCCGCTGATATCGCGTGTCTGGACTCGACCAAGTTCGTCGTAACCATAGGTGATGGTGCTGTTGGCAAGAGGCCTCGAGACTGTGGCCAACCGCCCTGCCCCTAGCCCGGGGGTTGAAGTCACTGGATAGTAGGAATAGTTCGTGGTGCCAGTCCCATCGGTCATGGAGGCCAATCGGTTATAGGCTGGATCGTAGGTGTAACTCGAGTTTGGAGTACTGGTGGTCCCACCGCTATACGCCACCTGCTGTAGGTTGCCATCCACAAAATACCCATAGGTTGTGACCTGGCCCTTGGCATCTTTTCGGGAGCTCAAGCGGCCTGTGGCATCGTAGGAATACTTTGTGGATTTCAAGTCGGGGAATATCTTGGCCACTACTCGACCCTGAAGGTCTCTCTGCCAATTCGTGAAACGGCCAAGGGGATCGACGAGAGCTTCCAACTGCCCACAGCCACACCAATCCATCCGAGTGATGCGCCCTTGAGGATCTTTCACCTCCACCAACTGACGAAGGGGGTTATAGGCCATATAGGTCCACTGGCCCTTGCGATCTACGGTCGCACCGATATCGAGCCGATCGAAGATCGTGTTCTCAGAGGTCCCATCCGGATAGGTCACCTTGGTGCGTCGGTCCAAATTGTCATAGTCATATGTGAGTGTGAAAGCATCCGGGTTCGTGACGGTTCGAACTCGACCCACTGAATCGTAAGTGAAGGTCGTCGCACTTCCCGCGACAGCGCCCTCAACCTTCATTAGGTATCCATTGCTGTCGTAAGAGAGCGTCGTGGTTTCGTTCTTTGGGTTCTGGATGGTATTAATTTGGCCGACAGAATTGTAGGTAAAGGTGGTCACCTTCCCAGAAGCATCAGTAGCGGTTAGCGGCTTGTGCTGGGCATTGTACGTGTATTTCCCTAGCAATTCCCTTAGCCCTGCGGTGGTATTCCAAACCTCCAAGAGGTCGAGACCATCCGAAGACCACGTGTAACTTGTGCTACGTCCAGAAGGATCTTCTGTACGAAGCAGTATGCCGTTGGCATCGTAATCATTCTTGGTAACTTGTATAGTGCCATCTTCCAGGATGCGAATTACCCTGGTTACCACATTAAAAGCGCCTTCCCACACTGGAGTAACTGGCGGTCGCGATCCAACCGATGAAACCTCGCTCAGCCCCGATTTGCTCTTGATCACGTTTTGTCCGAGAATTAGCTTCCCCCCAAGTCCGCCAACTTTGCCCTGGTCACGTTTCATACCAAGAGAGGGGTCTGTTTCCTCATGCGCAGCGACGGTTGGGATCACTCCACCCCAAAAGTCACCGGCGTGGACCAACCAAATGCGATTCTCCAGCGGCTTCTTTTCACCAACCAGAATCCCGGAAGCGAAACCACCTACCCCATGTCCCCACTGAAAAATGTGCGCTTTCACAAAATTGCGCTGTCGGTCTGCATAAGCTCGTTTATCCCAGTAGAGTGAGTTCCGAAAGCCGAATCGCGGATTGAGGTAAGAAGGATCGAGTTCAGGGACATTTGGAATCGGTTCTACCGGAACCAGACTTGTGTAACTGGAGCCCGCCTCAAGACGATCTCTGAAGCCCATTGGATCCTCAGATTCGATCCATCGTTCCGACCCTGTAGAACTATCCGTAAAATAGCGTGTCGTACCATAGGGCGTTGTCATC
Organism: Geothrix sp.; assembly: GCA_030824075.1. GTDB lineage: Bacteria > Acidobacteriota > Holophagae > Holophagales > Holophagaceae > Geothrix. The sequence goes on from JAVBYJ010000044.1 coordinate 2,722, forward strand.
GCATTGATGAAATCCGCAGGAGCAGTCGGTGCTCCGACCGTGGGACCATAAGTAAAAGATGTCGACAATCCAACGACATCCGTGATCTTGCTCAGAAACCCATTGGCACCGTATTCAAACCGAGCAATTCGTCCGAATGGGTCAGTAACTTGGGTGATCTTAAGTGGACTTTCAGTGTTTCCGTAAGTCAGAGTCGTTACCTGTCCAATTGCATCAGTAATGGTGACCAAACGCATGCTGCTGTCATAAGCTAGGCGAACGGCGTTCCCTTCTTTATCCGCAACTTCGGTCATGAATACACGCCTTGCCCCGGTGATGAGTCGATCTGGTTGGGCAAAAGTCTCGGTATGTCCGTCACGGTATGTAAGGACATAACTCGTCTCGCTACCTTTGCGGAGGACGGCCTGGCGGCGGTTCTCCACTGCATAGATTCCAGGAGCTGTGGTCTTAAAAGTGAGACTCCCACCACCACGGGTAACTACTGTGACATTCGCACTGGAATTAGAGGTGTCGTCCTTGATGTAGGACATCCATTCATGAACCCACTTTGGTCCAAAATTCGAGAAGTCGAAAATTTGTGGTTGTCCGTACTCACGGTGATTATAAGTAGCGGTAAATCCAACCCTCGGACCTCGCGGAGGTGTGTAACCGATAGGTTCGTCGACTAGGTTCAAGCTCACCACATTTGCGTGGAAAGCAGACACGGGCATTCCACTATGCCCTTCACCACATCCTTTGGGGACCTTAGGACTGTCAGGGTTCGTATCATCAGGCCGCCCAGGGCCCCAAGCACCGCATCCCCATACATCTTTAGCCTCAGCAACTGTCACGCCCGACCACCCCTTTGGCAGGGGCCCCTCGGGCACAAGGAAAAATCCGGAGGCCTCGTCATCAAGCGCCTTCGCACTCACCCAGGTTTCCTCTCCAAAAGTTGGATCCTGAATCAGATATCTTCCACCCTCCGATTTAGTGAGGGCTCCAAAGTGACCAGCCTTCCAATGAACCAAAGCAGGGAGGACAACAGGAGCCCCTGGCGCGCGTCTGGCCAGCTGTAATTTCATCCCCAATTCCTGAGCCCAGCGGTAATTCATCGCGAGCGAAGTACCCCTCTGTGTGGAATCCAAAGCATCGAGCTTCGGATCCCATGGCGCTCGAGGATCCTTGATGGCTCTGATCATCGTCAGCGCTAATGGGCCGCAACGGAATGCCCGGTCTGGACGTGTACGCATGAGATGCAATCCCTCACGCGCCCCAGCCAATTTTTCTGTTGCAAGCCCAGTAACAACTAATCCATCTGATTCCCCAAGAAGGGTTTCCAATCGCTCCACTCGGCCTAAACGAGCATTCAATTCAGCCAGTTCACCAAGCGCTCGCAGGGCCACGCCCTGCCCCCGCTCATCTTTTGTCTGTTTCGCAAGCGCCCACGCCTCCTCCCAGGCGTTTAGAGAGCGAGTTAGATATCCTGAATGTCGGTAAACAATACCGAGGTTCACCATGATGGAAGCGCGCCATGGGCTTTGTGGGTGTACTCCTAGAAACGCTATCAGCGCTTCCAATCGACTTGGCTCCCCAATTGCAAGGTATGTCTCAAGAGCTCTTGCTAAATCCGTATTTTCCTCTTGAGTAGATGGTTCCCCAATCGGGACCAAGGGCTCCTCGAAGATACGCGCCGACATTAGATCTTGCGTGCTTGGTCGGGATGAGAATCGGTTGGTACCACCAGCCAGCCCTAAGGGCATACCGATGACCAGCAAAGAGACAATCAGACATGGGACATGCTTGCACCGCATAAGCTCCCTCCAAAAAAAAGACAAATATCGCGGCAGAAAAACGCTAGCTCTTCTCAAGGGATCGTATGACCGTCTAAAATTAGCCTGAAATCCATGCCCCGATCTGAAAATCCAAGTGAATTCAATGAGGAATCCATATGTCCCGCTTGTGCCTGTGCTCATCAACCCGCGAAATCACCGTCCTCTGCTGATTTTGAAGCTGGCTGCAATCGATCAGGCCCAGCAGCTTCGCCCTAGAAATGCCTCTCGGGCCCTACTTGGGAGCCTTGCCATCCTTGACCAGACGCCCGTTGGGGTCGAAGTCGTGAAAGACCTTACCAATGGAACCATCTGGATTGATCCAGTAGTCCCGGGTCACCAGCTTGCGATTCCCACTGAACACAGGCGCGAGGCACCCTGCGGTTTCTGGGGTTCCTTTCACTCCCAGGATCTGGGCACCAAGCTTCAGGGTTCCATCCAGGGCCAAGGGGAATTGGGCTGTGCGAGCGGTGGGGAAGACCCCCCCCCAGAAGTCACCCGTGTGAACGAACCAATGACGAGGGCCGATGGGTTCTTTCTCGCTCAAAACGATTCCCGAGGAGAAGCCTCCGGGCCCGTGTCCCCAACGGATGTGGCGCGCTTTCCGGAAATCGGTCTTTCGAGCGTCATAGACGCCTGCGGGCCAATAGAAGGATTCTCTGAAGGAGACTGACAGCGGATGATAGCCGGGATCCAGTTCCGGGACCTTGGGCAGTTGTTCAGGATCGATTTCATAGACGTACCCGGCCCCACTCTCCAGCCGTTCCATCTTTCCAGTGGAGTCCTTAGCTTCCAACCATCGGCGGTAGGAGGGCCCGATCAGGCTCTCACCTTCCCGGAACGTGATCGTTCCAGGAAGGGTTGCCATGGTATGGATGAAATCAGCCGGCATCCGGGGATCCGCAGGCGTGGAACCGTAGCTGAACATGGTGGCCACGCCTTGAGCGTTGATGGTCTTGATCAGGCGCCCATCTTCGTTGAACTCGAAGCGGGTGGTTTTCCCCATGGGATCCGTGACCTTGGTCAGCTTGAGCGGGTCTCCAGGTGCTTCGTAGTTCAGTCCGGTCACCTGCCCATCGGCGTCGGAAATGGAGACCAACCTTAGCATTGCATCCCATGTGAATTTAATTTCGTTCCCAGAGGCATCCTGCCGCCGCGTCAAGATCACGCGCCGCAGGCCCCAGGCCCGATCCGAGGCCTCGTAATAGTCCTTCTGTCCGTCCAGATACTGAATCACGTATGTGTTTCCAGGTTGACGGATTAACTGTGCCTGAGTGTAGTTCTCCGGCAGGAAGGTACCATCACCCCGGCTTTGGAAGATAAGGCCGCCCCCACCTGGGTTGCATAGGGTGACGTTGAAATCCGGGTTCGTGCTGTCGTCCTTGAGGCAAGCCAAATACGAGAATGTCCACTTGGGCCCCAGGTTGCAGTAATCGAAAATCTGGGGCTGGCCATACTCTCGTTGGTTGTAGGTGACCTTGAACTCCACCTTCGGCCCTTTTGCGGGCGTATAATTGGATGCTGGGATTTCGAGATTAAGGCTCACGAGATTGGCGTGAAAGGTGTGGCTTGGCAAACCCGCCTGAACGGGCACAACGCTGGATTGGATCCTGTAACTATCAGGGCGCGTGTCATCGGGGCGACCCGGACCCCAGGCACCCTTCCCCCACACAGTCTCCGCTTCGGCTTTGTGAACAGCCGACCACCCCTTTGGTAATTCACCTGCTGGGATGAGTGCATAACCGGAAGCCTCGCGATCGATCACAGAAAGCGGTATCCATGTGTCCCCAAGGAAGGGGTCCTGCACCAGAACCCGTGTTGCTTTGGCCACCATGGCAGCGGCGAAATGACCGGTTCGGAAGTGAATCATGCTTGGAACTGGAATTTCGACGCCAGGATCACGCTTCGCCATTTGGAGCTTGAGCCCGATACTGGAAGCCCACCTCTGATTCATGGCCAGGGTAGTGCCTTTGTAGGAACTGAGCATGGCCTCGATTATTAGGTCGGCGAAGGCAAGGGGCGATTCGGTGGCCTTGAGGTAAGCCAGGGCCATCGGGCCACAACGGTAGGCCGTCTCGGGGCTCATCTTCATGTAAGTAAGGCTCTCCTTGGCGAAGGAGAGCTTCTCGGTGATGAGACCGACAAGAGGACGCCCTTCAGCTTCCTTCACAAGTGCTTCTAAGCGCTCTAGTCGCCCAAGACCAGCGTTGGCTTCCAGCAGTTCTCCCAGTGCACGATGAGACAGTGCGAGGCCCTTGGAATCCTTGTATCTCTTGCCAAGTTCCCACGCAGCCTCCCATACCTCCAAAGCCTGAGTAACCTGCCCAGTGTGGCGGTACATCAGGCCAAGGTTGACGAGGAGGGAGAGCCGCCATGGACTCGCAGGGTAGGCGTCCACAAAGGTCTTCACGGGAGTCATATCTTCAAGCCTGCCATTTGCTACGAAAGTATCAATGGCTTTGGCAAGGGCAAGAATCTCTCCCTGGGATGGCTCACCGAGAGGAATCAATGGTTCCTCGAATACCTTTGCATTGGAGACTTCGATCGAAGATGGCAAGGCTGAAAACAAAGAAGGCTCTTGACCTTCAGCCGCTTCAGCCAGAACTCCCAGTGCGACGAGCAGAGTCAACACGCTCAGGCCTCTACGGTGGCGTGAAATAATCGGATTCGACGTCACGGATTGAGCAAGTAGTCGGTGCATGGGCGTCCTTTCATGGCATGCCGATTCGAGATGATTCTCAAAGAAGAAATCCTCTCGGCTGATTTGAAGAAGCCACCATGATGAGAGAGCGCCATGGAGAGCACGTGGAACAAAATGAATACATTTGCAATTGACTAAATAAGTAGCAATTTTTGTTTTTATCAAATAGCTGATTGTTAATTGGGTTATCTTCTAATATGTGATCTGTCACAATTTATCCTTCATTCTGGACATGCCGTTTTTTGCAATCATGGCCGCCAAGTTATGTAGTGAAGAATGGCGCATCCCATAGCCTTACATCCGTATGGGAACAACACTCAGCGATGTCACCAGGACCCAAACAAGCCATAAACCAGCCGACAGCGATCGATACATGTGGACTCCAGGTCAGAAGCACAGGCTTTTGGTAAACAGAAATGTTTCCTTCCGGGAAGTTGAGCAGGGAATAGCACTAAATGCCGGTGTCTGGGACGAGCAGTTTGTGAGCTAGGTTGGAAACTGTACCTAAACGCAGGTTCTGTCCCTCAAGAAAGGACCGATTATTCTTTTATTTCAACAAAATCCCCCGAACGGTAGCATTTGACCCCCCGAACGGTAGGATGCATGTGGAATCCAAACCAGAAACAGAGACTATGGCGAATGGCAGACTCTTCTTATTCCGCCTTCGCAATCGCTGCACGAAAGAAAACTGGATGCTCTGAACCTGCCTCGACTCCCAAGAGTCACCTTTGTAAATTGACAAGCAATACGATCGTCCCTTAGTTGAATTCATCCATCGCTTCTTTATTCTGATGATCCGTCCTACCAAACCTTAGGAGCCCCTTGCTTATCGTCGTCGCTCAAAGCGCTGGTTTCTGTTGGGGTGTCCGGAGAGCCATGGACGCTGTACTTGAGGCTTCGACACGCTGGGGGATGAATGGCCCAGTGCAAACTCTTGGGCCACTGATCCATAATCCCCAAGCCCTGGAACAGCTGGCCAGACGCGGTGTGAAACAAACAAACTCCAGTGACCAGGTTGACCACGGCACGGTGGTCGTAAGGGCCCATGGAATTCCTGTTCACGAACTGCGCGACCTCAAGGAACGGCACCGGCGCAAGGATTTGCACCTCATTAATGGGACCTGCCCAGAGGTGGCCAAGGTTCAGGCAAGGATCAAACGGTACGCCTCGAAGGGTTACTTCATTGTCCTGCTGGGCACGCAAGGCCATGCCGAAACCATCGCCCATGAGAGTTATGCCTCCGAAGGTTGCGCTGTTGTCGGCAATATCCTAGAGGCGGAGAACTTGGCTCTAGATCCTCAGGGGAAAGTTCTCGTCATCGCGCAGACCACCTTCCTGGTTCCAGATTTCGAAAAGATCGCTGACCTCATCCGTTCTAATGTACAGAGATGTGTGGTGATCAACAGCATCTGCAAAGACACTTGGAAGCGCCAGGAGGAGGCCGAAGAGCTTTGCTCACATGCGGATTATCTCGTGGTGATCGGAGGAAAGTCATCGAACAACACCCGTCATCTCGCCGACCTAGCGAGGAAGGCCGAGAAGCCTTTCCAATGGGTTGAAAGTGCAGAAGATCTGGATCTTGAAATAATCAGCGATGCAGGCGAAGTCGGCGTCCTTGCTGGAGCCTCGACCCCTACCTGGACCGTGGATGATGTTGTAGAGCGATTAGAGGAGGCTGGACGGCTTCCATGGAGCCGTGCTGCCATTCGTATGATGGTCGCTCTTCAGATTCCAGTAGCTCTTGGAACGGGATTGCTCACGGCTATCCTCCATCATTTACTTGGCTGGTCCCCTGGGTGGGCTGGTCCCATGCTTCCAGCTGCTTTCCATCTGTATGTCTCCGCTTTGTTGCCTTACTTTGAGCCCTCGGGAATAGGTGGAATCGGTCAGGCCCGTGGTCGCTTCCTGGCACGGAATCGCCCCAAAATACTGGCTGTGGGGTGGGTGGCGGGGGCGGTTGCCTTAGTGGCTGCAGCCCATTTGGGCGTGAGGCCCGCTGTTGGTACCTTGGTGCTCGCCTTGGTGCTCATTGGAGTTATTCGATTCAGGATTGGCGTCTTGAAGGCGGTTCGAGGTATTCCTGCCGTCGTGGATCTCGGATGGGCGTTGATACCTGTTTGGCTGGCCGTCATCCTCCCGATGTTCACGAGACCTACTCCCGATCCCACGAGGCTAATTTTTGCCTCCTGGATTCTGTTTTCTCTAGGATTGGCTACCCATGCGTTGCGCCATTTGAATGCTTTCCGAGCAGACCAAATCCTTGGGCGGGAAATTCTTGCGGTTGCCGTAGGAAGCCAAGCCACCAAATGGATCTCGATTCTCTTGGTGGTGGGGGGAATAGCCACCCTCAGTGCAATGGCGGGTCTTCCCTGATTCGTTTGAATCGGAGATCCGTTTGATGAATCCCTGCTTTTGCCGTCCTATGCCTCACCAGAATCTGAACCCCGCCTCTTTGGGGCCCTCGATCAAGCAATCTGATATCCAACATGAATTCGCTGTTACCCCATTTTTGGTTCCCTGTTCCGTCACTCAGGGAATCCAGATGAAAATACAGCGGTGGCGCACTCCAATCGGCGATTCCCAGGCTCTCACCACCCTGAATTCGCCCCATTTCCCTGATGTTTTCCCTGATACAGGGAATTCGGAACCGGAGAGGGTTCCGGTCTAGACTGCACCCACCGCCAACAAGTCTGCAATCGCAGCAGACATTCCAGGCCCTCAGAGCAAACGCCCGCCGGGCGCGGCTCTCAGGGCCTGAGAGCCCGCATGGAGAAGGTGTATCTCTACCCTGGAATGCCCCAGGACCTCCGATTCTCTCCAGAGGCCCTGAAGTGGGTGGATTCCTGATTGATCAGGAAATGAGAGTCTTTGGTTCAAAGCCAAGCGCCCGCCGCTGATCCGCCCAATCCATCGGGAGCTTCGCCAGCAATCGCTTGACTGTCAGCGCCTTCGGCTGCCTCCCATCCAGAATCGCTTCCACGATGTCCGGGGCCAGCCAGGCCAAGGGCAGGAGCCTCGCCACATGCTGCCCGGAGATTCCGTAGGCTTTGGCGATCTCTTCCCTGGACTTCGCCTGCCCGGAGAGCAACAGGTCATACCAATACCTGCCGCGAGCCACAGCCTGGATCAGAGGCTTGTCCACGTGGGCGTCTCGACCATCTCCATTGGGCCTAGGGATGACGAACCGCAGGCCACGGCCGTCCCACTTAAATTGGTACTTGGATTCCAAGGCGATGGATTCGGCTGGGGCTGGGACCGAAGGCAGGCCGACCGTGGAATGCAGCATTCCTGGGTTCACATGAAGCGTCAGGACTGTCGGCGACACCACCACCTTCAGCAGAAATCCCTTCAGCCACTCCCGCTTGAACACAGACGATTGCCCTTCCCAGTCCTGAGCGACCTTGACTGCGGCCTTGATCACCTGAGCCTGCCTTCCACCAACCTCTCCCAGGGCATTGAGCAACTCAGTCGGTGAGGAATAGGAATCGCTTCAGCCGCCCCCACACACCTTCCTCGAGATCGTGGGCTGGAATGCGCAGGCCGCCCTGGAGGAACCGTCCGGACTTAGAGTTCTGGAGTCAGGTGCCCCATGAAACTATGTTCAACTATGCAAAGGCATTGCATTGAGTGGAATCTCCTGTGCCCCTAGATCATTTTGTCTCACAGGTTCACCTGAAGCGCTTCGGATCATCCGAGCTTTCAGGTCGGTTGTATGCAATCCGAAAGAGTGACCAGAAATACATGGAACCGCACTCTGAAGATGTCTGCCGGATTCCAGATGGAAGCACGAATGAATATCTGAACGAACCCCGGGTGGTCGAGGATTTCTTAAGGCTCATCGAGCCCAAATACAACCGATCAGTAGAGAAATTCCGCTCTGGCGAGATCGATGAAGAGGCGATCTTCACCATTGCTGGCTTCGTTTCCTATGTCACCGTTTGCTCCCCAACAGGCATGAGACTCCATGCGGACCTTCTTCGCAGGAACCTGGAACTGCAAGTCGATGCGATGGAGGCTCAGAACCTTATCCCGCCGCCACCACCAGAGCTCGGTGATACAGCCCTAAGTAATCTAATCAGTGAAGGCTCCGTAGAGATCGTGGTTGACAAGAAATACCCTCAGGCGATTGGGATTACTCAAATACATGAGTTCATCCAAGTGTTTGGAAATTCCAACTGGGATGTGTTGATCAACGAGCATAAGGACTGCCCCTTCGTCACCAGTGACTACCCCATTGGGTTAGAAAATGCGGCTGATGCACCCGTGCAGAACAAGATTGTTCCACTAACACCTGAACTTGCTATCAGAATCCGACCTAGATGGGAGCTGCGATTCAGAAGTCAGGATTCTGGGTTCAGCAGATTTCATCCCCATGTCCAGTGGCTTCGAAGAGCGGAGGTGGTCGCCATCAACCAGATGTTGGTTCGCTGCGCAGAAGACCTTGTGTTCTTCCCTGTATTCGCGCCATGGGTTCCAGAGTTCATGAAGAAGCACTCGGGGTTCCGAATTGAAAGACGCCAGCATGAGCGCTCGGATACTAACGGGAAATACATCATCGACACCCAGGTGATAGCCAAGATCACAAGGTAATTGCCATGCCAAAGCAAAGCCCATCAGCGATGATGGGCTTGCTTATTTCACGATCAGACCACAATGCCCCTGGAAAGCCGCATAGCAAGCCCGTAGACGCACAGAAACACGCTTCCCATAAGACCGCACCCACCGCCAACAAGTCTGCAATCGCAGCAGACATTCCAGGCCCTCAGGAAGAAGGTTGATCTCTGCCTGAAGGCTCCGAGCCCGCGCTCCAGTTCTCTTGACGCTGGGCCAGGCTCCCTTTGGCCCGGGAAGACCGAACCGCAAACCCCGATGGAGGCCTTTCGATGGCTGATTTGGGGGGGCGAGGGCCAGCCGCCTCGGTTTTGGGTGAGGCATCACACAGGTTGTGACAAATATCATATTGAGACTCAACCTCAATAACGTATCCTGGCTTTCCAGCTTGAGCCATCAGGTCGCGGCCCCTACCCGCTGGGTTCCGCGACGCGCGTAAAGGAGGTTCGATGATCCGCATCCGTGTCCCCGTCGAGGTCTTCCAGGCCCTCCTTCAGCGTGACTGGGGGACTTCCCCTGCCGAGATCGAAGCCCCAGCCGCGTTCAACCACAGGGCCGCAGGTCCCACGGGTGAAACGGGCCTATCCGGGGAGTCGCGTCGTGTCGAATGAGGAGAGGTGGATCGCATCCTTTCTGGTGGGTGCTCAGCAGCATGGGAATCGAGGGCTATCTGCTCTGCAGGCCTTGCAATTGCGGGGGGATCTCCGCCTGATGCCGTTGCGGCGGGATGAGCCGTCCCTGCTTCAAGCACTTCCGAATCTGGGTTCCGCGGACTACACGACAGGCAACGCCTGTGGCTCATGCACCCGTCGCGAGCGGGTCCAGTCGGTTGTGACCCTGGACGGAGAAACCGTTCTGTTTGGTGAGCCCGATGGCATGAGGTGGATGAACACCTCGTGGCGACATTCGGTAGCCGTCCTCAATCGCAGTGACGATTTCACGGATACACCTCCCTGCCTGCTCTTGTTTGGCGAGGCCGGGGAACTTGCTCATCACATCACCATTCCGGATCCATCGGCCTGGGAAGGCTTCATCGACCTGGTACGCCGCTACCGGGGCTGCTGGACCTGCCTCCAGCATGGGGCCTCCCAACCGAAGTCATCCCTTGGAGAGATGTGTCCGGCGTGGATGCTGCGCGAAGCCTGGCGCGACGCCGGATCGGACCGGGATCTCGATCTGCGGTTGGAGCGCCTCGGGCTGAGCCGTGTCCTCGCCCTGAGGGCCATGGAAGGGCTCTGCACCACCCTCCTCGAGGTCCAGGATCTATCAGACCTCCTCAAGGGCCTTGCCTCGGTGCCCGTCCCTGCCCAGGTTCAGCTTGGCAATCGGCATTGCCTGCAAATTCTGGAATCCCCCCTGGACAGCCTCCTGGCCGGCGCAAAGGAATGGGAAGTCCAAATGGGTCACGCGACCCTACGCCTGAACCCATCCAGTCTGGACAGCATCTGGCTCGTCGTTCCGCCCTGGACCAAGCCGGAAAGGCCCCAGATCGAATGCTACGACGCCGCTGGAGAGCGGGTGCTGACCCTCTCCAGCCCCCTCACACCCTGCCCTCTGGTTCAGGTCGGATGGCAACAAGTGGTCGGACGCCTGGAGGCGGGGAGGCCGATCTGATGATGCCCACATGATCACCCAAGCCATGCCAGAGGCGACCTCGAACGCTGCCTCGCCTCTACGTTGAAAGCGGCCCCTGGCTGAATCCACTGCGGCCTTAGGCCGTTCCCAACCGTTACGCCACAACGATCCCGGCAGCCGCTATGGCCTGCCCAGGATCCCTCTGCCTCAAGGAGCCCCATGCGGCCTTCACGTCTTTCTCATCATCTTCGAGTCACCGGAAGGCGGACCCGGTTCGGGGCACTGACCTTGGCCCTGGTGGCCTCCTGCCTCATTCCAGCTGTGGCCATGGCCAGTCCCGCTCAGGTCATGGCATTCAACATACCTTCCCAACCCCTGAGCCGGGCCCTTGAGGTCCTCACCCGTCAAACAGGATGGCGGATCACGGTCGAACCGGGCCTGCTCGCGGGTCGGACCGCGGCGAGCCTTCAGGGGACGGTCACACCGCAGGAAGCCTTGAAACGCCTGCTTCAGGGCACAGGACTGGAGGCCCGTGTCGATGGCCAGACCGCAACCATCTTGCCCTCACCCCACGAAGCAGTCCTGTCGGAGGTGCGGGTGAAGGCCGGCGCCACCCGGGAAACCGCCACGACCGCGGTGCCTGGATACCGCCCACGTCGCTCGGTGACGGCCACCAAAACGGATACTCCCCTTGCGGAGACCCCCCAGGCGATCTCGGTGGTGAGTCGCGAACAGATCGAGGACCAGGGGTCCACCTCTCTCAACGATGTCCTGAACTACGCCTCGGGTGTGCGTTCGAACGCCTACGGCGTGGACAGCCGCGGTGACTGGGTGCGGGTGCGCGGCAGCGAACCCGTGCAGTTCCTCGACGGACTCCAGCAGATCTTCGGCTACAACAACAGCGTCCGCCCCGATCCCTATTCCCTGGAGCGAGTCGAAGTCCTTCGCGGCCCCTCCTCGGTCCTCTACGGCCAGGGCAGCACGGGGGGCGTCATCAACCTCCAGAGCAAGCGCCCCCAGACCGAACGGCAGGCCGAGATCGGCATTCAGCTCGGCAGCTTCAACCGCCGCCAGCTCCAGGGCGATACCACCGGCCCGCTGACCGACGATGGGACCTGGTCCTACCGGGTCGTGGCCCTGGCTCGCAAGAGCGACACTCAGGTGGATTTCGTACCGGATGACCGCCTGATGTTGGCCCCTTCTCTGGCCTGGCGGCCCGACGCCGACACCAGCCTGGTGGTGCAGGCCTACTGGCAGAAGGACGAAACTGGCTCCAGCGCGACCTTCCTCCCCTGGTCCGGCACCCTGCTGCCCAACCCCAACGGGCAGATCCCCACGAACCGCTTCGTCAGCGAACCCGGCTTTGACGAATACATCATGCGGCGCGCCAGCATCGGATACCTCTTCGAACATCGTTTCGCCAGCGCGTGGACGGTGCGTCAGAACGTCCGCTACGCGGCCAACAAGGGCAGCTATCAAACCCTGTACCCCGCCAGCAATTTCATGGACCCCCTGAACCCCTACCTGGATTCGAACCAGCGACTCATCAGCCGCTACATCTGGGTCAACAAGCGGGATGGTCAGGCCCTCGTGGCCGACCAGTCCCTGGAAGGCGTCCTGCGCACGTCGGGAGTGGAACATCGGCTGCTCCTGGGGGTGGACCACACCCGGTACAGCGAGGACGCCGAGTCGGGCTTCGGCTTCAATCCGAGCTTCGACCTCTACGCGCCTGAGTACGGCCACTTCACACCGCCTGCCCTGAGCCGCAATCCCGGGGTTCTGCAGCGCCAGACGGGCCTCTACCTTCAGGACCAGATGACGTTCGCCTCCCGCTGGTCCCTTCTCCTGGGACTCCGGCATGACCGCCTGAGCAATGACCTCGAGGGCGCCGCCACGGAACATGATCGCGCCACCACCAAGCGCGCCGCCCTGATGTACCGCTCCGACCAGGGCTGGTCACCCTACGCCAGCTACAGCGAGTCCTTCCTGCCCGTGTCTGGGACCAACTTCTACAGCCAGCGGTACAAGCCTCTGCGCGGGGAGCAGGTGGAAGTGGGCCTCAAGTTCCAGAGCCAATCCGGGGCGACCCTGAACGTGGCCCTGTACGACCTGCGGGAGAAGAACCGCCAGATCAACGACCCCGCCCAGCCTCTCAACATGTTGCAACTCGGGGAGACACGAAACCGCGGCCTCGAAGTCGAGGCCAAGACCCGCCTCGGTCGAAGCTTCGAGCTGGTGGCGAACTACGATCACACCAACCTGGATGCCGAGCTGGAGGTCGTACCTCGCGATCAGGGATCCCTGTGGGGACGCTGGCGCTTCAGCTTGGCCGGAATGACGGGCTGGAGCATCGGTGCGGGCCTGCGTCACACCAGCTCGTTCCGGAATCCCGGTGCGCCGGTGGTCCCGGCCACAACCCTGATCGACGCCTTGTGCGCCTTGGATACGGGAAGCTGGCGCTATGCGCTGAACGTCAACAATCTGACCGACAAAATCCACGCCACCACCGTCCTGAGTCGCGGCGACACGTGGTACGGACCGCGTCGCAACGTGCAAGCCAGCATCACCTTCCGGTTCTAGAGAGAGGGGGTCCGCCATGCTCCGTAGGCTGCTTGTGTCACTGCACCGCTGGTTCGGCCTCGGAGCGGCGGGCTTCCTCTTCATCGCCGGGATCACCGGCGCCGTGATCTCCTGGGATCACGAGCTGGACGCCTGGCTGAATCCCCACCTGTTCAAGGCTCAGAATGCCGGCTCCCCGAAACCCATCGCCGAGTTGATCGAACGCATCGAATCGGCCGATCCCCGCGTTCGCGTCCGCTTTACACCCCTGGAGGTCGAACCAGGGCAGGCACTGACCGTGTCTGTGGAACCACGCATCGATCCAACCAGCGGCAAGCTCTTCGAACCTGGCTATAACCAGGTGGCGGTGGATCCCGTCTCGGGGGACATCCAGGGGCGGCGCGAATGGGGCCGCATCTCCTTGACCCGCGAAAACCTGCTGCCCTTCCTGTACAAGCTTCACTACAGCATGCACCTTCCAAGGGCAGGAGGCATCGAGCTCGGCATCTGGTTGATGGGCCTCATCGCCATGACCTGGATCGTGGACAGTTTCATTGCCTTGTGGATCTCCTTCCCGTCCCCTGCGACCTGGGTCCACGCCTTCCTCTTCCGGTGGCGGCAGGGTGGTTTCCGCCTGGTCTTCGACCTGCATCGATCCGGTGGCGTTTGGGTTTGGCCCCTGGTGCTTTTGCTCGCCCTGACCTCGGTGGGCATGAACCTGAACCGGGAGGTCATGCGCCCCGTGGTGTCCTGGTTCTCCACGCTCACCCCATCTCCCTTCGCCGAGCGCCAGATGGCGACCCCGGGGCAACCCATCGAACCCAAGGTAGCGATGGCCCAGGTTCTTGATTTGGCGCGATCTGAAGCCCGAGCGAGGGGGTGGACAGCTCCCGCCGGGGGGGTATTTCTATCCACGGAATGGGGCCTCTGGGGGGTGGGGTTTTTCGATCGTGGCCACAGCCATGGCGACGGCGGCCTGGGGAATCCTTGGCTCTATTTTGATTCGGGCACCGGCCTGCTTGTGGGCGCGGACGTTCCAGGCACGGGAAGTGCCGGGGACCTGCTCTTGCAGGCCATGTTCCCCCTCCACTCCGGACGCATCCTCGGCCAACCCGGAAGAATCCTGATTTCCTTGATGGGGCTCGTCATCGCGACATTCAGTGTGACCGGTGTGTGGCTCTGGTTCCGCAAAGCCAAGGCTCGCCGGAAGATTGGAGGCGTTGAATACAACCAGCTCGATAGGTGATGGGCGTTGATCTCCACCTTCTACGCCAGCGCCTTCTCCAACACTCCCGTCAGGGCCTGGAGGCTGAAGGGCTTCTGGATGAAGCCGGCCGGTCGGACCCCAGCCAGGGGTTCAATGACCTCCTGTTCACAGTAGCCGCTGGCCAGAACCACCCTCACCTTGGGGTCGCGCGCCTTCATCAGCAGAAAGGCTTCCTTGCCGTCCATCCTCGGCATGGTGAGGTCCATGAAGACAAGGGCGAACTCATCAGGCTTGAACCGCTCGAGCGCCTCGTACCCATCTCGGGCGGACACCACCTGAAATCCAAGATGCTGGAGCATGTTGGCGAAGCTGGCTCTCAGGTCAGCTTCATCATCGACCAGAAGGGCCTTGCCCTGGAATCGGTTCTTCGGAGACTCCGGATCCATCTGCCGGGTCTCTGGCGCCTCCGCCGCGCTGGCCCGGAAATGAACCTGGAAGACACTTCCCTTGCCTGGATCCGAATGGATCTCGATACCAGCCTTGTGGCCACGGAGGATGCCGAGCATGGCCGAAAGCCCCAGCCCTCGGCCTGACCCCTTGGTGCTGAAGAAGGGATCGAACAGGTGGGCCAGGATCTCCGGATCCATGCCGCATCCCGTGTCTGACACCCGGAGGGTGACATAACGGCCGGGTTCCAACCCCTGCCCGGAAAAGGCGGTGTCCGATTCTTGCGCGTCGATCCACCGGAGGCCCGTTCCGATGCTGATGACGCCATCTGTCTCTCCGATGGCCTCCGAGGCATTGGTGACGAGGTTCATCACCACCTGCTGAAGCTGGGCTGAATCCGCCTCAATGGCCGGAAGGCCCGAGGCAAAGTCGTACTCCAGCCGAACCCTTTTCGAAATGGACACCGCCAGGAGATGGGTGATCTCCGCCACGTGCTGATTGAGGTCCAGGGGCTCCACCACGAATCGGCCCTTGCCTGAATAGGCCAGCATCTGGCGAGTGAGCTCGGTCGCCTTCCGGATGGTGCCGTCCATGTTCTCCAGATACCGGCCGGAGGCGGCGCCGATGGGGAGTTTCATCTGAGCCATGTTGAGGTTCCCGAGCATGGCGCTCAGCAGGTTGTTGAAGTCGTGAGCAATGCCCCCCGCCAATACCCCGAGGCCTTCGAGTTTCTGCGCCTGACGCAGGGCCGCCTCGCCCCGTCTGCGCTCCGAGATATCCGTGAACATCACCAGCCATTGATCGCCGATCATCGCCGCCTGGATCTCCAGATGGGCGGTGCGGCCATCCTTGCAGACCACGGGGTACTCGATGGGCGGAATGTTCTTGCCGGTGGTGGCGGCCGTGGCGCAGGCCTCGCTCCAGCGGGTGGCGGACCGACCTCGTGCCTCAGGATCGGGGTAGGCCTTCTCCCACCAGGTTCCCAGATCGGGAAGGTCCGCTGCGGTGTAGCCGAGAAGCTGTTCGAAGCTGTGGTTCACATAGTCCACCCGGCCTTCCACCGTGGTCACGCAGATGGGAATCGGGGCATTCATCACCAGGGACCGGAAGCGGGTTTCGCTCTCCCGCTGAGCCGCCAGGGAGGCTCCGAGCCGAAGGCGCTCCCGGTGGTACCCCTCCAGCACCACCCAGAGGATGAGGACACATACGCCGCTGCAGAGCAGGAACCCGGTGACGAGATCGAGGAACCGCCCCTCTGGTGTTGAAAAGGGCCAGACCAGCGCCGGATGCAGCCGTTCGGCCCACAACAGGGCCAATCCGTTGAGCAGGTATAACCCCAGCATCCACCCGCGCGTCCGCCCGTTGAAGAAGATCACCAGATACATGGCCGCCGTGAGGTGGAACATCCCGATGCTGCCCTGGGAACCCCCATTGCCGAACCAGATCAGGTCGAGGTTGGCCATGAGCAGGAAGAAGAGCAGCTTCGTGCCGTAGTGCCCATGGAAGGTGGCCCAATAGAGCAGCAGGCAAGACACCCCGAGTGCAACCACGGACAGGTTCACGAAGACCGGCAGGTCCTGGGGGTGGTTCAGAGGTGCCACCACGAAGATCGCCAGCAGTCCGGCCAGCAGCGTCAGCCCCTTGAACAGGCGCTGCTCGATCGTCACGGATTCATCCTGGAAGGCCCGGATGAACGGGGCGCTCCACCGCCTGGTCCGCGAGAGGACGGCCGCACGAAGGTCTGATCGACGAAGGCGCAAGGTTGGCTCGAAAGGGGTTCCGGAGTGACCGTGACCGGTTTTTCCTCATCGGAGTAAGGGGCTGGATTCCCTAAATAAGAGCAGGTTTCAAGGCTCATGAGGGCTCAACCATCGTGATCCCGGTCACGCCGGCCACAGGAAGCCACCGGTACTCTGAAAGCACCACTCCGGCTTCAAGCCGGCCCCGTCTTCACCTTGGAGGCTCTGTGAACGCTCTGCTCGAAACCCTCGAACCAAAGTCGATCTGGTCCTATTTCCTGGAGCTGTCAAAGATCCCCCGCGGATCCAAACATGAAGCCGCCGCCGCCGCCTGGGTGGCCGATCAGGCCAAAGCCCTCGGCTGCGAGGTGGAACGGGACGAGGTCGGCAATGTGATCATCCGAAAGAAGGCGACGCCTGGGAAAGAAGGCCACCCGACCGTCTGCCTCCAGGCCCACGTGGACATGGTCTGTGAGAAGAACGAGGGTACCGACCACGACTTCACCCGGGATGCCATCCAGGTATGGAAGGATGGCGACCTCCTCCGGGCCAAGGGCACCACCCTGGGCGCCGACAACGGCATTGGCGTGGGCGCGGCCCTGGCGGTCCTGGCCAGCAAAGACATCGCCCATGGCCCGATCGAAGTGCTGATCACCATCGACGAAGAGACGGGTCTCACCGGAGCCAACGGCCTCCAGCCGGGCCGCCTGAAAGCCAAGTTCCTCCTCAACCTCGACAGCGAGGAGGAGGGCTTCCTGACCATCGGATGCGCCGGGGGCGTGGATACCATCGCCACCCGGAAGCTTACCCGCACCGCGCCCCCGGCCGGCAGCCGCGCCTACCGCCTGAAAGTATTCGGCCTCAAGGGGGGACACTCCGGCATCGATATCCCCTCGGGCCGGGGCAACGCCATCCGGCTCCTGGCCCAGGTGCTTGGCGCCCTGAAGCCGGGGTTCGGACTTGCCCTCGCCTCCATCAAGGGCGGCAACAAGCGCAACGCCATCCCCCGCGAGGCTTCGGCGATGATCTTCCTGGATCCCGCAAAGGAACAGGCCTTCCGCGAGGTCCTGGTTGGCCACGAAGCCCATTGGCGCGCGGCTCTGGGCGCCTTCGATCCCGGCCTTCACCTGGCCCTCGAACCCGCTGAAGCCACCCAGGCCATGACCGCAGCCGATGCCGATGCGCTCATTCACCTCCTGATGTCCCTGCCCCACGGCGTCGAGGCCATGAGCCCTGATATCAAGGGCCTGGTCCAGACCTCCACCAACCTGGGCGTGATCGACACCCGCGAGGACATGGTCGAAGTGAACCTGCTCACCCGCAGTTCGGTCGACGCCTCCAAGGTGGCACTGTCCGAACGCATCGCCGCCACCTGCGCCCTGGGCGGGTTCGAGTCCCACACCACCGGCGGCTACCCTGGCTGGAAGCCCGAGCCCGAGGCCTCTTTGGTTCGCATCGTCAACGACGCCAACCAGTCCGTGTTCGGAAAACCCCTGGAGATCATGGCCATCCACGCCGGCCTCGAATGTGGCCTCATCGGCGAAAAATACGCCGGCATGGAGATGGTGTCCTTCGGCCCCAGCATGTGGGACGTGCACACCCCTGACGAACACGTGAGCGTGCCCTCGGTCGGCAACTTCTGGAAGCTGCTGGTAGCCGTCCTCGAAGCCGTGTAGCCCTGTCCATTCACGGCCCTTGGCCATGGGCCGGGGCCGTGATAATCTTGCTGCTTCCGCCTTTGCGTGGAAGCCATGGGAGAGTTGTCCGAGTGGTTTAAGGAGCACGCCTGGAAAGTGTGTGTAGGTCAAAAGCTTACCGAGGGTTCGAATCCCTCACTCTCCGCCAGACGCCCTGGAATCAATAGATTCCGGGGCTTTTTCTTGCCCTCTAAAGAGGCCGTCGATTCGCCTGCGGAGGTTGCGCAAGTCCCCTGCCCCCTCGACGAGGCGCCATCGCGGGGCAGGTCGAAGGGACGGTGATTCGCTGTGCCGCCTGATTTCCGTGGCCCTGGTTGCCGCCGCCCCGTTTGTCCCTGAAGCTAGAGACCAAAGAGGCCAGCCCTTGGCGGAACGGAAAAACCAACAGATCGTCGTTCTCGGGGCGGAGGCGCACAACCTCGCGGGGTTCGATGTCCGGATCCCCCGGCGGAGCCTCACGGTCATCACGGGCGTCTCCGGGTCCGGCAAGTCCTCCCTCGCGTTCGACACCTTGTTCCGAGAGGGCCAGCGCCGCTTTCTGGAAACCCTGCCCTCCTTCGCACGCCAGTTCGTGGGTGGCCTCTCCCGGTCGGCCGTGCGCAGCATCGAGGGCCTGGGCCCCGCCGTGGCCGTGGGCCAGTGGTCCGGTCTGGCCAACCCACGCTCCACCGTCGGCACCCTCACGGAAACCTGGGACCTGCTGCGCCTGCTCTTTGCCCGCCTGGGCACAGCTCCGGAGGGGCTCCATCCCACGCGGGGCCTCTTCTCCTTCAACGGCGAAGAAGGCGCCTGCCCCCAGTGTCAGGGATTGGGCGTCGAGGACCGGCTGGACCTGGACCTGCTCATCGCCGATCCCACCAGGTCGCTGCGGGACGGGGCGCTGCGCGTCAGCACACCCAACGGCTACCTCATGTATTCGCAGGTGACCCTGCAGATCCTGGACGACGTGCTTCGGGCCCATGGCGGGTCGGTGGACATCCCCTGGCAGGACCTCTGTGACGAAGCCCGTCAGGTGGTGCTCCACGGGTCGGATCGCCTGAAAGTCCCCTACGGCAAGCACCCCCTCGAGTCGCGTCTGAAGTGGACCGGCATCACCGCCCGGCCTCGCCAGGACGGTTTCTACCGTGGGCTCATTCCTGTCATGGAAGAGATCCTGCGGGGAAAAAGGAATGATTCCATCCTCCGTTTCGTTCGCAGCACCGCCTGCTCAGCCTGCCAAGGTGCGCGCCTGCGCCCGGAAGCCTTGGCCGTCCTTTGGCGCGGACAGCGCATCGTCGATCTCGCCACCCTCACCGTCCGGGATCTGCGTGCCTTCATGCTCTCGATCGAAGCCCGTTCGAGTGAAGCGGCCATTTTTTCGCCCATCCGCGCGGACCTCATCGCCCGTTGCGATTTGATGGTGGAACTCGGCCTGGGCTACCTGACCCTCGACCGCCCCGCCCCAAGTCTCTCCCGGGGCGAGGGACAACGACTGAAGCTCATCAGCCTGGCCATGGGCGAGCTGCGCGGCCTTCTGGTGGTGCTCGACGAACCATCAGCCGGCCTTCATCCGCACGACGTGGGCCGCCTGATCCAGGTGCTTCGGCGCCTCCGGGACCAGGGCCAGACCGTGGTGGTGGTGGAACACGACGCCCAGATCGTCCGGGCAGCCGACTGGCTGATCGACCTGGGACCAGGGCCTGGGGACAAGGGTGGCCACCTGCTCTGGAGTGGCTCCCCCGCGGCATTCATGAAGCAGGAGCCAGCTTTCCCGGCGACGCCCACGCAGCGCTGGCTGATGGGAACCCTTTCGGCGGACCTCAAGCAGCCCCGCCCCAGCCGAGGATCCCTTAAGATCGAGGGGCTTCACGGCCACAACCTGCAGAACCTCACGGTGACCCTGGCTGCAGGTGCGCTCAACGTGATCTCCGGAGTGTCCGGCGCGGGCAAGACGTCCCTCCTGGACGAGGTCGTGGCGCGCTTCCAGGTGGGGCTGGTTCCCGGCGCCCCCTTTCGCCGCATCGTCACCGTGGACGCGGACCCGATCGGGCGCACCCCCCGTTCCAATGCGGCCACCTACACCGGTGCCTTCGACCTCATCCGGGATCTCTTCGCAAACTCGCCCGAGGCCAAGGAACGCGGCCTCGGCAAGGGGAGCTTCTCTTTCAACACCGCAGGTGGCCGCTGCGAGGCCTGCGAGGGCGCGGGCGTGCAGGAAGTGGGGATGCGCTACCTCGGCAGCGTGGACATGGTGTGCGATGCCTGCGGGGGGCGGCGCTTCCATTCCGAGGTGCTGGCGGTGAAGGTCCGGGGGCGGAGCATCGCAGACGTGCTGGAGGGCAGCATCTCCGAAGCGGCCGAGCACTTCGCAAACCACCCGCGGCTCCGGCGCATCCTGGACGCGCTCCTGGATGTGGGGCTGGGCTACCTGCCCCTGGGCCAGCCCGCCACGACCCTTTCCGGGGGCGAAGCCCAGCGGGTGAAACTGGCCACCGAGCTCGCCAAGACCAGCAGCGGCCCAGCCCTCATCGCCCTGGACGAACCCACCACCGGCCTCCACGCCGCAGATGTTGGCGTGCTCCTGGAGGCCTGGGACCGCCTGCTCGACGCGGGCCACACCCTGCTGGTGGTGGACAACGATCTGGACGTGGTACGCCAGGCGGACCACGTGCTGGATCTTGGCCCAGGAAGCGGCCCCGAAGGGGGACGCCTGGTGATCAGCGGTTCTCCGGAGGAGGTCGCCGCCTGCGCGGAATCCCTCACCGGTGCGGCGCTGCGGGAGGTTCCGGCTCCCCTCCAACCAGCCGCCCTCGCGGCGGAGCCTCCCCCCATCGAACTGGTGGGGGTTCGCACGCACAACCTGCGAGACATCGACGTAAGCCTTCCCGCGGAGGGTCTGACGGTGGTCACGGGGCCTTCGGGTTCCGGCAAGTCCTCGCTGGTCTTTGACACGTTGCTGGCCGAAGCGCAGAACCGCTTCGCCGACCTGGTATCGCCCTGGGCCAGGCGCCTGCTGCCCCGGAAGGGAGGCGCTGACATCGTCGCCGCTCGCGGACTCCAGGCCACCCTGGCCGTTCCCCAGCGCGCGGGACGCCGGAACCCCCGCTCCACCGTGGGCACAACCACCGAACTGGACGCGCTGCTGCGCCTTCTGTTCGCCCGGGCAGGCGAGCGCCCCTGCCCCGCCTGCGGAAGGCCTGCCCATGGTGAGCGCTGCGTCTGTGGACAAGCTCTCACGGCGCTTTGGGCCTCTGATTTCTCCTCTCGCTCTGAACGCGGCGCCTGCCCCCAGTGCAAGGGGCTGGGCTTCCTTCAGCGCTGCGACCCCGAGCGGCTGGTGAGCTGGCCTGACCGGCCGCTGAACGGGGGGGCTATGGACGGTACCCGCTTCGGCGCCTACCTGGGCGAAGCGGATGGCCAGTTCATGGCCACCCTCCAGCACGTGGCCACCCAATCCGGCCTGGATCTCGCCCGTCCCTGGCGCGAGCTCGGGCCCGCCGAGCGTCAGCTCGCCATGTTCGGCACCGGGGACGCCCTGCATGAGGTGACCTGGCACTTCCGACGCGGCAAGGCGGAAGGTACCCATCATCTTCAGACCACCTGGGACGGATTCGCCAACCTCGTGGACCAGGAATACGAACGGGTCCACGCCGATCCCAAGGGTGAAGAATTGGAAGCCCTGCTGGTGGACACGCCCTGCTCCGACTGCGGTGGCGAGCGCCTGCGAGCCACGCCCCGGGCCGTTCGTTTGGGTCGGCTCCGCTTCCCCGACCTCCTGGCCATGCCCATCGACGCTGCGCTCGGATGGTTCGAGTCGCTGGGCGCCCACGGGCTGTCCTCGCGGGCATTCACCCTGACCGAAGGGCTTCGGAGGGACAGCCTCGGGCGCCTCAAGGGGCTCTCGGAGGCCGGACTGGGCTACCTGTCCATTCAACGGGAGATGGCCAGCCTCTCGGGTGGTGAGGCTCAGCGGGTGCGGCTGGCGGCGGCTCTGGGGGGCGGCCTTGTGGGCGTCACCTATGTCCTGGACGAGCCCACCCAGGGGCTTCACCCGAGGGACATCCAGCGTCTGGGAGGGGTCCTGCGCCGCCTGGCGGATGCGGGTAACGCCGTCCTTCTGGTCGAGCACGAAAGCGTCCTCATCGCCTTGGCAGACCAGATCATCGAGCTCGGTCCAGGCGCAGGACCCGATGGCGGGCGGCTCATGGCGATGGGATCCCCGGCCGAGCTGCAGCGCCTCCCGGCTTCCCGAGCAGGTGCCCGACTCCGCCGTTCGCGCGCCTCCCGCGCCAAGGAACCCGTCGTCACAGGAACGCCGGGCATCCGGGTTCGGGGCGCCTTCCTCCACAACCTGCAGGGGATCGATCTGACCTTTCCTGCGGGTGCCGTGGTGGCCGTCACGGGCGTCTCGGGAAGTGGCAAGTCCAGCCTTGTTCTCGAAGTACTCGCCCCCTCCCTGCAGAATCATCTGCACGGCCGCGGTTCCGTGGGGTGTGTGGGCATCGACCTGCTGACGGATCTCCACGAGGTCATCACCGCCGACCAGGGGACCCTGGGCCTCGCCTGGAGCAGCACCGTCCTCACGCTCACGGGCCTGAGTGAGCCGCTTCGCAAGCGCTTCGCCGCAACCCCTCGGGCCAAGACCCTCAGACTCTCAGCCAAGCATTTCTCCACCACCGCTCCCGGAGGCCGCTGCGAGGTCTGCCAGGGACGCGGCGTGATCACTGTGGCCATGGATCTTCTGCCGGATGTCACGGTGGGCTGCGAAACCTGTCTGGGACGACGTTTCAAGCCCGAGGTGCTGACGTGCCTCCTGGAGGGCCGCAGCATCGCGGATCTGCTGGAGGCCAGTGTGGCCGAGCTGATCGGATCCTTGGCTGGAGATGCTCCTTTGGTCAGGCCCCTGAAGGCCTTGAACGACGTCGGGTTGGGGTACCTGCGCCTGGGCCAGGAGGGCTCCGCCCTCTCGGAAGGGGAACGCCAGCGCCTTCGTCTCGCGGGCCTGATCGCAGAACCGCCCAAAGAAAGGGCCGCCATCCTGCTGGACGAACCCACACGCGGCATGGGCTTCGAGGATGTGGACCGCCTGTTGGGGGTGCTGCGCCGTCTGGCCCAGGCCGGCCACCTCGTCGTGGCGGTGGAGCACGACCTCGACTTCATCGCCAGCAGCGACTGGGTCATCGACCTCGGTCCAGAAGGCGGCGCGGGTGGGGGTCAGGTGGTGGCAGAAGGCCCGCCGGAAAAGGTGCTTTCATGTTCTGCTTCATTCACAGGACAGGCCTTGGCGAATCGGTAAACGCCGCTCAAGATTCGCTGACCTCCTTTCCCGGGAAAGCGCCTTCCGGGCCCACCGGAAGGCCTCATCCTTGAGCATCCACGCCTGCGGCGAGCTTGACCCCGCAACGCCCCACCTCGTACCCTCGCCCCAGGAGCCCTCTGTTGAAATTGACCCAAGGAGAAAAGTCGGAACGAAGCCGTGGCGTGATCCTGGAGGCGGCTCTCCAGCTTTTCTCGAAGCAGGGCTATCGGGGCACCAGCATCCGTGAAATCGCCGCGGAAGCGGGGCTGTCCACGGGCAACGTCTACCATCACTTCCCAGACAAGGAGACCCTGTTCAGGACCCTCCTTGATCAGTACTGGGAAGCCATCGATACGCCGGAGTTCCCGTTCAACAAAGCCCTCGCGGCTGGAGCCTTCCCGGATGATCTTGAGGCCCTCGCCGAGGCCGCCCGGGAGAGCGTCACCAGCTACCGCCGCCATGTGGCCTTGATCTACGTGGACGTGGTCGAATTCGATGGCACCCACATCCGGAAGTTCTACTCGGGAATGTCAGGTCGGTTCGAGTCGTTCCTGAGCAAGCGCTTTCCCGACGACCAGCTGAAAGATCAGCTGGCCCCAGGATTGGATCCGACCACGGCGCTCATGCTGGCGAGTCGCGTCTTCCTGCAGTATTTCGCGGTGGAGATCTTGTTTGGAGTGCCGGATCAGCTTGGCCAGGAGACCCCAGCCGCGTTGAAGGAGATCTCCAAAATCCTTCGCCGAGGCTTTTTGAGGCCTCCAGACCTCAAGAAATAATCGGCGCCTAAGTCGACCTCGAACGCCTTTGACCATTCAACCTTTGGTCCAGCTGCGGCTTTTGCCCCGGGCGGCCCTGCAGGTACGCATGGTGGGATGAGACCTGCGTCACACGATGGACACAATTCTGTGTTTCCCGTTGACAAGGGTACGGCCGCAGCGGAACCTTCTCAAAAACCGACCGACCGTTCGTTTTTTAAATTCAACCCGATCTGCTTCGCCCACCCCTGCCCATTGGCCTGGCGCACAAGAGGAATCATGAACCGATTCGCGACGATCGCTTCCACGGGTTGCTACCTGCCCGAGATCGAGGTGAACAACGACGAACTCCGCAGGCGCTTTGCGCACCTCCCCGAATTCGTGGATCAGATGGAGGCCTCCTCGGGGATTCGCTGCCGGTGGCACGCTCCCGAAGACTGGGCGACCTCCGATCTGGCCCTGCCGGCTGCGAAGCAGGCCCTCGAACGTGCCGGGCTGCGTCCAGAAGATGTCGACCTGATCATCCTCGGCACGGATTCGCCGGACTACATCACACCCGCGACCTCGGTGGTCCTGCAGCACAAGCTTGGCGCGATCCATGCGGGGACCTTCGATGTCGGCTGCGCCTGCGCCTCCTTTCCCACGGCCTTGGCCTCAGGCGCTGGCTGGATTGTCACCAACCCGGCCATCAACACCGTGCTGGTGGTCGGCGTCTACCTGATGCACAAGCTGGCCGCTCCCGAGGATCCCCTGAGCTTCTTCTATGGGGATGGGGCCGGTGCGGCGGTACTGGTGGCTTCGGATCGTCCCGGCTTCATCGGCGCGACGGCCCAGGCGGATGGCGCCTACCACAAGCACTGGGGCCTTTTCTCGGGCGGCACGTACGAACCGGCCACCCTGGCCTCGGTGGCCGCGGGCCGGACCACGGTAAAGATGCTCGAGCGCTATCCGCCCGAGATCAACCATGAGGGCTGGCCCCGAATGGTGCGCAAGCTGGCGGCCGGGAGTGGGTTCGCGCTCTCCGACATCGATTTCATCATCTTCACCCAGGTGCGGAAACCTTCCATTGACTTGGTCATGGCCGACCTCGGACTGCCCATGGAAAAGACCCACACCATCATGGAAGCGTGGGGCTACACCGGCTCGGCCTGCCTCGCCATGGCCCTGGACGACGCCCTTGCCAAGAAGAAGATCCGCTCCGGCGACCGGCTTGTGCTGGTCGGCTCCGGGGTGGGCTACAACCAGGCCGCCGTTGCGTTCGTCATGCCCTGATTTCCCCTGTTTAGAAGCAAGGCCAGGCATTCACCTCTGAAAGGAAACTGTCCATGAGCAAGGCGAGCATCATCGGTGCCTACAACACGGAATTCGGCGCGTTCATCAAGAAGGACAAGGCGACCGGCCTGATCACCGATACCAAGACCTATTACGACCTGCTGGTGGAGGCGGGGCGCGGCGCCATTGCCGACGCGGGGCTGGAGGCGAAGGACATCGACGCCATCTATGTCGGATCCTGCTCCCCGGGTTCCTTCATCAACCAGGAACATGTCGCCCCACTCGCGGCAGAGATCCATCCGGACCTGCGCTTCAAGCCGATGACCCGCTGCGAGTGCGCCTGCGCGTCGAGTTCGGTGGCGCTTTATGACGCGGTGTACGCCATCGAGGCTGGTCGAGCCAAACACGTCCTGGTGATCGGCGTGGAAAAGATGAACCTGCTGCCGACGCCCCAGATGACCCATGTGCTGGCCTGTTGCTCCCACTGGCCCAGCGAGGGCTCGCGCGGCATGTCCTTCCCGATGTTGTTCGCCGAATACGCCAAGGGCTACCAGGCGCACTACAAGATCCCTGCCGAGGAGCTGGAGAAGATGCTCTGGACGGCAGGCGCCCTCTGCTACAGGAACGGCGCGGAGAACCCGCTGGCCCACGTCAAGAACGGTCCGGCGAGCGTTGAGGCCATCATGAAGCTCAACGAGCTGGATGCCAAAGGCAAGTGCAAGAACATGATGATTGCCGCTCCCTTGCGTCTGCACGACTGCTCGCTGGTAACGGACGGCGCCGCGGCCCTGGTCATCACCCAGACCTCGAACGTCAGCAACAAGAAGCGCGCCGTGGAAATCGCCGGCATCGGCCACTCCGTTGAACGTCTGCCAGAGAACGTCCGTCCGAACATGCACGAACTGATGGCTGGCAAGGACGCGGTCGCCAAAGCCTACAAGGAAGCTGGTATCACCGCGGCCGACATCGATCTGGCCGAAGTGCATGACTGCTTCACCATCAACCAGATCCTCTCGACCGAGGCCCTTGGGCTCTCCGTGGACGGACGAGGCGGCTACGACTACCTGGATGGCCGGTTTACGCGGGACGACCAGGTGGCCATCAACCTCTCCGGCGGCCTGAAGTCCAAGGGCCACCCCGTGGGCGCCACCGGCGCGTCCATGCATGCCCTGATCTACAAGCAGCTGATCGGGGAACCCATCGGCGTGAAGGCCAGAAAAGCCGATATCGGCGTGGCGTTCAACGTGGGCGGCTCGGCCGTGACCAACTGCGTCACCGTCCTGAAAAAGCTGTAGTCACGGCCAGCGGGGGAAAGGACGAATATGCTGAATATCCGATACAACGACATGCAGTTCGCGGTCGAGCCGAGGGCTGGCCGCTGGGACATCACCTACACCTTGCCGGGCGGAGCCATCGCCATCGCAGGCGCGGGCCTGTTTGCAGGCCTGTCCGAAAACGAGGCGGGGGCCCGCGCTCTGGCCCTGATCAAGACGATTTTCCCCGTCGGGGTCAAGTCGGTGGGCCCAGACGTCAATCATCCGAACACGATCGGAGATCTGAAGATCATCGGCCCCGATGTCACCCATCCCAATTTCATCTACTGGAACAAGGACAGCGTCTCGTGTCCCAAGGAGCTTTGATCCGCGTGATCAAGCCGCCCAGCTCACCTCCGTCTCACGATTCAACCCAGAGGAACCAACCATGGACATCAAAGGAAGCGTAGCTCTTGTCACAGGCGGTGGAAACGGCATCGGCGAGGCCGTCGTGAAGTTTCTCGCCCAGCGTGGCGCCAAGGTCGCTGTCGTGGACATGGCGCAGAAAAACATTGACCGAGTGGTCAAGGACATCAAGGACATGGGCGGCGAAGCCATCGGGATCCAGGCCAACGTCACCAGCGAAGCCGATACCGCCCGGTACATCAAGGGGACGCTCGAAGCCTTTGGCCAGCTCAACATCGCCGTGTCCTGCGCCGGCATCATTCGCGATGGCACGATGCTCAGCCTCGACAAGGAAACAGGCCAGGTCTCCAAGAAACTGGGGCTCGACAAGTGGCAAGCCGTGATCGACACCAACCTCACCGGCACCTTCCTCACCATGCGGGATGCGGCGGAAGCCATGGTGAACGGCGGGTGGGAAGGCCTGCTGGTGCCGATCTCCTCCGTGAACAAGATTGGTCAGGTGGGCCAGATCAACTATTCCTCGGCCAAAGTCGCGGATGCCCTGATGCCCAAGATCATCGTGGGCGAGTTCCTGATGCGCGGCATCCGCAACATCCGCTGCGTGGCCATCGCGCCTGGCTACACCGCGACGCCCATGCTGACCGGGATGAACCAGGATGCCTTGAAAGCCATCCTCGAGGATGTCCACCTCGGCCGTCTGGTGGCGCCTGAAGAAATTGCCTCTTTGATCGGCTACTGCGTCGAAAACCAGGCTCTGAATGCCACGACCATCGAGATCACCGGCGGCCTCTGCTACCCCAAGGGCATCGCGAAGTAGGGCCCTTCGCAAGGCCTGGTCGCCATTTTGAAAAATTGAGCACCAAATCCCCCCTCTTCTCCACCGTTCTCCCTTCCACTAACCCTTGGACCGCGGGTCACACCTCCGTCCAGCACTCACCTAAAGGACAGGCCATGAACATACGTTTCGCTGTCGTCGCGGCCACCGCTGCCTTCGCTGCCCTGCCTGGCTGGGGTCAGGGATTCCAGGTCGGATCCGGCACCAACATCACCCTCTCGGGGCTGCTCGCCGTTGGCGTGAAGCAAAGCGAGGTGACCAACACCGCGCGTCCGGGGATGGGCGCAGAGTTGCGCCTCGATGACAACACCTCGCGCGTCATCATCAGCAGCACCTCCAAGATCACCGAGGGCTGGAACGTGATCTTCCGCATCGAAAGCCGCTTCCAGGCTGACGTGCGCCCGGTCGATCCCGCCTTCCCGGGAACCACCCTCTACAGCGGCAACATCACGGGTTGGGCGGATGGCGATACCTGGGGCGGCGTCTCCTCCCCCTATGGATCACTCATCTTCGGCAAATCGACCCTCTACTACACCGACACCATTTCCGTGGGATACCTGGCTCCATCCCTCGAAGCTCCCGGCGAGAGCTACCGGATCTGGGATGACAACGGCCTCGGCACCTTCAACATGCTGGACCAGGTCACGCCCATCAACAAGGCGACGGGCGCCGCCGTCGGCAGCAGCTTCACCATGGGCAACACCCGCGCCCGGAACGTGATCCGCTTCAATTCGATCAACTACAGCGGCTTTGATTTCTCCGTCGCCTACAGCAAGAATCCCGATGGGGACGAGCTGAAATACACGGTCAACGCCCCCACGGCCGTTCCCGGGACGGCTGGCTACCTCACGCGCGCCTACAATTCCGGCGGCACCATCTATACGGGTGCCCGCTACAACAAGGGCCCCATCTCCGCTTCCTTGAGCTACCTGGACAAGAAGATCAATGGCGGAGTCACCGCCGCTGGCTACGCAGGCCCCCAGGATCTCCAGGCCGTTCGCGCAGGTCTGTCCTACCGATTCCCCTTCAACCTGAAGGTGGGCATCGTCTACGACAACACCTCCATCGACAACGCGGTCATCGGTACGGTCGCCACCTCCGAGTCGGCCAAGCGCTCCGTGTTCGAAGTGCCCATCTCCTATGCCTGGGGCGATCACGCCGTCTATGCGACCTATTCCAAGGCTGGCGACACCTCCTCCCGCACCGATACAGGCGCATCGCAGGTGAATCTGGGCTACGACTACGCCATGACCAAGCGCGCCTTCGTGGGGGTCTTCTTCACCGCGATCAAGAACGAGGCCAAGGCCCACTACACGCCCTTCCTCGCTGGCTCCTCCCTCGGCGGCACGACCAACTCCGTGACCGGCGAGAACTGGCGCCAGGTCGGCATCAACCTCAACTACTGGTTCTAGTCTTGGCGGAGGGTGACCGCGGATGGCTCCCGGCACCCTACCATTCCTAGGCTGGATGTAGGGACGCCGGTCCGGGGGGGCAGGCGTCCCATTTCACCGACACTTAAGGAGGAACCATGCAACTCAAGCGAAAAACCATGACTGGCTTCGCCCTGGCGCTTCTCTGCTCGGGCCTGGCCATGGCCCAGGACATCAAGATCGCCCACGTCTATGACAAGACGGGCGTGTTGGAGGCCTATGCCCGGCAGACCCAGGCGGGTCTGATGATGGGCCTGGAGTACGCCACCGGCGGCACCATGATGGTCAACGGCCACAAGCTGGTTGTGATTGAGAAGGACACCCAGGGCAAGCCGGATGTGGCCAAGTCGCAGCTGGCTTCGGCCTATGCCGACGACAAGGCCGCCCTCGCCATCGGCCCCACCAGCTCCGGCGCGGCCCTGGCCATGCTGCCGGTGGCTGAGGAATACAAGAAAATCCTGCTGGTGGAACCGGCGGTGGCCGATTCCATTACCGGCGACAAGTGGAACCGCTTCATCTTCCGCACCGGCCGCAATTCCTCTCAGGACGCGATCTCCAACGCCGTGGCCCTGGACAAGA
The DNA here is from genome assembly GCA_030824075.1 of Geothrix sp. Classification (GTDB taxonomy): domain Bacteria; phylum Acidobacteriota; class Holophagae; order Holophagales; family Holophagaceae; genus Geothrix. The sequence goes on from JAVBYJ010000044.1 coordinate 32,894, forward strand.
GCGGCGTCTCCATCGCCACGCTGGCCCAGGACTACGCCTTCGGCAAGGACTTCGTGAAGGCCTTCCGGGGCGCCCTCAAGCACGCCAAGTTGGTGCACGAGGAATACCTGCCGGCGACCACCACCGATTTCACCGCCGGGGCCCAGCGGCTCTTCGACAAGCTAAAGAACCTGCCCGGTCGCAAGATCATCTTCATCAACTGGGCTGGCGGCGGCAATCCATTCAAGATCGCCGATCTCGACCCCAAGCGTTTCGGCATCGAGATCGCCACCGGCGGCAACATCCTCCCTGCGCTGGCGGCCTACAAGGCCTTCCCCGGCCTCGAGGGCGCGGCCTACTACTACTATGAAATCCCCAAGAACCCGGTGAACAAGTGGCTGGTCACGGAGCATTTCAAGCGCTTCAACACGCCGCCTGACTTCTTCACGGCCGGTGGCATGTCGGCGGGTCTCGCGGTGGTGGAAGCCCTCAAGAAGACCAAGGGCAATGCCGCCACGGAGCCCCTGATCGCCGCCATGGAGGGCATGTCCTTCGAAACGCCCAAGGGCAAGATGACCTTCCGCAAGGAAGATCACCAGGCCATGCAGTCCATGTATCACTTCAAGATCAAGGTCGATCCCAAGGTGGCCTGGGCTGTGCCCGAGCTGGTGCGTGAAATCAAGATCGAGGACATGCACATCCCGATCACCAACAAGCGTTGAAGCCTGCAGGAGCCGGCCGCGCGTTCGTCACGACGAATGCGCGGCCAGCCCCCGCCAGCACCGCCGACCCCCGTCCCCTTCCCGAGTGACAATGACTTTCGCCCTAGAAACGCAAGAACTCACCATCCGCTTCGGTGGCCATATCGCGGTTGACTCGGTGTCGTGTGCCTTTGCACCCGGCACGCTGACGGCCATCGTCGGGCCCAACGGTGCGGGCAAGACCACCTACTTCAACCTCATTTCCGGGCAGCTCAAGGCCTCCTCGGGGCGCGTCTTTCTCCATGGGGAGGACATCAGCGCCTGCTCCGCGCCCCAGCGCAGCCGACGGGGCATCGGCCGGGCCTTCCAGCTGACCAACCTCTTCCCGAACCTGACCGTTCTGGAGAACATCCGCCTCGCCGTGCAATCGCGGGCGGGGCTGGGCCTCAACCTCTGGAGCATCTGGAGCAGCCATCGCGAGCTCATCGGACGCGCCGAAGAGGTGCTGGAGACCGTCGCACTGACGTCGAAGCGCGACCTAGCCGCCGCCGCCCTGCCCCACGGCGACCAACGCAAGCTGGAGGTGGCCATCCTCATGGCGCTCGAGCCCGACGTGTTCATGTTCGACGAGCCCACTGCGGGCATGAGCGTGGATGAGGTGCCGGTGATCCTCGACCTGATTCGCGCCCTCAAGGCGCGCCGCGACAAGACCATCTTGCTGGTCGAACACAAGATGGATGTGGTGCGGGAACTGGCGGACCGCATCATCGTGCTGCACAACGGCGTCCTGGTGGCCGACGGTGAACCAGCCGAGGTGATCGCCTCGCCCATCGTGCAGGAAGCCTACCTGGGCATTGAGGTGGCCAAATGACTGTGCCATTGCTGCAACTCGAAGGGGTGCACACCCACATCGGTGCCTATCACATCCTGCATGGCGTCGATCTCCAGGTCGAGCGGGGTGAACTCACGGTGCTGCTTGGTCGCAATGGCGCCGGCAAGACGACCACCCTGCGCACCATCATGGGCCTTTGGCCCGCCTCGTCCGGGTACGTCCGCTTCGACGGCGAAGCCCTCAATGCCCTCACGACGCCAGAGATCGCCCGACGGGGAATTTCCTATGTTCCAGAGAACATGGGCATTTTCGGCGAGCTAACGGTACGCGAGAACATGCTCCTTGCCGCCAGGGGCGCGAAACGGATCGAAGACATGGATGCCGCGCGCCTGGACTGGATCTTCGGCCTGTTCCCGGCACTGAAGCGCTTCTGGCAGCACCCTGCGGGGCTGCTCTCCGGCGGACAGAAGCAGATGCTGGCCGTGGCGCGTTCAATCATCGAGCCGCGTCAATTGTTGCTGATCGACGAACCCAGCAAGGGGCTGGCGCCCGCCATCATCCAGAACATGATTGTGGCCTTCCGCGAGCTGAAGCAGACCGATACGACCATCCTGCTCGTGGAGCAGAATTTCAATTTCGCGCGCCAGCTCGGAGACAAGGTGGCCGTGATGGACGGCGGTCGCATCGTACATGCGGGCACCATGGCCGAGCTCGCCGGCGACGAAGGTCTGCAGCAACGGCTGCTGGGCCTGTCGCTGGCGGCCCATCAATGATGAGGAACCGCCGATGACTGCTTCTACCACCCCAACCCACGCCCTGGAAGCGCTGCCGGAGGTCAGGCTCGACCGGATCCCGCTGCTGCTGCTGCCGGTGCTGGCGATCGTAGCGCTTCCGCTGATCGGGTCGTTCTCCACCTGGATCACGCTCACCTTCGCCGGACTGGCGATGGGCATGATCATTTTCATCATTGCCTCTGGCCTGACCCTGGTGTTTGGCCTGATGGATGTGCTCAATTTTGGCCACGGGGTGTTCATCACACTCGGGGCCTTCCTCGCGACCTCCGTTCTAGGCCGGATGACCGGCTGGACCGAAAGCGAATCCCTGTTCCTCAACCTCATGGCGGTGCTGCCCGCCATGATCGCCGCCATGGTGATGGCCGGCGGTGTGGGATTCATTTTTGAGCGCTTGATCATCCGCCCGGTGTACGGGCAGCCCTTGAAACAAATCATGATCACCATGGGCGGCATGATCGTTGGGGTGGAATTGATCAAGGTCATCTGGGGCGCACAGGCCATCCCCCTGCCGCTGCCGACCGCCTTCCGCGGCTCCCTGCTGTTCGGCGAGGCAGCCGTTGAAAAATACCGATTGGTCTCCGTCGTCGTCGGACTGGGCGTGTTCGCCGTGATGTTCTGGGTCCTGAGCCGCACCAAGGTCGGCCTTCTGATCCGGGCTGGCGTCCAGGATCGCGAAATGGTGGAGAGCCTGGGTTATCGCATCGGCAGGCTCTTCGTCGGAGTGTTTGTGATTGGTTCGGCCCTGGCGGGTCTGGGCGGCGTCATGTGGGGCATGTACCAGCAGACCATCACCCCGGAAATGGGGGGCCAGATAAATGTCCTGTTGTTTATCGTCATCATCATCGGCGGCATGGGTTCAGTCGGCGGCTGTTTCATCGGTGCTCTGCTCGTAGGTCTGGTGGCGAACTACGCCGGTTTCCTGGCCCCCAAGGTCGCCCTCTTCTCCAACATCCTCCTGATGGTCGTCGTCCTGATGTGGCGGCCCGAGGGACTCTATCCGGTGGGGAAGCGATGATCTTCAACCGCCTTCTTTCCGGCGACCTGCCCCGCAGCCGCGTGCTGATGGTGGTGCTGATCGCCATCCTGGCCGGGCTCGTCCTCACCCCCTTTGCCTTTCCCGGGGCGAAGGCGCTGAACGTCGCCGCCAAGATCTGCATCTTCATCGTGCTGGTGGCGAGCTTCGACCTGCTGCTGGGCTACACCGGCATCGTCTCATTCGCTCATACCATGTTCTTCGGCATCGGCGCCTACGGGGTCGCCATCGCACTGACGCGCATCGGGCCCTCGTGGACGGGGGTGGCCGTAGGCGTAACCGCGGCCCTCCTCCTGTCGCTTGGTCTGTCCCTGGTGATCGGCCTGTTCAGCCTGCGGGTGAAGGCGATGTTCTACGCCATGATCACCTTGGCTGTGGCCACCGCCTTCCAGACGCTCGCGTCGCAGCTTTCCGAGTTCACCGGGGGAGAAGATGGCCTGACGTTCAAAGTCCCGGAGCTGCTGTCGCCCGGCTTTTCGCTTTCCGAGCAGCCGTTCCTGGGAGTGTCCCTGGATGGGAGGCTGATTTCCTTCTATCTGCTCGTGGCCGTCACCGTGGTGCTGTTCCTCCTCATGCTGCGCATCGTCAACTCACCCTTCGGGCGGGTGCTGCAGGCGATCCGGGAGAACGCCTTCCGAGCGGAAGCCCTGGGTTACCAGACCGTGGTGTACCGCACCTGGTCCAATGTCCTCTCGGCCGCATTCGCGACCCTGGCAGGCGCCCTCCTCGCGCTGTGGCTGCGCTACAACGGTCCAGACACCTCCCTTTCATTCGAGATCATGATCGACATTCTGCTCATGGTGGTGATTGGCGGCATGGGCACTTTGTACGGCTCGGTGATCGGGGCGACGCTCTTCATCATCGTGCAGAACTACCTGCAGGATTTGATGAAATTCGCGAGCGATGGGATGAGCAAAGTGCCGCTATTGCGGGATCTGCTGCACCCGGACCGATGGCTGCTGTGGCTTGGCATCTTGTTCATCCTGAGCATCTATCGCTTCCCCACCGGCATCGTTGGCAAGCTCCGAACCAAGGCCCGCGGGCACTCCTGATCCTCTGGCTTTACGGATCTCCGGGAGGTCATCCACCATGCCCCATCTGCGCGTGAACCACGTTGATCTTTACTATGAATTCCACGGCCCCGAGACCGGAGAGCTGCTCATTCTCAACAACGGCGTGTTCATGAACACAGCGTCCTGGGCCTGCCAGCTGCCTGACTTGGCGAAACGCTACCGAGTGCTGACCTACGATATGCGCGGGCAGGGCCAAAGCGAGCACCCCGACAGCGACTACTCCCTCGATCTGCACGCCGAGGATCTGGTGGCTCTCATGGACGCACTGGGCCTCGCCAAGGCGCACATGGTCGGGACATCCTATGGCGGCGAGTTGAATCTGCTGATGGGCCTCCGGCACCCAGAGCGTTGCCAAACCCTGGTGACCATCGCGTCGGTCTCGCACAGCGATCCTCTGCTGGCCGCCATGATTGAACGCTGGCACCTGGCAGCCACATTGGGTAACGGGCCTACGTTCTTCCGCCTGATCTATGCCGATACCTATTCGGAAGGGTTCCTGAACGAGCGACCCGACCTAATCCCGATGGCCGAGAAGCGATATGCAGAACTCGATCTGCCCGCCGCCGTGCGCCTGATCGAGAGTTTCCAGCGCTTCGACGTCACCGCTGAATTGGGCCAAATCCAGATTCCAACCTGCATCGTCTCGGCTGAGCTCGACCTTCTCAAACCCCGAAAATACGGGGAAATCATGCATCAGGCCATCGCCGGCTCCGAGTTCCACCTGATCCCGGGAGCTGGCCACGTCGTCGTCCTGGAACGGGCGGCGGAGGTCAACACCCTCATTCTCGGATTCCTGGCCAAGCACCCCTTGTGAGGCTGTCTGGAAGCCAAAGATCTTTCTCTGGAGTTGCCATGAACGCTCAGGACATCTACCGAAGCAAGCTCATCAGCTTGGACGACGCGGCCTCCCTCATCCGCAGCGACAACGACGTCATCGTGGCCCAATGCGCCTCGGAGCCCCAGGGCTGCATGTCGCGCTTCCACATCGTCGCGGACCGGGTCGAGAACGTTCGGGTCTTCTCCGTCCTCACCCTGAGGGAATACGACTTCTACATGAAGAAGGAGATGAAGGGCCACTTCGAGCTGGCCTCGTGGTTCCACGCCCCTGGCTCGCGCGCCGCCCTCAAGGCGGGCACGGGCACCGTCACCTACGTGCCCAACATGCTCCACCGCGCGGCCACCGATCGCATTCATGCGCGGCGACCCGACATCTTCTTCGGCACCTGCACGCCGCCCGACAAGCACGGGTTCGTCTCCCTCTCGCTCGGCATCACCTACGAGAAGGACATCATGGATCACGCCCGCCTCGTCATCCTGGAAGTGAATCCCCGCCTTCCACGAACCTTCGGGGACACCCAGGTCCACGTGTCCAAGGTCGACTCCTTCGTGGAACATGACCAGGAGG
>JAVBYJ010000036.1 GCA_030824075.1 Geothrix sp.
CCCCCTGATCCTCCCTTGTGTGCGGCCTTGGGAGAGCCGCCCCCGCGGCCTCCTGGCGGGGCCTCTGCCAGAACCTGGACAGCTACCCAGAGATCGGCCTCGGACGAGGGCGCGAGCTGGTAGTTTCGTGCCTCCAATTCATTCAGGACCGCCTTGAGCTGGCGTCCCGAATCGACGGGGAGAAAGCCCTCCCGGATCAGGACCCGATCGGTCCGGGGATCCGGGGCCATGGTCCGGTAGTGGGTGGCAGGGAAGGCCCTGTCCACGTCGTAGGTGAATGGGGGTTTCGCACACCCCAGGGCCACCAGCGTCAACGGGATCAGAAGGGGCCAGGGGCTCAGGGGTCGCATGGCAGAGGGATGCGCCAACCGCTCCTGGCGTTCCAGACTGCGTTAGGAACGTTCGAGTTGGTCCAGCCAGGCCTGGATTTCGGGATCGGGATCGGGGCTGAGGCGAAGAGCGTCGCGGAGATCGGCCAGGGCGGGCCCGGGTTCGTCGCGCTGGAGATGGACGAAGGCGCGCTCCTTCAACGGGCGGGGGTTCGACGGGCTCAGCAGCACGAGGTGGGTAGAGGTCCAGATGGCCTCGTCCCAGCTCTCTGCGTGCATGAAGCGCACGTGAAGGTTTCGCACCAGGCGGACGAGAATCTCGCGGTCGGAGGCGGGCCGGAGCATCTCCCGGTGGAAGGCTGTGCGCCCCGCCGTGGCGGCCTTCACCAGCTCGGCGCCGCCTTCCTCGCCGACCGGTCGGCCTTTGTGAAAGGGGTCAAAGCAGAGCAGGCCGAAGTCGTTGCGCAGGGCCGCGATGAAGTGCCCCGGCAGGCCCACCCCCACGGCATCGAAACCCAGGCGGCGGGCGAGATCCACCCACAGAATCGCCAGGGCGATGGGGAGGCCCTTCCGACGGGAGATCACGGACGGCAGGAGGGCGTTCAGGGGGTCGTCATAGGTGGCGCGATCCCCCTCGAAACCGAGTTCGACAAAGAGCAGGTGATTCAGGGCATCGATGGCTTTGTGGGTGTTCCAGGGCAGGGGCATCCGTCCCGCCAGGGTGAAGGCCCAGTCCTCGAGCTGGAGGATCACCGGAGCCGGATCAGGATCGTCCAGGGCCGGGGCCACGGCATGGACCGCGCCTTCGGCCAGATTCCGGCAAGTGGGATCTGCTCGCAGGTAGTCCAGCAGGGACATCAACTCCGCCGTTGGAGGATCGAGCGGGCCACGAGGGCCAGAGCCACCAGGGCGATGGCTCCCCAGACCCAGCGTTGCCAGGAGTGGGTGGCGGCCTGAACCTTCTTGGCTTCGTCCGCCTTGCGGATGTTCTCTTCGATGGACAGCTTGGACTGGACTTCCCGCGCATCCTTCACGGCCTTCTGGGCGGAGTCCCGGGAGGCTTGCAGATCTTTGGTGGCGGCTTCCTGCTCTTCTTGCACGCCCAGCACGGCGACGGTCTTCGGAGGTGCGGGTTTGGGCAGGAAACCTGCGGGTACAAGCGTACCGTCATCCTCTTCGCTGGAAACGGGGGACTGGCTGTCGATGGATTCGGTGAGGGCCTGGATATCCTCGCGCAGGGCCAGGAGCACCTGATTCTGGCGATGGAGTTGGGCGCCATGGATCCAGAGAAGCCCCAGTTGGAGAGCCAGGAAGGTCGGGATGGTCCATCGAAGGGATGTTCGCACTATGCCTCCCTTCCCAGGATAAACAGAGTCCGGTCGTCGCGGTTCTGGGTATCGAAGGAAGCCACATCCCGGAAGACGGCTTCGCAGGCCGCCCGGGCACTGCCGGTGCCCCAGAGGCGGCGCAACTGGGTGCAGAGCCGGCCCAGGCCGTAGAGCTCTCCGTCCTGGTTCATGGCCTCCGACAGGCCGTCGCTGTAGAGCACCATCCAGCCCCTCGGGGGGAGGACGCCTTCAATCACCTGCCAGTCGCCGGGGCCCGCCGGACGAAGACCCAGACCCCGGCCATGGGGAACCACCTCACAGGATTCCTCTTCGGTCAGCCCCTGGAGTACGAGGGCGCCCGGGTGGCCAGCCCTCGCCAGGCGGTAGGTCCCGGACTGGTCCCACTCCAGCAGGATCAGGGTGAGGAAGCCCCGTTGCCCTAAGAGTTGCCGCAGGGTTTGGTCCAGGGAACAGAGCATCTCCTCCAAGCTCTGGTCCTCCCGCTGGGCGGCCTGTTCGAGCAGGGCGGTCGCCTGGGCCATGTAGAGGGCCGCAGCCAGGCCCTTGCCGCAGACGTCACCCACGGCCGCGAGCCAGGTGCCGCTGGGGCGGCGCTTGACGAACAGCAGGTCGCCGCCGGTTTCCAGGGCCGGTTCGAGCCGCAGGGCCACCTGGAACCCCGGGATGGGGGGCAGGTGAGAGGTGACCAGGCTCTCCTGGATGCGCCGGGCCGTCTCCAGCTCCTGACTCAGGCGCTCCTGAACCACCAGCCGCTGGTGCATCACGGCGGTCTCCAGGACCTGGCCGGCAGCCAGGGCCACCTCGCGCAGCAGTTCGCGGTCCTCGCGGCCGTAGTTCAATTCAGCGTACTTGCCACCCAGCAGCACCACACTGTGGGGGATGTCTCCGGCGAGGATGAGCAACAGCAGTTGAGCTTCGAGTGCGTCCACATGGGCCCGTACCGTGCCGCCCTGGTCCCGAATCCAATCAGCCTCTTCGCTGCCCAGGCCCAACACCAGCTCCCGGTTTTCGCGGGCTAGGCGGAGGAGCCCCGGGGGAATTCGCAGAGGCTGAGGCGGGAAATGGATCCGGCGGTCATCCCGGTCAGCGGACTCGGCGGCTGGCAGCATGATCTGCCGTTCCACGATGGGGAGGATCTCCAGGAGCTGGGGCTGGAAGCCCTCCCCAAGGGCCCGGCGCAGTGACTTGAAGAGGGATTCCTCGCTGAACCGCTTGCGGGGCTCTCGCACCGCGCTGAGAGCGATCTCGCGGGTGCTGGAGTAGTCCCGGCGGAAGCGGCGGCGGATGCCCTTCAGCAGGCGTCTCAGGATCCAGCCCAGAGGCAGGGCGAGGATGCCGATCAAGGCTCCGGCCCAACCGGGAGGGATCGAGGCCAGGTGGGAGAAGGCCCAGGTCAGCCCGCCCAGATAGGCGGCGGCCGTGAGGCCGAGGATGGCCATGTAGCTCACCCAGCGCAGCAGCACTTTCCGGACATCGAAGAGACCATGGCGGAAGATGGCGTAGGCGAAGCTGAGGGGAAGCAGGGGCGCCGGCAGGATGAAGATGAAGACCTGGCGCCGGAAGAGCAGGAGGTTTCCGTACTTTCCCTGGAGCAGGGTCAAGGCCAGCAGATCCAGGCAAAGGGCCGCAGTCACAATCAGGGAGGGCAGGAGGGCTTTTCGCAGACGCTCCGGCGCACGGGAGGCCCCCGCGACGAAGAATCCAAGACCCGTGAGGGCCGCAGCGATGTAGAGCGGAAGGGCGACGTAGCCGAGGGCGCTGAGCAGGGTGCGCAGCACGCCGTCCGGAGGCAGCCCCCCGGGCGTTTTGAGCAGGCCACCAGCAGCCGCCTGCCAGAGGCGAACCAGGAGCTGCACCAGGGCCAGCAGGGCGAAGGTGCCATAAATCACCTGGAGGACCCGCCGGTTCTTCCGCCATTCGAAGGGGTGAGGAAACCGCAGGAAGAAGTGGATCCAGAGCGACGGCAGCAGGGCCGAGGCGATCGCCGCCATGAGGCTGGTCCCCACCCGCATGGCCGTGGGGGCATTTCCCGAGACGGTGGCGCCGGACATGAGCAGGGTGGTGGCGGCCAGGTAGAAGAAATGCCGCGACGATTTGCGCTCCGGGGCCGATAGCACCACCAGCAGGCTGAGTGCCCAGGCGAGGATGCCGTTCGCCAACAGGGCCAGCTGCACCAGGTCCAGGGGTTTCACCAGACGGATGGGGATCAGGATCTGCCGTCCCTGGCGCTTCACCGTGTAGATCAGGATGGTGCCTTCGGACTTCGCGTTGATGAACCGCTGGGCCTTCAGGGTGCCCTCCAGGGTGGCCTCATAGGCCCGCCCTTGGATCTTTACGAGCTCGTCGCCCTCCAGGAGCCCCGCATCCTCCGCCACACCCTCCGGCAGGATCTCGCGGATGACGATCTTTCCGTTTTCCACCACCCAGGAGCACTGGTCATCCGAGGCCGCGTACGCCCACTGGTTGAGGGCGAAGGATCCCAGCGCCAGCGTCAAACAGGCGAAACTGATCCAGAGCAGGCGCCAGCGGATGCGTTTCAGGTAAGGATTCATGGAGCCTTTGTGGAAGAATGCCCCTATGGAGCGGATCTTGCGAAATGACAGGCCCTGCTGGGTGCTGGTGGGCGGAAGGCGGCGGCTGGGTCGCGCTCTGGCGGAAGATCTGGCTAGGGATCACGATCTGGTGCTGACCAGTTCAGAGCCCTGGGGGGGCGAAACCTGGGTGGATGACGTGTCGAGGACGGCGCGGATCCGGACGCTTCAGTGGAATGCCGAACACCCGGATCTGGTTTCCCGCATGATGGCAGATCTGGACACGTTGGAGGCTGATGGCTGGGTTATTTCCGGGGCGATCCTGCTGGCTGGGACCTTCCCCGCAAGCCCCCTTGGCACCTGGACGTCTGAGCATCTCGACGCCACCTGGCGCATGAACCTGAGCTTCCCCTTCCTGTGCGCCCAGGCTTTGGCCCCGCGTCTCGCGGAAGGCGCCTGCCTCCAAATCCTGCTGGACACCTCCATCCACCAGCCCTGGCTCCAGCGCCTGCCCTACAGCGCCGCCAAGGCGGGTCTGGCTGCCCTGGTACCGGGGCTCGCGCAGCTGCTCGCGCCCAAGGTCCGCGTGGTGGGCCACGCCCTTGGAACCCTGCTGCCAGCCGAAGGCAGCGATGTCGCTTTTCTGGCCAGCCGCACGCTGCTGAAGCGCATCGGCGATCCCGCCGATCTCTGCCGCGCCGTGCGTTTCGCCGCCGACAGCCCCTTTCTCACAGGTGAAGTCCTCACCCAGGATGGCGGACGGCGCTGGGTGGACCGGTGAAATTCAAGATCAACGAAGTGTTCCATAGCATTCAGGGCGAAGGCGCCCGGATCGGACGTCCCTGCCTCTTCATCCGCCTCACGGGCTGCCCGCTGCGCTGCACCTACTGCGACACCGAATACGCCTTCTATGAGGGAGCGATGCGGGAACTGGAGGCTCTCCTGACGGAGGTACAAGCGCGCCTCGGCCCGCCGCGGAAGGGTCCCAACGCCCCGTTCGTGGAACTCACCGGCGGTGAGCCACTGGCCCATCCTCAGGCACCGGAGCTGCTGCGGGCCCTGCTGGATCTCGGTTATGAAGTGGCCCTGGAAACCGCCGGCAGCCACGACCTGGCGCCCGTGCCCCGCGACGTGATCAAGATCGTGGACCGCAAGACTCCGGGCAGCGGTGAGGTCCACCGCTGGCTCGAAACCAACCTCGATCATATGGTCCCCGGCCAGGACGAGCTGAAGTTCGTCCTATGCGACCAGGCCGATTACGCCTGGGCCAAGGCCTGGTGTGCTGATCGGGCGGTGTGGGATCGCCTCGACGTCCTCTTCAGCCCCGTCTGGGGCAGCCTCGACCCCGCCTGGCTGGCCGAACAGGTCGTGGCCGATGCCCTGCCCGTGCGGGTGCAGGTGCAGCTGCACAAGGTGATCTGGGGCGCGGAGAAGAAGGGCGTGTGAGGGGAAGCTCAGGCTTCAGGACATCCAGGTGCCTGCTACGAAGCAAGCGCCAGGGCACACCCATCGGGGCGAAAGTCACCTCTTTATCACCTTTGGGGCCCAATGGCGTCAAACGCTGGACCGATAAAGGTGGATGGAGCTTGCCATGCTGCGTCCGTTCCACCCTCTTCCTCAAGGTGCTTCCCGATGTTGGAGGACCACCGTCCTTGTCGCGATCTCGTGCACCCCGGTTCTAGCCCAGGGAGTCTCAGTGGAAGAAGCGGCGAAGTTTCTTCTGATCCTAGCCTCCAGTGCGGGGTCCGAGGGCCGGGTTGCGTGCAAAGAACTCGATATGGTCATCCAGCTGAAAAAGCAGGAAATTTCTGTGGACGCCAAGGCCAATATCGCCTGGGCGTTCACGCCAGATCAGACCAGGTTCTACGCAAGTCAAGGCAAGTTGGTGGCCTGCAACAGCCGCAGGCTGTTTGTGGACGGGGGGGTCATCGCCTTCGAACGCATCGGCGGCAAGCTGATCATCTTTGTGCATCAAGCCAACCTGGGGCGGAGCGGGATCATCCTTCCCGAATCCTTTCTCAGAGTTGCCGTGAAGATGTAGTCACGACTAGGTCTGCGCCTATTTCTGTGCCTTCCAAGCCCCGAGTTCCTCTTCGAGGTTTTCCGTGTATTCCTTCGGTGCTTTGCCCTTGGATAGATCCACGGCTTTCTGAAGGTGGGTGAGGGCTTCGGGCATGCGCTTGGCGTCTTTGTAAATCCGGGCGGCGGTTTCATGGTTCCAGAAGCTGTCCCCGGCCTTCAGGCTCTTCTCGATCCAGGTCAGGGCCTTCTGGGGCTCAGTGCCCTGTGCCTGGCAGTAGGCGGCAGCCTGGTACCAGGGCACCCAGTCGGTCTCGGGCGCCTTCTTGAGCGTGTCCTCCAGGTGGGCCCAGTAGATGGCCTTGGTATCAAAGACCACGGGGAAGCTCACGCGCAGCTTCTCCCAGCCGAGTTCGACGGTGGCGCTGCCGGTGTCCATGGGCAGCACGCGGTAGTCCAGGTATTCGAGGAAGGGCCCGGCCTGGGGCGTGGCCTCCCAGCGCAGCAGATCCTCTTCTTTCTTGTAATCGTAGGCGCCCCACTGCTTGGCCTTCTTGTTCAGGATGAGCGTCCAGGCTTTTTCGCCGGGAAGGACGAAGAAGCCGTAGGTGCCGGCGGGCACATCCTGGCCCGCGACCTTGGCGGCATGGCTGAAGGTGATCACGGTGGCGTTGTTGGCGCCCGCCCGCCACACCTGGCCGAAGGGCACCAGGTCACCCCAGATCTTCCGGCCCTTCACGGCGGGCCGGGCAAAGGTGATTCCGATCTTGCTGATGCCGATCTCCTGGGACAGCGTGGCGGCGGGGCTGACACGCAGGGGAGTCAGGCGCACGGGCGCGGGCTTGTCCTGGGCCATGAGGGCAGGGGCGAACGGGGCCAGAAGAAGGGCGGGAAGCAGCAGGCTACGCATGGGGATCTCCGGGGTCAGGGTGGGGGGAATCGAGGGTAGCAGAAGCCTTCGGTGCCAACAGGAAGCGTCCAGGCTGGCGGTTGAAGGCCTTGAGGATGCTCCACCCAAGGTGGCGGCTGGCACGGCCGCTGAGGCCCCGGGCGCGCAGGGCGGTCCAGAGAGCCAGGGCGAAAGAGACGGCGAAGTTCATGATGCCGATGAGGCCGATGCCCAGCAGGCCCCAGAGGACGTCCGGCCAAAGGAGGGTGCCCTCGGCCCAGAGGGTGGCGGAGGCCAGCGCCAGCGAGGCCGCCTGCAGCGTCACGTGGCGCACTTCCAGGTGGATGCCCGCAAAGGTGAAGGCCATGGGCACGAAGATCAGCAGGCCACCCAGGGCCAGATAACCGATGAAGCCGGAGATGTGCTGATGGACGAAACGGCCCAGGCCTTCGGCACGTCGAGCTCCGAGCAGCGCCCGGATCCGGTGGTTCTGGGCGAGGGCCTCCGGCAGGCGGCGGTAGGCGCTCCAGTTGGCGGCCCACCCGGTGGCCAGGCTGGACAGCCACAGCAGTACACCCGTGGCGGCCGCGAAGACGAGGGTCCAGCCATGGAAGGGGTGGTTGCCGTGAAGGCTGTGCAGGGCGGTCTCGGGACCGATGGGACCGTGAGTGGTGAGCCGGATCCACAAGGCCGAGATGAGGAGGGCGGCGGGAATGGCGGCCAAGACGTTCCCCAGGGTGGCGATGACCTGGGTCCGCGTGATGGCTGCCACCAGTTCAATTTCGCGGGCCTGGTCTTCACCGGCTTCCAGGGCCCGGGCGAGGGCCGCGGCGGTCATGGCGGGCTGCTTGGAGGCCAGGCTGAATCCCAGCAGCTGCATGAGGAAGAAACTCAGGGTGTAGTTGAAGGTCAGGGAAAGGCCCAGCAGCAGCGGCGCCAGGGGCAGGGCGGAGACACCGTATTTGAGCAGGGCTGTGCCTGCGGTGAGGGCGCCACCGCCTGCGGCCGACCAAGCCATGGACCACCATTCCTGGCGGTTCCGGGCGATGTAGTGCTCACCGGTGTCGCCGGTGTGTTCGACCACCTTCCGGGCCAGGCGCTTGACGGTGGTGCGAAGCAGGGTCATCAGGCCATGCTGCGAGGCGCTGCCGCGTACCAGCTCGGCGGTGAAGGCCACGCCATCGCCATCTCCCGACACGAACATCAGCAGCTGGGCGATGCGATCGAGCTGGGCCTTCAGCAATTCAAGGCGGAACACCAGATCGGTGGATACGCCGCTTTCCTCGATCCTGTCGTGGGCCTGATCCAGGGCCCGGCAGCATTCGGCCCGGCAGTGTTCCCAGGCGAGGCGAATGTCGGGGTCTCCGGGTCGCTCGCCCCGTTCCCGCACCGCCCGGGTCAGGTTGAAAAAGGGTGAATCCGCGTCGCTTCCCCCTGGATCCAAGGACAGCAAGTCCCGGGACAGCCCCACCGCTGCCGCGCGGTGGGCGAGCAGTCGCGCGGCCTGCACCCAGGCCTCCTGGGGTGGGGTCAGCAGGTTTCCCCAGGCGGCCTGCAGGTCCTGGGGCAGGTGCTCGATCCAGAGGGCATCGGCTTCATCCAGGTCCAGGCGGTCCAGCAGGGCGTAGAGATCACCCTCGGGATCGAGGCGGGGGATGATCCGGTCCACCACCCGCAGGAATCCTTCGCCGAGCAGGGAGGTCCGGTCGGGCAAACCTGTTTCAGCCAAGAGGCGGATGGCCGACGTATGGTTCCAGGCATCCGCCAGCGGGCCGGTGAGTCCCCGTTCGGCCAGGGCCTTGTGGAGCTTTCGCAGGCGGGTGGTGCGGCGGGCCTCGTCCCCCATGGAACCCACCGGTGCGGCCGCCAGCAGCCAGCGCAGGAGGGGCTCCAGCTTCGGGGCACCATCACTCAGCAACTCATCCAGCCTGGGGTCGGGCACGGGCATCGGGACTCCGGGAGGGAGCCTTCAGTGTGACACCAAGCTACGATGCGGCCCCGAAGCGTCTCGCCCCCTTCTGGGACCGGTCCAGGAACCGCTGCACGGCGGCGGGATCCACGGTCGCGGGGGTGCCCGACCAGCTCTGAGAAGGCCTCAGCATGGCGAGCATATCCTCGGGACAACCCACCTGTTCGTAGAGCCGTTCCACCTGCTGCGCCAGGTGGGAGGCGGTGCTTTCCGTGGCCAGGGCCTCGCGCAGCAGGGCGTCCCGCCAGCGGTCCTGGGCCTGGGACCAGCGGGCACTGCCGGGACGCGGCGTTTTGCCCACGGCCTCCGCGCAAGCGGCCCAGAGGTGGGCCTCGAAGGTCCGAAGGGCCTCACCCTCGAGGGCGCGCAGACGCACTGCGGCCGACCCCTCCCCGGGGGCCCAAGCCTGAATCTGCGCGGGGCTCAGGAAACCGAAATCGTGCCCGGTGACCATATCGTCCCAGGTGGGCGATCCGTGGACGGCGCGGAAGGCATCGAAGGCGCTCATGGCATCTCCTCAGACGAGCAGGTGGAGGGCGAGGTGGACGGCGACGCGGGCACTGGCTTCGGCACCGTCCAGCGTGGGAGCCAGTTCCATGAGATCGGCGCCCACCCAGGGCTCGGGCCACCGCCGAGCCGCGTGAATCAGGCTCAGGGCCTCGGGCAGACTCAGGCCGCCGGGCACGGGCTCAGCCACGGCGGGCACCAGAATGGGATCGAGGGCGTCCAGGTCCAGGCTCAGGTAGGCAGGGCCCTGACCCACAGCGGCCAAGTCCTCCTCCAACCGCTGGGCCAACAGGGGATCGCGGAGATCCGCGGGGGTCCACATGCGCACGCCGGCAGCCTGCAGAAAGGCCAGTTCGTCATCGTCGAAGCGGGGCGCCCGCAGGCCCGCCTGCACCACCCGCTCCGGGTCCACCAGGCCCTCCTCCAGGGCCTGCCGGAGCCAGGTTCCGTGGTGGATGTCCGTACCCCAGGCCGCGCCGTTCGCCGCATCCGGATGGGCATCCACGTGCAACAGGCCCAGCGGTCCGTGCTGGAGGGCCAGCGCGCGCAGGGCTCCCAGCGTGAGGGAATGATCCCCGCCGAGCATGAGCGTGCGGCAGCCGGTCATGGCCCAGGCACCCACGGTGGCTTGAACGGTTTCCAGGGCTTCGGCCAATGAGAATGGCAGGGTGGGGATGTTGCCGCCATCCAGCCAGCCTTGGGCCGCGGCGGGGCCGAGGATCGGACGGCCCTCGCGGAGCCGTTCGGGCATCGGATGGGAACCGAGCCCCATGGAGGCGGCGCGCATGGCCCAGGGGCCCAGGCGGGCACCTGGCCGGTTGATGACACCCGCATCGCAGGGCGCGCCAAGCACCACGCCGGTGGCGGGGCGGGGATCCACACAGAGGGGCAGACCGAGGAAGGGGGTCAGCCCCGTGCGAAGCCCCTGCATGAGGACATCAGCGGACATCGGAACTCCGGGGCGAAAGGGTGGTCCTGAAGGCGGCGATCCAGGCCTCTGGGCTGCTGAAATCGGCGGGATACAGAGGCTCTTCTGCGGTCAAGGTGACGGGGGTTCGCGTGGCGAAGAGGGTCTGGAGGTGCGGCAGCAGGGTTTCGTCGCCAGTCCAGGGATAGTGCGAGGCGGGGCTGGAGATCCGCAGGGGCTGGGCCGGCAGGCCCAGCTCATAGGCTGCGCGCAGGCCGCCCTCGTAGAACGCCGCCAACCGGTCCCCCCGGGTGGTGGTGCCCTCGGGAAACAGCAGCATGTTCCGGCGGTCCTGCAGCGAGGCCGTGAAGCTGGCCAGGGCCGCGGCGCGGCTGGTGGCATCCTCCCGGTCCACGAAATGAATGCCGGACTTCCGCGCCCAGCGGCCGATCAGGGGGTAGCCGGTGACTTCGCCCTTGGCGATGGTGCCCATGGGACGGAGGCTCATGAGTACCACCGCATCCACCCAGCTGAGGTGATTGGCCACCCAGAGGTGAATGTCAGGTCTCGGGTGTCCCAGGATCTCCAGGTCCACCCGCAGCGCCGGGAGCAGGCGCCGTGCCCATCGGTGCATCCCCGATTGGGGCTCGGTACCCGCCGCCAGGCGAGGCAGGAGGGCAAAGGTGGGCCAAAGGACCCCAGCCCAGGACATTAAGACACCAGTTTGAGGCGGGTGTAGCGGGCTCGGACGCGCTCCAGGTCGTCCCGGGTGATGGCCGACCAGAGCCGGGTGTCGCCAGGGGCGTAGAAGTCCTGGACCTCTTCCACCACCCGGGCGCCCAGGGCGTTGTGGACGCTGCGGGCATCGGTGTTGCCGGGCTCGACGAGGAACCGGCACTCCTCAACATTCTCGTTGAGAAGTTTGGACACCATGGCGCGGATGAGCAGGTAGTTCACCCGGCCCTTCTGGTATTCGGGATGTACCGCGAGGGTCGCGCAGTAGACCCTGGTGCCCTGCACGAAGTTCAGCACGTAGCCCACGGGCCGACTCCCATCGAGGGCCAGGAAGCACCAGTCCCGGTAGAGCTCGGTGCAGAGGCGCAGGTAATGGGGGCAGAGCTCCCCGGTGCCGTCGCCGGACCAGATCTCGGACTCGAGGCGGCGCAGGTGCGCGAAGTCCGAGCTGGTCAGTGGCCGAACGGTGTAGCGGGCGCCTTCCGGATGGGGTGCGAGGGTCTCGATCGTCATGTCGTGCCTCCCTGGGTTCACAGCCAGGGTCGGTCACGGCGATGACGGCCGTGTGGCGGGGGTGCCAACTTCGCGGGAACATACTGAAACCAAGCGGTGACGGGCATCCGCGAAGCAGGGATAGCAAGTCTCGGGTCCGGATGTGACGAAGGAATGTCTTCACTGTCACATATCAGGAACAACTGTTCAGAAGTAGGGCGTCACGAGTTTCAGGAAACCAGCCGCCAGCAGGGCGCTGATGGGGATGGTCAGGACCCAAGCCACGACGATGTTTCCAGCCACGCCCCAGCGGACGGCACTGGCGTTCATGGAGGTGCCCACGCCCATGATGGCGCCGGTGATGCTGTGAGTCGTGCTGACGGGGATGCCGAAGTGCGCGGTGGTGAACAGCACGGCCGCGGCCGCGGTCTCGGCGGCAAAACCGTGGATGGGCCGGAGCTTCACGATCTTGGACCCCATGGTCTTGATGATCTTCCATCCGCCCGACGCCGTGCCGAGGGCCATCATCGTGGCACTCCCGATCTTGACCCACAGGGGAATGACGACCTTCATCTTGTCGTCCAGGGGCAGGTGGAATTTGTAGGCGATGAGGGCAAGGCAGATGATCCCCATGGCTTTCTGGGCATCATTCTGACCGTGGGTGAAGGACATGGCGGCGGCGCTGACAAGCTGCGCCTTCCGGAATACGACATTGACCTTGTGGCCCGGGAAGTGCCGCACGATCCACAGGATGATCAGGATGAGAGCCATGCCCACGATGAAGCCCATGGCGGGCGAAATGATGATGAAAGCCCCGATTTCCTTGAGCTTCTTGAGGTGCAGCGCGTCGAAACCCGCGTGAGCGACCACCGCTCCGGCGAGCCCACCCAGCAACGTGTGGCTCGTACTGGAGGGAATGCCCAGCCACCAGGTCAGGAGATCCCAGGTGATGGCGGCCATCAGGGCCGCGGCGATGACCGCCGGGACAACGTGCTGGCTGTCGGCGATGCCCTTGGCGATGGTCGTGGCCACGGACGTTCCGGCGAGCGCCCCGGCGAAATTCAGGGTCGCCGACATGACCAGGGCATATTTGGCGGGCAGCACTCCCGTGCTCACCACGGTGGCGATGGAATTGGCGGTGTCGTGGAAACCGTTGATGTAGTCGATTCCCCAGGCCAGCAGGACCAGGACGGCGAGGGAGGGGATGAGGAACACTTCAAGCATGATTGCCTCAGGCGTTCTTCATGACGGTGGAGCCGATCACCTTCGCCACGAGTTCGATCTTGTCCGTCGCATCCTCGATCCGGTTGAGCAGCTCCTTCCACTTGATCAGCTCGATGGGATCCTTGGGGTCTTCAAAAATCTGGGCCAGGGCCGCGTGATAGATGGAATCCGCCTTGTTCTCCAGGGTGTGCACGCGCCGGATGCGGTCGCGGATCTCCTTCTGATTGGACATGTTCCGAAGCGACCGGATGAGGTGGAGGATCTCCCCGGAGCCTTCGACGATGATCGAGCTCATCTCGGTGACGGCAGGCATCACGTGCGAGATGCGGTAGAGAATGAGGCGCTCACAGACCGCATGGATGGCGTCCACCACATCATCGATGGCGTGCGCCAGCTGCATGATGTCTTCCCGATCGATGGGCGTGACAAAGGTCTGGTTCAAGCGGTCCATGATTTCGCGGGTGAGGTCGTCGCCCGTGTGTTCAAGGTCCTTCATCTGACGCCGCAGCTCCGCGAACCGCACCGGATCCCCGGTCCGGATTTCCCGATCAAAGAGCTGGGAGGCCTGGTAGACGTTGCCAGCCGCGGACTCCATCAGGTCGAAAAAGACCATCTCCCTTGGTTTCAGCCAGCGCATCAGGGCATTCATGGACATTAGGTACTCCCTCGGTCAGCTTTCAACTGTACCGGGTACACCCAGGTAACTGGAGCGTAAATTCATCGGTCGTCGCTGGGCGGCGGGGGCCTGGCGGTGTATGGTCGGAGGGCATGGACGAGCCTGAATCCCAGCATGGCGATGGATCGGGACTCCCGGTCTTCCTGGGGCGTGCGCTGATCTGTCTGGCGGCCGTGATGTTCCTGGGCTTTGGTCTGGGCATGAGCGTTCACAAGGGGGCGTCCCTTCTCTGGACGCTGGGGCTGCTGGCCGCCCTCGCCCTGGTGCTGCTCCTCATGGCCCGCTGGCAGGTGAGCATCCTGGCCGAGCCCCTGGGGCAGCTGTTGGGAGGAACCCGGCCCCGGGCCATCGAGGACCTCCCCCGGGCCTGGTCTGCGCTGGAACGGGAAAACCTCGATCTGAAGGAAAAGGTGGCGCGCGATGATCGGCTGCTGCCAGGCATCATGGCCAGGCTCGAAGAAGGTGTGCTCCTGTTCGGGGTCGGTGGTGGCCTGGAACAGTTCAATCCGGCCGCTCTCCGGCACCTGGGTATGGGGGTGCCCCTGGCGAAGGGCATGGCCGTGGGTGAGGTGTTCCACGACCCCGAAGGCGCCGAGGCGGTCCAGAAGGCCTACCGTGGAACACCGTTCGAATGGCGTCTGGTGCGGGCGGGCCGGACGCTGCGCGTGAGGGCGATCCCCTTCGCGCCTCTGGGTTCGGTGCGGGGTGTGCTTCTCACGCTGGACGATGTCACCAGCCAGGAGGCGCTGGAGACCACCCGGCAGAAGTTCATCTCAAACGTGAGTCATGAGCTGAAGACACCCGTCACGGCCATCCGCATCGCCGCCGAGAACCTGCAGGAGGAGGAACTTTCGGATACGGCCCGGGAAAGCGCTCAGTCCCTCCTCCGTTCCGTGGACCGACTGGCCCTGCTGCTCGGGGATCTCTCGGAGCTGAGCCGGATCGAGAGCGGGGCCCTGAGCTTGGCCCCGGTGCGCCTGGATTTGGCCGCATTCCTGGAGACCTTGATGAAGGACCTTCAGCCGCGTGGCGCGGCCTGCGGCGTCCGGTTGGAGTTGGTTGCCGATGCGCCAGCAGGGGCGACGATCCTGGCGGACCCGCTGCGTCTGCATCAGGTCCTCGAAAACCTGATGTCCAACGCCATGAAATTCAGCCCGCCGGGGGGGCAGGTCGAGCTATCGGTTCATGTCACAAGCGAAGGGCAGACCTGGGAAGTGCGTGATCACGGGCCAGGCATTCCCGAGGCCGAGCAGGGCCGCATTTTTGAACGCTTCTATCGGGCCCAGGCTGCCAAGGCGAAGCCGGGCACGGGTCTGGGCCTCGCCATCGTGAAGCACCTGTGCCGGTTGATGGGCGGAGAGGTCACGGTGGACAGCAAGCCAGGGGAGGGAGCCACCTTCCGGGTGATGTTGCCGCCCCAACCTGAGCCTGCGCCACAGGAAGCCATCACCCCCAAATAGGGACCCTTAATCGGCGGGCCCCCCCAGCCGATAGCCCACGCCCACCACGGTCTCGATCAGTTCGGCAGCGGGTTCGCCGATCTTGGCGCGGACGCGGCGAACGTGGGCGTCGATGGTGCGGCTCTCGCCCAGGTATTCCAATCCCCAGACCTGCTGCAGAATTTTCTCGCGGGTAAGAACGCGCCTCGGATTGGCGAGGAAGTAGGCCAACAGCTCGAATTCCCGTCGGGTGAGTTCCACCAGCTGGTCCTCCACCCGCGCCGTATGCATATCCAGGTCCACGGTGATGGGGCCGTAGTTCATCTTCAACGCCCGCTCGGGAGGATCGGCCGGGGCGGAGCGGCGAAGGATGGCGCGCAGGCGCGCAGCCAATTCCCGGGCTGAGAAGGGCTTGGAGATGTAGTCGTCCGCCCCGAGCTCGAGGCCCAGCACCCGATCGATCTCTTCGCTGCGGGCGGTGACCAGCAGCACCGGGAGGGCCTTCAGGGAAGGGTGAGCGCGGATCGCCCGCAGGACATCCAGCCCATCCATATCGGGCAGGCTGAGATCCAGCAGAGCGGCATCCAGTCTCGTTCCGGAGGCATTGAGGGCGTTGAGGGCGTCCCGGCCGGTACCGACGGCCACGAGGCTGAAACCCTCGCGGCGCAGGTGCTGCTCGAGGCCCAGGCGGATCTCGGTGTCGTCTTCCAGGAGGAGGATGTGGGCCATGGGTACCTTGGTCCTATTCTGTGGAATCGCTTTGAAGGTAGGCGTGCTTGGCGCTTCGGCCTTCAAGGATAAAAAGCACCTCTTCGGCGATGTTGGTGGCCTGGTCCGCGATGCGCTCCCAGTTCTTGATGACCAGGATCAGGTGGCTGGCCCGCTCGATGCAGAGGGGATCGGACATCATCAGGCGCAGCAGCTCCCGGTAGATCTGGCCGTACAGCTCATCCACAGAGTCATCGGCATTGATGACCGTGCGCGCGAGGCCTGCATCGCTGCCAATGAACGCATCCACGGCCCAACGAACCATCCCGCGGGTCTCCTGCCCCATGCGCTCAAGGAGGCCACCGGTCAGGATGGGAGGATGGACGTAGGTGGCGCGCCGGGCGATGTTGCAGCAGTGATCGCCGATGCGCTCGATCTCTGGGACGATCTTGAGGCTCGAAGCGATCAGGCGCAGGTCCCCGGCCGCGGGAGACCTCAAGGCAAGCAGGTCCACGCAGAGCCGATCGAGTTTCAGCTCCCACTCATCCAGGCTCCGGTCCATGGCCATCACCTGCTCGGCCTTGGCTCGTGATCGCTCACTGAGTGCCTGGCTCGTCAGATCAATCATCTCTTCGGCCAGACCTGCCATGGCCAGGATGCCATCCCGCAAATCCTTCAGTTCCTGGTCGAATTGCCGCATCAGCCGAACCTCCCTGTGATGTAGTCCTCGGTCATGCGATGCCCAGGATTGGTGAACAGTTTTTCCGTGAGACCGGTCTCGATGAGCTTGCCCATCCAGAAGAAGGCGGTGTGATCGCTCACCCGGGCGGCCTGCTGCATGTTGTGGGTGACGATCACGATGGTGAATTCCCGCTTCAACTCAAGAATAAGCTCCTCGACCCGGGCCGTGGCGATGGGATCGAGCGCCGAGCAGGGTTCATCCATGAGGATGATTTCAGGCCGAACGGCCAAGGCCCGGGCGATGCAAAGCCGCTGCTGCTGACCGCCCGAAAGCCCCTGGGCGGAATCCTTCAAGCGGTCCTTGACTTCCTCCCATAGGCCCGCGCCTTTCAGGCTGCGCTCCACCGCTTCCTCAAGGACAACACGGTCCCCCTGACCCTGGATGCGCAGTCCGTAGGCGACGTTTTCAAAAATGGACTTGGGGAAGGGATTCGATTTCTGGAAGACCATCCCGGCCCGTTTGCGGAGGGCGATCACATCGGTGCCAGGCGCGTAGATGTCGGTGTCCCCCATCATCACGCGGCCCTGGATCCGGACATCGTCGATGAGGTCGTTCATGCGGTTCAGGCATCGCAGGAGGGTGCTCTTCCCGCAGCCAGAGGGGCCGATGAAGGAGGTGACGGAATTGCGGGCCACCTGGAGGTTGATGTCGTCCAGCGCCTGCTTTTCCCCATAGAAGAGGTTCAGTCTTTCCACCTTGAGCATGGTGGGGGCGGAAAGGACAGAGGGGTCCGTGAGCGGAAGATCGGGCTGGGAGAATATTCCAACCCGCTTGGCGGCTCCGTCGAGGGATGCATGCAGGAGGGTGGGCTCCGGCACTGGGCGGGGGTCGTCGATTTCCATGTCGATGGCTCCGGGGTTCATCATCAGAAGGTGCTCCCGCCCAGGCGTTCCCGCAGCTTCCGCCGGAGGTTCAAGGCGAACAGGTTCAGGATGACCACCACCAGCAGGAGCAGGAAGGAGGCCATGAATACCATGGGCTTGGCTGCCTCGGAATTGGGACTTTGGAATCCCACGTCGTAGATGTGGAAGCCGAGGTGCATGAACTTGCGGTCAAGGTGGAAGAAGGGGAAGGTTCCGTCCAGGGGCATGGACGGGGCGAGCTTCACGACGCCCGTCAGCATCAGGGGGGCCACCTCGCCCGCCCCTCGAGCGATGGCCAGGATCAGTCCGGTGAGAATGCCTGGGGTGGCGCTCGGCAGCACGATGTTCCACAAGGTCTGCCACTTCGTTGCGCCCATGGCAAGGCTGGCCTCCCGCTGGGAACGGGGCACGGCACCCAGGGCCTCTTCCGTGGCCACGACCACCACGGGCACGGTGAGAAGCGACAGTGTCAGGGAGGCCCAGAGGATGCCTCCGGTGCCATAGGTCGGAGTCGGCAGGCTATCGGAAAAGAAGAGCTGATCGATGGTTCCACCCAGGCTGTAGACGAAGAACCCCAGACCGAACACGCCGAAGACGATGGAGGGCACGCCGGCCAGATTGTTCACGGCCACCCGGACGGCCCGCACCACCCAGCCCTGGCGCGCGTACTCCCGGAGGTACAGGGCCGTGATCACCCCGAGCGGAACCACCAGTACCGACATGACCAGCACCATCATCACGGTTCCGAAAATCGCCGGGAAAATGCCGCCTTCGGTGTTGGATTCCCGGGGGTCATCAGCCAGGAATTCCCACAGGCGGGAAAGGTAGACGCCCAGCTTGTCGAAGCGGTTCATCGCGTTGGCCGGGACCATCCGAACCACGCTGCCCAGGGGCAGGTCCCGGGTCTGACCGTCCACGGTCTGAAGGCCCAGGATCCAGGCTTTGGATTCCGAGCGGGACTGCTCAAGGCTCGTCTGGAGTTCGTCATAGGTGGTCTGCAGGGCGGCGGCTTTGGCGTCCAGTGCCTGGAGGGCCGAGGCATCCCGGCCTTCCTCCAGTTTTCGGCGGGCCAGTCGGATCCGCTCAATGCGCCGGTTGAGATCTCCGACCTGGCCTTTTTCGATGGATTGGATGTGGCGCCGAATCCGCAGGGTCTCTGGCAGGCGGCTGGCGGCCTCGGTGATGGCCGCTGGACCCGTGGCGACTGGCTGACCGTCGTGGCTCAGGGAAACGATTCGCCCGATGAAGGGACCGTATTCGAGGCGTTCGATCAGGAGCGCGTCCTTCGGAAATTCCGGTGCGCTGAGGTCGGCGGTGGGGACCCAACGGAAATCCTGACCATAGATATCTCGGTTCCCGACGCGAAACTGGGTCTTGGCGGGCTCCTCGCCATGAGTGGGTTGCTGGCCCGTGATCTCACCCAGGATGGGGCCATCGGGGGTCTGGACCTGGACCAGGGGGCTCGGCCAGAAATAGCCCATCCCCTTGGCCGCGATGTATCCCACAAGGCCAATGATCATGGCCAGGCAGAAGGCCAGCACCGTGGCGGAGAGCCACACGAAGACTCCGCCCTGTCGGAAGCGTTCGGCGAGGCGGCTCATCAGATGGACTCGTAGCGGCGGCGCAGGCGCTGGCGTACCAGCTCTGCGACAGTGTTGAGGATGAAGGTGAAGATGAAGAGCAGGAAGGCGGCCAGGAAAAGCACCCGGTAGAGGGTGCCGTGAAGGGGGGCTTCCGGGATCTCTACGGCAATGTTGGCGCTGAGGGTCCGCATGCCATTGAACGGACTCCAATCCATGATGGGCGTGTTGCCTGTGGCCATCAGCACGATCATCGTCTCTCCGATGGCCCGGCCCAGGCCCACCATGGTGGCCGAGAAGATGCCTGGGCTAGCGGTGGGCAGCACGACGCGCCAGGCTGTCTGCCAGGGGCTGGCCCCGCAGGCCAGGCTGGCGGAAGTGAGGGAGCGGGGCACGCTCGACAGGGCGTCCTCGCTGATCGTGAAGATGATGGGGATAACGGCGAAGCCCATGGCGAACCCGACCACCAGACTGTTCCGCTGGTCGTAGGTGACGCCCATGCTCGACTGGAGCCAGGTCCGGTAGCTGCCGCCCATGACCGCCCCCTCGATCCATGGCCCCGCCAGACTGGCCAGCCACACACCCGTCAGCAGAATCGGGACCATCCAGAGGACCTCCCGGCCGCTTCCAAAGGCGTTGCGGAAGGGGAGCGGAAGCTTTCCCCAGAGGGGGGTGATCAGCATCGCGAGCAGGAGCACCACGAAGGGGTAGACGAGCACTCCGACGGCCATGCGCTCGAGCAGAGGGGCCATCACGAGGCCCGCCAGGAACCCCAGCACCACGGAAGGAAGCGCCGCCATGATCTCGATGGTGGGCTTGATGGTGTTCCTGAGACGCGGGGAGGCGAACTGGGAGGTGTAGAGGGCGCCAAGGACCGCCAACGGGAAGGCGAAGAGCATGGCGTAGAGGGTTCCCTTCAGGGTCCCGAAGACGAGGGGCACAAGGCTGAATTTGGATTCGAAGTCGTCCGTTCCGCCCGTGCTTTGCCAGACGTATTCCGATTTCTCGTAGCCCTCGTAATGGGTCTTCCCCCAGAGGAGGCCAAAACTGACTTCCGGGTGAGGTGCGTCGAGGGACCAGAGGCCCAAGGTTCCGCTGACCTGGTTCGCATGCAGGATCAAGTCGCCCTTCGGTGCCAGGGCCGCCACGCCTCGGCCATCCAGCTGGACCGAGAGCAGGCGCCGCTCCGTGGTGAGATGATCCACGACCGCCTGGCTGGGGGTCCAGGCGAGGAACCGCTTGTCCCGCAGACTGGGTTGAAATCCGAGCACAGGGCCGCCAAGGCGAGGGAAGCCATGGAAGGCCTGGAGCTGGAACACCTCGTTCACGCGGACCAGCTGATAGGCGGCAAGCTTCCCCTGGGCGCCGCCGACGAGCAGGCTCATCTGTCCGAGCGTAAATCCGAGGGATTGAATGGGTTCACCGAACTCGGCGGTGGAGAGCGCGCCATCCGTTTCCGGATCGAGATCGAGCAGACGGCCTTCTCGGGTGCCCACGAACAGGTTCCGGCCGTCCGCACTCCAGGCGGCGGCGGTGGGATGCAGGGAGGGATCGAGCTGGAGCGGCTTCCAGGCGAGCGTCTCCGTGGCATCCAGCGGGGCCTCCGCCCAGGCGAGGCCCTCCTGCATCCGCGCGACGACCCGGAGGGTGGATCCTCCGCCCAGGCCACCGCCCTCCAGAAGCCTGAAATGAAGCAGTTCAAGGGGGACCTTCTCCAGCCGAATGCCACCCAGCCAATGGGGTTCCAGCTGCCACTGGGCGGGATCGTTCTCGCCCGGCGGCTTGGACCAGATCAGACGCGCGACGGACAGCCGCCCATCGGCTCCGACCACGAGGCATTCCCCCCGGCTGTCAGGGGGGAGAAGGGCCTGCCAGGGCAGGGCAGGGCCCTCGACGGGAACGGGCAGCGGCGCGCCTCCGGGCAGCCGCAGCGCCTTCAGACCCTCCGACTTGGATAGGAGCACGGCGGCTTTCCCGGATTCATCCACCCACGCGCCATCAGAGGAGGGTGCCTGGAGGGTCCCAGCGCTCCGGACGAGGGGGGGCAGGAAGAGGGGCGCCGCCTCCTTCAAGATGAACAGCAGCATCGCCAGCACGGCGCCAATGATCAGGATGCCTCCACCAGAAATGGTGAAGGCCATGAACCGATCCATGCGTTGGGCGCGGGTCTGGCTTTTGGGGATGCTGGGCATGTCGTCTCGCATGTGTGGCTCCGCAGGGCCGAACTACATGCAGGCGTGCCGGAGGATCCCCTCCGGCACGCCTGCATCAGGTTGCCCTACTTGAGCTTGGCGACTTCCTCGGATTCCATCTTGGCCGTGAGAGGCAGGAAACCATCCTTGACCACGATCTCCTGTCCTTCCTTGCTGAGCACGTATTTCAGGAACTCGCGGGTCAGGGGGTCAATGGCCTTCTTCGGATCCTTGTTGATGTAGACGTAGAGGAACCGGGACAGGGGATACTTGCCGTTCAGGGCGTTCTCATAGGTGGCGGGGAAAGCGGTGCCGCCGTTCTTCTTTTCATCGGACATCGGGACAGCCCGGACGCCGGAAGTGGCATAACCGATGCCGCTGTAGCCGATGGCAAACCGGTCGGAACCGACGCTCTGGACGACAGAGGACGATCCGGGCTGTTCCTTGACCGAATCCTTGTAGTCCCCCTTGAAGAGCGCGTGCTCCTTGAAGTAGCCGTAGGTGCCGCTGGCGCTGTTGCGGCCGTAGAGGCTAAGAGGCTTGGTGGCCAAGTCACCCGTTTCGCCGAGATCACCCCAGGTCTTGATGTCCTTGGCATGACCACCCTTGCGGGTCTTCGAGAAAATGGCATCGACCTGCTGCATGCTCAATGACTTGATAGGATTGCCCTTGTTGACGAACACCGCCAAGGTGTCGATGGCCACGGCGACCTTGGTGGGCTTGTAGCCGAACTTCTTTTCGAACTTGTCGATTTCTTCGTTCTTCATCTCGCGGCTCATGGGGCCGAGCTGGCTGGTGCTCTCGATGAGGGCCGGAGGGGCGGTGGTGGAGCCCTTGCCTTCCACCTGGATCTTCACGTTGGGGTACTTCTTGTTGAACCCTTCAACCCAATAGGCCATCAGGTTGTTCAGGGTGTCTGAACCGATGGAATTGAGGTTCCCGCTGATGCCGGACACTTTCTTGTAGGTGGTGACCTTCGGGTCCACCTTGACGGTCTGAGCGGTGGCGGACAATCCCACCAGGGTGGCCAGGATGGTCTGGGCCAGGATTCGGATCCTCATGGATGCCTCCTTCGATGCCCGTGATCCTGAGGGGCGACCGTGAAGTCTCCCCACACTGGCTGTGACATCCGTGTAACTTCCCCCCAGGGATCCAGCTTGCCCTACGGGAAATAAGTGGGTTTAATGCTTGAAGATCCCGCGTGCTGTCCGAGGCACCGCCCGCGCACGGGGGTCGCGACCATCCCGTTTATTCCATCCCTGGGTGGCCGAAGTCAGGGCAGGGCCCCCTTCGGTTTCCCAACCTCCCATCCCACCATCCATACCCAGGGCCGCTGAGCCTGCAGGGCGGAAGCCGCAGCCAAGCCCCTGGGCCCCTAGAGGAGCCTCCTTGAACCCCAAGAAAACCATGATGATCAACGCCACGGATCCAGAAGAAATCCGCGTGGCGACTCTGATCGACGGCGTTTTGTTCGATTACGACGTCGAGTTCCTTCACAACGAGAAAATCAAGGGCAATCTCTACAAGGCCCGGGTGATCCGCGTAGACACCAGCCTGCAGGCCGCGTTCGTCCACTACGGCGGCCAGAAGAACGGGTTCCTGCCCCTGGGCGAGTTGCCGCGGGATTTGAGTGGCGATGGCCGCCGAGGCCGCATTCAGGACGTGCTCCAGCGGGACCAGGAGATCCTCGTCCAGGCCGTGCGCGAGGAACTGGGCAGCAAGGGCGCCATGATGACTGGCCAGGTCAGCCTGGCGGGCCGATACCTGGTGATCACCCCGGGGAATCCGGTGAATGGCATCAGCCGGAAGATAGAGGCCACCGAGGAGCGACGGCACTTCAAACAGCTCATCGACACCCTGGAAATTCCGGAAGACATCGGCGTCATCGTTCGCACTGCCAGTCTGGGCGTGACGAAGGAGGACTTCCAGCGCGACCTGGAGTACCTCCTGGACACGTACAAGGAAGTGCTGAACCGGTACAAGCACCGTCACGGCGTCGGGCTGGTGTGGCAAGAGGATGATGTCGTCACGCGAACCCTCCGCGACACCTTCAGCGCCGACGTGGAAGAAGTGCAGATCGACGATCTGGACACTTTCCATGCGGCCCAGTCCTTCTTCAAGCGCACCATGCCCCAGCACCTTGAGGTGTTGAAGCACTACACCGGCAAGAAGCCCCTGTTCTCCCGCCACCAGCTCGAAGAGCAGATTGACAGGGTCTACGGCCGCAAGGTGGGCCTGCCCAGCGGCGGCGCCCTGGTGCTGGACCAGACCGAAGCCCTGGTGGCCATCGACGTGAACAGCGGCAAGACCTCGGGCGACGGCGTGGAGGACATGGCCTTCAAGACCAACATGGAGGCCGCCGAGGAGGTGGCTCGGCAGTTGCGCCTTCGCGACCTGGCCGGCCTCATCGCCATCGACTTCATCGACATGAAACGCGAATCCCACATCCGGTCCGTGCAGGACCGCCTGGTGGACTGCCTCAAGGCCGACAAGGCCCGCATGGAAGTGGGGAAGATCAACCGTTTCGGCGTGCTGGTCATGACCCGCCAGCGCATCCGTCCCAGCCTCCAGCACGTGAACCACGAGACCTGCCCCACCTGCACCGGCACCGGCAAGGTGAAGACCATTGAGGCCATGGTCCTCTCCGTGGTGCGCAAGCTGCACGGCATCCTCGCCAAGGGTGGTATCGGCGAGATCCGCGTGAAGCTGGCCCCGGCCATCGCCGCCGCAGTGCTCAACGAGAAGCGCTCCGACCTGACCCAGATGGAGGAGGAGAGCGACGCGAAGATCCTCATCCAAGCCGATTGGTCCATGGGCTATGGCGAGATGGCCGCCGAAATCGAGCGTGCCGAAGAAGTCCCGGCCGAAAAGCCGGCCCCCAAGGCCCCTCGCGAGAAGGGTACCCCTGAGGACGAGACCGTGGTGTTGGGCGGCGACAGCCCCATCTCCTTCGACAAAGCGCTCGGCATTCATGGGGAAGGGCCCAAGGACGCCAAGAAGGAGGCTTTCAAATACGATCGCCGGGACCTCCAGAGGGCGGCCATTGATGAACGGGAGCGCCTGCGGGCCCTCTTCGAAAGCGCCAAGCCCGAAGACGAAGACATCGAGGAGGGTTCCGAGGAATCCGGCGACGAGCCCAAGGGGGATGGCACCAAGCGCAAGCGCCGCCGCCGCCGCCGCAAGAGTGGCGCGGATCGGAGCAGCGAGGGTGCGACCCCATCGGCGTCTTCCGAGGATCGGCCGGAGCGTTCGTCCCAGCCCGACCTCCAGCCTGAACCTCCCAAGGCCACTCCAGGCCTGGTCGCCAGCCTTCTCTCGCCCAGCCCACGCCCCCGGATCGGGGCCGCGGCGCCTGCCTCCGCAGCGGTTGCAGCGTCCGCCAAACCCAAGCGGACGCCACGGGCGAAGGTGACTGCAACTCCGGCTCCGGTTCCCCTGCCGGAACCCGCGGTTGAGATCCAAGCCAAGGCGAAGCCTGCCCCGAAGGTCAAGGCCGTCAAGGCGCCTGTGAAGAAGGCCCTCAAGGCCGGGGACGCGGCTCCAAGTAAAGCCGCGGAAGCCGTGGCCGTGGAGATCTCCAAACCCAAGGCAAGCCGGGCCAAGAAGGCCAAAGCCGAGTAGCCCCTGATGTCCCTCTACTGGCTGGCACCTCTCGCGTCCCTGGCCACCCTTCTGGGCGGCTGGGGCGTGGTTCGCTTCCTCCAGGGGCGAGCCCAGTTCATGCGCCTGCTCTCCGGCGTCGCGGCGGGCTATCTGCTGTCGCTCACCCTGGTGCGCATCATTCCAGAGTGTCTGGAGGCCAAGGGTGGGGAAGGCAATGCCCTCTGGATCCTTGGGGGGTACCTGCTCGTCCACGTGATGGAACACGGCATCACGTTGCACTTCCATTACGGCGAGGAGACCCATCTGGAGGGTTCGCCTCTCAGCGGTGTGCTGGCCCTGGTGGGCCTTTCCCTGCATAGCCTCATGGATGGTGTGGCCATTGCCGCGGCACTGGCCACCCACAGCAACCTGGGCCCCCTGGTCCTGCTGGGCATTCTGTTCCATCGCATTCCCGAGGGCGGCACCATCGCCTCGATCTTCCTGGCCCGTGGCTTCGGAAACCGCGGCGCCCTGCTGGCTGCAGGAACACTGGCCCTGGCCGCCCTGGTGGGATCCGCCGGGCAGTCTCTACTGAACCTTCCCACGGGGCCGATCCTGGGCCTCACGGCTGGTCTCACGCTCTACGTCGCCAGCTCCGATCTGCTGCCCGAGGTCCAGAAGGTGTCGGGCTTCCGCAGTACCGTGGCGCTCCTGTCGGGGGTGGGGATCTTCCTCCTCAGTGCGCGGCTGCTGCCGCACCAGCACTGAGCTGTTCATGTCTTGGACCCTGAAAGGGAGCCGAAGCCTGTTGCTGGGCGCTCTGCCAGCTCTGTTGGCGGCGCAGGGACTCCCATCCATTCCCGTTCTCCCACCTCTAGAGGCGCGGACGCCTGCGGAGTTGCTTCCTCTTCGGCCCTTCCAAATCGAACAAGGGCAAGGCGCCTCCCGGGTTCCTTTCGATTGGCGGGGGGAACTTCAAGAGAAGGCCGATGTCTGGATCCTGGAACAGGGCGTCATCCAGGCTGAAGGTCTGCTGCTTCTGGCGGACCGGATCGAATACCACATCACCGATGGTCGGCTGATCGCCGAGGGCCATGTCCGTCTGGAGGGGCCTGAACTTCGCCTTCGCAGTGAACGCCTGGACATGGACTGGAAACGGCGCTCGGGCGAGGCCTGGGCGCTCCTGATGGACCTCCCACCGAATTGGACGCTGCGGTCCAGCCATGTGGCTTTCGACACCCTTCGGACCTGGACCTTCGACGAGGTGGAGCTGAGCCCCTGTCCTGAGGAGAAACCCGGGTGGAAGGCCCGCCTTTCGAGCCTCAAGGTGGACCTGGACGGGTTCGCCACCCTGTGGAACGCGAGGATCCTGATGGGATCGGTTCCAGTCTTCTACCTGCCCTACGCCCTCTATCCGGCTCGGGCCGAGCGCACCTCAGGCCTGCTGCCGCCACGGATAACCGGATCGAGCGCCTTCGGCACTTCCCTGGGCCTGGACTACTATCAGGTGCTTGGGCATTCCGCCGATGTGACCTTCTCCCCGGAGTACTTCAGCAAGGAGGGTGCGCTTTGGGGCGGTGAGGCCCGCTGGCGGCCGGACCTGACCCATCAGGGCAGTCTCTCCGGGCAGACCATCCATCAACGCAGTCTGGACACCCAGCGCTACCGATACTCCCTGAAGGAGGTCTGGCAACGGGAGGATGGCTGGCAACTCACTGCCGACGTGAACCAGGCTTCGGACAGCCTGGTGGATGCTGATTTCGGCAAGGGGCTTGGCTACCTTGGCGCCACCAACTTCGACTCGGCCCTCTACCTCGGCCGGAACTTCACCTTTGGAAGCCTGAGCCTCGCCGCGGCGGAACAGCGCAGTTTCTTCTATTCGAAGGATCAGGGCGATCCCTTCTATAGCCCCGATTTCCCGGCATCCCTGCGCCGGCAGACCCTCCCGCAGGGCGAATTCCGGTTCTTTCCCGTGCCGTTGATCGGTCCCCTTTACCTTGATGGTGGCGTTCGGCTGGGCCGGTTTGCCTACCGCATCGAAGGCACCACGGCTTCCCCGGAGAGCAGCTACGCCTGGGGCCGCCAGGATGCGAACACCCGCCTCCACGGTCGTTTGGGCCAGTGGGGTCCGTTTCGCGCTGATCTGGAAGTGATGGGGCGCGCCACCCATTACAGTTCCACCCTTTCCTCTCCCGTGTTCGACCCGACTGCCGGGGCCGACGGCACGGTCGTCAATCCGGCTACCAGCCCCTTTGTGGTGGATGGAGCTGCAGCCACGCGGTTCCTGGCCTCCGGGCACCTGAGGCTATCTGGCCCTCAGGTTGGCCGCGCGTTCAAGGGGGTGTCCCTCCTTGGCTACAAGGGTGAGCTGAAGCACGTGGCGGAGCCCTATTTCGGGCTGACGGAAACGAGCCGGTACGGAGAGGCGGGCGTGCTGCCCCGCTTCGATGCGGTGGATTCCTTCCCGGGGGTCAATGAGAGCGCCTCCGGCGAACGCAGCTTTGAAGTGGGGTTGAAGCAACACATCCTCGGTCGGCCGTCTGGAGGGGGAGGATTCGCGGATCTGGCACGCCTGCGGATCGCCACCCGCTACCACGCTTCTCCAATCATCCTCAGCGATGGGCGCTACAAGAACGGCTGGTCCTCCGTGGACACGGATTTGGATGTGGAACCCGACGAGCGCCTTCGCATCAGCCTGCGCCGGTCTTCGGACCTGGGCTCCGGCGGCTCCGACAACGCCTTGAGTGTGGACGTGAAAGCCCGGGATGGCGGCCGGTTTAACCTCGCCTATTTCTCCACGGGCATCAACCGGTTCCTGGTGCGTCAGCAGGGCCTTCAGGTCGGAGGGATCCAGAGGGTCTGGGACGACCGGCTGCGCCTGGAGTTCAGCGCCAACTACGATTTCAGGACGCATGGGTTTGCCTCCAGCCAGGTGGCGCTGGCCTACGTAGAACCCTGCGTGGCCTATGTCCTGAAATACACCCACGTGGCATTGAATACCGTGCTGGTGTCCGGGGGTCGTGAGGACCGCCTCGACCTCACGCTGACCTTGAGAGGGTTGGGCGATCTCTTCAGCTACCGCCACTGACCGGCCGGGGAGGTGATTCTCCGCCGTCCGAGACCACCACGCGGTTCCGGCCGAGGCGTTTGGCCTGATAGAGGGCCTTGTCGACCAGGGCCAACAAGGCCAGCGGATTCTGCGGTCCCGGTCCACCCACGCCGAAGCTCATGGTTGGAAAGATGGTCTGGCCCCCAGGGAGCACCACGGGTTCCTGATCGATCCGCCGCCGCAGCTTCTCTGCCACTTCCGCGCCAGCCTTGAGGCTGGTTTCGGTCAACAGCACCGCGAATTCCTCCCCCCCGATGCGGAAGGCGAGGTCGGACTTGCGGAGGGCGGAGCGGATGTTGGCCGCCATCTGCCGGAGGACTTCGTCGCCCACCGGGTGGCCGAAGCGGTCATTGATGAGCTTGAAATGATCCACATCGCCGAGGAGCAGGACGAAGGCCCGGCGATGACGCTCCCACTGCCTGACGGCGTGTTCCAGGTTCTGGTCGAAGGCGCGGCGGTTGAGCAGCTCCGTGAGCGGATCCGTGAGCACTTCATTCCGGAGGGCCGCCGCCTCGATCTCCAACATGCCCCGGCGTTCCCGCAGATCGTGGATGGCGGACTCGTATTCGTTCTGGATCCGCCGGGCGTACATCCATTCGATGGCTCGCTTGCAGGCATGCAGGAGCCGCGGTGCGGGCAACGGCAGGGGCACCCAGTCAGAGATGCCGGCGAGGAGCAATTTTCGCTGAGCCGCCTCATCCCTGACCTGGCCCACGAGGATGGTGTACGGAAGACGATTCTGCTCACGCAGCTGGGCCAGGAGCTTCAGTGCACCCTCCACGCCACCCGCGGAGAGTCCCAGGAGCAGGACGGGCGCCTTCAGCACCTGCTGGGCCTCCGTGGCATTTCGGGCAGGGGGCGAATGGACTTCCATGAAGTAGTGCTGGAGGAGATCCCGAGCCCGTTGGACCAGACCTGCGTGAAGCCCCAGGGCGAGGATGGGGACCCGTTGTCCTTCCTCCCGGGAGACGCCCCCCGCCATGACAGGGCCGAGGTGGCTCAGAAGCTGCTGGATGGTGTGTCCGGCACGGATAAACCCGTCCCCATCCGAGTCATGAAGGGCCTGTTGGTCCTGGTCGGTCGGGGCATGATCGAGGATCAGGAAGATCGGGAGATTCCGGAAGAGCACCCTGGCTTCTCCGCGCAGCAGGCGGCAGAGGCGGTAGCCATCCATGGGGTCGCCCTCGGTGTCCACCAGCAGCACCTGGGCTTCGCCCCAGGCATCCTGGGCCAGAGCCACCAGCGGGTCCGCGGCATGGAGGATGCGATGGCCAGCGCCTTCAAACGCCATTCGCAGGCGCTCGACGAGGCCGTCATGACGGGAAATAACCAGCAGGTTCATGGGGAGCCAAACACAGGTGCCCCATGGTAATGCAGATCATTCATGCTTTAAGGCGTTGTTAGAAAATAATCTCAGCGTCGCGATGGCGGGAACCAGCCCGAGGGATCGTCACGAACCAATCCGAAAAGCCGTGGTGATCTCGTCACGTTTTCTAGACGGAAAAACGACGCGTGATCCGGCGGTGCAGGGCACAGGTCAGTTCATAGGGGATGGTCGCAAGGGTCTGAGCCATTCGTTCAAGGCTGTGGGGGGCGGCGGGATCAGCGCTGAACAGGGTCATCGGACTCCCTGGTGCCACCGGTACATCCAGGGGAAGCGCCACGGTGAGGTAGTCCATGGACACCCGGCCGACCACGGGGAAGGTCCGTCCGGCGAAACCCACCACGCCGCGGTTGCCGAGGTCGCGGCGGTACCCGTCGGCGTAACCGCATGCCAGCGTCGCGATCTGCATGGGCTGGGGCGCCACGAAAGTCCGCCCGTAGCCCACGGTCGTGCCGGCCGGGACAACCTTCACCCGGGCCACTTCCGCCACCAGTTCGAGTGCGGGTTCCAGACCCAGGGCTCGCCCCTCGGGGATCGTGGTGAGACCGAAAAGGGCGAGGCCTGGACGCACATGGGTGTCCTGGTCAAGCAGGTCGCGCAAGCAGGCATCGCTGTTCCCATGGTGGCGCTGGGCTGGGCGGATTCCCGCCTCCGACAGCTGAGACAGGCAGGCGTCAAAGGTCCGGCGCTGGCGAAGGGCAAAGCCCTGGTCGGGATCGTCCGAAGTGGCGAAATGGCCCATGGCGCCTTCAATCCATGGCGCCAGACGCTGGAGCCCGGTCATGCAGGCGCCCAGTTCCGAAGGCAGGAGGCCAAAGCGCCCCATGCCGGTATCCAGCTTGAGATGCAGGGCCACGGGATGCTGGGGGAGGATCCGCGCGTAGTCGGCCAGATGCTCCGGCCCCACCACGGCGATGGTAAGGCCTTCGGCGCTGGCGGCGGGCAGGGCTTCCGGCCGCAGGCCCCCCAACACCAGGATTGGACATTCGATGCCGCCCTGTCGGAGTTCCAGGCCTTCCTCTAGGTTGGACACGGCCAGGCCGTGGGCACCCCCTTCGGCCAGGGCGCGACCCACGGGCACCGCGCCGTGCCCATACCCATTGGCCTTCACCACGCCCCAGATGTCCCGGCCCGCGGCGGCGGTGCGGAGGCGGCCGAGGTTGCGCACGATGCGTCCTAGGTCCACTTCCGCGCAGAGGGCCCGGCCCTCAGGGTGCCGCTTCAAAGGCTCCAGGTGCTGCTCATTCACGGCGGGAAGCCTTCACTCTGCCAGTCCCTGTTCCGCAAGCCACCGCTCTGCGTCGATGGCGGCCATGCAGCCGCTGCCGGCGGCGGTGATGGCCTGCCGGTAGACATGGTCCTGCACATCCCCGCAGGCAAAGACGCCGGAGATGGGGGTGCGAGTGGAACCCTTCTCCACCTGGAGATAGCCGGTCTCATCCATGGGCAGCTGGCCCGAGAAGAGGCTGGTGTTGGGCCGGTGGCCGATGGCGACAAAGAGCCCATCCACCGGAAGCTCAGACTCGGAGCCATCCACCGTGTCCTTGAGCTTTAGGGCGCGAATCTTTTCGACTTTCTCGCCCATGGGGGTCTCGTGGGTCGAGGTAAGCACGTCCAGCACCGCCTTATTCCAGAGGGGCTGGATCTTCTCGTTCTTGAAGGCCCGCTCCTGCATGGCCTTGGACGCGCGGAGCTTGTCACGGCGGTGGATGAGGTGGACCTTGGTGGCGAACTTGGTAAGGAACGTGGCCTCTTCCACTGCGGTATCACCGCCGCCCACCACGGCAATCTCCTTGCCGCGGAAGAAGAAACCATCGCAGGTGGCGCAGGCGCTGACGCCGCCGCCGGAGCGGGAAAGCTGTTCGTCCTTGCCGATGCCCAGCCACATGGCGGAGGCGCCGGTGGCGATGATCACGGCATCGGCGGTGTACTCGCCTCCATCGGTGGTGAGCTTGAAGGGCCGCGTCTGGAGATCCGCCTTGAGCACGGTCTCGGACTTGATGGTGGTTCCGAAGCGGAGCACCTGCTCACGCATCTCGTCCATCAAGGCAGGACCGGCGATGCCCTGTCGGAACCCGGGGAAATTCTCGACTTCAGTGGTGATGGTGAGCTGGCCGCCAGGCTGGGCCCCTTCAAAGACGAGGGGCGCGAGGTTGGCCCGGGAGGTGTACAGCGCGGCGGTGTAGCCGGCAGGGCCGGTTCCAATCACGACGACTTTGTGGTGGCTCACGGGATCTCCTGGCAAGGAACGGGCGCTGGGTCCGGACTCTGAGTCTACCGCGCCAAGCCTCGCTCCCGCAGCAGGGCCTCCACGGCGGCCACATCCCCAGGGACGTCCACACCGAGGCTGAGAAAAGGGGTGTCGGCCACGCCGATGGGGATCCCTGCGGCCAGCGCGCGCAGCTGCTCAAGCATCTCCATCTGTTCCAGGGGGTGCGGGGGAAGCTTTGTAAAGGCCCGAAGGGCCGTGGGCCGATAGGCGTACAGACCCAGGTGTCGCTTGAAATGGGCCAACTGGGCGGGCGTGATCCAGGGCCGGAAATCCGGTTCGAAGACCGATGCGTTGCGGAGGTAGGGGATGGGGCTCCGGCTGAAGTAGAGGGCCCGTTTCTGGTCATCCACCACGACCTTCACGGCATTGGGGTTGAAAAGCTCGTCGGCATGGGTGAAGGCGCAGGCGGCGGTGCCCATGGGCAGATCCGGCTGATCGCGCATCAGGGCGACCAGCGCGGCCACCGTGTCGGGATGCATGGCCGGCTCATCGCCCTGGATGTTCAGCACGCAATCAAAGGCTTCGCCAAGGGCTTCCAAGGCCTTGAGGGCGGCCGCGGTGCGGTCGGTTCCAGAGGGCAGGGCGGGGTCCGTCATCATCGCCTCGCCACCGAAGCCGCGCACCGCCGTGGCGATGCGGTCATCATCCGTGGCCACGACCACCCGATCCACACCCTCCGCCCGGTGAGCGGCCTCGAAGACCCATTGGATCATCGGTTTTCCGGCGATGGGCGCCAGGGGCTTGCCCGGAAAGCGGGAGGCCTGGAAGCGGGAAGGCAGGACGGCGAGGGTGCGCATTCAATCAGTCTATTCACCCCCTGACAGGATTCCAGATCCTCCGCCTCGGTGCCGAATCGAAGAGAACCGGGAGTTCCATTGGATCCATCCTTCGACGATGTCTGGGCGGAATGCGAGGACCTGTTCACACAGGCCCGGAAGACCCTCGCCACCTTGAAGGAGACCCAGCCCTCGCACGTGGTCCAGGCCTCGGTGAATGCGCTGTTCAGGACGACGCACACCCTCAAGGGCATGGCTGGGATGTTGGGTTTCCACAGCTTCAGCCGCGCCGCCCACCGCATGGAGGACATCTTCGACCTCATGCGCAAGGGGCGGCTGCGGTCCACGGATTCCCTCATCGAAACCCTGGAAGCGGGGATCCAGGCCCTGGAGTCGGGCCTGGCGGGACTGCGGCGGGGGCGCCCAGAGCATGAGGATTACCTGTTCGCGCTTCGAAGGCAGCTGGGAGAGCTAGAGGCCCTGGCCCGTCCCTCCGAAGGCGGAAACCAGGACTTGTCCTCCTTGCTGGACCTTCCCCTTGAGGCGTTGAAGGCCCTTTCAGAATACGAACGGACCCGGGTGACCACGGTCTTGATGCAAGGCACGTCCATTTACGGGGTGACGGTCTGCCTGGAGTTCGCCACGTTCGACGAACGCCTTCGGACGCTTAGCGAAGCGCTGTCGGCGGGGGGTGAGCTGATCTCCACCCTTCCATGGGAGGTGCCTGAGGACCGAGAAGGCCTGGCCTTCCTCTTGATCACCGCCTGTCGGGAATTCGACCCCAGTCGTCTCCCGGGTCTGCCTGACGAGATCCTGGGAACCTCCCTCCTGGCAGATCCCTCCCGAGTGCCTGACAGCCTGCGGGAGGAGGCCACCGTGGAGGCGCCGCCTGTCCAGGCACCCGTGGCCCCCGATCCTCCGCCCCCTCCGGTTCCGGTGCAGGAAGTGGAGATTCTGCGGCTGCCAGCCCATCGCGTGGAGGCTCTGGAGGCCCGCCTGATGGAGGTAGGCCAACTCAGGGACGCGGCCAGCCTGTTGATGCGGGAGCCCGGTGGGGCCGGCACTGAGCGGCCCCTGGCCCTCATGGGCCGGATCGAGGATGGCCTTCTGGAGGTTCAGAAGGACCTGCTCCAGATGCGCATGGTCAAGGTGGAGAGCCTGTTCGCCCGGATCGAGCCCATGGTGAAAAGCCTGAGCCGGGACACGGGCAAGCCCGTGAAGCTCTCCTTCCAGGGGGGAGATCTCGAGCTGGAGAGGAACCTGCTGGGGCGCCTGACGGAGCCCTTCCTCCACCTGATCCGGAATGCGCTGGACCACGGGCTCGAGGCCCCCTCCGAACGGCTGGCACAGGGGAAGCTCGAGGCCGGCTCTCTCCGGATCTCCGCCATACAGCGGGGACGGAATCTGCGTTTTGACATCCGGGACGATGGTCGGGGTTTCGATCTGGCTCTGATCGAAGCTCGCGGCGTGGCCCTGGGCCTGATCAAGGCGGGCGAGTCCCATTCCCCCGAGCGCCTCTACCGTCTGGCGCTGGAACCGGGTTTTTCAACCCAGGACCGGGCCTCCCAGATTTCGGGGCGCGGCGTGGGGATGGACGTCGTCCGGGCCGAGGTCGAAAGCTTGGGGGGTGAGATCCACATCTCGAGCGAGGCGCGGAGAGGGAGCCTCATCCGGCTGACCATCCCCTTGACCCGCGCCGTGGTGAACTGTCTGAAAGTCCGATGCGGCGGATTCGGGTTCGGGATTCCCCTCGGGAGTGTTCTGCGGGTCCAGGCGGGGCCTCACATCATCCATGGCGGCAGCCAGGTGGAGGTCCACGGCATGTCCCTCCCCCTGGAATCCCTGCAGGCCTGCCTGGGCCTTCCGGAGCCAGATGGACAGCGGGCTTTCGTGGTGTTGACCCAGCAGGGTGCCTCGGCGCGGAGCGTGGAAGTCGCGATCGGGGTGGACGAAGTGGGGGGCCGGGGCGAGGTGCTGCTCAGAAGCCTTCCCGATCTGGCCCACTCACGCGGCATCATGGGGGCCAGTCCTCAGGAGGATGGCACCCTTTGGGTGCTGGATCCGGAGGTGGTCCTGGGTCTCGCCATGGATTCTCTGATGCGCAGGGTGGCCCGTGTTTGATCGTGGATCATGGCTCCAGGCGAGGGCGGCGGGCAGGGACCTTCTGCTTTCGACGCTGGACCTTCGAGAAGTGGTGACCCCGACTCCCGTCTCCCCCCTGCCGGGACGACCTCGCGGCATCGCGGGAGTGGTGATTCATCAGGGGGAGTTCCTGCCGGTGTTGAGTTGGGGCGACCTCCCAGGGTGCGAGGTGGGCACCGGAACCCCCGTGGCCCTCGCCGTCATGCGGCTGCGCTTGGGGATCCCCCTGGACCGGCTGGTGGGGACCCTGGATCTGGGGCCCGAAGCATGGCGCGAAACTCCGGAGGACGACCCTTGGCGGCCCTGGGTCGATGCCGTCGGTCGAGTTGGCGAAAGGGATCTGCCTCGGCTGGATCTGGATCGCCTCATCACATTGCTGCGTCAGTTCCGGGGCGGGCGCTGACTCGGAGGGCCGTTCATGCGATGATGGCGGTTTCGTTCCGGAGGCCCTTTGAACCGTCGCCTTGTCGCCCCCGTCGGAATCACAGCCACTGGGCAGTGTTTCCCACCCAAGGTGGTCACCAACGACGATCTGTCCAAGATCATGGAGACCAACGACGAGTGGATCCGGACCCGCACCGGCATTCGTGAGCGCCGCTGGGCTGAGCCGGGCACCGGCGCGTCCCAGCTGGCGGCCCCGGCCCTTCAAATGGCCCTGGACAACCGAGGCATCAAGGCCTCTGAACTGGACCTGATCCTGGTCACCACCGTGACGCCGGACACCCTGTTCCCGGCGACAGCCTGTCGGATCCAGGACATGGTAGGTGCCACCAACGCGTTCGGCTTCGATTTGAATGCTGCCTGCTCGGGCTTCCTCTACGGCCTCACCACGGCTGCCAGCATGGTGGCCGCCGGCGGGATCCGCCGAGCCGCGGTGGTCGGCGTGGATATCATGTCGACCATCATCAACCTCGAGGACCGGGCCACCTCGGTGCTGTTTGGCGATGGGGCCGGCGCCGTCATCGTGGAACGGGTGGAAGATGGCCTCGGCATCCTCGACTTCGAACACAAGGTGGATGGTTCGGGGGGTTGTTTCCTCTACATGCCAGCCGGAGGTTCCCTCAAACCCGCGTCGGCGGAGACGGTCGCGGCCAAGGAGCACTACATCCACCAGGCAGGTAGCGAGGTCTTCAAGAACGCGGT
Source organism: Geothrix sp. (assembly GCA_030824075.1). Lineage (GTDB taxonomy): Bacteria > Acidobacteriota > Holophagae > Holophagales > Holophagaceae > Geothrix. Next base: position 35,560 of record JAVBYJ010000036.1, read on the forward strand.
CCGAGAGATGGCCGACAATAGCAAGCTGTTGCTGGATCGCAACGGGTTCACAGGGGATGAGCTGAAGCTCTTCGTGCCCCATCAGGCGAACATCCGCATCATGGATGCCGCTGCCAAGCGGCTGGAGCTGGATCCCGCCCGCATGATGGTGAACATCGACCGCTATGCCAACACCACCACGGCGACCATTCCGACGGCTCTCCACCAGGCCGTGGAGGAGAAACGCATGGCCAAGGGCGACCTGGTGATTCTGTCGGCCTTCGGAGCAGGCTTCACCTGGGGTTCGACGCTCATGCGCTGGGCCTACTGAGTTCCTGTCGCCGCCCGTGCGGATCATCGCCGGAACGCTGAAGGGCCGCCGATTGGTGGCGCCTCCCCCGGACGATAATCGGGTGCGCCCCACCTCGGATCGTGCACGGGAGGCCCTATTCTCCATTCTTCAGCGATGGCCTTCGGGTCCCTTCCTCGACCTCTGTGCCGGAACCGGCGCGGTCGGCGTTGAGGCCTGTTCGCGGGGCTATGGGCCGGTTACCTGCGTGGAGGCTGCAGAGCCTGGATGGTCCTGCCTCCTCCGGAATGCCAGGGATACCGGCCTGACTCCGCTCCGGACCGATCTGCGGCGCCTGGAGAAGGCCGCCTTCGCGGCCCAGGCTGTCATTTTCCTGGACCCGCCCTACGATCAGGCCGAAGCCCTGTGGGCCCAGATGGGGGCCCGTCTGCGCGGCTGGATGGCCCCCGGGGGGGTCCTGGTCTTTGAGACGGACCGGCAAACCATGCTGGAATTACAGATGGGATGGGCATTGGCCGAAACACGCGAGTATGGTGCGGCCCGATTTTATTTCTGGACCCCGGTCTGAACTCAGGGCGGAAGCATTCGTTTGTCTGAGCGGGCCCGAGCGGGATCTGGTCCTAACTCGGCTCCGCCTGAGCAGCAGGAGCATCTGGTTGGTGACCTGCTTCGTGGCGGTCATCCTTTTCCTGTTAGCAGCTCCAAGCGACTTCCATCTGACGCTCAAAGGCATCGCGGTTTCGATGGGAATGTGCCTGCTGGCGGCGGGCGGATCCCTCCTTCAGATTCGTCACCTCGGTCGCACCCTGAGGACCCAGCCTCTGGGACCGGACCTTTATCGTCCCCTGACGCGGTTCCCCCAGTCATCTTCACTGCTCTTCTTCTACCTTGGCGTCTGTCTCAGCGTGGGAGCTTACGTTTGGGTGAAGCTCTACTTGGATCTGAGCCTCTGGGTGAGTTCCATCACCATGACCATGTTCCTGTTGCTGGCGGCTTTGGGTGGGATCTGTCAGTACTTCCTTTCCAAACAGAACCTCATGAAGGTCTACAAAATTCTGGCAGGACAGCCAGGATTCAATGATTCCTTCGCCCGGTTCTCCACCAGCCTGCGGGCGAAGTTCGGTTTCGGCGTGGTGGGTATCACCGGTGGCGTGCTCCTTCTATCGATCCTCGTATCGGGCCTCACCCTTCAGTCCTCGATCCGGACGAAGGTGGCCAGCTACGCTCAGAACGAGGTGGCGAACCTGGCTGATTCGGTGACCTTCGTCGCGGAGATGAACACCACGACCGAGGATCTCGATGCCTTCCTGGGCACACTGAAGCTGGGGGCGGGAGGGGGAGTGTCTCTGCGC
>JAVBYJ010000049.1 GCA_030824075.1 Geothrix sp.
GAGCCGCCGGGGCCTTGCAACCCTGGGCCTGTCCAAGCCCCTTGAGGTAGGCCCTCCGAACGATGCCGGCCCCGATGGCGTGGGTGACCTGCTTGGAGTACCGCTCGGCGCCGCTCAATCGCCTCACCCAACCCCGGAGGGGGATCACGTCCTCCGCGGAGTGCCTCACCGCGCCCACCGCGGCCTCCCCGGCCTCGGTCCTGCCCCGCTCGGCCAGACTCGGATTTCCTTGAGCCGAAGGAACATCCAGATCCGGAGCCAGGGCGGCGTCCAGCTGTCGGATCTCCGCAGCCAGCCCGTCACAGCTGGGATCCGCGGGAGACCCATAGGGAGCCTTCTGCGCGGCGAGCAGCACCGAAGGGATCTTGGTGCGCACCATGTTGAGGTCGTTCAGAGGTGTCATCGCGGCACCCGTCAATTGCTTTGAGATGGGCGCGGGCGCTGGCTTGGAAGGCCCCTTTGGATCCGGGGAGACCTCCGGTTTGGTGCAGGCCGAAAGCATCAGCAGGGACAACAACGAGGCATCAAGGTTTTTCATGGTGTCGAAGTATATCGGGATCACCACGGCCAGGTGCGCCCCTGCGCCTGCCCTGAAAACGGACCCTGGTCCCACTGCTACCCTCGAAGCATGCCCGCCCTGGAACTCGACTCCCTCACCAAGCGCTTCGGCGACAAGATGGCGGTGGAGGGCCTGAGCCTCAGCCTGGAACCGGGTGCCTTTCTGGGCCTGCTCGGCCGGAATGGCGCAGGAAAATCCACCACCCTGAAGATGATGACGGGGCTGTTGAAACCAACCTCGGGACGCATCCAGGTGCTGGGGCTCGACCTCGAAACGGATCCCCTGGCGATCAAGCGGCAGATCGGTGCCATGCCCGAGGACATGGCCCTCCTCGACATGCTCACGGGTCCCCAGTACCTGCGCTTCGTGGGCCGCATGTACGGGATGCCAGACGCCCTCATCGACAGCCGCCGGGAGGAACTCTTCGACAAACTGGATCTGGCCGTGGCACCAAAGACGCTCATGGCTGACTACAGCTTCGGCATGAAGAAGAAGGTGGCCCTCTGTGCGGCCCTCCTCCATGGACCCCGCATGGTGTTCCTCGACGAACCCTTCGAGGGCATCGACCCCGTCACCAGCCGCACCATCAAGGACATCCTGAACAGCCTGCAGCAGAGCGGGGTGACCCTGGTGCTCACCAGTCACATCCTCGAGGTGGTGGAGCGCCTCTGCCCCCTCATCGCCATTCTGGACGAAGGCCGGCTCAAGGGGTTCGGCCCTCTGGAGGACCTGCGGCGCGGTGAAGAAAGCCTCGAACAGCTCTTCGTGGATCTGGTCGGTGGCGTCCAGAAGGGGGAGCTGTCGTGGCTGTGAGCCGGCGCCTGAGCCCCTTTCGGGCGCTGTTGACGGCCCACTTCCAGACCTCGTGGAACCGCTCTGCACGCGAGATGGGGCGCCAGGGCGTCTGGGTGATGGGAATGCTGGCCGCCCTGATCGGCCTTCTGGCGGCGGGCCCGCTCTTCTTCGGCATGGGGGGGCTGGGCTGGCTGCTGGGCAGTCGCCTGAGCCAGCCGTTGGCTCCGGCGCTGCTGGGTGGTGCGCTGGCCCTGCTCAGCCTCGGCGGTGGCCTCTTCGGGGGGGTGGCCGGCGGCGCCCGTCAGCTGAGTTGGGAGGCATACCGGGGCTACCCCCTGAAGGCGCACACCCTGTACGTCGCGGAGCTCGTGGCAGGCCTCGCCGATCCCCTGCCCCTCCTCCTGGGCGTGGGGCTCACCGGGTTCCTGTCAGGCGTGGCCCTGGGAGCCCCCGCCACCCTCCCGCTGCTGCCCCTGGTCCTGCTGGAGACCCTGGTCACCCTCCTGGCCCTGCAACTCCTGGTGGGGGGCCTGGCCGCCGCGTTCGTGAAACGGTTGCGCCTGGCTTTGACGGTGCTCGCCATTCTGGCCTGGGTAGGCTCGACCCTGGCCACTTCCCAGCTGCCCCGGCGCTCGCGGAACAAGGCCTCCATGGCCCAACGGGCGGATCAAAAGGTCCAGATCGAGGCGCTGGCCCGGCAGGGTGCCCGAGTTCTCTCCGTGCTTCCCAGCCACGGCGCCGCCCTGAGTCTGGTCCAGGCCAGGGAGGGCCATTGGGGCGCGGCCCTCGCCCTCCACGCCTACCCCGTCGCGGTTCTCACGCTGCTGATGCTGTTCGGAGCGCACCTGGTGGCCCGGGAATCCCGCGCCGAGCGGCCCCAGACCTCCGGCGGACCCGACCGGCTCTGGAGCTTCCGCGGACCAGCGGAGGGCATCGGCCGCCTCCACTTCCGGACGCTCATGGCCAGCCATCTAGGGAAATTCGCCTTCCTGATGCCGATCATGACGCTGGTGCTGCTCAAAGGCCCCTTTGCCGAGTTCCGGGGACAGTCCCTCTGGGCCGTGCCCGCGGCCTTCGCCTACCTGTCCCTGGTGGGAAACAACGTCGTGTTGAACCAGTTCGGCCTGGATCGCCACGGCATCAAGACCCTGTTGCTGCTGCCCGTGTCCGCCCGCGACCTGCTCCTGGGCAAGCTGCTCGGCATGGCCGCCCACCAAGGGCTTCAGGCTCTGCTCCTCGTCACCCTCCTGGCGGTCTTCGGGGGGGCAGGGCCCGCGCCGCTGATGGCCGGCGCCTTGATGCTGGGCTGCGTCTTCCTCGCCCAGAGTTCCGTCGGACAGTGGACCTCCGTGTGGGCGCCGCGCCCCATGGCCATGGACAGTCTGAAGAACAGCAACATGCCCTTCGCTGTCGGCATGCTGAGCCTGGCCACCTCTGGGCTCTGGACCAGCCTCTTCGGGGGCCTCTTCGCCCTTGCGGCCTGGCTGGCGCCCGGGTGGCTGGTGCCTGTGATGGGTCTGGCCTTTGGTCTCACGCTGGCGGCGCACCTGGCCCTCCTGCCCCTGGCGGCGGCCTTCCTGGACCGGCGCCGCGAGGTGCTGGTGGAGCGCCTCGGATGATGAACCCTGCCGCCCTCCAGCTGGCCGCGGACCTGGGCGGCACCCTCCTCATGGGGGCGACAGGCGGCATGGACGGAAGCACGGGCGGAGGCCTCCTTCTGGTCGAGCGCCTCAGGGGCCACGGCCTGCCCCAGGTGGCCGTGCTGGGGCGCAGCGCGACGGATCTGCTGGTCGTCCTGGAAGCCGCAGAGCGGATCCAAGCCGGCGGACTCGACTTGAACGTCCTCGCCCTGGTCCCACTGCCCGACTGCGATCTGAGGGCCGCCCTGGAGCTGCACCGCCGACGCCTTGGCGCGCTGGTGGCCGCCCTGGATGCAGGCCTGCCCTGGCTGGCCGGAAAACCCATGCTGGTGCGGCGGATGCCCGGGCGGATCTTCCGGCCCACGCCCGTGCCGCTGGCGAAGGCGCCCATGGGACCGTTGGAGAAGGGCGAGCTGAAGACCTTCCTGGCGGACTGGGAGAAGGACCGACGCAAGATGATCTTCCGCCGCCCGGAGTGGCGGGAGGCACCGGAGGACGGCGGCTTTGAAACGGATCTCTGGCCCGGTGTGCCGCTCCCCGAAGGTGCCGAACTGCGGGTGCCCCCCCTGGAGCTGCCCTGCGCCACGCCGCTGGCCGATGTCCTTCGCGCCGCGCTCCGCACGGCGGTTGGAACGCCCGTGCCCATGCTCCCCATGCCCGGGGATCCCGCCCCGCTCCATGCCCTCCGCCTCCTCACCCCTGAGGTCGCGGCCTTCCATGGCCCGATGCGGGCCTGGGAACTGGCCCTGGTGGGCCTGGCGCGGCTGCCGAGTCCTCCGCATTTCTGCGCGCGGTGCTGACCGAGTTTCGCCTCCACGAGATCGCCTGATCCGGCCAGAAAGTCCTTTCTCAAAATGAATGAGGGTCTATATCATATTGATTGATTAAATCTGTTTTTCACGATTGTTAAATATTTAAATAACTGAATATATTATATTTAATTTTTTGGCCCAAATGGTGCTCTGACCCTGTCTGAAGCTGTGCGGCATCCTGCCACCGGCGTTTACAGGAGTATTGATGCGCGTATCCCTTGCCTTCTTATCATTGGCCCTGGCTTCCGGAGCCCTGGTGGCCTCAGATAACCAGGATGATTTCCGCTGGGTCCAGATCCAGGGCGGCATCACCGATCACAAGACCAAGAATCCCAACCATCAGCAACCCGCCATCGGATTTGGCGTGGGCACGTGGATCAACGGGACCTTGGGCCTGGAGGCTTCCGGCTTGTACACCAACGTGGACTATGGCTACGGGAAGTCCAAGGAGGCCCACGCCACCGGTTCCCTGCTCATCAATCCTTTCCACACGCCTCAGACCATCCGCCCCTTCTTGCGGCTCGGCGTGGGCGCCACCACCATCGGTTCGCCCCTCTCGGGCACCGGCTCGCACACCACCCGCCTGAGTGGGGTGGTGGGCCTGGGCCTCCAGATCCTGTTTGGCGATCAGGTATTCGCCAGCCTGGAGGGACGCCTCGTGCAGATCGAATCCAGGGTCAGCCGCAAGGAGGGCCAGGCTTTGGCGGGCATTGGATTGCGTTGGGGCAAACGTCAACCCGTCGTAG
>JAVBYJ010000059.1 GCA_030824075.1 Geothrix sp.
GCCCCCAAGACCCTGTTGGTGGTGGAGGATGACCGCGCCACCCTGAGCCTCTACCGGGCCGGCCTGAAGGGGCTCCAGGGCTTCAAGATCCTCATGGCCCAGGACGGTGGCCAGGCCCTGGAGCTGCTCCGGCAGGAGCCGGTGCATGTCCTGGTGACCGATCTCAACATGCCCGTGATGGACGGCTTCAACCTCATCGCCAAGGTGAGCCGCCGCTACCCCCAGGTGCCCATCATCGTGATGACCGGACTGGACGAAAGCCAGCACCTGAACACCCCCCTGCAGCTGGGCGCCATCCGCATCCTCACCAAGCCGCCCCGGCTCACCCTGCTCATGGACGCCATCCGCGCCGCGGCCCAGTTCGAGCCCACCGGCATGATCCGGGGCATCGGGCTCAACAGCATCCTCCAGCTCCTGAACTGGGAGAAGAAATCCTGCACCCTCACCGTCAAGTCCGATGCCGGTATGGGCCTGCTGTACCTGAAGCAGGGCGAGTTGGTGCACGCGGCCTACCACGCCGATGAAGGCCTTCAAGCCGCCTACGAGATCCTTACCTGGGACCGGCCGGACATCGAGTTCGTGGAAACCTGCCGCGTGGACCCGACCCTCGACCTGCCCCTCACCGAACTCCTGATGAACGCGGCCATGATCACCGACCACCGGAACCCCGAATTCGGCGAGGCCTGAGCACCGTTGAGCACCCTGGGAAACCCGTCTGTGGCAGGGCGCCGGGCTTGACAGTTCGGGCTGGAAACGGGCCAAGTCTGGGACTTTCGTCAAAACAGACCCGAACAGGCGTCCAAAGGGCACCACCCGGGGAATAATGGCGCCAGTGCGGCCCCACCGGGGCCCCTTCCCAGGCAGGTGTCCATGTCCCAGCTGAAGCCCTTTCGCGCCCACCGCCCCCGGCCCGAACTCGCCGTCCAGGTCGCCTCGGTCCCCTACGACGTGGTGAACACCCAGGAAGCCGCCGAGCTGGCCAAGGGGAATCCCCATTCCTTCCTCCACGTGGGACGCCCCGAGATCGACCTGCCCGCGGGCATCGATGTCCATGCGGACGAGGTCTACGCCAAGGGGGTGGCCAACCTCCGGGCCCTGATCCAGAACGGCACCCTCTTTCACGAGAACACGCCCTGCCTCTACGTCTACCAGCAGCGCATGGGCGACCACGTCCAGGCCGGCCTGGTGGGGCTTTGCTCCGTCGAAGAATATGAAAACGGCACCATCAAGCGCCACGAATTCACCCGCAAGGACAAGGAGGACGACCGCACCCGCCACGTCACCGAGCAGGCCGCCAACGCCGAGCCCGTGTTCCTCACCTACCGGGCGGTGCCCTACATCGATCACATCGTCAACGACATCCGGAAGCAGATTCCGGTCTACGACGTGGTCACGCCGGACGGCATCGGCCACACCGTGTGGGTGGTCTCGGGCGAAACCGTGGTCTACGAACTGGTGCACCTCTTCAACGGCGTGGATGCCCTCTACATCGCCGACGGCCACCACCGCACCGCCGCCGCCATTCGCTACGGTCAGGCCCGGCGCGCCGAGGCCAAGGCCAAGGGCCTCACGCTGGATGGCGACGAGTCGTTCGAGAGCTTCATGGCCGTGGTCTTCCCCCACGACCAGCTGAAGATCATGGACTACAACCGCGTGGTGAAGGATCTCAACGGCCTCAGCCAGGAGGCCTTCCTCGCCAAGGTCCGCGAGACGTTCGATGTGGCCGTGTCCACCCATCGCGCCGCCCAGGCCCCCACCACCTTCGGGATGTACCTGGGTGGCACCTGGTACGAACTGAAGGCCAAGCCCGGCAGCTTCCCCGCCGCCGACCCCGTGCGCGGCCTGGATGTGAGCATCCTGCAGGAGAACCTGCTCAGCCCGATCCTCGGCATCGACGATCCCCGCACGAACACCCGCATCGACTTCGTGGGCGGTATCCGCGGCATGGACGAGCTGGAGCGCCGGGTGAAGGAAGGCTATGCCGTGGCCTTCTCCGTCTATCCCACCTCGCTCACCCAGCTCATGTCCGTGGCCGACGCCGGCGAAGTCATGCCGCCCAAGTCCACCTGGTTCGAACCCAAACTCCGCTCCGGCCTGCTCGTGCGGATGTACGAAGGCTGAGGCGGTTTCGGGAAAGCTTTTTGATCCACAGATTCCACAGATTTCACAGATTAGAACTGCCTAATACCCCATGCCATTTCCGTTCTGCGTTTGTCTTTTTAATCTGTGTGAATCTGTGAAATCTGTGGACTGACTTTTCTTTTGTTCTGCGGAGTTCCCATGCACATCCTTATCGCCGATGCCTTCGATGCCAAGCTGCCGGAGCGGCTGGCGCCCTTCGGCACGGTCAGCAGCGACCTGGCCACCTTGGCTGAAGCCCATGTCCTCCTCGTCCGCTCCAAAACCAAGGTCGATGCTGACCTCGTGGCCAAGGCCCCCCACCTCAAGCTCGTCATCCGGGGCGGCGTGGGCATGGACAACGTCGACAAAAAGCTGTGCGCCGAGAAGGGCATCAAGGCCATGAACACCCCCCGGGCCAGCAGCGTGGCCGTGGCGGAAATGGCCATGGCCTTCATGGTGGCCATTCCCGCGCGCCTCATCGAAGCCCACACCTCCATGAAGGAAGGCAAGTTCCTCAAGAGCGAGCTCAAGCGCACGGAACTCTTCAAGAAGACCCTGGGCCTCATCGGCGCCGGCGCCATTGCCACCGAAGTCGCCAAGCGCGCCCAGGCCTTCGGCATGGAGGTGCTCGCCTTCGATCCCTTCCTGAAAGAACACCCCATCGCGAAACTCGTCAGCCTCGACGAACTGGCCTCCAAGGCCGACGTCATCAGCATGCACACGCCGCTGACCGACGACACCCGGGGCATGATCAACGCCGCCTTTCTCGCCAAGGCGAAGGATGGCCTCATCCTCATCAACACCGGCCGCGGCAAGTGCGTGGTCGATGCCGATGTCGCGGCGGCCCTCGCCAGCGGCAAGCTCCGCGCCTATGGTACCGATGTGTGGCCCAGCGATCCGCCCCCAGCGGACTGCCCGCTGCTCACCGCCCCAAACGTCTTCATGGCCCCGCACCTGGGCGCCAGCTCCAAGGAAAACCTCGGCCGCATCGGCGACGAAGTGGTGCTCATTCTTCAAGATTTCAAGGCGTAAAATATCAACCACGAAGACAGGAAGACCACGAAGAAATGCAAAAGCCGTTTCAGTTTTCGTGGTCTTCCTGTCTTCGTGATTAGTTCCGTTTCCGTTTCTTAGAGGAGCCTCCCATGACCCAGCGCGCGATCAACTTCTACGCCGGCCCCGCCGGCCTGCCCCTGCCCGCCCTCGAGCGCGCCCAGGCTGAGCTTTTGGACTTCGCCGGCACCGGCATGTCCGTCATGGAAGTCAGCCACCGCTCCAAGGAGTACGACGCGGTGCACGAGGAGGCCATCGCCCTCACCAAGGAGCTGATGGGCCTGCCCTCGAACTACAAGGTGCTCCTGCTCCAGGGCGGCGCGCACCTCAGCTTCGGCATGATCCCCCTCAACCTGCTGCGCGGCGGCCGCAAGGCCGACTACATCGTCACCGGCAACTGGGCGGAGAAAGCCACCAAGGAAGCCAAGCTCGTGGCCGGGGACAATGTCCGCGTGGCCGCCAGCACCAAGGATCTGAAGTTCAGCCGCCTGCCCTACGCCAGCGAGATCAAGCAGAACGCCGACAGTTCCTTCCTGCACTTCACGTCCAACAACACCGTCGAGGGCACCCAGTGGCACGAGTTCCCCAAGGCCGACGTGCCGCTCGTCTGCGACATGAGCAGCGACTTCATGTGGCGGCCCTTTGATGTGAGCCCCTTCGGCCTCATCTACGGCGGCGCCCAGAAGAACCTTGGCCCCAGCGGCGTCACGCTGACCATCATCCGCGAGGATTTTCTCGAGACCTGCGAAGCCCAGGACCTGCCCAGCTACCTGCGCTACAAGCTCCACGCCGAAAAGAACAGCCTCTACAACACCCCGCCGACGTTTGGCATCTACATCCTGCGCAACGTGCTGGCCTACAACAAGAGCATCGGCGGCCTGCCGGCCATCGAGGCCAGCAACCGCAAGAAGGGCGAGCTGCTCTATGGCTGCATCGACAAGCACCCGGGCTTCTACAAGGGCTTCGTCACCGAGAAGGCCCACCGCAGCCTCATGAACGTGGACTTCTTCCTGCCCACCCCCGAGCTGGACGACCTCTTCGTGAAGGAAGCCAAGAAGGCCAACATGGTGGGCCTGAAGGGCTACCGCGACATCGGTGGCATCCGCGTCAGCACCTACAACGCCGTCACCGTGGACCACGTGAAGACCCTGGTGGAATTCATGGAGCAGTTCGTCAAGACGAACGGGTAAGCCAACCCGTCACGCGGAAGGGGTCCCGGTGGCGGGGCCCCTTTCCGTGTTTGGACCTCCCATTCTTGGGTGACCCGGCCCCTGGGCCGATGATAGGC
>JAVBYJ010000061.1 GCA_030824075.1 Geothrix sp.
CCACCCTCGACCGCCTCAAGCTCCTGGCTGCCTCCGATACGGTGCGCCTGGAGACCCTTGGACGGGATGGCCTGGAGGATCTGCTGACCAGGGGCCTCATCCAGAAGGACGAGCGGCCCAAGCAAGCCAGCCTGGAAGGCCGGTACGAAGCCCTGCAGGAAACCCACCGCCAGATCATCGAGGCCAAGGGCTGCGCGGACCGCCTGCAGCGCCGGATGGCGCCGAAATCCCGTCTGGCGGGCCTGCTTCCCCTCGGCACTCCGGCAGGCCCGGGTCCCAATGACCCGGATGCCGTCCAGCTCGTCCGCCTCCTGGACCTCCTGAAGCTCCAGGTGCGGGGCGTGCGCGCCTCCCAGGACGCCCTGCCGAACCTGGACCGCATCCAGGACTACCTGCAGGTGGAACGGCGGGACTGCCTGGACCGCCTGGCCGCCACAGACCGGGAGATCGACCAGGTCCAGAAGCAGACCCCACCCGGCACGCAGGTGGAAGGCGAGGGCTACTTCCGGCTCACGCCCGCCGGAGAGGCGGCCCTGCCCGAGGCCCCGGTGATCGAGCTGCTCGATGCGTCCCTGCAGACCGCCTTCGGCCCCAGTCATCGCGGCGAAAGCTTCCCCCATTTCAAGGAGGATCCCTCGGGTCTCCTGACCCTGCTCGTGGATCGCATGGCCCGGGGCGAGCGCCCCTCCGCCGTCGTGGGCGAGTACGAGGACCTGCTGAATGCCTTCGACCGGATCCCCCTCTACACAGAGCTGCATCCCCTCCGCGCGAAGATCGGCTTCCTGGTGCGCCTCCTCCGCACGTCCCGGGAGGATCCCAAGCGGGCCTACCTCTGGTGCAGCCGCGAGCGCCTGAGTGCCGCGATGCAGCGCATGCAGGCGCTGCTGCCCGCCACCGTCGCCGCCTCCGGCTGGCGCGTGCCCTATGCGGTGGACCTCCTCCTGGCGGACGGCGGCCTCATCGGAGACGAGGAGCTGGTGGAGCAGCGGATCCGCCTCTTCGAGGCCGTTCACCGGGTCCAATCCGACCTGCTGCAGGACATCCGGATCCGGGACGGGCAGTTCTTCCGGCTGGCCCTGGTCCTGGCCCACGCGGCCCGGGTCCGCACCTTTTCCCCGGGCATCCTCCTGGACCGCTTCATCCGCCAGGCCCTCGAGGCCGTGCTGGAAGCCGCCAAAACCGCCCCCTACGACCTGGGTGACCGGGGCACCACCCTGATCTTCGGCACCCACCTGGCCCACGCCGCGGGCTTCAACAAGGCGCGGATCCAGGGGCCCATCGACGCCTTCGCCGCCATCCAAAGCCGATTCCAGGATGGGGATTCCCCCACCCGCATCTCCGTCCAGGTGCTGCTCCACATCTTCGCCACCCTCGATCGCCTGGACCGCCTGGGGGCACCACTCTCCCTCGAGGCCTACGCGGGTCTCTTCGACCGGATCCGCAAGCGCCTCCGCCAGCACAAGGCCGCCTCCCGGGTTTTCAGCACCGCCCAGATCAAGGCGGGCGACGAAGCGGCCCTCGCCTCCAACCTGTGCGCCCAGGTCTGCTTCCACGACCTGACGCTGGCAACCCCTGGCCGGTACCACCCCGATGCCGGGCTGGCGGGCCTCTACGAGGACCGGACCCCCGGTCGCCCCCCCCTGCTGGGCTCCCTCTTCGGAACCCTGCTGCTGATCTGATCAGACCTCGGCGGGAAGCCCGCCGGGCAGCCTGAGCTCCTCGATCATCCGGTCCTTCTCGGCCCACAGGTCCTGCACGAAGCCCTGCATGCGGGCGCGAAAGACGGGGTCACCCTCGTAGTCCCCGCCCAGCAGCTCCTTCGGGATCTCCAGCTCCCGCACCCGCACCACCACCTGCTTCAGCTGACCGGAAAGCAGGTCCCAGAAGGTGGGCACGCCCTCGGGGTAGATGATGGTGACGTCCAGCAGGGCATCGAACCGCTCGCCCATGGCGCTCAGGGCCGTGGCGAGGCCGCCCACTTTCGGCTTCAGCAGGTGCCGGTAGGGCGATTGCTGCTGGTCATGCTTGGCGCGGTTGAACCGCGTGCCTTCCAGGAAATTCATCACCGACGTGGGGATCTGGCGGAACTTCTCACAGGCCTTGCGGGCCGTGGCCAGGTCCGCCGAGCGGCTGCCGCTGCGCCGCCGCATGAACGGGAAATCCAGGGCCCACCAGGCCAGGCCCATCACCGGCACGTAGAGCAGCTGCCGCTTGAGGAAGAACTTCAGGAACGGCACACGGCGGTGGAAGACCTTCTGCAGCACCAGGATGTCCACCCAGCTCTGGTGGTTGCTGCTCACCAGATACCAGCCCTTGCGCCGCAGGCCGTCGAGCCCCGTCACATCCCAGCGGATGCGCTGCACCAGCGCCATCCACCAGCCGTTCACGGCGATCCACCGCTCCGCCAGGATGTTCAACACGCGATCCGTGCCCCGGCGCACGGCTCCGAAGGGCAGCATCAGCTTCATCACCGCCAGGGGCATCATGCCTGCGCAGATGGCCACGGCATTCATCGCCAGGACCGAACTGGCGAAGGACCCCTTGATGATCGACCCGAGGCGTTTCAGCATCCGGGCAGCATAGCGCGGGACCGGCAGCGGCCCAACGGGCAGAAAAGGGCGCCCCCAAGGCCGGAAGCACTCAGCCCCAGCCCAGTTCCTCCAGCCGGTCCTCATCAATGCCGAAGTGGTGGGCGATCTCATGGATGACCGTGGTGGCGATCTCGTCCCGCAGGTCGTCCTCGTCCTCGCAGTCCTCCAGCAGGGGCCCCCGGTAGATCGTGATCCGGGGCGGCAGTTCACCGGACTCGGATGGGCCGTCCGTCAGCGCCCGCCCCGCATACAACCCGTAGAGCGTGTCGTCCTCAGGAACGCCCAACTCGTCCAACAGATCGTCGGGGGCCCAGTCCTCGATGACCACGGACACCCCGTCGAGGTAGGGCCTGAACTCCACCGGAACGAGCCCCAGCGCCTCATCCACCAACCTGCGGAATGCGTGGTCGCGCATGTGCATGGGACGAGGTTACTCCAACCCGACCACCCTGGTTTCCCGCTTCTCACGCAGAGGGTGGCCGATCATCCGATGTCGTTTGGCCATCAGCGCTCCTCCGTGTTCCATCTTGCGCGTCTCACAGCCCATCCAGCGGGCTCAGCACCCCCCGGCCGCCCCGGTTCAGCACATGGGTATAGATCATCGTCGTGGCGACGTCCTTGTGGCCCAGCAGCTCCTGCACGGTGCGGATGTCATGGCCCGCAGCCAGCAGGTGCGTGGCGAAGCTGTGGCGCAGCACGTGGGGCGTGACGGGCTTGACCAGCTCCCCGGACCGGGCCGCCAGACGGACGGCCTTCTGCACGCTCTCCGGCTGCAGGTGGTGGCGGCGGGTGATGCCCGAGCGCGGATCCACCGAGCGCAGGCCCGAGGGAAACACCCACTGCCAGCCCCAGGCCCGGGGCGCGGCCGCGAACTTCTCCGCCAGCGCATCCGGCAGAAAGACCTCGCCGAAGCCCTCGGCCAGATCCCGCTCGTGCAGGGCCCGCACCTTGTCCAGGTGCGCCTGAAGGGGCCCCACCAGGCGATCGGGCAACATCGTCACCCGGTCCTTGCCGCCCTTCCCGTCCCTGACCAGGATTTCCCGCCGGTCGAATTCCACATCCTTCACCCGCAGGCGCAGCCCCTCCATCAACCTCAGGCCCGTCCCATACAGAACCTGCGCCACCAGGGCCATGCCGCCTTCCATCTGATCCAGAAGGACCCGCACCTCCCCCGGCGTGAGCACCACCGGCAGGTGCGGCTGGCGCTTGGCCTGGACCACCTCGCCAAGCCACGGCATATCCACCTTGAGCAGGTGCCGGTAGAGAAAGAGCAGGGCCGCCTTCGCCTGGTTCTGCGTGGACGGTGAGACATGCCGCTCCACCGCCAGGTGGCTCAGGAAGGTCTGGACCTCCGGTGCCCCCATGTCCCTGGGATGCCGCTTGCCGTGGAAGAGGATGAACCGCCGCGCCCAGTCCACGTAGGCATCCTCGGTCCGCAGGCTGTAGTGCCGGACCCGCAGCTGCTCCCTCAGCTGCCCCAGGAGCCTCGGTGGCTGCGGCCCCTCTCCCTCCATCCGTCCTTCACCCGTCTGCCTATTCCCCTCGAGCATGGTCTCTGCTCCGATCGAATCAGATCGCCTATCCCGCTAAACTCGGATCAACCCCTCACCCCGGCCACGCAGCTGTTGACTCAACTTATCGCTTTTTATTCGCCCGTCAAGGCCACTCTTTCAAGCCGCCCATTT
>JAVBYJ010000037.1 GCA_030824075.1 Geothrix sp.
TCCCGTCTGGAGCCGCCAGTTTTCCCCGCGATCCCTTCTTCGACGGGGCGACCGCGCCCACGCAGCCGGTGAACATCGATCCCTTCGGCTTTTTCGAATCCGCATCCGCTCCCCGTCCCGCTCCGCCGGTCGTCAGTCCTGATCTGGTGCATAGCAGGACGAGCGGCGAGACAGTTCGGCGCCTGGAGTCCTACCAGACCCGCACCCTCGTCTTGGGCATGATCCGCCTCTTCCAGCGCCGCGGCCTCATCGGCCAGGACGAACTCCAGCGCCTCCTCACCAATCTCATCGAGGCCGGGGAGATCAAGGACGACGACAAGATCGGCTAGGCCGCTCGCACAACAAAAGCGAGGACAGGATTAACAGGATGAAAAGCAGGATTGACAGGATTTCAAAAGCAATTGCTCTTAATCTTTAATCCTGTTAATCAAGCACTTAATCTTGTCAATCCTGTCCCGTTTTTTTAGTTGTCGACCTTCAGGATCGCCAGGAAGGCCTCTTGGGGAATGTCCACGTTGCCGATGGCCTTCATCCGCTTCTTGCCCTCTTTTTGTTTGTTGAGGAGCTTCTTCTTGCGGCTGACGTCGCCGCCGTAGCACTTGGCGAGGACATCCTTGCGCCGGGCCTTCACGTTGGTGCGGGCAATGATCTTGCTGCCGATGGCGGACTGGATGGCCACATCGAACATCTGCTGGGGGATCACTTCCTTCATCTTCTGGCACAGAGCGAGACCCAGGGTCTGGCTCTTGCTGCGATGCACCATGATGGACAGGGCGTCCACCGCCTCGCCGTTCACCAGGATGTCCATCTTCACCAAGTCGGATTCGGTGTAGTGCTTCATGTGGTAGTCGAAGCTGGCGTAGCCCTTTGAGATGGACTTGAGCTTGTCGTAGAAGTCGAGCACCACCTCGTTGAGGGGAAGTTCGTAGACGAGCATCACCCGGTCCTGACTCACGTATTCGAGCTTCTGCTGGATGCCGCGACGCTCTTCGCAAAGCTTGATCAGGCCACCCACGAAATCGGTGCGCGTGAGGATGGTCGCCTCGATGATGGGTTCCTCGATCTTCGCGATCTTCTGGAGCGGTGGCAGCTTGGAGGGGTTGTCCACGGAAGCTTCGGTGCCATCCGTGAGGTGGACATGGAAGCGCACGCTGGGGGCCGTGGTGATGAGATCCAGATCGAACTCGCGTTCCAGGCGCTCCTGCACGATCTCCATGTGGAGCAGGCCCAGGAACCCGCACCGGAAGCCGAAACCCAGGGCCGTGGAAGTCTCGGGCTCGTAGGTGAAGCTGCTGTCGTTGAGCCGGAGCTTGTCCATGGCGTTGCGGAGGTTCTCGTAATCGTCGCTGGAGGTCGGGAAGATCCCCGCGAAGACCACCGGCTGGATCTCCTTGAAGCCCTTCAGCATCTCGGTGGCAGGCTTCGTGGTGAGGGTCACCGCATGGGTCACCGTATCGCCGACCTTCACATCCACCAGCTGCCGGATGTTGGCCACCAGATAGCCCACTTCACCCACGGACAGCGATTCCTGCTTGTCCATCTTGGGATCGAAGATGCCGATCTCGTCCACCCGGTGCTCGCTGCCCGTGGACATGAAGCGGATCTGATCACCGGCCTTCAGGGTGCCGTTCACCACCCGGATGAGGTTCACCACGCCGCGGTAGGCATCGTAGTAGCAGTCGAAGACCAGGGCCTGCAGCGGGGCTTTCGGATCCCCCTGGGGCGCCGGGATGCACTTCACGATCTGCTCCAGCACCTGGCCGCAGTTCTCGCCAGTCTTCGCACTCACGTTCACCGCGTGGGCCGTATCCACCAGGCCGATGACGGTATCGATCTGCTCCAGCACGCGCTCGGGGTCCGCGCTGGGCAGGTCGGTCTTGTTGAGCACCGGAAAGACTTCCAGCCCGTTCTCCAGGGCCAGGTAGGCGTTGGCCAGCGTCTGGGCCTCCACACCCTGGGTGGCGTCCACCACCAGGATGGCCCCTTCGCAGGCGGCGAGGCTGCGGCTGACCTCATAGGTGAAATCCACATGGCCGGGGGTATCGATGAGATTCAGGGTATAGGTTTGGCCGTCGAGCGCCGTGTATTTCAGCGTCACCGCATGGGCTTTGATGGTGATGCCGCGCTCGCGCTCCAGGTCCATGTCGTCCAGGATCTGGGCCTGCATGTCCCGTCCGGCCACGGTCTTGGTCAGCTCAAGCAGGCGATCCGCCAGAGTCGACTTGCCGTGGTCGATATGCGCGACAATGGAAAAGTTGCGGATGAGACTGGGATGCGCCACTGAGAAACCTCGAACCCGCCATTGTATCGTTGGAAAGTGCCGTTGTCTGCGGAGTTTTACCAGTCCCGATCTTCATCCCCGGGTTGATCCGAACCGATAGGCCCTCTAACCTCATATAACGAGACCAAGGAGCCAGCTTGTCCCAGTTCGCGTCCCCCATGACCATCCTGATGGTGGAGGACAATGCCCTTCAGAGGCGCCAGATTGAGGCGCAACTCCATCCCTTGGGTCATCGGCTCATCACCGCCTCCAACGGGCAAGAGGCCCTGGATCGGATGATGGAAGGGCTGCCTGACCTCATCATCATGGATGCGGTGATGCCGGCCATGGATGGCTTCAAGGCCTGCGAGACGATCAAGAGCGATCCAAGGACCGCCTCCATCCCCATCCTGGTGCTCACGGCCCTGAGCCGGGACGCCAAGGATCGCAGCTACGCGGCCGGCGCCGATGATTTCCTCCGCAAACCCGCCAACACCATGCTGCTTCAGGTGCGGGTGCAGACCCACCTGCGGATTCGAGCCCTCAGCCTTCGGGCAGGAACCCTCGCACCCGCCCGCCCCAAGGTGCTGGTGGTATCCGCCAGTTCCCTGGTGCGCTCCCAGGTTCAGAACCACTACGGCAAGGACCAGGCCACCTTTTTCGAAGCCCAGGGCGAGGGCCAGGCCCGGGCCCAGATCCTGGCCCACCGGCCCGATGTGCTGGTGCTGGACACCGAACTGCTCGAAGGCAGCGCCCAGACCCTGGCTGTGGCTGTCCATCAGTCTGAGGAACTGAAAGATATGCCCATCCTCCTCCTTCACAGTCCCGGGGAGTTGGAGACCTGGTCACGGATGCAGGAGCCCGTGGCCGATGCGCTGGAGAAGCCGCTGGTCGCTCCCGAAACCCGCCGCCGTGTGGCCCTGTTGGCCCGGCTGGCCCACCTGCAGAAGCTCGTCCAGGCGTGAGGATGAGCGCAAGCCTCCGGGCGATCAGCCTCGGGCTTCTGGCCACCGCCCTTTTCGGGGCCCCCGTCGAAGGGCGCATCACGGATGGCCGCCACGGCCTGCCGGGCGTCCGCGTCTATCCTGATCGCCTGCCCCGGATATCCCCAGCCGGCGAGGTGCCCTTCACGCAAACAGATGCCGAGGGACGGTTCCAGCTTGATCTGGAAGCGGCAGACACCGTGCTCATCGTGGAGAAGGACGGTTGGCGCCGCGATCTCGTGCCTGCTGCGGACTGGTCCCGGGACCTGATCCTGCGTCCCGAACCCGGTTTCCGAAGGGAAGCCGTCTGCCTCGTGCGTCTGGACTTCACCGATGAACCCTCGAAGCTGCCGGACGGCGCCCTGCGGGAACTGATCTTCTCGCGCCGGCCCGGTGTCGCCAGCGCCGCCAACTACCTCTATGAAGTGAGCAAGGGCGCCCTTTCCCTGGTCGAGGGCCGCTTTCTCAAACTGCGTAGCGCCGACCATCCAGCGCCCCGCCTTGATGACCACAAGCAAGCCATGGCCGCCTGGGTCCTGGAGCGGCTGCACCATGAAGCCCTGGGCGACTGCGATCGCGTCGACAACCGCACCGGTGCGCCGAAATCCGATGGCAAACCCGACCACCTCTGGATCATCACACCGGGCGCCCCTCAGTCCCTCACCGCCGATGAAGCCCACCTCAAGGCCGTGAGCCTGCTCATGCCCCTGCCATGGGACCAGACCCGGCGCTGGCCCCTGCTGTTCATGACGGAGGAAGTGCCCCTGGGAAACATCGTCCACGAATCCTTTCACGCCATGGGTGAGCACCGGGTGGACGACCTCTATGTGGATTGCAAGGACCCCTTCACCGCAGGCATCTGGGATCTGATGGACGCAGGCCAGTACCGCGGGTGGGACCGTTCCCATCCGGGCGAGGGCCCCTGGGTGGAGGACACGGGCTACAGTCCCTCCCATCCCACGGCCTGGGTGCGCTCCGAACTCTGGTACCGGGGCCACTTCCGGAGCACCGTGTCCCGCCTCTCCGTGAAACGCCGGACCTGGGAAGGCTGGATCGCACCGGCCTCCCGGGCCCCCGGCGCCGATCCCCAGTGGGTCACCCTGCCCGATCCCCGAAAGAAGGGCCGCTTCTTCAGCCTGGAGGTGCGCCGCCCCTGGGGTTTCGAGCGGGGCCGCATCGGCGGCCGGTTTGGCCCCGGCATGGAAGGCCTGGTGGTGGCCCGCATCGACCCCAGCCTGCTGAGCTACGGTGATCCCAAGGGTCCCGTGCGGGTGGTGGATGCCCATCCCGGTAGTCCCGAGCCCCCCAAACCCCGCTTTCCCTGCCGCATGTGGGAACTCGACGACGCCGCCTTCAACCTGGGTTCCGGCGAGACCGCCAAGGGCCGCAGCGGCCCGCTGTCCTGGGAAGTGCTCGACACGGACGCCAGCGGACGGATGCGGGTGAAGGTGACCCTGAAGTAGTGTTTTTACAAAGATGTCACCCGACGGCCCTCGGTGCCGCCGGTGCCCCCGACGAAAAGACGGGCATGGAGTTGCGCATGCCCGAATTCGTGCCGAACCTGGACATCGCCCCCGCCCCCCCCTGCCTTCCAGGGGTTCCCTCCGCCGACCGGGAACCGAACCCACTCCTGGCCGAACTGCGGGCCATCCTGGATCGGAGGAGTTTGTCGCCCCGCTTCCAGCCGATCTTCGACCTCAGGATCGGCGAGCTTTATGGATTCGAGGGCCTGATCCGCGGACCCAGTGACTCCGTCCTGCACGCGCCGCTGAACCTGCTGGGCGTCGCCAGATGCGGAGGGTTGCTTCCCGACCTGGAACGGGCCTGCATCGAGTCCATCCTCGGGGTCTGGTCGGGGCTTTCGGCCCACTATCGCATCTTCGTGAACCTCAGCCCCAGCGCCCTTCTCGACGCCCGCGGAAGGGCCTCCGCTGGGTCTGACCTGGTGAACCAGCTGGGGCTCCTCCCCAGAAACGTCGTCATCGAACTCACCGAAAGTCAGCCCACCTTCGAATACGCACCCCTCCTCGAGGCGGCCGAATACCTCCGGTCCCTGGGCTTCACCATCGCCCTCGACGATCTCGGCGAGGGCTTTTCCAGCCTCCGGCTTTGGTCCGAACTGAAGCCTGAATTCGTGAAAGTGGACAAGCACTTCGTCCAAGGGGTCGGCACCGACCCGGTCAAGCTCCACTTCCTGCGCTCCATCCAGGAACTCGCCAACCGGACCGGCGCCCGCGTCGTCGCGGAGGGCATCGAGACGGACGCGGACCTCGCGGTGGTCCAGGAACTGGGGATCGATTACGGACAGGGCTTCCTGCTGGGGAAGCCGGCACCCCAACCCGACCACCGGATCTCCCAGGAACTCATCCACCGCCTGCGCCCCGTCTCCGTGACCACCACGCGGCCTTCCACGTCGACCCAGCGCACCACGGCCGAACGGCTGCTGGTCCCCAGTCCCCCGGTATCCCCGACCACCACCAACCTGGATGTCCAGGCGCGCTTCCTCCGGCAGCCGGAACTCCAGTCCCTGCCTGTGGTGGAGGACGGCCTTCCCCTCGGGCTCCTGAGCCGCCACGCCTTCACCGACACCATGTCCCGACCCTTCAGCCCGGAACTCTACGGCAAGCGGTCCTGCACCCTGTTCATGGAGCGCGACTGCCTCGTCGTGGACCGCACCATCTCGATCCACGACCTCAGCGAACGCGTGGTGTCTTCCGACCCTCGCCACATCCTGCTGGGATTCATCATCACCCAGAACGGCCGGTATGCGGGCATGGGGTCCGGACATGACCTCATGCGCGAAATCACCCAGATGCAGATCGCCTCCGCCCGCTACGCCAACCCCCTCACCCAGCTCCCCGGCAATGTGCCCATTCATGAGCATCTGGAGGGCCGCCTGGAGGGCCACGATCCTTTCGTGGTCTGCTATTGCGACCTGGATCATTTCAAGCCGTACAACGACGTGTACGGCTACCGGCGCGGCGATGAGCTGATCCAGTGGACCGGCTGCCTGCTGCAGGAATGCTTCGCGGGTGCCCTGGATTTCATTGGCCATGTGGGTGGAGACGACTTCATCCTGGCCATTCCCGAGGAGAACTGGGAGCCCCGCGTGGCGGCCTACCTCGAACGGTTCGAATCCGGCCGCCACGCGTTCTTCCACCCTGAGGACAAGGCGCGCGGGGGCTACGTTTCCGAAGACCGCCAGGGCCAGGCCGTCTTCCACGCCCTGGTCACCATCTCCATCGGCGTGGTGAGCGTCCAGCCGGGAACCTACCTGAATCACCACGAGGTCGCCGCCGCGGCGAGCACCGCGAAGAAGCTCGCCAAGCAGCAGGCAGGGTGCAGTTCCTTCCTCGATCGGCGGCTGCCGAAGCCGCCCGCCGACGAGGCACGCTAGGCTGGAACGTTCCGGAGCCCCCATGCGCCTCGCCCTGATCCCCGCTCTGTTCATCTGTTCCGCCCTCGCCCTCTCGGCCCGGTCTCCCGCCGAAAAAGCCGCGGCCGCCGTCCTGGACGATTGGCATCTGGCGGCTGCCCAGGCCGATGAGGGCCGCTACTTCAGTCACCTCGCGGAAGGCGCCGTGTTCCTGGGCACCGATGCCACCGAACGCTGGCCCAAAGCCGCCTTTCAGACCTGGGCCCACCCCATCTTCCTGCGGGGCAAGGCCTGGAGCTTCAAGGCCACCCGCCGCGCCCTGACCCTTTCCCAGGATGGCCGCACCGCCTGGTTTGACGAGGACCTCGACACCCCGAACCTGGGCCCGGCCCGGGGCAGCGGCGTGCTCACCCGCGAACAGGGCCGCTGGCGGATCCAGCAGTACAACCTCAGCGTGCCCATCCCGAACGCCCTCCTGGAATCGGTGAAGGCCCAGATCGAGGCCCTGGCAAAAAACCCCCGAACGGTCGAGATTACCAAGTAAGATGAGGTATGAATCCGACCCGCTGCCTCCTCTGCTGCCTCACTGTGGCCACCCTGGGGGCCCAGTCTTCCCCTGAAGCCCTCCGCGCCGAAACCCTTCGCACCGAAGCCTTTCGCACCCACGGCGCCTACGAGGATCTCGCCTGGCTCTGCGACCGGATTGGACATCGACTGTCGGGCTCGCCTCAGCTCGACCAGGCCATCGTCTGGGCCCAGGCGCGCCTGAAGGCGGCGGGGCTCGTGAATGTCCACGCCGAACCTGTGATGGTGCCCCACTGGGTACGGGGCCAGGAATCCGCTGAACTGCTCCTGCCCGCCCCGCACCGCCTGAACATCCTGGGCCTCGGTGGCAGCGTGGGCACGCCCGTGGGCGGGCTCACCGCAGATGTCCAGGTGGTGGGCTCCTTCGACGAGTTGGACCGGCTCGGAGAGGCCGTCAAGGGGAAGATCGTCCTCTTCGACGTGCCTTTCAAGGGCTACGGCCACACGGTGGTCTACCGGCATGACGGTGCCGCGAAGGCGGCGAAATATGGTGCCGTGGCGGCCCTGGTGCGTTCGGTGGGCCCCGTGAGCCTGGACACGCCCCACACCGGCGCCATGGACTACGATCCCGCGTTCCCGAAGATCCCCACGGCGGCCGTCACCATCGAGGCCTCCACCCAGATGCGCCGCATGCAGCAGCGAGGCGAGCGCATCCGGATGCAGCTGGAGATGGGCGCGAAGACCCTGCCAGACGCGCCCTCCGCCAACGTGGTGGCCGAAATCCGGGGCATCGAGCGGCCCGAAGAGATCGTCATCCTCAGCGGCCACCTGGATAGCTGGGATGTGGGCCAGGGCGCCCAGGACGATGGCGCCGGGACGGTCATCGCGATGGAGGCCGCCCGCCTCATCCAGAGCCTGGGGCTCAGGCCCCGTCGAACCATCCGGGTGGTGTTGTGGACCAACGAGGAGAACGGTCTGCGTGGCGGTAAGGCCTACCGGGATGCTCATCGCGCGGAGTTCAAGAACATCGTCGCCGCCGTGGAGACCGATTCCGGCAGTGAGCGCATCAAGGCCTTCAGCCTGGACCTGCGGAAGGCCACGCCGGAGGCGAAAGCCGCTGCGCTGATCTCCTTGCAGCGTCTGGCGACCGCCATCGAACCGTTCGGGCCCATCGACCTTCGGCTGGGCGGATCCGGCGCGGATGTGAGCCCCATGGTGGGCGAAGGCGTACCCGGCATCGGCGTGGGGCACGCCGCCACGCACTATTTCGACATCCACCACACCCATGCCGACACCCTCGACAAGATCGCGAAGGACGACTTGGCCCACAACGCGGCGGCCCTCGCCGCCTTCGCCTTCGCCCTGGCGCAGTCGGATGTTCGGTTTCAGTAATCGCCCTGGACAGCCTCGGAGACCCCTTGTTCATCCTTGAAGAACCCTATGTATCGACCCTCCTCAAACAGACCATCCTCAGCCTCGACACCCCCGTCCTGAACACACCCCAAGCCTCACGGACCTTCGCGGGAACCGGGCAGGCCCTCTTGCCGGACGGTGAAGCGGAACGGGCCTGCCGGTCCGGAGAGGTCGCCCGGATCTACACAAACTCCGAGAACGCGGTCGAATGGATCGCCACCCATCTCGGTGACACGGGGCATCACCAGGGAATCCGCCTGTTCAAGGACAAAGTGCTGTTTAGACAGCTGCTGTCGGATTTGTATCCTGACTACCGTTTCCAGGAAATCGCCTCGGATGACCTGGCCACCTTCGATCCGTCCAACCTCCGCCTCCCCTTCGTGATCAAGCCGGCGGTGGGCTTCTTCAGCCTCGGCGTGCATGTGGTGAACCAGTACGAGGAATGGCCGGGAATCGCAGCGACCCTTCTCGAGGAGGCCTCCACCCAGAGGGATCTGTACCCCGATCATGTCCTCGGCTTCGATCGATTCATCGCGGAAGAGTCCATCCTGGGAGAAGAGTTCGCCGTGGATGCGTACTTCGACCACGAAGGAAGGGTCGTCATCCTGAACATCCTCGGACATCTGTTCGCTTCCCGCGAGGATGTGAGCGACCGGGTGTATGTCACGTCCCCCGAACTCATCCAGCAGTGGCGCCACCCCTTCGCCACCTTCCTCGAAGAGGTCGGTCGTAGGGCCGGGCTTCGCGACTTTCCGTTCCACGCCGAGCTGAGGGTGGATGCGGCGGGCCGAATCGCCCCCATCGAAGTGAACCCCATGCGGTTCGCCGGCTGGTGCGTGACCGATCTCGCCCACCATGCCTACGGGATCAACCCCTACACCGCCTACATGCTGGACCAGCCACCCGATTGGGACCGGATCCTGGTGGAACGTCGCGGACGGGTCTTCGCGGTGGTGGTGGCGGATCTTCCGTCCCAGGTGGACCTCGGGAACATCGAATCCGTGGACTACGAGGCTTTTCTGGCCCGCTTTTCCACCCCGCTTGAACTGCGCCGGGTGGATTTCAACCGCTATCCCGTATTCGCGTTCCTGTTCGTGGAAACCGCGGCCGCCAACAGTCCGGAACTCATCGATGTCCTGGGCGCGGATCTCACCCCCTACCTCACCTATCGGCGCTGAAGGCCGGCAGAGGGTTCAGCGTTCGGCCACCCGCTGGAAGCGGAAGGAGACGCGGCGCTGGAGGGCGCGGCCTTCAGGGGTTCCGCCGTCGCCTTCGGGCTGGCTATCGCCCCGGGCCTCGGAGGTCAGCCGCGCCGTCGGAACTCCCAGATTGGCCAGAAACCGCTGCGCGGCCAGGGCCCGCCGAGAGCTGAGATCAAGGGCATCGCCGCCCCGGATCCGCTCACCGGGCGCCGCATGGCCTTCGCAGACCAGGGTGAATCCCTGATAGCGGGTGGCCAACGTCGCCAGACGGACCAGCAGGATATCGCTGCCCGGCGTGAGGTTGGCACTGCCCTCCTCGAAGATCAGGGCCCCGCGAAAGCTCACGAAGCGCAGGCGCGACCCCACATCCGGCCCCTCGGTGGCCTGGACGGCGCTGAGCAGCTTCTCCAGGTCCGCAGCCTTGGCGGGGTCGAGGCCCGTGGAGCCCGGCAGGATGCCGTCCCCCGCCGGGGGAGGGCCGGGGACAGCCTTCACGCCCAGGGCCTTCTGAATGGACGTGACGGCCTGTTGAAGCTTGGTCTGATCGGCCACGGAGAACGAGTACAGCAGGGCGAAAAAAGCCATGAGCTGCACCATCAGGTCCGCAAAGGTCATGAGCCAAAGCGATTCCAGATCCGACTTGCGGCGGGCGAACCTGAGGGGGGCCTGATTACCCACGGGCCCGCCGGTCCGCGCCCCGCTCCCTGGGCGCCAGGAAGGCATTGAGCTGGGCCTCCAGGGCCGAGGGGTGCATCTCGGCCTGGATGTTAAGCACCCCCTCCATCATGATCTGCTTGAGCTGCAGTTCCTCTTTGCTGCGCAATTCCAGCTTCCCTGCGATGGGAATGGCCAACAGGTAGGCGATGACGGCGCCATAGAGCGTGGACAGCAGCGACAGCGCCATGGCCCCGCCGATGCTGGAGGGATCCTTGATGCTGGCGAAGAGCTGCACCATGCCGATGAGGGTGCCCACCATGCCGAAGGAAGGCGCGCTCAGGGCGATGAAGCGGAAAATTTCCTGACCCTGGTGATGGCGCTCCTGGGTGGCGCGCAGCTCCTGGGCCAGCACCGACTGGATGTGGCTTCGGTCCGCCTGATCCACCACCATGCGCAGCCCCTTGGCGAGAAAGCCCTCCACATCCATGTACTTTTCCATGTTCAGCAGGCCCTCGCGCCGCGCCCGCTGGGAGAGGCCGACGATCTGGTTCACAAGCGCCTGGGTGGCCGGGGCCCGGGTGAAGAAGGCCCGTGAGGCAATGGAGAACGCATAGCTCACATGCTCCAGCGGAAAGCGGATCATCGTCGAGGCCACCACCCCCCCCACCACCACGATCAGGCTCGCCGGGTGGATGAAGATCCGCGGATTGGGTCCCAACCCGATGGCCACCGCCAGCAGGAGCACCCCCAGCAACACACCCAGGAAACTGCCTCGATCCATGGTTCAGCCCTCAGTGGGCTTATCGGGTGGCGGCCCCAACCACCTCAATTTAGGATGCCTCGGCCCCTGCGAGAGGCCTCGCCGGTGGCCTGGACGACCGGATACCGAGGACCGGGAACCGGTCTGCCGGGTATTGCGCCCCGCCGGGTGGCCTCCCCCGGGGCCTGAACGTACCTTTAGGTGCTGTCCGCTCCAAAAGGGAGTTCCCTTGGGAACCAAAGCGCTGCTGGTCTACCCGGAAATGCCGCCGACCTACTGGAGCATGCGCTACGCCCTCCCCTTCCTGGGGCGGAAGGCGACCCTGCCCCCCTTGGGCCTGCTCACCGTGGCCTCGCTGCTCCCGGAGGACTGGGAGCTCCGGCTGCTCGACCTGAATGTTGAGCCGATCACCCTCGCGGATATCGAGGCAGCCGACCTGGTCCTCACCTCCGCCATGCTGGTGCAGCGGGCCTCGCTGGAAGGGGTGATCGCCCTTTGCCAAGCGGCGGGCAGACCCCTGGTGGCGGGGGGTCCCTACCCAACCAGCTGCCGGGATCAGATCGAGGGGGTGGATTACTTCGTGCTCGGGGAGGCGGAGGTCAACCTGCCGCCCTTCCTGGAGGACTTCAAGCGCGGGTGTCCGAAGCGCTGTTATCAGGATCTCTCTCATCCCGAACTCACGCGCACGCCGCCGCCCCGTTTCGACCTGGTGGATCGCGGCCACTACGCCGGGGCCGCTTTGCAATACTCCCGCGGGTGCCCCCACCATTGCGAATTCTGCGACATCGTCGAGCTGTTCGGCCACCGGCCTCGCACCAAGACGCCCGCCCAGTTCCTCGCGGAGCTGGATGTGTTATTTGACGGCGGCTGGCGGGGCTCCCTGTTCATCGTGGACGACAATTTCATCGGCAACCGGACCCAGGTCCGCCGCCTGCTGCCGGAGCTGGCCCACTGGCAGGAACAGCGGGGGTTCCCCTTTTCCTTCTATACCGAGGCAAGCCTCGATCTGGCTGCGGACGAAGCCCTGATGGACGGCATGGTCCAGGCGGGCTTCAACATGGTGTTCGTCGGCATCGAGACGCCTGACCAGGCCACGCTCACTGCGATCGGAAAGCGCCAGAACACCCATTCCGACCTCCTGGCCAACGTCCATGCCATCCAGGCCAAGGGGCTGGAGGTGTCGGGGGGGTTCATCGTGGGTTTCGATGAAGACGGCGACGATATCTTCGATCGCCAGATCCGCTTCATCGACGAGGCGGCCATCCCCACGGCCATGGTGGGTCTCCTGACAGCCCTTCCCCAGACCCGGCTTCACGCCCGTCTGACTTCGGAAGGGCGCATCCTTGCGCTTTCCGCCGGAGGCAACAACACCCATGACCTCGACCTGAATTTCGTGCCCCGCATGGAGGCAGGCGCCCTCCGGGCGGGGTACAAGCGGCTGCTCGCCGACGTGTACCGCCCCAGCCGCTACTTCGCCCGCTGCCTCCATCTGCTCTGCCGGATGAAGCGCCGGAAAGCCTCCTGCCGCAGGATCCGGCGGCCCGAACTGCGGGCCTTCTTCCACTCCCTCATCAGGCAGACCTTCAGTCGTTACGTATTGGACTATTGGTTCTATCTGATACGGGCCCTGTTCTTACGTCCCCTCATGGCCACGGAGATCGTGACCATGGCCGTGAAGGGGCATCATTTCTTCGTCATCACCGAAAGCCTGCTGGAACTGGAGCATTTCAAGGACCGGCTGCGGCGCTCTCGCCAGGAGCTGGAAGAGCGCCTGAGGCGTGCCTTGCAGGGCAACGCGAACAGTCTGGCGGCCTGGAAAACCTACCGGGACCGGTTGGTGGCGCAGGCCCGTGCACGCTGCAACCGTCTCAACCCTGATTTCAGAAGCAGCGCCCTCGGGGCCTTCGAGGAATTCCGCAGCACCGCCGAACACCTGCTGGCCTCCGTCCCGGGGTCCATGGCTCCTTCTGGTGCCGTCTCGCCGCGACCGTGAGGCCAGTGGTCCTGTGGAGAGCCCCTCACAGCCCCGGCGGGAACCCCACGGCGAGTCTCAAGCGCGCGATGCCGGGATCCACGGCGCCGTCAGCGCAGCGGATAAGGACGGGAGCTTCGACCTCGGGACACTGGGCGCGGGTTTCGAAGGCTTCCGGCAGGTCCTGGCGACGCGCAGCGGCAAAGACATCCAAGCCGTAGGGTTCACCATCCTTGAAGATGATCTCGCGGCGGTGGAGGCAGAGCAGGCCGGCCTCGCGCAGAGCGATCAAGGCCCGGTCGCGCTGATCGTTGGGGAAGACGCACGCGAACATTCCGCCAGGGGCCAGGATCCGGGCTGCCGCCTGGGCGTAGTCGACGACGCTGCCGCGGACCTCGAGCCGTGCGGGCACCGATTGGGAGTGGGCAGCGGGCAGACGGTGGCCCTCGGGCCAGTAGGGGGGGGTGCCCAGCACCAGGTCGAAGGGCGCTTCCTCCGCGAACAGGTCCGGATCCCGCAGGTCCCCCAGGCGGGGGAAGACGCGGTCCTCCTGACCGTTGTAGCGGATGCTCTTGCGGGCCAGGCGGAAGCTCTGATCCTGGGCCTCCACGGTGTGCACCACAGCCCCGGGGCAGCGCCAGGCTGCCAGGAGCGCCACACTGCCGATGCCCGAACCCAGGTCCGCGATGCGGCCGGCGCGGGGACACCAGGTGGTGCCGTACCAGGCCGTCACCAGATCATCCACGCTGAAGCGGTGGCCCTTTTCCAACTGGAAGATCCGCCAATGCCCGCAGAGGCCATCCAGCGTCTCGCCGGGTTCCAGATCCACCCCGCCCGGCGGCACAGGGCCCGGGCGCGTCCAGCCCTTGAAGCTGGGACCATCGGTGGGAGCGGAGCGGCGCGGCATGTCATCAGTGTGGAACAGCTTGGGAAAACCAGGAAATGCGTGGGACCGCGGCGCAGAGGTACACAGATGAATAACCATGGCCAAGGCAACCCGAAGCACTGCTCTTGAATCCTTTATCTGCGCCATCTTCGACCTCTGCGGTTTGATCCAAGCTCCTTCCCCCCTGTTTCCCGCACTTCCGTCTAGCATCGGACCCTTGCCTGCGCGACACTCACACATGGCCGTGTCTGGGAAAGCCCCGGAACCCGTCCTCCGCGAGGGGGAAGGGTCTGCTTGCGGAGACGAGGTCTGTCTGACGCTGGAAGGGGCCTTCGACCGCGTGAAGGCAGCCTTTCTCCAGCACCACCCCAACGGCGATATCGTCCTGCTGCACCGGGCCTTCACCGTGGGCCGGGATATGCACGCGACCCAGCTCCGCAAAAGCGGTGAGCCCTACTTCTTCCACCCACTGGCCGTGGCCCAGAGCCTGGCGGACTGGCGGCTGGACGCCGTGAGCGTGGCCTGCGGGATGCTGCATGACGTGGTGGAAGACACCTTGATGACCCAGTCGCAGGTGAAGGCCCAGTTCGGCGAGGAGATCTCCGAGATCGTGGACGGGCTCACCAAGATGAGCAAGCTGGCCTTCACGGATCGGCACCTGCTCAACGCCGAGAACGTCCGCAAACTCCTGGTGGCCATGGGCAAGGACGTCCGCGTGCTGCTGGTGAAGCTGGCCGATCGCCTGCACAACATGAAGACCCTGGGGGTCATGGAGGAGGAGAAGCGCCGCCGGATCTCCCGGGAAACGCTGGAACTCTACGCACCCCTGGCCAACCGCCTGGGCATGGGCGTCGTCCGCCTCGAATTGGAGGATCTGGCCTTCCGCCAGCTGGAGCCCGAGCAGTACGCCGACCTGCACAATGCCGTGGAGGCCAAGCGCGCCAAGCTGTCGGCCACCATCCAGGAGATCAACGGGGCCTTGCAGGCCATCCTCCGCCAGCAGGGGATTTCCGCCCAGGTCTACGGCCGCATCAAACACCTCTTCGGCATCTGGAAGAAGATGGGCGTCCAGGCCAAGGGTTTCGAGGACATCCACGACTGGCTGGCCTACCGCATCATCTGTCCGGACCGCGCCAGCTGCTACACGGCCTTGGGCCTCGTACACGGCCTCTTCAAGCCGGTGCCGGGCAAGTTCAAGGACTACATCAGCCTGCCCAAGGAGAACGGATACCAGAGCATCCACACCACGGTGCTGATGGGATCGGGCGACCTCTTCGAGGTGCAGATCCGTACGGAAGAAATGCACCTGCACGCCGAGGCTGGCATCGCCAGTCACTGGACCTACAAGGACGGCCGCATCGCCAACCGGTCCGAGATCAACCAGGTGACCTTCCTCCGCAGGATGGTGGAATTGCACCAGGACGCCCAGGACAGCCGCGAACTGGTGGCGAACCTGCGGGGCGAGCTGACCTTCAACCGCATCCAGGTCTTCACCCCCAAGGGCGACCTGCGCAGCCTGGTGGAGAACAGCACACCCGTGGACTTCGCCTACGCCATCCACACCCAGGTGGGCCACCGCTGCGTGGGCGCCAAGGTGAACGGCCGCATCGTGCCGCTCAAGCACACCCTCCAGAACGGCGATCGCGTGGAAATCCTCACGCGCCCCGATCACAAGCCCAGCCGAGACTGGCTCGGTTTCGTGAAATCGGCAGGGGCCAAAAGCCGTATCCAGGCCTTCATCCGGGAGGAGGAACGCGCCCATGCCATCACGCTGGGTCGTGAGCGCCTCGAACGGGAGGCCCGCCATATGGGCGTCCGGCTGGACGATCACGAATCGCACGCGAAGCTCGAGGCCCGGCTGACTGAGCTCAAGCTTGCCAGCTGGGACGCGGCCTATGCGGCTCTGGGCTTCGGCCGCCTCACGGTTCACAAGCTCATCGAGCCGCTGATCCCCGAACCCGAGCGCGCCAAGCCGAAAGAGAACACCTCGAACCTCCTGGATTCCGTCGTGGTGGGTGATACCACGGGCATCCTGTATGCGCTGGCGGCGTGCTGCAAGCCCATCTGGGGCGACGAGGTGGTGGGCTACATCACCCGCACCCGAGGCACAGCCATCCACCGCGCGGATTGCCCCCAGCTCAACACCGCCACCCTGCACCCGGAACGCCGCGTGAACGTGGCCTGGGGCAAGCATGGCACCGAGCTGTACGACACGGAGATCGCCCTCACCACCGAGGACCGCCCGGGCATGGTGGCCGCCATTTCCGAAGGCATCCAGCGCGTGGGAATCAACGTGCAGCGGTTCCACGGCTCCGCCACCGAGGAGGGCTCGGGCCTCTTCCACATCGCCCTTCGGGCCCGTGACCGGGCCCACCTCGTTGAACTGATGGCCGGCCTCCGGCGCATCCGCGGCGTCTACACGGTCGAGCGCGTGAAGGGGTCGGTGTTCGGGAAGGTCAAATGAGCTCGCAGCAGGAGCGGAGAGCCACGGTCCCTCGGACCGCCCCGCAGGGGTGGCGCACAGGAGGTGCGCCATGAGGAGACCCTGGCACCCCCCCGAGTCCGCGCCGCCGGTGCCCTGGCTCCGCATCGCGGAAAGCCTGCGCCATTCTCAAAGCGGGCCCAATCCCCACAAGCTCAGCGTCCGCATCCCGGAGGATACGCGCCGCGCCGCCGTGGGCGTGATCCTTTGGGGTGACTCGGCCGGCGCTCGCAAGGTTGTCCTGGCGCAGCGGGGCTTCGGTGCCCCCCATCACCCCGGTGAGCTCGCGTTTCCAGGTGGCATGGTGGAACCCCGGGACCGGGACCTGCCCGCCACGGCCCGCCGCGAAGTGGCCGAGGAGATCGGCGTGGCGGAGGGCCTGTGGGAGCTGGGCTGCTTCCCCGATGGGGTCGCCAAGGCCCGGGTGCGCTTTACACCCGTGTTCTTCCGCTGGGAGGATCCTGTCCCCACCTTCCGTCTGGATCGGGAACTGGAGCAGGTGCTCATGCTGCCCCTGGCTCCACTGATGGAGGCTCCCTGGACCCTCGAACGCCTGGAGCGCCACGGTCTGGCCCTCGAGGTGCCACGCCTGGAACTGCCACAGGCCCCCTTGTGGGGCGCCACGGCCTTTGTGCTGAAGGCCTGGCTGGATGTCCTGAGAAGCACGGCCTGAAGGAAGTCCCGCCTATAACCAATCGTGGCGGCCAAGGCCGCCACGATTGGTTGTGATGAAAAGCAGGGGCTAATTACTTCTTCTTTTCCGCCTTCACCGAGCCGTCCTTCTCCAGGTACTTGTCCGGATCCTTTTGGAGGGTCGTGGCGCAGTACTTGCTGCACACGCGGTATTCCTGGCCGCGTACGGTAGCTGTGGCAGCCTTGGCATCCACCGTCATCCTGCAGACGGGGTCTTTGGTGTTGGTGGCGGGCTTGGCCTTCTCCGCCGCAGGGGCGGCCAGAACGGCGAGGGTGAGCAGGGCGGCATGAACCATGGAAGCTCCTGTTGGGTGGTGTTTCAGTATAACCGCAGCCCGCTGCGTCACAGGGTCGCAGAGAGCTGCGGCTATAGGTCCTGACTACGGGTAATTTCAGTTAACTCAGGCTTCGACAGCAGCCTGAGCAGCGGGAAGATCGCGCCGCTTCCACAGGTAATAGATCGCGGGATAGACCAGCAGCTCAAGCAGGAAGCTGGTGGCGAGACCTCCCACCATGGGGGCGGCGATGCGTTTCATGACGTCGGCGCCGGTGCCGGTGCTCCACATGATGGGGAGCAGCCCCATGAAGGCTGCGAACACGGTCATGGCCTTGGGCCGCACCCGTTTCACGGCACCATGGATGATGGCTTCGATCAGGTCGCCATCGGTCTTCAGTCGCCCTTCCCGCTTGGCCTCGTCGTGGCTGAGGTCCAGGAAGAGGAGCATGAAGACGCCGGTTTCCGCATCGAGCCCCATCAGGGCAATGAGACCCACCCAGACGGCGATGCTCATGTTATAGCCCAGGGCGTAGAGCAGCCAGAAAGCGCCGATGGCGCTGAAGGGCACCGCCAGCATGACGATGGAAGCCTTGAAGGCGCTCTTCGTGTTGGCGTAGAGCAGACCGAAGATCAGCACCAGCGTGATGGGCAAGATGAGCTTCAGCCGCTCCTTCACGCGGATCATGTTCTCGTACTGACCGGACCAGGTGAGGCTGTAGCCCGCAGGCAGCTTGAGCTCTTTTTCCACGGCGGCTTTGGCGTGCTGGACGTAGGTGCCCACGTCGATTTTCGAGGTATCGAAATCCACCAGCACATAGCCGTTCATCTGGCCGTTCTCATCACGGATCATGGCGGGTCCATTGGCCCACTTCAGGTCCGCGATCTCCTCCATGGGGATCAAGGCCCCGCCCGGCGTGGGGATGAGCACCCGCTTCAG
The DNA here is from genome assembly GCA_030824075.1 of Geothrix sp. Classification (GTDB taxonomy): domain Bacteria; phylum Acidobacteriota; class Holophagae; order Holophagales; family Holophagaceae; genus Geothrix. The sequence goes on from JAVBYJ010000037.1 coordinate 18,424, forward strand.
GGCGTCGGGGCTTTCGCGGTAGTCACGGGCGTAGCGCACGTTCACGGGGTACCGGGCTCGCCCATCAAAGACCGTGCTCTGATTATCGCCACCGATGGCCGTCATCACCAGCATGTTGGCCTGGTCCACGCTGAGACCGTAGCGAGCCAGCTGTTCCCGCTTCAACACGAAATCCAGGAAATACCCCTGGGCCGTGCGTTCGGCGAAGGCGCTGCGCGTCCCCGGAACGCCCTGCAGGATGCGCTCGGCATCCACAGCGACTTTCTGGATGACCTCCAGGTCCGCGCCATTGATCTTGATGCCAACCGGGGTGCGGATGCCGGTGCTGAGCATATCGAGCCGCGCTTTGATGGGCATGGTCCAGGCGTTGGGGATGGCCGGGAGCTTCACCACGCGGTCGAGCTCGGCGACGATATCCTCCTGCGTCATCCGGTCCCGCCAGATGGGGCGGAGGATGCCCTTCAGGAAGTCCGGCGCCCAGGAACTGAACCAGCGGGGTTTTTCGCGCCACTGGTCTTCGGGCTTGAGGACGATCACCGTCTCCATCATCGAGAACGGGGCTGGATCGGTGGCGGTATCCGCCCGACCCGCCTTGCCGAATACGCGATCCACTTCGGGCACAGTGCGGATCAGGCGGTCCTGCACCTGAAGGATCCGCTGAGCCTCTGTCTGACTGAGACCGGGGAGCGTCGAAGGCATGTAGAGGATCGTCCCCTCGTTCAGGGGCGGCATGAATTCGCTGCCCAGGCTCACGAAGGCCGGGATGGTGGCCAACACCAGCAGCATGGCCGCAGCGATGGTCGCCTTGGCGTGCTTCACCACAAAGCGGCAGGGTCCCTCATAGATCCGGTGTAGGAAGACGCTGATGGGATGCTTTTCCTCGGCGTAGTATTTCCCGACGACGACCTGGGTGGCGGTCCAGGCCAGCCACCTCGGTTTGAAGGTGAAGGGCTCCACCCGCGCGAACATCATGCGCATGGCCGGATCCAGGGTCAGCGCCAACAGCGCCGCAATGCCCATGGCGAAGTTCTTGGAATAGGCCAGGGGCTTGAAGAGTCGCCCTTCCTGATCCAGCAGGGTGAAGATGGGCAGGAAGCTGACCGCCACCACCAGCAGGGAGAAGAAGACCGAGGGACCGACTTCCATCAGGGCTTCCAGGCGCACCTGGTAGAAGCTTCCGGGTTTGCCGTCCTCGATCCACCGCTCGATCTTCTTGTAGGCGTTCTCCACCTCGACGATGGCGCCATCCACCAGCACGCCGATGGAAATGGCGATGCCCGCGAGGCTCATGAGGTTGGCGTTCTGGCCGATCCCGTACATCGGGATGAAGGCCAGCGCCACACTCACCGGGATCGTGATGATGGGGACAATGGCCGAGGGGATATGCCACAGGAAGATCAGGATGATGATCGAGACGACGATCATCTCCTCGATGAGCTTGTGCTTCACTGTCTTGATGGCGTTGTGGATTAGTTCGGACCGGTCGTAGGTCGTCACCACCTCCACGCCTTCGGGAAGGCCCAGTTTCAGTTCAGCGATCTTCGCCTTTACCCGTTCGATCACGTTCAGTGCGTTTTCGCCCTGCCGCATCACCACGATGCCGCCCACCACGTCGCCCTGGCCGTCCAGGTCCGCCAGGCCCCGGCGCATCTCGGGCCCGAGGGTCACCGTGGCCACATCCCCCAGGCGGATGGGGGTTCCATTCTCCGCCTTGAGCACCGCCTGTTCGAGATCCTGGGTGGTCTTGACATACCCCCGTCCTCGAACCATGTATTCGCGCCCGCTGTACTCCACCAGGCGTCCGCCCACTTCCGAGTTGGCTGACTTTACCGCTCCGATGACAGCCTCAATGGGGATCTTGTAGGCCGCCATCTTGTTGGGGTTGAGCTGGACCTGGAACTGCTTGGCCTGGCCGCCCACGGTCGCAACCTCGGCCACGCCCGGCGTAGCCTGGATGCCGTAACGGAGAAACCAGTCCTGCAAGGATCGCAACTCGTCTGTGCTGTGCTTGCCCGTGCGATCCACCAGGGCGTACTGATAGACCCAGCCTACCGAACTGGCATCGGGGCCAAGGGATGTCTGGACGCCTGGCGGCAGGGCGGACGTGATCTTGGAGAGGTACTCCATCACCCGGCTGCGGGCCCAGTAGATGTCGGTGCCGTCCTCGAAGATCACGTAGACATAGGAAAAACCGAAGTCCGAGAGGCCGCGCACGGCCTTCACCTTCGGGGCGCCCAGCAGGCTGGTGACGATGGGGTAGGTCACCTGATCCTCGACGATATCGGGGCTCCGGTCCCACTTGCTGTAGATGATCACCTGGGTATCGCTGAGGTCCGGCAGGGCATCCATGGGGATATTCCGCATGGTCCAGAAGGACATGGCGATCAGCACCGCCGAAGCGGCCATCACCAGCCAGCGGTTCTCCGCCGAGAAGCGGATGATGCGTTGCAGAAAGGTCGGGTGTTCGGGGTCGTAGCCGACGTGACTACTCATGCAGGTCTCCTAATCGGGCACAAATAATGGGTAGCCACGGATGAACACGGATGGACACAGATAAATAATCAAATCGATCCACCGACTCTCGCGGATTCGCTGCTTCACGTCCGTGTTCATCTGTGTTCATCTGTGTTCATCCGTGGCTCTCTTTCTTTTTCAATGTTTGTGGCTCATCTGCGCCAGGGCGGCCTTTAGGCGCGACTCGGAATCGACCAGGAAGTTGGCACGGACGACGACCTCTTCGCCGTCTTTCAGGCCTGAGAGGATCTCCACCTGCTCACCAACGGTGGTGCCGGTGGTGACCTCGCGAGGTTCAAACTTGCCGTCTCCGAGGGAGACAAAGGCCACTTTCGTGGTACCTGCGTCCAGCACGGCATCCAGGGGAATGACCAGGCCCTTGCGCCCCTGGCCCTTGAGCACGACATCGCCAAACATTTCGGGTTTCAGCTCGCCTGTTGGGTTCGCGAATTCGACGCGGGCCTTGGCGGTGCGGGTCTTGGGATCCATCACGGGGTCCACAAAGGCGATGCGCCCCCTGAAGGTCTTTCCTGGGGAGGCCTGGACCGTCAACTCGGCGGGCATGCCGACCTTGGCACGGCCCAGCTCGGCTTCGTAGACGTCCACCAGCACCCAGACGTGGCCGAGATCCGTGACCTCATAGGGAATGTCCGCCGGGGTGATGCGGGCGCCTTCCACCACGTTCTTCACCGTCACCACGCCTGAGATGGGGCTGCGCAACGTGAGGGCCCGCTGGACATCGCCTGTCTTTTCCAACCGCTCGATGGTTTCCTTCGGTACGTCCCAGAGGGTGAGGCGGCGTCTCGCTGATTCCAGCAGGTCGCCACCGCTGCTCTGCAGCGATCCGCCCGAAAGGGCCTTCTGGGTTTTCAGGGCCAGGAGGTACTCCCGCTGGGCGCTGACGAACTCCGGACTGTAGAGGCTGAACAGCGGCTGCCCTTTCGTAACAGGCTGCCCGACGAAATCCACGTAGAGTTTCTCGACGAAGCCCTCCACCTTCACGTTCACCTTGCGGACGCGGGTTTCATCCACCGCCACTCGGCCCAGGGCGCGGAATGCCCCACTCACCATGCCTTCGGCCACCTTCTCCGTCCGGAGTCCGATGAGCTGCTGGCGCTCGGGATCGATGGTGATGGCCGCATGGCCTGCGAGGCTGGCGGCCGCCGTCCCCTCTCCATCCATGGGCACCAGGTCCATGCCGCAGATGGGGCAGGCGCCGGCATGGTCCTGGATGATCTGCGGATGCATGGGGCACTGGTACATCTGCTTCGCAGGGGCCGTGGCGGTGGCAGCTCCGTGGTCATGGTCCCCGTTGGCACGGGGAAGCAGAAGCAGCGTGGCACCCACTCCCGCAATCAGCCCCAGGGCCACCAGGCCGAGGGCGCGAAAGCGCGGGGGTCGAGGGGCGGTCATTTCAATCGGTTCGTCAGTCATGGTCAGCTCCGGTTCACATGGATGTCATGGCAGGGCCGTTGTCCTGGGCCTTGCCCGGGGCCTTGGCGGTGGACTTCGAAGCGGCGGGTCCGGCGCTGGCCGAGAGGCTGGCAGAAGCCAGCGACCCGCCCGTGATGGGGACGGTGGGACCAAGGGCTGCCTCGCGCAGAGCGATGTGCTGCGCCTGGAGCTCGGCCAGGGTCTGGAGGTAGGCACCTTGATCCCCCACCCACCCATTGAGAGACTCCAGGGCCGCAAGGAAGGATCCCCGGCCCCCTTCGACCTGGGCCAGCGCGGCCTTGAAGGCGGCCTCGCTCTGCACCAGCAGCCCGTCGCGGTAGAGGTCCCGGGTGCGGCGCAGGGTCTGGATCTGGATGCTGCGTTCTTCGGTGCGCTGACGCAACAGAGTGCGCACAGAGACCACCTCGGCACCCTGACCGAGCCGGTGGTGTTCATGCTCGGCCACGGCCCGCTGCTGCTTGTGGCGGCCATAGATGGGCAGCGAGATGCTCACGCCCACCTGCCACATGGGATCCAGGCTGCCCCGGGGCATGAGGCCCGCGGTCACGGCGAAATCCGGGCGACGGTCCAGTTTCGCCAGGTCCAGGAGCTTCTCAGTCTGCCGCACGCTCGCTTGGGCGCTGGCCAGCTCGGGACTGCGGGCCTCCACCTGGTCAGGGTTGAGGGCCGCGGGCTCCGGAAGCTCCGCCAGAGCCGATGACGTGGGAATGGGATCGGCGGGATCGTGCTGGCGCAGGCGGTTCAGGACCGCCACGGCCGATCGTTCCTCCGCATCCAGGGACCAGGCCGCCAATTGGAGGCGGGTGCGTTCCAACTGGGCCCGCAGCAGATCGCCCTGGCTGCCCTGCCCCACTTCGTAGCGGGTGCGGGCCAGACTTTCGGCCTGTTCGAGGAAGACGGACTGCTGTTCCAGCAGCTGCTTCTGCCCGCGCACCAGCAGCAGGGCCGCATAGCCGCGCCGCACATCAGCCTCCAGGCTCAGGCGAATGCGGCTGAGGGCGGCCTCGGACACATCCACACCGAGGGCAGCCACTTCCTTGCGGAGCCCTCGCTTGCCGGGCCAGGGAAACGGCTGGGTGAAGGCCACGCTGTAGAAGCTCGTTTCCATCCGCCCCACTTCGAGGCGCTTGAAGCCATCGTTCTGGAGGCCCAGGGAGAGCGTCGGATCCGGCAGAACACCCGCCTGGGGGATGCGTTCCTGGTCCATCCGCACGGCCGCGTCAGCTCTCTGGATATCAGGATGCTCCGCCAGGGCCTCGCGCAGCAGCGCGGCCAGGACAGGATCGGAAGATGGGGTGTCGGGGAGGGGAGCCTGGGCCCCGCCCGGTGCGGCGAGCACCAGGGCCGGTACCAGGCGCATCAGCGTGCGCATGGAGATCTCCGGATAGAAGACAAGTCGGCGACCCACTCGCAGGAGTGGGCAAGGCTTCGCTCAGTCCGGGATCAGATCCGGAACGTGCTCAGGCGCGCCAAATGCCGGCCCAAATCCGGAGCGCGTCCTTGCACCTGGGAGTATCCCCCTTGGGACGCGGGGGCATCTGACGCCTTCGCCCAGGTGGCAGGCACAGGACGGGGCTCAACCCGGCGCTCGCCCTGAGTCCGGCGGACGGCCAGCGAGGCCACGGAGACAGCACGATCGGTGCAGAGGGACCGGGAGGGAGTACGGTTCCCTTCCGGTCGCGGGCAAGGGCAGCCATCCTCGGCGCCCGCAGGCATTCCGCAGCAGCAGGATTCAGGAGCCTGCGCCTGGATCGGCGTCCAGTCCGCCGCCCCGCCGCCCAGGAGCAACGCGATGGCGAGGATGGCGCGCAGGAAGGTCCGCAAAGGAGTCTCCGGAACTTCCATCATAATCCCCGTTCTCCTGTGTCAACAGGCGATCCTTGATCCGGGTCACAGCGAGGCCGGATCCCGAAGGCTCCGATGCCGTACCGGCGCCCATCAGAGCTAGCATGGTCCCCATGGGCATCGTTGACACGACAGAGGTTGCGATCATCGGCGGAGGCATTGCGGGACTCAGCCTCGCCTTCCACCTCGCCCGTGCCGGCCAGGAGGGCATCGTCCTCCTGGAGCGCGAGGACCAGCCCGGCACCTATGCCAGTGGCCACAACGCCGCCATCGCCCGAGCCCTCACGGGCCGCGATGAGCACACCGTTCTCGCCGTGGAAGGGCGTCGGCGGTTGGCCGAAGCGGGCCTGATGACCGCCAGCGGTGGCCTGCTGGCGAGCGTGGAGCGCGGGCCCCTGGACACCTTCAAGGCGGAGGCCATCCGGCATGGTGTGGAAGTCCACGGCGGCCAGGGCATCCCCCTGCCCGGTCTCAACGCGGCTGAGCACCTGGCCATTCCCGGTGACGGTGTCATCGATATCGCGGGTCTGTTGCGCACCTGCGCCGAGGGTGCTCGCGCTGAAGGCGCGGACCTGCGGTTCGGCTGCGCGGTACACGGCCTGCGGACCACGGGAAACGGCTTCCAGCTGGATACGGATCGGGGCCCCCTCCACGCCAAGACCCTCGCCATCGCGGCGGGAGCCTGGGCCGAGGAACTGGGCCGCAGGGCGGGTTCGCGGCTTGCCTTCACAGCACTGCGGCGCTCCCTGGTATGGAGCGGTGCCACTCATTCCCAGCGGGATCCCTGGGCCTGGTGGGTGGATCGTCCCTTCTATCTGCGCCCGGAAAGCGGTGGCCTGCTGATGTGCCCCTGTGAAGAAGTGGCGGTGCCCCTCCCGCCCCGCGGACGCCAGCCCGACACGGACCCCGCCATCCTGGAGGGCCTCTTCGCCAGCCTCCGCGAACTCGCGCCCGACCTCGCGGATCGGCCCATCACGCGCTATTGGACAGGCCTGCGGACCTTCGCCCCGGATCGCCGCTTCGTCCTCGGATGGGATCCCTGGAATCCGCGCCTCTTCTGGTCCGCTGGCCTCGGGGGTCACGGCATGACCACCGGCCTCGCGGTGGGGGCCCTCGCCGCCTCTGCTTTCCTCCGCACCACCGGCACGGGCCTGCTGGATCCCAAACGCTTCCGGGATTGATCCGCGGGTAGGATCGGTCCATGCGCCCCACCACCCTCAGAGTTGCCCTGATCCAGCAGAACACCGTCTGGCAGGATCCGAGCGCGAACCTTTCCCAGGCCCGGGAGCATGTGGAAGCGGCAGCCAAGGCCGGCGCCCGGGTGGCGGTCTTCCCGGAGCTCTTTACCCTGGGCTTCACCATGGCGCCCGAGCCCTTCGCGGAACCCCTGCCGGGCCCCACCACGGATGCCCTGGCGACCCTATCGAGGGAATTCGGCATCTACCTCGTCGGTTCCGTGGTCGAGTCCCACCTGCCTCATCCATGCAACGCAGCCTTCGTCACTGCGCCCGATGGCGCACTGATCGCGGCCTACCGCAAGCTCCACCCCTTTTCCTATGGTGAGGAGAACCGACACTACACCGGCGGCACGGAGTGCCCCGTCTTCGAGGTGGATGGCGTCCCCTGCGGCTTGCAGATCTGCTATGACCTGCGCTTTCCTGAGCCCTTCCGCGCCCTGGCCGCCAAGGGTTCCGAGGTGGTCTTCGTCCCCGCCAATTGGCCCGCACGGCGCATCTCGGCCTGGTCCACGCTGCTGGCCGCCCGCGCCATCGAAAATCAGATGGCCGTGTGTGGCGTCAACCGTGTGGGCCGCGATCCGCATCTGGAATACCCGGGAAAATCAGCCATCCACGATGCCTTCGGCGCGGTCGTGGCCATGGGTGGAGACACGCAGGAACGGGTGATCGGAGACATTGATCTTGGTCAGCTGCGCGCCTGGCGGGAACGCTTCCCCGCCCTGAAGGATCGGCGAACGAATCTCTATCCTCTGCTGTAAATCCTGGCGGGGAGCCGCCAGCAGATCATCCTTCCATCCACGCCGCCCTGGGTCAGGAAGGCAACTCTCCGATGGACGGATCCACGGCTCGCTGGCGCCAGAATTCCAGAAGCACCGTGGTGATCGTCAGCACGACGGGCCCGAGGATGAGGCCGGATGGACCGAACACCATCAACCCGCCGACCACCGACAGGAAAGCCAGGATGGTGTGAAGTTTCAGCCGGTTCCCAACCAGGATGGGGAGAAGCAGGTTGTCGATCCCCCCAACGACCACCCCCCCCCACAGGGTGAGAATCAGAGCCTTCCCCCAGCTGCCTTCCAGCGCCAGAAAGCAGGCCGCAGGAACCCAGATGACAAAGGCGCCCAACACCGGCACCACGGCCAGCACCGCCATCACCATGCCCCAAAGCAAGGGGGCCGACAGACCCAGCCACCAGAACATCAGGCCGCCCAGGAGGCCCTGTACGACAGAGACGGCCAGCGTTCCATAGACCGTGGCATAAACGGTATCTTCCACCCGGCCGAACAACCGATCCATTTCCGCCTCCGAGAGTGGAGACAAAAACCGCAGCGACCTGAGTGCCGCATGACGGTCGCGCAGGAAATAGAAAAGCAGATAGAAAGTGAGGCAGAAGCCGATCACCTGGATCAAGGATCCCTTCACGAGGGATCCCGCGGTGGTGGTCAACCACGTCGTGACCGACTTGACCGTCCCCGGCAGATCCACCTGCTGTTCGATCCAGCCAGCGAGCGGCGCCAGGTGCGGCTGTGCTTCGATGGCACGTCGCCATTCGCCGGTTTCGACCTTCATCCTGACGATGTCTGCGCCTCTGGCTGATTCCACGATGAGCCGCTGCCCAAGAAAGGTCGCTGGGACGGCCACGATCAAACCCACCAGCAGGACAGACAGCGCAGCCGTCAGGCTGGCGCGTTTCAGTTTGGACTCCAGCCACCGGTGGATGGGCGTGAACAGGATCGCCAGCGTCAGAGCCCAGACAAGTGCAGGGAGAAAAGGCAGGATCAGCCGGTAGCAGAGGTAGATGCCAAGGGAGATGGCCACGATCAATACGAGCAGCTGGATGTGGGCTCGCGACTCCAAGTCGTTCACCACAGGTGTAGCCTTCGGTGGAGTCTCTTGCTCGTTCATCGTCACCCTCGCCATCCTTTCGTGCCACTCCGTGAAGGGAGTGACTCGCAGGCTCCTGGGCTTTGCCAAGCGCTGCCATTTCCAAAGGTCATGTTCACACTCACCACCACCATGGCGCGATCCGCCCCATATTGCTACCGGGGCTCACCCACCCGGTTTCTTCTTACTTCGGATTCGGTGGTGTGTCCCGCTTGTACCATGAGGCCTGACCAAACACAGGCTTCACCTTCTGTTCGAGGGTTTCCAACTGCGCGGCATTGAGCGGCAGAAAGTCCCGGGCGATGCGGATGTTTTCTTCGAGTTGGGCAATCGTGTCCACGCCGATGATGACGGTGCTCACGGGGTAGGACAGGGTGTAGCGCATGGCCTCTTTCATGGTGAGGGTGCCGGGGCGGTCCGCTTTCACCGGGCCGCGTTGTTTATCGGCAGGCGGGGGTTGGAAGCCCTGGAGGATGCGGCCCCGGGCCGGGATTTTCATCCCGATGATGCCCATCTCCTTTTCGATGGCCAGGGGCAGCAGGGTCTTCTTGAAGGGCAGGTGCCAGGTGTCGGCGGCGTTGAAGGCCATGAGCACACAGTCGAAGGGGAAGCGCCGGATGGCCTCGGCCAGCACATCGGGATCCGTGTGACCGCTGAGGCCCAGGAAGCGCACCAGCTTCTGGTCCCGGGCCTTCTGGAAGGCCTCCAGCGCGCCCCCCTTGGCGCAGACCCGCTCCACATCGTCCATGGTGCTCATGGCGTGCAGCTGCCAGAGATCCACATGGTCGGTCTGCAGCAACTTGAGCGAGGTCTCCAGGATGCGCAGGGAACCGTCGGCCGTGCGGTCATGCGTCTTGGTGGCGAGGAAGGCTTCGCGGCGGCGGCGCTTCATTACCTGCCCGAAGTACTGCTCGCTCCAGCGGGCTTCGCCGCCGTAGCGGGCAGAGGTGTCCAGGTAGTTCACGCCGAGATCCAGCGCCCGCTCGATGAGAGGGATGGCCGCTGTTTCATTGTTCGGCTTTTCAATGGCCGCCTGGCCACCGAGGCTGAAGAGGCCCACCAGGTGACCCGTGCGCCCCAGGTTGCGGGTGGGCATGGCATGGGCCGTGGCTGGGTTGAAGGGTGCCTTCGACGAGGGGTTCAACGCCGCGGGCTCGTTGGATTCCACCGCTCCCAGTCGCGTGGCGATGAGCCCGGCGGCGGTCGCCGCCCCTAGCTTGAACAAGTCACGACGGGTGGTGCCGACATCGCTCATGGCGTCCTCCTGGGAAGGCTCCCCCTAGTATCGCGCCAGGAAGGCCTCCAGGTGTGCAAAGGCCTCCTCCTGGCTGCCATAGGTTCGGAAGCCATACTCCCCCTGCCGGATTCCCGTGAGCATCTTGCTGATGCGGGGGCCCTCCCGGGCGAGGCACAGCACCGGCTTGCCACGCTCAAGGGCGTATGCAATCTCGAAGCCCACGCCATGGGAAGGTGTGCTCACTTCGGCAATGACCACCTCACAGGCACGGAGCCAGGCGGTATCTCGCGCGAAGACCGTTTCCGGGGCCATCCCGCCATCCGCAGTCATCGCGGCCTCGGAGGCAAGATGTTCGGTGAGCACCCGATGCCCGAGGGCCTGCAGGTGCGCCACCATCGCTGCATATACCGGCTGATCCTGGCGCCCGCCCGTCAACGAACACGAAAAGTAGAGGTCCATGGGATTCTCGAAAAGCTTTTTAATCCACAGATTTCACAGATCCACACAGATTTCATTTCTTGTTTTCAATCTGTGTCATCTGTGAAATCTGTGGACCTATTTTTTATTTCCCGGTCAGCTCAGCCACGAGATGCTTCGCGTCCATGATCTTGCGCAGGGCCTCGAGGATGGCGCGGGCATCCGTGGCCACAGCCCGCTTGGTGTCGGCGTCGTAGACGTAGTAGCCGCCCTGCCCTTCGAATACGCTGTCGAAATTGATGCCCACGAACTCACCCTTCACGTTCACCACCGGGCTGCCGCTATTACCGCCCACGGTGTCGCAAGCGTAGATGAAATTGAAAGGGGTCGTGAGATCCAACTGGCCCTGCCGCTGGAGCCAACGCTCGGGCAGTGTCCAGGCACCCTCCTCGGCGGCCGCGGCATTGCCGCCCCAACCCAGGTGCCGATCGTACATCCCCATGTAGGTGGTGAAAGGCTGAGCCTTGGTACCGGTGCCATTGGCGTAGGTGGTGACCAGGCCGTAACCCAGGCGCAGGGTGAAGGTCGCGTCGGGATACAGCGACTTGCCAAAGGCCTTGAAGCGGGCCTCGGCGATGCGGCCGCCATGCTCGGTGAACACGCTGGTGACCTCGTCCTCCACTTGCTTGCGGATGGCGCGGTTGAAGGGGTCAAGCGCCTTCGCAAGCAGGATCATGGGATCGGTGCTGGGGGCCAACGCAGCCTTGCCGCCCTCGGCAAGGTGCTTGCGCACGGCGGGATCATCCAGCTTCGACCCCTCTACCGCGGCCTTGGCCACGGCCTCGGGCGATAGACCCGCCAGCATCGCCTTCACGAAAGGATGATCGCTCCCCAGTTGATCGTTGGCATCCCGCAGGCCGACGGCCAGAAGCGTGGCGTCGATGGGCTTCTGCACGGGTCGTGGCGATAGCAGACGCGCCTTGGTGGCCTTGAGGTTGCCCTCACTGAATTCCGTGAGCCGCTGGGCGGAAGGCTTCGCCTCTTCCTCCGCGAGACGCACCAAGGTGAGGGCGTGACCCAGCAGGGTGACGCGGCCGGACCCGATCAAGGTGGATGGCGCCAATAGCGCCTTCTGCCGTTCCACAGCCTGGGCCACGCGATCCCAGCTTCCGCCGACGCGGGCCCGCTGGCTGGCATCCTTGGCCACCGCGGCCTTCAGCGCGGCCTCGGCCGCCTCCACCTTGTGGAGGTTCTCGGCCTTGGCGAGGCCCAGCAGCTGGCCGCTGAGTCGCTTGAAACCGTTCTCGATGCCGTAGATCGCATCGGCGGCGATGCGGTGGGCTTCAGGCGAGGTCGCTGAAAGCACCTGCAGCGCTGCCTTCTGGCGGGTCATGGACTTGAGCTGGTAGGGGATGCCGATGTCCCGGGCATAGACCATCTGGGCATGGGTCTGCTGGCGATAGGTCGTCCCTGGATGACCGGAGATGAAGGTCAGCTCACCCATGGCGACGCCTTTCGGGCTGAATGGCAGGATGGCCTCGGGTTTGTAGGGCTGGCCATTTTCGTAGACGCGGAACAGGGCGAAATCGAGGTTGTGGCGGGGGTAGGTGTAGTTGTCAGGATCGCCACCGAAAGCCGCCACCTGGAGTTCTGGTGCTGCGACGAGGCGCACGTCGCTGAATTTCTTGTACCGGTAGATCCAGTACTCGCCGCCCTGGTAGAGGGTGACGGGTTCGCAGGTGAGGCCCGTCTTCGCCTCCTCCGCTTTACGGAGCTCGCCCAGGGCATTGCGCCGAACGGTGAGGGCATCCTTGTCCGCCATGCCGGCCTTCACCGCATCGTTCACCTGCGCTGTCACGTCCTGCATGGACACGAGCATCATCAGCTCCAGGCCCGGAACCTTGACTTCCTCAGCCCGGGTGGCGGCGATGAAGCCGTCCTTCACCAGGTCCACCTTCGCCGTCGACACCTGGGCGATGGCGCCGCGGCCCACATGATGGTTGGTCACCACCAGGCCTTCGCGGCTGACGAAGGCACCGGTCCCTCCCGGGAAGCGCACCGTGGCTAGCTGAAGGTTCTTCAGCCAGGTCGCGTCGAGCGCCACGCCATACTTCGCCTTGATCTTCTGCACGGGAATGTTGTCGAAGGTCCACATCCCCTCGTCCGCGCGCAGCGCGGGCAGGGCGAGCAGCAGAACCAGGGCGGAGAGGCGCATGGGAACTCCAGGAAAAGAAATCGTCCACAGATTCCACCGATTCACACAGATTCTGATTGAATTTTGAATCTGTGAAATCTGTGGAATCTGTGGATAAAAAAGCTTTTCTCTACTTGCCCGTGAGCTCGGCCACCAGCGCGGTGGCGCCGTAGACCTTGTCCAGGGCGTGGACGATGGCGCGGGCATCCACGGAGACTCCGCGGTTCACGGCCTCGTCGTAGAAGTAGTTGCCGGGCAGGCTTTCGATGTTGCCATCGAAGATGAGGCCCACCAGCTCGCCCTTCTTATCGATCACGGGTGAGCCGGAGTTGCCGCCGATGATGTCCACCTTGTGGACGAAATTGAAAGGCACCGAGGCATCCAGCGTCCCTCGCCTCTCCACCCAGCGCTGGGGCAGGCTCCAATCGCCATGGTGGGCCTTGGCCGCGTTGCCGCCCCAGCCGTCGTAGCGATCGAAGAGACCGCCAAAGGTGGTGAAGGGCTGGATCAGCGTGCCGTTGGCCTTGTACTCCGCCACGGCACCGTACGACAGGCGCAGGGTGAAGGTGGCATCGGGGTAGGTGTTCTTGCCGTAGACGGCGAAGCGGGCCTTGGCGAGGCGCGTTCCGTACTCCGTGATCACGCTCTGAACCTGCTCCTCCTGCTTCTTGCGCATGGCGCGGGTCAGGGGATCCAGCTTCTTGGCCAGGGCGATCATCGGATCCTGGCTTTCCGCGATGGCCTTCTTGCCACCGGCCAGCAGGGCCTTGCGAACCTCGGGATCGCTGAGCTTGGACCCCTCCACCGCCGCCTTGGCGGCCTCGGCAGCCGACTTGCCACCGAGCATGGCCTTCACGTAGGGGTGCTGGGCGCCCAGTTCCTTGGCCGCCTCTTCGAGTCCCTTGCTGAACATGAAGACTTCCTGCTCCTTGTAGTAGGGAGCGGGGATGCCCAGGCGGGTCTTGGCGGTCTTCAGGTTCGCGTCGCTGTACTCGGGCAGGCGTTTCTCGCTGGGCAGGGCCTCCTCGTCCGCGATGCGCACCAGGGCCAGGCCATAGCCCAGCAGGGTGGAACCGGCCGTGCCCACATTCTGGCTTTCCTTGGCCATGCCCTTGGCCACCTTGGTGGCCTGTTCGATCTTCGCCCAGCTCTGACCAGCCTCGGCGGTGAGCTTGGGATCCTTGGCCACCTTGGCGCGGAGGTCCTTTTCAGCCGCTTCGATGCGGGCCATGGCCTCCTTATCCTTCAGGCCGGACCAATAGCCCGTGGTGGCCTTGATGCCGTTCTCGATGCCGAAAATCTGGGTATTGACCTGCCGCGAGGCCTCGGGCGAGAGCTTGGCGTATTCGACCATGGCCGACTTGCGGCGCTCCATGGCCTTCAGGCGCATGGGAATGGCGAAGTCGCGGGAGTATTCCATCTGGGCCAGGGTGTCCTGGCGGTTCGTCCGACCGGGGTGACCCGTCACGAACGTGAGGTCGCCCGCCTTGAGGCCGGTCTGGGTCCAGTGCAGGAAATCCTTCGGCTGGTAGGGCTTGCCGTTTTCATAGACGCGGAAGATCGAGAAATCCAGATTGTGGCGGGGGTAGGTGAAGTTGTCGGGGTCACCGCCGAAGAAGGCGATCTGCTGCTCGGGCGCGAAGACCAGGCGCACGTCCGTGTGCTTCTTGTAGCTGTAGATCCAGTGCTCGCCGCCCTGGTAGAGGGTCACGTGCTCGCAGATGAGCCCGCTCTTGTCCTGCATCTCTTTCTTGATCTTCTCGATCTCGGTTTCACGCGCCTTCAGGGCCTGCTTCTCTGGAGTTCCGGGCTTCAGAGCCTTGGCGAGCCGATCCGTGATGTTCTCCATGGCCATGAGCGTCATCAGTTCGAGGCCCGGGACCTTGATCTCCTGCTCGCGGGTGGCGGCGGCGAAGCCGTTCTTCACGTAGTCGGCCTCCTTGCTGCTCACGCGCTGGATCCAGCCGCGGCCCACGTGGTGGTTCGTGAGCACCAGACCATCCTTGCTCACGAAGGAACCGGAACCGCCGGGGAAGCGCAGGGAGGCAAGACGGACATGATCCAGCCAGGCCTGGTCAGGCGCCCAGCCATAACTCGCCTGGATCTTCTTCGTCGGCAGATTCTCGAAGGTCCACATGCCCTCCTCGGCTCGAAGGGAGGAACCGGCCAACGCGAGGGCCAAAAGGGATAGGGCCAGGGAACGGGGTTTCATGGAGTCTCCAGACATGTCGAAAAGGACGTGCCATCGTATCACTAAGTATCTGAAGGGTTTTTTTGATGACCTCCAGGGCTGTTTAATTTTCGACTCAACCCTTTTCCATCCAGCAAAATCCATGGGGTACTGGCCTAATTCCGCTATAGTCAGTTTCTGGACTTTCTAATGACCCTTACCCTGGGCAGAACCCTCAAGCGCGCCTCCTCCGGCCTGATGCTGGCCTTGGCCCTGGTGTATCTGTTCCATTCGGCGTGGCACTCGGGACTGGCCGAGGTGGCCATTCCACCGAGCGGCGCGGCGGTCGCCCTGGAATTGGATCCCTTCGTCTTCGCCGAAGGCCAGAGTGGCGACGGCGTGGCGGGCTGTCACTTCTTCTGCAACCATGGCTGCCCCGTCCCCCCCCTGCCT
>JAVBYJ010000029.1 GCA_030824075.1 Geothrix sp.
CATCATGGGGGGGCTCTGGGCGGGCCTCGCCTGGTTGCTGGCCCGGATGCTGGCCTGGGTACCCGGCCTGAGCAACTTGCCCCACCGGGTGGGAACGGCGCTGCCGGTGCTCACCGGGCTGGGCATCCTGCTCTACCTGGCCTCGGTGGCCCTCAGCTACTTGATGTTGGCCCAGGACCGGGCGATTGAAGCCGAACGGAAGGGCGCGGAACTGCAGCTGCTGGCGCAGGAATCCGAACTGAAGGCCCTCCGGGCCCAACTGAACCCTCACTTCCTCTTCAATAGCCTGAATTCGCTGTCGGCGCTCACGGCGGTGGATCCAGCCCGGGCCCGCGAGATGTGCGTGCTGCTGTCGGATTTCCTCCGCCGCAGCCTGGGCCTGGGTGAGCGCCGTCAGGTGACCCTGCGGGAGGAACTGGAGCTGGCGCGGGCCTACCTGGCCATCGAGCAGATCCGCTTCGGCAGCCGTCTGATGCTGACCTGGACCGTGGATCCCGCCGCCGAGGCCGCGCTCCTCCCTACGCTGCTGCTGCAGCCACTGGTCGAAAACGCCATCAAGCATGGCATCGCCGCCCTGCCCGAAGGCGGCACCCTGGCCTTGACCGCTGGGATCGCCGAAGGTCACGTGATGCTGCAGGTGGAGAATCCGATGGATGCGGATGTTCCGGCACCCCAGGGTCTGGGTCTCGGCCTGCGGCAGGTCCGCCAGCGTCTGCTGGGGCGCTTCGGCAATCGCGCCCGCTTTGAGGCCAGCGCGCAGGACGGCGTCCATCGCGTCACCCTGGTGTTCCCCCTGGAGACTTAGGGCCTGTTTTCAGATTGGGGTGTGGCCGCGCAAGGGGCGCCGCCCAAGCGAGACAAGGAGAACGATGATGGCAATAGCGGCACTATTGACGAGGAGTTCGACGCAGTATCGCGCCGGGCGTCGCCCCTTGCCCTCCGGGACGTGGCCAGCCGCACCCCTGGCTGCGTTGTCGACCTTGAACGATGTCCCGCATCGCCCTGCGATCGACTCCTTGCCATGGGCGCGGCTGGCCGGCGTCGCGGCCCGCATCCAATCTGAAAAGAGGCCCTAACCATGAAAGCCCTGATCATCGACGACGAGGAACTGGCCCGCGCCGTGGTGCGCGAGCATCTGGCCGCCCACCCGGACGTGGAGGTGGCCGCGGAGTGCGCCAACGGTTTCGAGGCCCTCAAGGCTGCGGCCCAATGTCAGCCCGACCTGATCTTCCTGGATATCCAGATGCCCAAGCTCGACGGCTTCGAAGTCCTGGAACTGCTCGAGGCCGAGGGTAAGCGGCCCGCCGTGGTATTCGTCACTGCGTACGACCAGCACGCCCTGCGGGCCTTCGAAGCCCATGCCGTGGACTACCTTCTGAAACCCTTCTCCAAGGAGCGCTTCGACGCCGCCCTCGCCAAGGCGCGGACCCTGCAGGCAACCCAGCCTGCCCCACCGTCACCCCCGGCCGCGGAACTCGCCGCAGCGGCCCGTCAGGGGAAGCCCCTGGAGCGCATCGTGGTCAAGGACGGTCCCAAGGTCACGGTGGTCCACCTGGATCGCCTCGACTGGGTGCAGGCCCAGGACGACTACGTGCTGCTGCGCACCGAGGGCAAGAACCTGCTCAAGCAGCAGACCCTCGCCAACCTGGAATCCCAGCTCGATTCAAACCGTTTCATCCGCATTCACCGCAGTTACATCTTAAATCTCGACCGCCTTGTCCGGGTCGAACAGGACACCAAGGAACACCGCGACGCCATCCTGCGCGACGGCACCCGTCTGCCCGTGAGCCGGGCGGGCTATCAGCGGCTGCGAGAACTTTGGGAAGGCGCCTGAAGGCCTAGCCTAGACCGAGGTATGGAGTTGGCAGGGGTGGAGATCACAGTGCCCACAGCGACCGCTGCACAGCAAAGGCTTTGGGGCCGATTGTGGCTCTTGGGCCCCCAGTGGCCGACCCATGGCAGGGATGACCTTCGCCGCACGCACCATGCCCATGCCCTGATCGGATTCCGAGGGGGAGTGAGCCTTGTGGGCGGCGGAGGTCCTGGGCATCGAAGCAGCTAGGCCTCAGGCCGCCTGAAACTCTTCGCCACCTTCTGCATCAGCAGGGGATCGCCCTCGATCTGGATCTTGCCGGTCATGAAGGCCTCCTGGGCGTTCAGCGTTCCGGTGCTCATGGCAATGAAGTCTTCGGCCTTGGCTTTCAGCAGCGTATCACAGGGTTTCATCAGCCGGGGGAAGACCATGCAGGCGCCGCGGCGGATCAGGAGGGTGTAGCCCATGTCATCGATCTGGTAGCCCACCACGGCTTCCAGGTCCCCGGCCTTCTCCGCGTTGAACCGCTCGGGCATGGATTCCAGGAGGCCCTGGGCGGGATTCACGTCCGCGTCGAAGTGAGCCGTGTAGGCAGCCACTTGGCTCATGTCGCCCTTCACCGTGATGGCACCGCCCAGCAGGGCCGCCACCAGATTCAGCTTGCCCGCGTTGAGGGCCGCGAAATCCGCATCGGAAATGCCCAGGGCGGCACCGCCTTCGACCTCGCCGGGACGGACAGAAAGCCCTTCGGGGGTGAAGTCCAGGCGGTAGGGCACACCGTCCACTTTGACTTCCAGGGTGCCGCTGGCTCCGCCCTTGTAGCGCTTGCGCAGGGTGGCCAACGCCTTGCCGCCGGGGGTCTCGGGAAAGCTGATCTCAGGTTCGGCGGACCAAGTCTTCCAGGCCTTGCGAAGCAGGGAGGTGTCGCCAGAGAATCGGATCTGACCCCCCAGCAGCGCCGGTCCGGGGTCAGAAAGGCCGCAGACCAGGGCACGTACCGCGGTCTCGTCGCCAGCGACCTCGGCGCCAGCACCCCAGGACTCGCTCCCGACAGTCACCTTGAGGCCCGCCCCGACCAGCGCCAATCGCGCCGGCACCAGTTCTTTGAGCGGCTTCACCGGCCCGCCCTGCTTCTGGGGTTTCTTGAAGAACTTGGGGAATTTCTGGAGCAGGCCGAGATCGCCGGTGCCCTTGAGCTTGCCGGTCATGAAGGCCTGCATGGGATCGAGCTTGCCTTCGTTCAGGGCGATCCAGTCCTCGCCGCCGATCACCACCACGGAGGTGGCGTCCGGCTTGGCCTCGCGCTTCAACGAAAAGACACCGTTGTCGATCAGGCAGGTGTAGTCACCACCACCCTCTCCCGTCACCTGATAGTAGACAGACACCGTGAGTCCCTGGGCCTTCTCTGGGAGGAAGAGCTCGGGCATGAGCGCAAAAATGCCGTCCACCGTCAAAGCCATGGGATCACCTCGGAATGTGGAATCGAGCATGGCCGGGCGTCCGGACTTCACGCAACGGTTACCAGAGGTCAAGGCGGCGGCCGTTTCCGACCACCGCCTAAACAAACGGCCCTGTCTGGCGAACGTGACCTGGCCGAGGTTCCAACCCCTGGGGCTGCCCGGCTGCCGCTTTGGAACAGCTCGATCTGAACTCCTCCGAGAAAGAGTCCCTTCCCCGCAGGGCATCCACTTACCTCAGACGGAACGGCATGGTGAGCTTGAAGCGCGCAGCCACGGGCTTTCCATTCACCTTGGCGGGTTCGAATTCCCAGGCCCTGGCGTAGCCCACAGCGCAGGCATGGAGTTCGGGCGGGCCGGAGATTGCCTTGGCGTCAGTGACCTTTCCACCAGTATCGATGATGAGAACCACCACCACCGTGCCCTGGATGCCCTGGGCCTTGGCCTCGGGCGGATAAGGTGGAGCGTCCGGCTGGTGTCTGACGCGGATCTGTTTGAAATCCATTTCCACGGGGTCTGCCGAGGACGCGGGATTGGGGATGTCAGAAGCCGACAGAGTCGCTACCCCAAGGGCTGCGACCAGCAGGAGGGCGGGAATGAGAGCAGCCACGGGTGGGACTGGCTCGTGGGTGATTTGGGGGCGCAGAAGACGCTGGATGCGGAGCATGAGACGACCTCCACTGGCCGCAGGGGCCAGATCGGGAATCAAGTTCGGTTGGGTTCGGAGTTCCTCCAGCCCTGCGAGGGCGGAGGCGTAGAGGATCGGATCGCCGCAGGCCTGCACGGCGGCATCGTCGCAGCAGTGCTCGCGCTCCTGGCGGATGTGCCGGGAGAGCCACCAGACGGCGGGATGGTAGAACAGCAGAGCTTCCGCGAAGTTCTGGATGACATTCGCGAAAAAATCCCCGCGGCGGACATGGGCCAATTCGTGAGCCAGCACGGCCTCCAGGGCTTCGGGAGACAGGGCCAGCATCGCCGCGGCCGGAACGAGCACCACGGGCTTCAGCCAGCCCAGCACCACGGGGGAATCCACCCGGTCGGACAGACCCAGGCGGACCGGGATCCGCACCCGGCTGCGGATCCTCAGAGTCTCGAACCGCGCCAGCCATTCGGCGGGTGGAGGCTGGAGACTGCCTAGGCAGGGCCCGTAGAGCCAGGTCATGGCCCGGCCCATCTGTACGATTCGGAGGCTGAATCCCAGGATCCAGGCCAGGAACAGCCAGGGGAGCCAGGGGCCCAGGACCATGCGCAAGCGCGGCAGCCATCCGGCAAGACCGTGTCCCTCGCCCACAGGGGCAAGGAGCACGCCCTCGATCATGGGCAGTGGATCGCCACCGCCTGAGACCCAGACCAGGGTCCCCGCGAAAGCGAGCACCAGCAGACCCAGGGTTCCCGAGGCAATGGCATAGCGGAGTTCCGCCGAACGGTGCTGTGCCAAGCGGAGCGCCACCGCCGCCAGCAGGGCCAACAGGGCGCCCTGCCAGAGGCTGTGAAGCAACGCCCAGCCGATGGTCTGAAGCAGAGGGATGGATGCCAGGTCGCTCATGCCATCCTCCCCTTGGCCTCGTTGAGCATCTTGCGGATATCCTCCAGTTCCTCAGCGGAGGCGGGCTCCGATTCGAGGGCCTGAAGGACGAGATCCCGGCGACTGCCCGCGAAGGCCTTGTGCAATAGCTCCTTCAACAGGCAACGCTGGGTTTCGCCTTCGCCCTGAAGCGGCCGGTAGGTGTGGGAACGCGCGCGTTCGTCCCGCGCCAGCAGGCCCTTCTCCACCATGATCTGCATGAGCTTCAGCACGGTGGTGTAGCCCATGTCCCGGTCCTTCGACAGTTCGGTATGCACGTCCCGAACGGTCGAAGGGCCCCGCGACCACAGAACCCTGAGGATGGCGAGCTCACCATCGGAAGGGCGAATGGGATCGGTGGACATGGAGCCTCCAGGGGGTCTGGAGACAACATACGAATCGATTCGTAATTTGTCAACGAATCGATTCGTATGTTGTAGGAACCTCACCTCTATCGCCGGCACCCGGGCTGGCCCCGTTCACAGCCCCAGGTGGTCCAGGCGTTCTGTCAGGCGGCGTTCGGAGAAGAGCAGGTCGTCCGGATCGCTGGCCTTGGCGCGCCAAGCCTTCACGAACCCCTGGTGGCCACGTTCAGCTGCGACGGCCTCAGCCAAAGCCTCTCCACCCGGCAGATTCTTTGGCATGAGGGCATAGGACGGGTCCTGGAAAACCTCGGCGGGTGAGATCCAGGTCCAACCCTTGGAACGGAAGAAGTCAATGACATCGCCCAGGAAGAGCCCGTTCAGCAGGCGGCTGTGCATGAGGATGATGTGGGGGATCTCGCGGCCGAAGACCTCGCGGCTCCAGGCATCGTAGAAACGGGCGCAGGCCCATAAATGTTTCAGATAGAGGGCGCGATAAGGGGCAAGGTCCGCCCCCGGTTCCTTCTCCAGACGCTTCCGCAGGCGCTCATCCAGCAGGTAGTCGGCGGTATCGATGCTCACGTGGCCGATGGCGTCGCCCCGTGCCTTCAGGAAGGCATAAAAGCCGTCCCGCTTGGCCAGAGTGTTCCCGGCCCGCAGAAAGGGATAGCGGTAGAGCTTGGTGAAGCCCGGCAGATCGCGGATCAACGCCTCACCCTTCAGGACATCCGCCTCGTAGGCCTCCAGGGTCACGTCGTCGCGGTTCAGGTCCCAGTGGCTGTAACTGTGGTTGGCGATCAGATGTCCGGCCTCACCCCAGGCACGAAGCAGGGCCTTCCCTTCGGGGGTGTCGCCGCCATTAACCCCATTGGCGAAGAGGATCGCTTGCACCTTCCGGGCCTTCAGGGCCGCCAGCATCGCCTGGTGCTGCGCGGGCGGGGCCATACGGGGCGAGGGCCGCAGGAAGGGCGCGTCATCAAGGCTCAGGGCCACCTTCTGCGCGGGCAACGGCAACGCAAGGAGCAGGCAAAGCAGATGTCGCAGCACGATTCCTCCGAGATTCCTGTGGTCAGGATGCCTCTATTCGCCACAATCGTCCCATGCGTATCGCGGCCATTGATGTCGGTTCCAATTCCATCCACATGGTCGTGGTGGAGGCGGATCCCATGGGCGGCCAGCATGTGCTGGCCCGGGAAAAGGCCATGGTACGCCTGGCCCGGGGGGAGGCCAAGTCTGGCGAGATCGGCCCTGAGGCCTTCCGCGCGGGCCTTGAGGCCCTGGCCCAGATGGCGAAGGTCATCCGCGATTTCGGCTGCGAAACCCTCATGGCCTGCGGCACGGCGGCCTTGCGGGACGCGAAGAACGCCCAGGCCTTCGTGATGGAGGCCGAGGCGCTGGGCATCCCCATCCAGGTGATCTCAGGAGAAGAAGAGGCCCGCCTCATCCACCAGGCGGTCTCCCACGCCATTCCTTTCCCCCAGGAACCCGTGACCCTGGTGGACGTCGGCGGCGGCAGTACCGAGCTGACCTGGGTGCTGGGGGGGCGCGTGGCGGCGAGCATCTCCCTGCCCTGGGGCCTCCAGCGGCTGGCGGATGCGGCCCAGACCGCCAATCCACCCACGGCCCATGACCTCAAGCGCCTGCGCAAGTTGATCCGCCGCATCCTCAAGAAGGCCCGCAAGGACCTTCCTTCGGAGTTGCCAGAACCCGCGCTGATCCTCGGCACCTCTGGCACCTTGGAGGATTTGGCGAAGGGAGCGGCGGCTGGCCAGGCCTTTACGGCGGAGCAGTTGCGGGATTTCACCCTGAAGCTCTGGCGCGCGGACACCCAACAGCGCGTGGAACGGCTGGGTGTGGATCCCAAGCGGGCGGAGGTGCTCCATGTGGGTGCCATCTGGGCGCTGTCGCTCATGGAATGGCTGGGCGCGCCGCCCCTGCGCCACCTGCCCGTGGGGCTGCGCGAGGGCATGATCTGGGAGGCCCTCAAACATGGTGGAGCGGCCATCCCGCCCCTCGCCGACCGCCGTCGAGCCTCCATCGAGCAGCTGGCGACCCGGCTCGATCCCGATCCCGGCCACAGCCGCCAGGTGGTCCGGCTGGCGGATGAGTTGTTCCTCGCCCTCCAGCCGCATTTCGAACTGGGCGACACCGAGCGGCAGTGGCTGGCCTTCGCGGCCAGGCTGCACGACATCGGCTTCTCCATTTCGGAGAAGGGTCACCACAAACATGGCGAATACCTGATCCGGAATGCCCCCCTGCCGGGGTTCTGGCCCGAGGAAGTGGATCTGTTGGCCCAGGTGGTGCGGTTTCATCGAGGAAAGGTGCCCCATCACGAAAAACATGAAGCATTCCGGGCCCTGGCGCCCTGGCATCGGCAGGTGGTGCGCAAGCTGGCGGCCATCCTCCGCGGAGCAGACGCCCTCGACCGCCGCCGCCGCCAGGCCGTGCATGGGCTGTCGGTAGAGGTGGATGATGAGCGCCTCCTCGTGATTCTGGACGTTACGGGGGAGGTGGATCCCGAGATAGAAGCCTTTCTCGAAAAGGGCGCCCTGCTCGGAACCCTGCTGGACCGCCGGGTGGAAGTCACCGTAGGCTGATTTCTCCATGACCCTCGACGAACTCATCAACGACTGGAACGGCCTTCCCCCGAAGGATGCGCGGATTCCCCTGCTGAATGACGAGACCCTGCGGGACGGATTGCAAAGCCCCTCGGTCCGTGACCCTGACATTGCCGCCAAGCGGGACCTCACCCATCGCCTGGCCCGGCTGGGTGTGGATGCGGTGGACCTCGGCATGCCGGGCGCGGGCCCCAAGGCCCTGGCGGCCGTGCGGGCGCTCATGGTCGAAATCCGCGACCACCGCCTGCCTATTTCCCCCAATGTGGCGGTTCGCACCCTGGAGGCTGATCTCGCCCAGGTGGCCGAGATCCAGCAGCGTGCCGGCATCCCTCTCGAGGCTGGCGCGTTCCTGGCCTCCAGTCCCATCCGCATGGATGTGGAAGGCTGGGATCTGGGCTTCCTGGTGGCCACCGCCCGTAAGGCCATCGCTTTTTGCCGCCGTCACGAGGTGCCCGTGATGATGGTGACCGAGGACAGCACCCGCGCCCGGCCGGATGTGCTGAAGGCCATCTACGGCGCGGCGCTGGACGAGGGTGCCCAGTCGATCTGCCTATCGGACACCTGCGGCCACGCCACCCCCGATGGCGTCCGGCGGCTGGTGCGGTTCATCAAGGATGAGGTCGTGAAGGACCGCTCCGTCCGCATTGACTGGCATGGCCACAACGACCGGGGTCTGGGGGTCGCCAATGCCATCGCAGCCTTTGAGGCCGGGGCAGATCGCCTGCACGGGAGCATCCTGGGCATCGGCGAACGCTGCGGCAATGTGGCCCTCGACCAGCTCATGATCAACCTGCACCTCATGGGCTTTCCCAAGGGCGACCTCTCCGACTTGCCCGCCCTGGCTGAACGCGTGGCCGAGTTGTGCGGTGTGGCGATCCCCGCCAACTACCCCGTACTGGGCCGGGATGCCTTCCGCACGGGCACCGGCGTCCACGCCGCCGCGATCGTGAAGGCCCTGCACCGCGGGGACGTGGAATTGGCCGACGCCGTCTACTCCGGAGTCCCCGCCGCCCTGGTGGGCCGCCGCCAGGAAATCGAGATCGGCCCCATGGCCGGCCACAGCAATGTCATCTATTGGCTCGAAATGAACGGCTACGATCCCAGTTCCGACCGTGTGGATCGCATCCTCCAGGCTGGCAAGAACAGCCCCCGGATCCTGTCGGAGGCCGAAATCCGGGCTGTGCTCTAGGGATTGCGGTCGCGCCTCCACAGGATGAGCCGGGCCCGGGGTTGGGTCGTCAGGTAGGCCCACAGCCACTCGAAGAAGACGAACACCCGACTCCGGAAATCCACGAGCATCATCAGGTGAATGAAGAGCCAGGCCAGCCAGGCGGGGTAGCCCGTGAAGCGCAGGCGGCCGATGTGCGCCACGGCCCTGCCCCGACCGAGGGTCGCCATGCTGCCCTTGTCCCGGTAGCGGAAGGTCCGCCTCGGCCGCCCGGCCAGGGTCGCCCGGATGTTCGCCGCCGCCGCCGCGCCCTGCTGGATGGCGACGGGCGCCACGCCGGGCAAAGAGCCTTCGGGCCCATGCGCGAAGGCGGCTAGGTCGCCCACGACGAAGACCTCGGGGTGGCCTGCGAGGCTGAGGTCCGGCTCGACGATCACCCGTCCGAGGCGGTCCACCGGAGTGCCAAGGTCGGCGCCCAGCGGCACGGCGGACACGCCGGCCGCCCAGAGCACTGTCCGGGTCGGAATGCGCTCTCCGCCCAGTTCGACGGCCTGCGCGTCAATGGCCGTGATGGGCTGTCCCAGCCGGACTTCGACGCCGATGCGCTCCAGCCCCTGCAACGCCTTCTCGGATAGCCCCGAGCCGAAATTCGCCAAAATGCGGGGGCCAGCCTCCACCAGGATCACCCGGGCGCGATCGGTGCGGATGCGGCGGAACTCCCGCGGCAGGGACAGCCTGGCCATCTCCTTCAGGGTGCCTGCCAGTTCCACCCCGGTCGGCCCCCCACCCACAATGACGAAGGTGAGCCAGGCCCGGCGGGCCTCTGGATCATCTTCCTGCTCGGCCTTTTCGAAGGTCAGCAGGAAGCGACGCCGCATCTCCAGGGCGTCTTCCAGGGTTTTCAGACCCGGGGCTAGGTCGGCCCAGGCATCGCGGCCGAAGTACGAGCTGCGGGAACCCGCAGCCAGGATGAGGAAGTCGTAGGGCAACGGCGCGCTTTCCCTCAGCTGGACGCGCCGGGCCATCAGGTCCACGGATGTGACCTCCGCCAGCACCACCTCCGCGTTCCCCTGGCTGCGGAGGAGGTGGCGGATGGGCGCGGCGATATCCGCAGGAGAGAGGGTGGCCGAAGCCACCTGATACAGGAGCGGCTGAAACAGGTGATGGTTCTGCCGGTCCACCACCACGACCCGCACCGGCGCGCCGGCCAGGGCCCGGGCGGCCCTCAGCCCCCCGAACCCGCCGCCGACGATGAGGACCGTGGAATGGACGAGGCGCGGACCCGCCACTGTCCTAACCCCGCATGTGGGTCACAAGGACATAGGAGGACTCGACCCCGGTCAGCGCGTGGGGCTGGTTCTTGTCGAAGACCACCCGGTCCCCGGGGACCATGGGGATCCAGGTTTCGCCCTTGAGGACTTCGATGCGTCCGGTGAGGAGCTGCGCGCTGGCGACATAGGGCGCCTTGTGGGGCGCGACCTTGGCCCCCTCCGGCAAGGCCACGAGGACCACCTTGAGGCCGTGTTCCACATCGATGAGCGGCAGGCTGGCCCGCTGGGACTCGGGCATGGGAAGGGCTTCCTGCAGGTTCGTGATGGTCATGAGGGCTCCGGAATCGCACGGGTTTGTGGTTCAGACGGCGTCTTTCGGTTCAGGGAGGAACACCAGCCTCAGGGTGCCGTAAGCGATGGGCAGGGCCCCGGCGAGGAGGAACACCATGTCGGCCACGATGCGCACCCACTCCAGCGCATGGAAGGTGCCGCCCATGAGGAATGACAGGCGCCGGGCGTGCCAGTAGCCGTTGGAGAGCACATCCCAGAGCTGGATCACGCCGCCGGGAAACAGGTCGAGCACCAGCATCAGGCCCAAGCCGATGTTGAGGCCCCAGAAGCCGATGCGGATGAACTTCTCTGCCCCGGTCCAGGCCCGGTCGCTCTTGATCTCACGCAGGCAGAACACCAGGACCGCCAGGGCCAGCATGCCGAAGACACCGAACATGGCCGCGTGGCCGTGGTTGGCCGTCAGCATCGTGCCCACCTCGAAGTAGGAGACGATGGGCAGGTTGATGAGGAACCCGAAGACGCCCGCCCCCACGAAGTTCCAGATACCCACGGCGATGAGGAACTTGATGGCCCAACGTTGTTTCGCGGCCAGTGGCCGGCCGCAGTCGTCGCAGTTCTTGTCCTGAAGGCGAATGAAATCCCAGGCGTCCAACGTCAGCAGCGTCAGGGGCACCACTTCCAAGGCAGAGAAACTGGCCGCGAGGCCCATGTTCAGGGTTCCCTGTCCCGTGAAGTACCAGTGGTGGCCGATGCCCATGATGCCGCCGGCCAGGTAGAGGATGGCGTCGAGGTAGATCAGGCGCGTGGCGGATTTCGCCGTGACGAGGCCCAGCTGATAGAACATCACCGCCACCAGCACCGTCGCGAAGAGCTCGAAGAACCCTTCCACCCAGAGATGAATGATCCAGAAGCGCCAGTTGTCGATGACCGCGAAGTTGGTGCGCGGCCCGTAGAACAGGGCCGGGACGTAGAAGAGCGGGATTGCGATGGCCGCGTAGAAGAAGAGTGAGGGCAGTTCGCCCTGCGGGCCGCCCTTCATGGCCGGACGCAGGGCTCGGAACATCAGGAAGAGCCAGAAGATGAGCCCGGCCGCCAGCAGCAGCTGCCAGAACCGGCCCAGGTCGAGGTATTCGCTCCCCTGGTGGCCCACCCAGAACCACAGGCTGCCCAGCTTGTTGTTGATTCCGGCCGCTTCGCCAAACAGGCTGCCGAAGACGACGATGGCCAGGGCACCGAGCAGGACCAGCACGCCGGCCTTCTGCCCTCTGGGTTCCGAGCCGCCCACCAGGGGCGCCAGGAACAGTCCGCCGCCGACCCAGGCCGTGGCGATCCAGAAGATCGCCAGCTGCAGGTGCCAGGTTCGGGCGAGGTTGTAGGGCAGCAGCCAGGCCAAGTCGAACCCATAGAACCCGTCCGGCTCGACGCGGTAGTGCGCGAGAACGCCGCCCAGAGCGGCCTGTCCCAGGAAGAGCACGGCCACCACGGCGAAGAAGAGGGCCACGGCCCTCTGGCTGGGTGTGAGGATCCAGGCGTGGAGCCGACCCTCCTCAGCGTGCTTCCCGCCTGCCGCGCCGCTCCAGCCCAGGTAGTTGAACTTCCCGAAGATGAAGAGGATCAGGCCCAGGCCCCCCAGCAGGGTAATGAGGCTCAGGGCGCTCCACAGGTAGGTCGAGGCGGTGGGGCCATTGCCCACGAGGGGCTCGTAGGGCCAGTTGTTGGTGTAGGAGTAGTCCTTTCCTGGACGGGACGCCACGGTGGCCCAGGTGGCCCAGGCGAAGTAGGCCGTGAGGTGGGTCAGCTCCCGTTCGTCCTGGATGAAGTTCGCGGGCAGGCCCACCGCGGCCTTGCTGCCGGAGAAGTAGGTCCGCCATTCCTCCACCTGGAGGCGGTAGGAGTCAACCTCGACCTCCGTGAACTGGAGGGTGTCCGTACCCGGGTCGTAGCGGTTCTGCTTGATCTGGCCCTTCAGCAGGGCCCCGATCTCGAGGGCCTGGCCCTCGCTCAGTTCCTGGAAGGCCTTGCCGTAATGCGCCTGAGCCAGGGTGTCTCGCCCGATCTCGGCCAGGCGGTGCAGGTATTCGGCGGTGTAGTCAGGCCCCAGGTAGGCCCCGTGGCCCCACAGAGTGCCGTGCTCCATGAGGCCGTACTTCAGGAAGACCTCCTGGCCGTCCTTGATCGCCTCCCCCGTGAAGAGCACCTGCCCCGTAGCTCCGACCACCCTGGCCGGAATGGGCGGCGCGCCGGTGTAGGTCTTGACCGTGATCCAGATCAGCAGGCTGAATCCGAGCATCATCACGAGGACGACCGCCTGGCGCCAGCGCGGAGAGAGGGGAGTTGAGTCCGCAGCGGCATGGCTCATGGCGCGCCCCTTTCTGTTTGATGGTTTTAAAAAACAATCAAACAGTGCTCTCTTTAGCATCAATGCTCAATGCGCGATTTGAGCCCCGTACGCGAGGCCCCCTACCCCAGCCCCGAAATCTCTCCGGCGCTGAGGCGCAGGAGGCCCTCCGCGGTAGCCACCTTCAGCCGACCGTCGGGCTCCCACCCCAGACAGGTGCCCTGCCCCTCCCCCCAGCGCACCGCCATGTCAGCAGCGGGCCACCGGAAAAGAGGTTGAAATTCTTCATTCAAAGATGTCCAAAGGTTTGCGATATGGATGGCCAGGCTACCTGGTGGCCGAGTTTCCAACCCGAGTTCCCTCAGGCTCGCCGGCGGAATGGCGCGGCCCGGCAGGTCCGGGGCCTCCGTCAGGTTCACGCCCAGCCCCACGATGAGACGTCCGCCGATCTGTTCGCCGAGGATGCCACCCAGTTTTACCAGGCGGCCCTCCTTCCAGGCCACGAGGTCGTTGGGCCATTTCAGCCCCAGGGTGCGACCTTCAGGGTCCAGCACCCGGGCGGCGGCGGTCATGGCCCGCTGCAGCACCAGGCCCGGGGCTACGCCAGAGGGCGCAGGCAGCGCCGCAGACATCCAGAGCCCGGCTCCTGCGGCGCTTTCCCAGCAGTTTCCCTGACGACCCCGCCCCTCGGTTTGCCGCTCCGCCAGCACGGCGCAAAACCCCAGATGCGGGTTTCGCCGCAGGAAGGCCTGGGTGGAATCCACCACAGCCAAGCGGAGCAGAGGCAGCTCCATCCCGCTATTTCTTCCCGCCCTGGTTGCGGAACCAGAGGATGCGCAGGCCGTCCAGGGTGAGATCCGGGGCGATGTGCTTGATGTGCTTGGTGTGGGGCGCGATGACGCGGGCGAGGCCACCCGTGGCCGCCACCCTGGCTTCGGGGCACTCCTCCAGCAGCCGGTCCAGGATGCCGTCCACCATGCCCACGTAGCCGTAGAAGATGCCGGACTGCATGGCCTGCACGGTGTTGCGGCCCACCAGCCGCTCGGGTTCGGCGATCTCCACCCGGGGCAGCCGGCTGGCTCGCTGGAACAACGCGTCGGCGCTGATCTTCAGACCGGGACAGATAAGCCCGCCCAGGTATTCCTTCTTCGCATTGACCACGTCGAAGGTGGTGGCGGTACCGAAATCCACCACGATGAGCGGCGCCCCGAACTTCTCGATGCCCGCCACGGCGTTCACCAGCCGGTCGGCGCCCAGCTCCGCGGGATTGTCGATGAGCACCTTCACACCGGTCTTCACGCCGGGTTCGACATAGAAGGCATCCACGCCAAAAAAGGTCTTGGCCAGGCTCATCAGCACCGGATGGAGGGGCGGCACCACACAGGAGATGGCCACGTGCTTGATCTGACCGGCCTCGATGCCCGCGTGCCGCATGAGAGCCAGCGCGGAGACGCCGTACTCGTCCACGGTGCGCTCCCGGCTGGTGGCCAGGCGCCAGGAGTGGAGCAGGGGAGAGTCCGGCCCCTTTGACAGATCGTATACACCGAGCACCACGTTGGTATTGCCCACATCCACGGCCAGCAGAAGACTCATGCGCATTCTCCGAACCATTCAGGATCGCCTAGGGTGGTCTGCACCGCCAGCCCCCTTGTGATGCCGTTCCTGGCCACCCTGGGTAGCCTGGAGGTACTGCCTGGAGCCGCCATGCCCCGCACCATGATCGAACCCTTCCGCATCAAGTCCGTCGAGCCCATCCGCATGACGACCTCCCAGGAGCGGCTGGGGATGCTGGAGGCCGCGAAGCTGAACGTGTTCAAGCTGCGGGCGGAGGACGTGCTGCTGGACTGGCTCACGGATTCGGGCACGGGCGCCATGAGCTCGGCCCAGTGGGGCGCCATCATGGTGGGCGACGAAAGCTACGCGGGCTCCCGCAGCTTCTTCCGCCTGGAAGCCGTGCTGAAGGACATCACCGGGATGGAACACTTCATCCCCACCCACCAGGGGCGGGCTGCCGAGAAGGTGCTGTTCAGCGCCGTTTGCAAGCAGGGCGACCTGGTCCCCAACAACTGCCATTTCGATACCACCCGGGCCAACCTGGAATTCAATGGTGTGGAGGCCGTGGACCTGGTGATCGCCGAGGGGCTGAAGCCCAGCCTCATCCACCCCTTCAAGGGCAACATTGATTTGGCCCGGGTCGAGGAAACCCTGAAGAAGGATGGCCACCGCATCCCCTTCGGCATGATCACGGTGACCAACAATACCGGTGGCGGACAGCCGGTCTCCATGGCCAACATCCGAGCCTATGCCAAGCTCCTCAAGGAGCATGGCAAGCCCTTCATCATGGATGTCTGCCGCTTCGCCGAGAACGCCATGTTCATCAAACTCCGCGAAGAGGGCTACCAGGACACATCCATCAAGGCCATCTGCCAGGAGATGTTCAGCTACGCCGACGGCTGCACCATGAGCGCCAAGAAGGACGGCATGGTGAACATCGGCGGCTTCATCATGCTGCGCAGCGATGAATGGCTGGATCCCGTCCGTAACATGCTCATCCTCACCGAGGGTTTCCCCACCTACGGCGGCCTCGCCGGTCGCGACCTGGAGGCCTTGGCCGTGGGCCTGGAAGAAGGCATGGAAGAGGACTACCTCCGCTACCGCCTCCGCACCGCCGAGTATTTGGGCGAGAAGCTCGAAGCCGCGGGCGTGGGCTTCGTGAAACCCACGGGTGGCCACGCGGTCTACATTGATGCCAAAACCGTGCTGCCGAACATGCCCGTGGCGCACTACCCGGCCTGGGCCCTCTGCAACGCTCTGTACCTCGAAGGCGGCATCCGGGGTGTGGAGATCGGTTCCGTGATGTTCGGCAAGCGGCTGGAGGATGGCACCGAGACCTACCACAGCATGGAGCTGGTGCGCCTCGCCTTCCCGCGGCGCATGTATACCCAGAGTCACTTCGACTTCGCCGCCGAGGTGATCGCCGAGGTGAAGGCGAAGGCCAGCGAGATCCGGGGCGTGAAGATCGCCAAGCAGAGCAAGTATCTGCGGCACTTCACGGCCGAGATGGCTTGGGTTTAAAAGAGAGAATTAACCGCAGATGACGCAGATGGCCTATCGGCCTCATCTGCGGTTTGAAATTCTTTGCCTGGGGGAGGCAGGCCGCCCTGCCAAGGGATGAATCTCTGTAGGATGGGCGAGACACTCATTCCATCAGGAGTTCCCGTGACCTCCACACCGGCAGCCCTCTTCGCCCGCCAGCAGGGTGCCCGGTGGCGGGTGGCGGCCACTTCAGCGGATCAGCGCAAGGCCAAGCTCCGAGCCCTGCTGGACGCCCTCATGGCCCACCGGGCCGAGGCCCAGGCTGCCCTGTTGGCGGATTTCCGCAAGTCTCCGGAGGAAGTCGATCTCACGGAGTTGTACCCCGTCATCTCTGAAATCAAGGACGCCCTGCGCCACCTCCCCCGCTGGATGAAACCCCGCAAGGTGTCCACGCCCATCGGCCTCTTCGGCAGCGCAGGCACCATCGTCCATGAACCCCGGGGCCTGGTCCTCATCATCAGCCCCTGGAACTACCCCATCTACCTCACCCTCGGACCGTTGGTTTCCGCCCTCGCCGCCGGCAACTGCGCAGTGATCAAACCTTCCGAGTTCACGCCCCATACCACCGCCTTCCTCAAGAAGCTGTTGGCCGGGTTGTTTCCCGAGGAGGAAGTGGCCCTGGTGGAAGGCGATGCCGAGGCCGCCAAGGCTCTGCTGGCCCTGCCCTTCGACCATATCTTCTTCACCGGAAGCCCTGCCGTGGGCAAGGTGGTGATGAAGGCCGCGGCCGAGCATTTGACCTCCGTCACCCTGGAGCTGGGGGGCAAGTCACCGGTGCTGGTGGCTGAAGACGCCGACCTGCGCGAGGCCGCCCGCAAAATCGCCTGGGGCAAGTGCCTCAATGGCGGTCAGACCTGTGTGGCGCCCGATTACGTCCTGGTCCACGAACGGGTTCACGACGCGCTGGTGGAGGAACTCAAGAAGGCACTCATGCACTTCTATGGCGCCGATGCCAGCGCCCGCCAGGCCAGCCCCGACCTGGCCCGCATCGTGAACGGCCACCACCTGGCGCGGATCAAGGCCCTGCTCGACACCTCCGGTGCCACCGTGTCCTTTGATGGGGACTGCCATGCTGCGGCCCGCTACATGGCCCCCACCCTGCTCACCGACGTCGACCCGGCCTCCCCGGTCATGCAGGAGGAGATCTTCGGCCCCCTGTTGCCCATCCTGAAAGTGCCGGATATGGACGCCGCCGTGGCCTTCGTGAACGCGCGCCCCAAGCCGCTGGCTCTCTACATCTTCAGCGGAAGCCGCCGAATGGCTGAATCCCTCATCGCACGTACGACCGCCGGTGGAAGCTGCATCAATGACACCATCCTGCACTTCGCCCACACAGGGCTGCCCACCGGCGGTGTGAACACCTCCGGCTTCGGCAAAGCCCACGGCATCCACGGCTTTGAGGCCTTTTCCAATGCACGGGGCGTCCTGCGTCAGCGCACGCGCTACTCCGCCATCCAGCTCATGTACCCGCCCTACACGGGCTTCGTGCGCCGGATGATCGATCTGACCATGAAGTATTTCTAGTGGCGGCCCACGAACTCGTCCATGCTCCGGTTCACGCCAAAGAAGCCCAGCACCGCATCGAAGAGGAAGGGCGGCAACACGCGCACCACGGGAACGGTCATCACGAAGCGGGGCATGATCAACCTTGAGCGGTTGCCCTCGATGGCCCTCATGATGCGGCGAACGACATAGTCAGGCTTGAGGATGGGCAGCAGCCAGGCAAAGCGGGTTTTCACCCCCTCGAACATGCCCGTGTCGATGAAAAAGGGACAGACCACCGTCGTCCGGATGGGACTGCCCAGGCGCTTGAGTTCCATGCGCAACGACTCGTCAAAACCCACCGCCGCGAATTTCGAACTGGAATAGTCCACCAGCCGCGAGGTGCCCGCCAAGCCGGCCGCTGAGGCCACGGTCACGATGTGCCCCTTCCCGGCCGCCATCATGCCCGGCAGGAAGGCCCGCACGGTCCAGAAGAGCGCCAGGGCATTCACCTGGAAAGTACGCTCGATGGCCTCGTCGCTGCATTCCATCAATGGCCTGCCGGAGACGATCCCCGCGTTGTTGATGAGGATGTCCACCTCGCCCCGGGAGGCGGAGACTTCGGCACAGGTGGCTTGCAGAACCGTCCGGTCGGAGAGGTCCACCACAAACCCTTCGGCATCTCCGCCCAGGGTGTGGATCTCCTCACAGACAAGGCCCAGCCCCTTGGCGTCCCGGTCAAGCAGGGACACCCGAGCCCTCTTTCGCACAGCGTCCAGGGCCATGAGACGGCCCAGGCCGCTGGCCGCACCGGTGATGAGGACGTGGGCGCCGCGGAAATCAGTCATGGAAGCCTCGTGGGTTTCCTGATGCTAGCACCGGGTCAGCGCTGGGCATCCTCCAGCGCGCCCTGGGCCGCTTCCCAGTCACTCATGGCGTAGGCCAGGTCCGCCTCCAGGGCCTTCTGGGCATCCAGCCTGGTGCTGAAGGCCTGCCAGTCCGTGGGATCCATGGTGGCCATCTCCTTCTGGAGCTCCGTCAGCCTCGCCTCCAGGTCCGCGACCTTGGCCTCGGCCTCGGCCACCTGCTTCTCGAAGCGCTTCACCGCCCGCTGTTTGTCCCGGTCGATGGGGCTCTGGGGCTTCACCGCAGAGCCAGGTTTCGCCTGTGGCGAAGCGGGTTTCCTGGGCGAATCGGGCAGCTTGGGAGCTTCGGGTTCCTTGCTGCCAGCCTCTCCGCCTGACGCGCCGCGCCCCGCACGGCGCTCCCGCTCGCCCTTCGGGCTCTCGGAGTCGGAGTCTTCCTCAGCGCCCAGGTCCAGATCCACCCAGGCCTGGTGATCCTCGTAGCCGCCTTCGCGGAATTCGGCCCGGCCCTCGTGAATGCGCAGCAGAGAATCCGCCACCCGACCCAGCAGGTAGCGATCATGGGTCACCACGATGGCCGCGCCGGTGAAGCTCAGGATGGTGTCTTCCATCGCCTCCATGCTGGGAATGTCCATGTGGTTGGTGGGCTCGTCCAGCAGCAGCAGGTTCACGCCGTGGCGGATGAGCGTGGCGATGCTCAAGCGGGCGCGTTCGCCGCCGGAAAGCGCGGTGACGGGCTTGTCCACCTCATCGCCGCGGAACTGGAACTTGGCCAGAAAACCCAGGATGTCCTGTTTCACCGCCTGCGGCGTCACCGCGTGGATCTGCTGGAACACCGTGTTCCGCGGATCCAGGTTGCGGTGGTGCTGGTCGAAGTAGCCCACCTTCACCTGACTGCCGAGGCGAGCCTGACCCGTGATGAAGGGGATTTCTTCGGAGATGGCCTTCAGCAATGTGGATTTACCGGTGCCGTTGAGGCCCACGATCCCCATCTTCTGACCGCGCTTGATCTGCAGTTGCTCCAGGGGCGTGTAGAGCGGCTTTCCACCCCAGCCCACGCTGGCGTTCTCCAGCAACAGGGCGATATCGCCACTGCGCTGAGTCTCCGGAAAGCTGAACTTCACCTTGCGGCGATCGCGAAGGGGGCTTTGGATGCGATCAAGTTTGGAGAGGTGGGTACGGCGGCCCCGGGCCTGCTTGGTGTTCTGGCCTGCGATATTGCGGCGGATGTATTCTTCCTGTTTCTTGATGTAGGCCTGCTGCTGCTCGAAGTGCCGCTCCTGCAATTCCAGCTCCAGCTCCTTCTTATCCATGAACTCGGAATAGTTGCCCTCGTAGCTCCGCGAACGGCCCAATTCCAGTTCCAGGATCTCGGTGGCAATCTTGTCCAGGAAGTAGCGGTCATGGCTGATGACAGCCACCGTGGCATCCGTGTCCTGGATGAAGTCCTCCAGCCAACGCAGGCTGGGCAGGTCCAGGTGGTTGGTGGGCTCGTCCAGCAGCAGCAGATCCTGGCCCTGGAGGATGGCCTTGGCCAGCATCACGCGGCTCTTCTGCCCGCCTGACAGGGTTTCCACCGGGCAGTCGAAATCGGTGGTGCTGAATCCGAGCGACTGGAGGATGCTTTCGGCACGAGCGCGGATGCTGAATCCATCGAGGTGTTCGAAGGCCTCTGTGACCTTCTGATAGCGATCCATCACCTCATCAAGATGGCCGCCAGGTTCCCCCATGCGATGTTCCAGGTCGCGCATCTCGTGCTGAAGGCGCTCGACATCTCCGAACGCCGCCAGGGCCTCTTCCAGCACACTGCCCCGCGTATCTGGCACCAGATCCTGGGCGTAATGGCCCATGCGGATGCCGCGCTCCTTGGTCGGCCTGACGACGGTACCGTGGTCGGCTTCCATCTGACCGAGCAGCAGTTTGAAGACCGTGCTCTTCCCCGCGCCGTTGCGCCCAATGACGCCCCAGCACTCACCCTCCTGGATGGCCCAGGTGACGTCCTTCAGCACCTCCTGGGGGCCGAAGCGGAGATCCACGTGGTTGAGGGATGCGAGCATGTCCGGAAGCCTTCAGATTTCAGCAAGAAGGCCACCTTGCGGTGGCCTTCTGTTTGGTGGAGCCAATCGGGATCGAACCGACGACCTCTTGCATGCCATGCAAGCGCTCTCCCAGCTGAGCTATGGCCCCAATCGGGAAGAACCAGTATCCCACTCCTTCCTGGCTTCTGCAAGCGCTGATCAACGCAGTGATCACCGGGCCGACAGCCGGAGCCGCTGGCCCACCTGGATGCGATCGCCCTTCAACCGATTCCATGCCTTGAGATCCCCGGGGGTGATGCCGTACTTGCGGGCGATCGTCGCCAGGGTATCGCCCTTTTGAACCCGGTGCAGGCCACCCGCGTGGATGGGAATCGGCTCAGCGGCAATGCGGCTCGGAAGGCGCACGTCATCCCCGGGATGCAGCGCCTTCACGGATTGGGGATTCAGCCGCATCAACTCACCCAGGGAGACGTGGTGGGTTCGGGCGAGTTTCGCCAGGGTATCGCCCGGCTTCGCGCGGAGGAGGGTGGGCGCCGCCGGGGCCTCAGCCTTGGCCGGCTCAGCGGGAGCGGGCACCTCGAGTGGAGGCGCCGTCACCCGTTCACCAGCCTTCGATGGGGCAAGGGGTAGTGGGATCTGTCCTGGCGGAGGCATCGGCTGGGACGGTGTCTCTGGTTCCTTCGGGGGGGCCGTCGAACCATCCAGATCACGGGGCACCACCGGAAGAGAAGGCAGGGGACGATCGCCGAGGGCCTTCACGCGCCTGGCTCCAGATGCAAGGTCACGCTCCTCCATGGCCATGGCGGGAGGCGGCGGCACCAGCAATCGCTTGCCGGGCTTGAACTGTCTGGCGGAGATGTCGTTGGCTTCGAGCAGGTCCTCCGGCGTCAGCTTGAAACGTTTGGCCACCTTGGCGAGGGTGTCCCCCTTCCGCACGGTGTAGCCCCGAAAGTCCAGCCGCTTGCCGGCGGGCATGCCGGCCAGCTGGCGCAGGCAATCCAGGGCCTTGCCGGGCGGCACCCGCAGTTGGTAGGTGCCGGGCGGCGTGGACCCACGCAAAAGCTCGGGATTCAGCGCCTTCAAGGTTCCAGCATCAGTCCCTGCACAGCGCGCCAGCACGGTGAGGCTGGTCATCGTAGAGACCGTGACGGTTTCGTAGGCGTAGGGCATGAGGGGGGCGATGCGCAGACCGTAGCGCTCAGGATTTCGGCCCACCAGGATGGCCGCGCAGAGCTGGGGGATGTAGTTCTTCGTTTCGGTCCTCAGCCATCGGGACCGGGCCAGGTCCCAGAAATTCCGGGTTCCCACATTCTGGATGGCCCGCTCCAGTGTGAGTGGACCCGCGTTGTAGCTGGAGGCAGCCAGGTACCAGTCGCCGGTGATTTCGTAGAGGCGCTTGAGGTATCGCGCAGCGGCCCGGGTCGCCTTGACGGGGTCCCGGCGCTCCTCGACCCACGCGTTGGCGGTGAGCCCGTAGATCCGTCCTGTGGAGCGGATGAATTGCCACATGCCCACGGCCTTGGCCCGGCTCTTCGCCTCATTCCGGAACCCCGATTCGATGACCGCCAGATAGGCCAGATCTGCGGGTACCCGTTCCTCCGCAAAGACCTGCCGGATCATGGGCATGTACATGGAGGCCCGACCCATCGCGTTCTCCATGAAGCCGCGCTTGGTGGTGCCGAAGAGGTTCACCCAGGTGGCCACCTTGTCATTCAGGTCGATGGGGAAATCGTAGGTGGCACCCTGCTCCGCCACCCTCACCCGCTCCAGTTCCGCCCTGAGTTCGTCACCGCTGATGGTGACGACTTCATCCGGGGACTTGAGGCCCGGTTCGGCCCCGGGCGATGCTTCCGCGGTGATCTGGTCCTGGACCTCCTTCAATCGCTGGAGGAGTTTCTGGACCTCATCTTGTTTCAGGAGTTCGGTGGACCAATCTGCGGTGAGGACATCGGCCTCGTCGGATCGCAAGACGGCGGTGGCATCGTCGTCGGCCTCCATCGCCTTCTCCGCGGCATCCAACAGCACCCGGAGCCGCTGGATGCGGGCGCTGTCGGATTCGGCCGCCCGTGCGGGTACCGTGGCCACCTGTGCCTGGGGGGACTGAGCCGGCAGCTGCACCGGCGCCACCCCCCAGATGAGCGTGGCCAGGACCAGAACCGGCATGAGCCTAATGGCTTTCGGCATGTACCAGGGCCTCGTAGGCCTTGGCGTCGAGAAGGTCCGCGAGATCGCCCGCCAGCTTGATCTTCACCATCCAGCCCTTGCCGTAGGGGTCTTCGTTCACGGCTTCCGGATGATCGGCCAGGGTGGCATTCACATCGAGCACCTCGCCGGCCGATGGCATGTTCAGTTCAGAGACCGTCTTCACGGATTCCACCGTGCCGAATTCCTCGCCCTGCGCGAAGGAAACGCCGACTTCCGGCAGGTCCACGAACACCACGTCACCCAGTGCATCCTGAGCGTATTGCGTGATGCCCACCAGGGCGGTGCCGTCGCCCGCAGGCTTCAGCCACTCATGGTCCTTGGTGTATTTCAGGTCGGCAGGAAACATGGATCCTCCAGAAGGGGCGTTGCGTGGCATGGGATGAAAGCGGAAAGCTACTTCTTCCGCTTGTAGAAGGGGGTCGGAATGATTTCGGCGTTCACGGCCCGGCCGCGGATCTCGATCTGAATGAGCCCGCCCATCTTGGCCAATTCCGCGGGGACGTAGGCCAGGCCGAGGTTGATGCCGCAGGTGGGCGAAGGCGCGGCGCTGGTGACAAAACCAATCGGCTTCCCGTCCTGCACCACCGGCATATGGTCGCGGGCGATGTCACGCTTCTCCAGCGTTTTGAAGCCGACAAGCTTCCGAGGCGCGGGGGTCGCTTTGGCGGCCACCAGGGCCTCACGGCCGATGAAATCACCCTTGTCGAGCTTCACGATCCAGCCGAGGCCAGCCTCCAGCGCATGGATGCTGTCATCGATCTCGTGGCCATAGAGGGCCATCTTGCACTCGAGACGAAGGGTGTTGCGGCAACCCAGGCCCGCGGGCAGCAGACCTTGGTGCTTTCCTGCTTCCATGACGGCATTCCAGATCGCCTCGGTGTCGTCCGCGGCACAGTACAGCTCGAAGCCGTCCTCACCGGTGTACCCCGTGCGGCTGATGAGGCACTTGATCCCGGCGACTTCCCCGTGGGTGAAGAAGTAATAGCCGATGGGGTCCAGCGGGGTTTGCGTGAGGGGCTGGAGAATGCTCAGGGACAACGGCCCCTGAAGGGCGATCTGGCCCGTGACAGGGCTTTCGTTCACCACGGTGCAGTCGTAGGCCGGAGCGTGCTTCTGGACCCAGGCGAAGTCCTTGTCGGAGTTGCCGGCGTTCACCACCAGGAGGAACTCCTGTTCGCCTTCGCGATAGACCAGCAGATCGTCCACGAAGGTGCCGTTGTCGTAGAGGAAAGCCGTGTAGTGGACCTGTCCGATGACCAGCTTTGAAACCGCATTCGGGGTCAAATGCTCCACCAGTGCCAGGGCGCCAGGACCCTTCACGCGGATCTCACCCATGTGGCTCACGTCGAAAAGACCGGCTTTCGTGCGGACCGCCTCGTGCTCCGCGATGATCCCGGCCGGATACTGCACGGGCATGTCCCAGCCACCGAAATCCACCATCTTGGCGTTCAGGGCCCGGTGAGCGGCGTTAAGGGGTGTCTTCATCAGTTCAGATGCGGCAATCGTCATGGGTGCTCCTGCGTGAAGTCCCAGTCTATCGCCGGGGGACCCAGGGCAGAAGGCCTGGCAGTTCCCAGCCCAGGGTCCATAGACCACTTGCATCTGAGCTTGTGACGAGGCGCACAGCCAAAGGGAGGACCATGACACCGATTTTTGCGGCGCGATCCAGTTCCGTCGCGTAGACCGGATCAATCTCCCGGGCCGCATCGAAACGGTCCACGTCGGTACGGTGCACGAACAGGGCGATCGCGGCCCGATGGCCTTGGCGGACCATGGCCTGGAGTTCTCGGAGGTGCTTGGTCCCCCGTTCGGTCACGGCATCGGGGAACAGGGCCCAGGGACCATCTTTCAGGGTGGTGTTCTTTACTTCAATGAAGATTTGACGCCCGTCCCCATCCAAGGCCAACACGTCGATGCGGCTGTTCTCGGTCCCGTATTTCACTTCTGTCCGAACGCTGTTCAGACCGGCCAGCCCCGGCAGCACATCCCGCCGAGCAGCCTCCGCCACCACCCGGTTGGGCATGCCCGTTTCCACGCCCACCCAACCCCCGGGCCGTTCCACAGCCAGCCAAGTGAACTTCAGTTTGCGATTCGGGTTCGCCGCGGATTCCAGCAACACCCGGTCACCGGGTTCCCAACAGGTCTTCATGGAACCGGTGTTGGTCGTGTGAGCGGTGACGACGCTGCCATCCACCAGGCGGACATCGGCCAGGAACCGCTTGTAGCGCTGGATCAGCGAGCCCAGCACCAGGTTGGTCCGTTGAACCAGGATCATGGCCACCGGGCCAGGATGAGATCCACGGCCTCGGGAAGGTTCTCGGCCACCAGATCTGCGGCAGAGCCATCCACCTTCGATCCATAGCCCGTGCGCACGAGCGCCACCTTGCAGCCCGCCCGCCGTCCCGCTTCGAGATCAATCCCCTTGTCCCCCACCATCCAGGATTGAGACAGGTCCAGCCCATGTTCTTCGGCCGCTCTCGTCAGCATGCCTGGATTCGGCTTGCGATCCGGATGATCGGCCACGGCATATTCCCCTTCGGCCTCCTCATGGTGCGGAGAGGCGTACACCGCGTCGATCCAGGCATTCTCCAGGGCCAGCAGCTTACCCATGCGGCTCATGACGGCCGCGAAGTCTGCCCACCCGTACTTGCCGCGCCCGATGCCGCTTTGATTGGTGACCACTACCACGGGAACCCCTTTCGCGTTCAGCCGGGCCACGGCTTCAGCGGCGCCTGGGATCAGGACCAGTTGCGCTGGGTCGGACAGAAAGTCGACCTCCTCATTGAGGGTTCCATCACGATCCAGGAAGACGGCGGGCCTTGGGCTCACGGGAGCCACTCTGCGACGCAAATATCGAACTGGCGGGAACCCCTGGGATCCCGGCCGCTCACCCAGAGCAATTTTTTACCGTCTGGGCTGAAGTGGGGGAAGGAATTGAACACGCCCGTCCAAGTGATCCGATCGAGGCCGGAACCATCCAGATGGACGCGGAAGAGGTCGAAACCGCGCCCCTTGCCCTCATTGTCATGATGGTTGGTCGCGAAGACGATGCCCTTCCCATCCGGGGTGAAAATGGGCGCGAAGGCCGCGCCGGGCAGGTTCGTGACCTGCCGCTTGGCGCTGCCGTCGGCGTTCATCACCCAGATGTCCATGGCCATGGGTTCGACCAGATGCTGTTTGAGAAGGGCTTGGTACTTCGATGCGGCAGCCTCGCCCTTGGGATAGTTGGTGCGCCAGGCGATGAGCTTCGAATCGGGGCTGAAGACCGCGCCACCGTCGTACCCCATGCCATCGGTCAGGCGCATCAGGTTCTTCCCGTCCAGGTCCGCCCGCCAGAGATCCACGTCCCCGCTGCGCTCGCTGGTGAATACGACCCACTTGCCATTGGGTGCGACCGTGGCCTCTGCATCATAGCCAGGCGAGGAGAGGAACGGCTTCGCGCCGCTTCCATCGGCCTTGGCGATGTAAAGGTCATAGTCCTGGAACACCGGCCACTGGTACTTGCCTGGGGTGAAGGCGGGTCCCTTCGGGCACTCCGGCCCAGCTCCATGGGTACTGGCGTAGATGATTTTCTTGTCTCCGGGTAGGAACCAGCCACAGGTGACACGGCCTTTGCCAGAACTGACGCGCTGCTGGCCCGAACCGTCGGCGTTCATGGTGTAGAGCTGGTCACAGGGGTAACCGTCCCGGGTGCTCTGGAAGATGATCTTCTTGCCGTCGTTCGACCAGTAGGCCTCGGCGTTGGACCCAGTGCCCGTAAGCTTCTTCACGGTCTGAAGATGGACCTCCCTGGCATCCTTGAGCGGCTCGGTCGATGCGGGTTGGGCTCCGAGACACAACGGGCATAGCGCGGCCAGGATCAGTTGCTTCACGGTCGTCTCCTTCCGGTTCAAACAGGGACTGGAGCAGGATGCCAGAGATGGCACACTGATGGGACATTCCGAGGTCCCCGATCATGATCGACAAGCGCGTCAGCTCCGCCCTGGAAGCCGTGGCGGATATCCCGGCCGGAGCCCACCTCGCCGTGGGTGGATTCGGCCTCTGCGGCATCCCCGAGCACCTGATTGCGGCTCTGGCCCATTTGGGCGTGAAGGATCTCACCTGCTATTCCAACAATGCCGGGGTGGACGACTTCGGGCTCGGGATCCTCCTCAGAAACCGGCAGATCCGCAAGATGGTGAGCAGCTACGTGGGCGAAAACGCTGAGTTCGAGCGGCAGTTCCTCAGCGGCGAGTTGGAGGTCGAGCTGGTGCCCCAGGGCACGCTGGCCGAGCGCATGAGGGCAGGTGGGGCCGGGATCCCGGCCTTCTTCACACCCACCGGCGCCGGAACGAAGGTCGCGGAGGGCAAGGAGACCCGGCTGTTCCGCGGGCGGGAGTGTGTAATGGAGGCCGGCATCTTCGCGGATTTCGCATTGGTGAAGGCCTGGAAGGCTGATCGCCTGGGCAACCTGGTCTTCCGCAAGACCGCCCGCAACTTCAACCCCATGGTGGCCACCTGCGGGAAAGTCTGCATCGCCGAGGTCGAGGAGATCGTCGAGATCGGAGGCCTGGACCCCGACGCCATCCACACACCCGGCATCTTCGTCCATCGACTGGTGCTGGGGACGTCGTATGAGAAGCGCATCGAGAAGGTGGTCACACGGTAGGGATGCCCGTCGGAACCCCACCCCGACCTCGCCGCAACGTCGTTTCGGGAGTCACACTGCTCCGATCACTCCATCGGTAGGCCGAGGCGGACGAGGGAACCCCGCTCCGCGGGCAGGATCTGGACGGAACCGCCATAGGCGTTCATGAGCTGAGCGCAGGCCGCCAGGCCGATCCCAGGGCGGCGTCCCTCCTTCGGAAGGACCGGGCGCAAGTCCAGGAAGGGTTCGAAGGCGCCATCAAGCAGGCTCGCTTCGATGGGGGCCCCGTCATCCTCTACCTCGAGACGGAAATGGCTGTGGCCTCCCCAGGTCCGGATCGACACATGCTCCGGTTGGCCTTCCATGACATGGGCGATCAGG
This sequence comes from Geothrix sp., assembly GCA_030824075.1. Classification (GTDB taxonomy): domain Bacteria; phylum Acidobacteriota; class Holophagae; order Holophagales; family Holophagaceae; genus Geothrix. The sequence goes on from JAVBYJ010000029.1 coordinate 27,579, forward strand.
TGGCCAAACACTTCGGCGAAATCCGAGTAGACCCCGAACAGCAGGTCTCTTGACGCCTGGAGGTTCAGCGCCACGGGGAGGTCCCCCGGCAGAGACCCCTCGGCCACCATGAGGTCCAGTTCCTGGCGGAGGAGGTCGTGAAGGTGGATCCATTCCGGGCTGGTGGCCTCCCCCTGTCCCGTGCGCCGAAGCAAAGCCCGCACCAGCCTATCCACCTGGGAAATGGCTCCGCGGATCTGATCCATAGACCGGTGGCATTCCTCACGGTCCACAGGGGCAGGGACATTTGAACGGTCCATGAACGCAGACAGCAGGACGCTCTCCTCCTGCAGGGTCCGGACTGGGATCTGGAGACGCTGGGCCATGTTCATGAACAGGCTGCCCAGGGCGGTTTTCTGGTTCTGGGCTCCCAGGGCCCGTTGGGCCTCCTTCAGTGCCTCGTAGGTGGATTCCATCCCTTTGTAGCTCGTGCCGAGGGCCTGGCTGGTTTGATCCAAATGGGCGATGAGCTCGGCGTTCTCGAGACTGACCTGCAGGATGCCCGCATAGAGGGCTGCGAGCTCGATCTCGAAGGGCTGGAAGGCCGGTCCCAGCCGGTCCGCGGCGAGGAAGCCCTGGAGTTGACCCTCCTCCGACCGGCTTCTCAGAGGAAGCAGCAGGGCCTGTGCCCGTGGGTCCCATAGACTCAGATCAATCCCCTGCTCCCAGGCCGGAGACTGTCGGAGGTCTGCGCCCGCCAGCACGCCACCGGCAGGCAGCGACCCCGCCCAGGCGAGCAGCCGATGGTCCAGCGGCAGGACCTCAGTTTCCTCGAATCCGGTACCAGCCTTTCCCAGTCCCTGGAAATAGGCCCCGCTCTCATGGAGACGGTAGGAACGCAGCTGATCGAGATGCAGTTCCTGATGAAGCTGATCCAGGACACGGAACTGGATTTCGCCTTTGTCCCGGATCGGGATGATGTCCTTGCTGAGCGCCAGGAGGCGGGAGAGGTGGCGGCTGCGTTGCTCCAACTCTACCTGGGCTTCAAGCAGCTTCCGGTTGCTCTCCAGGGACTCGCGAAGCTGGGTTTCGAGGTGATCCACGACCTGCTGGCTGAAATGCCGCAGGGCGGCCCCTTCCCTCCCCCCCTCCAGACGGTCCCGATGCCCACCGAGGTAGGCTTCCACCTGACCGACAAACAGGAAGGGATCGATGGGCTTGGAAATGAACCCGTCGCAGCCCGTGACAAGGGCTGTCTCTCGATCGCTCCGCATCGTCTTCGCCGTCAACGCGACAATGAGGGTGGCATCCAGCGCTCCGATCTGCCGGAGCTTGGTGGCGACCTCGAACCCCGATAGGCCGGGCAAGTTGATGTCCAACAGGATCAGCGCCGGCTTCAAGGCGGCGGCGGCCTCGCAGCCCTTGAGCCCATTGTCAGCCCAGTGCATTTCGTATCCCGCCTGCGACAGCAGGCGCTGGACGAGCCGCCAGTTCATCGGGTTGTCCTCGATGCAGAGAATCCGTGGCAAAGGCGCGCTCACGTCGTTCCACCCTTCATCAGGGGCATCTCGACCGTGAAGGTACTCCCTTCCCCCTTGCGGCTTTCAGCCGTGATCCTTCCGTGCATCAGCCCCATGAACCGCTGGCTGATCGCCAATCCCAGCCCGGTTCCACCGAAGCGCCGGGTGATGCTGCCATCCACCTGCTGGAAGGGTTTGAAGAGGCGGCCCATTTCCTCTTCGGACATCCCAATGCCCGTGTCCTTGATGCTGACCCGGAACTGGCCTCCAGCCACCCCTGAAGAAATGGTTACCGAGCCTGATTCCGTGAACTTGATGGCATTGCCCACCAGGTTTGTGAACACCTGGCGAAGGCGGTCCTGGTCCCCCATCACCCGGATGTCCGTCTCTGTGCGTTGGTAGAGAAGGTTGACCGGACGAGCCTGGATGAGACCCGCGGACATGGCCTTCACTTCATCCAGCAGGCGCACAGGGTCAACCTCCTCCAGATCCAGTTCCATCTTGCCTGCTTCGATCTTAGAGAGGTCAAGGATCGAATCGATGAGCCCGAGCAGGGAACGCCCGTTCTGATAGATGATTTGGAGATCCTCGCAAGCCTCGCGGCCCATGCGCCCATCGGGATTCTGCATCAGCATTCCGGAAAACCCGATGATGGAGTTTAGGGGCGTGCGGAGTTCGTGGCTCATGTTGGCCAGGAACTCATCCTTCAGCCGATCGACCTCCTTCAGCTTCTGGTAGCTGGTAAGCAGGTTTTCGTTGAGATCACGCAGCTCCTGGGTCTTTTCGTGGACCTTCTCTTCGAGGGTGCTCGCCCAGGCCTTCAATTCCACGCGGCTCTGCTCCAGGCCCCGGGTTCGGTCCTGGACGAGCTGCTCCAGGTTGGCGCGGATCTCCTCAAGCTCCCAGATCGTCTCCATCAGCTGCCGGGTGCGCTCCTGGACACGGTATTCGAGCAGTCGATTTTGTCGCTCGATCTCATCCCGGGACACCCTGAGCTTGTCGGTCATCACCTCGAAGGATTGGCTCAGGTCCTGGATCTCGTCCCGCGTGTAGACCTTCACGGATACAGTCTCCAGGTTCCCCTGGGCGACCTTCTGGGCCGCCTCCGTCAGCTGTATCACCGGACGCAAATAGCGGTTGGAGAGGAAGACGGCCGCACCGATGCCCAGCACGAGGGTTACGAAACCCACGACCAGGCTGGCCTTGATATTCTCCCGCACGGCGCGCTGCGTCCCTTCCGTCGTGAAGCCGATAATGAGTGTGCCGACCTGGTCGGCTCGAGGTTCCTCGTAGAAGACCGGAGCCACCGCGACGAGCATGTTGTCCTCCCGCCGGGTGTAGGTGTGGGAGATGCCGTCCCTCAGGACCTGGCCCATGGCCCAGTCCGGCGTGGTGGGAGTGCTGTCGAGGGCTTCGCCATGCGCCCCGAAGACGGCGCTGAACCGGAAGGCCGGGATGTTCTGAACGCCCTGAAGCACTTTCGCGATATCCCGGGTGTTCCCGAAGCTCACCGCGGGTCCCAGGGCATAACTCGCGGTCTCGGCAACCTGGCGGGCACTCAGTTCAGCCTGGGAACGAATCTGCTGCTCCACCCAACGCGGGTAGTAAAGCAGATTGAAGGCGATGAACGAGAGGACCAGGATGCTGATGACGGCGCTCAGCTTGGTCTTGATCGAAAGGCGGTACATGAATGGGAGCCCGGGAACCGGCCTCCAGCCTAACAGCTACCCAGGCTTCTACAGTTTGAAGAGGTTCACTTCCCGGTTGAGCATGTGGACCTGGACGCCCAGCTGCTCCACGGCGCCGCTGGAAGCCTCGATGGCCCGCTCGCTCTCCAGGGCCTTGCCCAGCACCCGGTTCATCGTTTCCTTCAGGGAGATCACGTGGTCTTCCTGCCTGGCCAGGATCTCGTGCAGGTTGCTGGCCAGGGCCCGCACCTGCTCGGTGGCCTTGGCGATCTCGTCGCTACCCGTGCTTTGTTCCTTGGTCGAATCCCGGACGACCGCCGTGGCTTGCTGGACGTTCATTGCGAGAGAAAGGATGTAATTGCTGGTCTGCTGTTGTTCCACGATGACCGACCGAATGGTCTCCACCTGGTTGTGGATGTTGCGGTTGGCCTCGTGGATGAGCGAGGCCTGCCCAGCCTGCTGAAGGGTCTCGCTATGGATGCTCTCCACCACGCTGTCCGTCTCGCTCACGGATTCCAGGATGGCCTGAAGGGCCTCTTCACTCTGAGCCACCGAATCGGCGCCATCCCGCACGGCGTCCAGGCCCAGTTCCACTTGCTGATAGGCCTTGCGGATCTCCGCCTGGAGCGTGCCGATGATCTGCTGGATCTCTTGCGTAGACCGTGACGTCTGCTCCGACAGATGCTTGATCTCGTCCGCCACCACAGAGAAGCCCTTGGCATTCCCGGCGCCACCCTCCTGGGAAGCAATGATGGCCGCGTTCAGGGCGAGCAGGTTGGTCTGCTGGGCGTGGTCCCCGATGTAATCGAGAATCTTGGCGATGTCGGCACCAAGCTGAAGGAGGGTCCGGGTGGTTCCATGGAAATCCTGGACGACCCGCTCGATGACCTGGATCTTTTCCCGGTTTCTCGCCACCAGTTCCATGCCACGCCCTGCGTTATGGATCACCTTCTTGGTGTATCTCCGGGCGATCTTCACGCTGTCATCAATGGCCGAGGTGCTCTGCTCCAGGTTCTCCGCAAATTCTTTGGTGTGTTCCGCATGGCCGGCCAAGTGGTCGATATTCTTACCCACGTTCTTGATGGCCACATCGAAATCCCGGATGGCCGAGGTGATTCCCTCCACCACCATCAGCAGTTCGTCCATGCTCTGGTTGATCTGCTGAACACTGGCGGCCATTTCCACGATCGTGGCATTGGTGCTTTCCGAGGCCAGGCTGAGCTCCATGGAGCTTGCGCTGATGCCGATGGAGGTGTCAGTGAGTTCATTGACTTCCTGATGGAAAATTTCGATAAGCTCACGCTGTCCCTGGTTAGAACTCCGAACCCCGTCTCCGGATTCCCGAATCAGGGCCGAAGCCTCCGCCAGATTCCGGCTCGCCGCGCGAATCTGGACCACCATCCCGCGGAGGCTCCCGACCATGTGGCCGAACCCTCGAACCAGGGAGGCCACCTCGTCATCGCTGTAGACCGGTTCCAGGCGATCGATGCGCCCCTCGCCCACCTGCTGGGTGTTCCTGCTCAGCAGCAGGAGCGGCTGTTGAACGTCGCGAAGGATCAGAGGGATGAAGAAGATCAGGAAGATCGCCGCCAGGACGAGGATGGCGACATTCGGACGGAGGGCCTTCCAGATGGCATCGGCGTACTCCGCTTCCGGAATCACCGCACGAAGTTCAGAGCCATCGGGGAGTATCTGGGACACCAGGATGTCCCCGCCTCCTTTTGGCTGGATCCGGGAGCCGACCATCCCTCCGCCCCGGGAAGCGGGCAGG
>JAVBYJ010000006.1 GCA_030824075.1 Geothrix sp.
CCAGGGAGGGCATGGACCCTCGCGGGGGCAAGCTCACCGTCATCGTCCGATTCCTGGATCGCACATCGGGCCTCCCCGTCTGGCAGGGCGAGGCCAACCTTGATCCCAGGAATCCGCCCTCCGATGGCAGGGATCCCAGCCCCGAGGCAACCATGCACCTCCTCCTGAAACCGCTGCCCACGCACCCCTAGACAGAACGCGAGGGCCCGAAGGCCCCCGCGATGCTCCGTCGACAGCCAAGAGCTGTCAGCTACTTCTGTTGCGCCTCCACGACGGTGAGCGCCGTGAGATGGATGATGTCATTCAGGTCGCTGTGCCGCTGCAGCACATGGACCGGAGCCGCCATGCCGCAGGTGATGGGGCCGATGACCTCGGCACCCGCCAGCCGCTGCACCAGCTTGTAGCCGATGTTGCCGCTGGTGAGGTCGGGGAAGATCAGCACATTCGCGCCGCCCGGCAGGTCCACCCAGGGGTAGTTCTCCGTCAGGATGTCTGCGCCGAGGGCAGTGTCGGCCTGCATTTCGCCATCGCACTTGAGCTCGGGGCGCTTGGCCTTCACGATCTCCACGGCCTTCTGGACCTTGCGGACCAGGGGGTGCTCCACGCTGCCGAAGCTGGAGAAGGAAAGCATGGCCACCTGGGGTTCCATGTTGAAGGTGTCCTTCACCAGATCCGCGGTGAGCATGGCGATCTCTGCCAGTTCTTCACTGTTGGGCTCGATGTTCATGGTGGTATCGGAGAAGAACAGCACCCGGTTCTTCAGGACCATGGTGTAGACACCGCACACGCGCTTGACGCCCTTGCGGGTGCCGATCACTTCCAGGCAGGGCCGGATGGTGTCGGGGTAGTAGCTCGTCAGGCCGGCGATGAGACCGTCAGCCTTGCCCATGCGGCACATCAGCGCGCCGAAGTAGATGCGCTCCTGAACCTTGCGGCTGGCCTCGAAACGAGTGACGCCGCGGCGATTGCGCAGTTCCCAGAACGTATCCTCGGCTTCCTTGCGCCAGGTCACGGTGTTGGGGTCCAGGATCTCGATACCCGCCAGGTCGATGCCATGATCGGCGGCCACGGCCTTCACTTTGGCGGGATCGCCCAGCAGGATCGGCACGCAGATGCCTTCGTCGAGCATCTGTGAGACCGCCTGGAGGATCAGCGGATGTTCGCCTTCAGGGAAGACCACCCGCTTGGGGTTGGCCTTGGCGCGGTTCACCACGCTGCGGATCACATCCTTGCTGCGGCCCTGGAGCCCTTCGAGGCGCTCCTTGTAGGCCTGCATGTCCGCGATGGGCTTCCTGGCGACACCCGTATCCATGGCGGCCTTGGCGACAGCCGGGGCCACCCACAGCAGGACGCGAGGATCGAAGGGCTTGGGAATGATGTATTCGGGACCGAAACTGAATTTCTGACCTGCGTAGGCGCGGACGACGGAGTCGGGCACTTCCTCCCTGGCCAGGGCGGCGAGGGCCTGGGCGGCGGCCAGCTTCATGGGTTCGTTGATCTCTGAGGCACGCACATCCAGGGCGCCGCGGAAAATGAACGGGAAACCCAGAACGTTATTCACCTGGTTGGGGTAGTCGCTGCGGCCCGTGGCGAGGATGATGTCGTCGCGGGTGGCCTTCGCCAAGGGGTAGTCAATCTCGGGATCGGGATTCGCCAGGGCGAAGACGATGGGATTCTTCGCCATGCTCAGAAGCATCTCGGGCGTCAGGGCACCCTTGCTGGAGCAGCCCACGAACACGTCGGCATTCACGATGGTGTCGGCCAGAGTGCGCCATTCGCTGGGCTTGGCAAACTTGTCCTTGTACTTGTTGTTGCCTTCCGTGCGGCCGGTGTAGACCAGACCCTTGGTGTCGCAGAGCCAGAGGTTCTCCAGCTTGACCCCGGCGGCGATCATCATGTTCGCGCAGGCAATGGCAGAGGCCCCGGCGCCGGAGAACACCACCTTCATGTCGCCGAGCTTCTTCTTGACGATCTCGGAAGCATTCATCAGCGCTGCCGTGCTGATGATGGCGGTGCCGTGCTGATCGTCGTGGAAGACGGGGATGTTCATTTCCTTCTTCAGGCGGGTTTCAATCTCGAAGCACTCGGGGGCCTTGATGTCCTCGAGGTTCACGCCGCCGAAGGTGGGCTCCAAGGCCTTGACCACCTGGCAGAACTTGTCGATATCCAATTCGTTCACCTCGATGTCGAACACATCGATGTCGGCGAAGCGCTTGAAGAGCACGCCCTTGCCTTCCATCACGGGCTTGCCGGCCAGGGCGCCGATGTTTCCAAGGCCCAGCACCGCGGTGCCGTTGGAGATCACGGCCACCAGGTTGCCCTTGGCGGTGTATTCATAGGCCAGCTCGGGGTCCTTCTCAATCGCCAGGCAGGGCTCCGCCACACCTGGGGAGTAGGCATTGGCCAGGTCGCGGGCCGTGGAGCATGGCTTGGTGGCGACGACCTCGATCTTTCCTTTTCGTCCCTGCGAATGATAATCGAGGGCTTCCTGCTTGCGTTTCATGGCCACACTCCTTGGATTGAGTGCCCTGTTTTTTTGGGCTGAATGCCACCAGCTTACACCTCGTATGACGCGATCTTTCCTGGAAGGTCATCAATCCACACCTTTGTTGCACCGATCACACGCACGAAGACCTTCCGGAAGGGAACACCTGCAGGTAGGCTCCATCCATCGACCCCGGAGACCCCATGCGCGTCCTGCCCTTCCTTCTGCCCTGCCTGCTCACCCTCCCGGTCGTCGCCCAGAAGGCCAAACCCACCCCCAAAACGACTGAACCAGTGAAGGAAGCAAAGATCGATTGGGATGGCGAGTGGACCTTGCAGGCCTCGCAAAGCGACAAGATCGAGGAGCAGATCGACGCCCACGTCAAGGACCTCAATTTCGCCATGAAACTCTTCTGGAAAAAGAAGCTCCAGTCCGCCTGCCGCAGCTTCAACAAGCTGGACATCCTGGCCGGGGACAGCTTTTCCGTGACCCTGGGCAAGGAACGGCCCGTCGACACCCCCGCCGACGGCACCGAGTCCGACTGGAAACGCAGCGATGACGCAGTGTTCAAGGCCACCCTCACCAAGGACGGGCCGACCATGATCCAGACCCTCACGGGAGACGGCTACACGCTGAAGCATGTCTACTCCATGCGGAAGGACGGGAACTCACTGGCCCTCCAGGTGACCTACACCCACCCGAAGCTGGACAACCCTTTCACCTACAAATTCGTCTTCAAGCGGAACGACTGAACCTCCCGCTCAGGCACACTGGGCGGATGTGCAAGCTCGTTCCACCGCCCCTTCCCTGCCGTGCCCCTTGGTGGGCCGCCTCCGGCCATCTGCAGACCATCCTTGGCAACTATCTGCCTGGCGAGAGCCCCGCCCACCCCTCCGAACCCTTCCACCTTCCGCTTCCAGACGGCGACCAGCTCACCGGGCGCCACTACCCCGGTGAAACGGACGTGCTGACGCTGGTCTTTCACGGCCTGGGCGGAGATGACCAGGCCCATTATGTGCGCCGCACGGTGGCCCTGGCCCGGAGGCTCGGTCACCACGTCTGGACGGTGAACCACCGGGGCTGTGGAGGGGGCCGGGGTCTGGCGAAGAAGCCCTACCACAGCGGTTCCGGGGACGATCTGGGCGCCGCCTTCGCAGCGGCCCGCGAACGCCATCCGGGCCTGCGGCAATTGGCCATCGGCTACTCCCTCTCCGCCAATGCCCTGCTGTTGAATCTGGGCGGCGGGTTGCCGGAACCGGCCGCTCAGCCGGACGCGGCCATCGCGGTCAATCCCCCCGTGGACCTGGCTGCCTGCTCTGACACCATTCACCAGGGCCTCAGCCGCCTCTATGAACTGCGTTTCATCAAGCGCTGCCGCAGGGCCATCCACCAGCGCATCGACGATGGCCTGATCCCGGACATCTACCGGACCGGTCCCCTGATGAGCCTGCGCGATTTCGATAACGCCTACACCACCAAGGCCGCGGGTTTCCACGACGCCGACGACTACTACGCCCGCTGTTCGGCCCGCCATCACCTGTCGAAGATCACCGTCCCCACCCTCATCCTCATGGCCAAGGACGATCCCTTCATCCCCTGGCAGCACGCCGCCGAAGCGAACCCCTCGCCTGCGGTGCACCTCCACCTCGAGCCCCGGGGCGGCCACATGGGCTACCTCAGCCGCGACCTGCCGGGGCACCGGTGGTTGCCCTACGCGCTGGAGCACTATGCCCAGCAACTGCTGGCCCAGAGCGAAGCGCTTCCCGGCGCCTGAACCTTGACGGGAGGCCGCTCAGCTGGTCTCGGCGAGGATCAGGGCTTTCTCCTTGCCCTGGCCCTGGATCCAGAGGGCTGAGGCCCCCTGGGGGCAGAGCCTGAGCCGGGGGGAGGAGTGGGACACCTGGGACACCGTCCCCAGTTGCACGGGAGCAGACCATTGCGGCTGCCGCAGGCGGGCCGAGATCCAATCACCTTCGGGCCCGTGATGCACGGCGAGCATGCCGACCCGGCCCTCGGGTCCCAGGGCAATGGCAAAGTCCTGGACGGGTTCCCGTCCCAGTTCGAGGCATTCCGCCTCGGCCTCCCACTTCCCCTTCACAAAGGCCTTGGCGAGCAAACGGGAGGCCCCATGGCCCTCCCCTTGACACCAGGCAGCGAGAGCCTCACCGCCCCCCGACATGACCAATTGGGGGGCTGAAAAAGCTTGGGCACTGCCGAGGATTTCGGGTTCTCCCCATTCGCTGTGTTGCACATCGTAGAAACTGGCCTCGAGGAGGCTTCGCTGGCCGTAGGGCGCGTGAATCCACAGGGCCAAGGCGTTTCCCATATCGTCCATGACCACCTGATGCTGGCGGGTGGCATGGGAGACCACGGGCACAGGCCGGTCGGACCAGATGCGATCGGAGGGCCAGTAGTGGCTCGCCACAAGGCCCTCGAAAAGCGGGTCCTGGGCTTCCCAGAGCACCATGGCATGTTCCCGGTGGTTCACCGCGATCCGAGGCTCCACGGCCTCGGTGGAGGGGATTCCCAGCGTGGTGGGTGCCTGTTCCCACGTCGAACCCCGGGTATCAAAGGCTTGGGCCATCACCTCGAAGCGCCCATCCGTCGCATGGAGCCACACCACCAGCGCGTTGCCCCGCCGGTCCACGGCCGCCTGGAGATGCTGGATCCGCCCCCCCGTCCGAAAGATCACCTGGGCCATGCTCTCGCCGCCGCCGAGGATCTTTCCCAGCAGCTGTCGCTCTCCTGCCACCTCCGCCTGCCAAAGGGCGATGCCACGGCCATCAGGGTTCAGCACCATGCGCGGAGTCGTCCCTTCCGAAAGAGGAAGGCGCATAAGGGCAGGTGAAGAGCGGGGTCCGATGGGCATGGTCCAGAGTCCGCCATCGTTTTCCCAAAGGGCTAAGCCATGGCCATGACCGTCCAGGGCCAAGCAGGCTTCACCCAGGTTTCCCCGGTCCAGGGTCGCCGGCGTACGCCAGCGGGGCCCTCCCTCAGCCTTGGCGAGTCCCATCCCGTGAGCGAAGCGCTTCAGGAATTCCATGGCCATGAAGGTTCCTTTCCAGCAGGCCCGAAGAGGCGTGGGGTCCGTGGGGATTCATGCTTCAAGATGGTATTCCAACTTCATGATTCAGAATCTTGATCAGCCTGGATTGCGCCTGGTAATTATCGACTACTATTTTTGAATCCGAAGTTATTCCTCAATTCAGCCACCAGACCCGGCAGAAGGCCCAGGGTTCCATCGCATTCCTCCGAGGTGGTCCCCAATCCCAGGCTGAAGCGAACGGTCCCCCGGGCGTAGGCATCAGGCACGTGCATGGCGCGCAGGACATGGCTGGGCTCGCGCATCCCCGTGCTGCAGGCGCTGCCCGTGGAGACGCAAATGCCCTGCTCAGCCAGCTTCAGCTGGAGTGCCTCACCCTCGATGCCCGCAAAACCCACAAGGCTGGTGTTGGGCAGACGGTCGGTGCTCGCACCGTGGATGCGCACATCGGGGATCTCTTCCAGAATACGGGCCTCCAGGGCATCTCGGAGGCCGCGCACACGATCCATATCCGGCAACCGCGCCTGGGCCAGCTCCGCGGCCTTGCCCAGGCCCACGAGACCCGGCACATTCTCGGTGCCCCCGCGGCGGCCCCGTTCCTGGGAGCCGCCCAGCATCAGGGGTTTCAGGCGCACGCCTCGACGGATCATGAGCAGGCCCGTGCCCTTCGGCCCGTGGAACTTGTGGCCGCTCAGGCAGAGCAGATCCGCGCCCCAAGCGGCCGCGTCCACCGGAATCTTGCCCACGGCCTGGGTGGCGTCCACCAGGAAGAGAGCGCCCTTGGCCCTGGCGATGGGAGCGGCAGCGGCCACCGGGAAGAGCACGCCTGATTCGTTGTTGGCGGCCATCACGACCACCAGGGCCGTATCCAGACGGACCGCAGCCTCCAGGGCCGCCAGGTCCAGCCGGCCTTCGCCGTCCACACCCACCTCGCTGGTCTCGCCTCCCTGGCCTTTCCACCACACCGTCAGCGCCCGCGCGGCCGGGTGCTCCACTGCGGTGGTGACCAGGTGCCGCTTCGCCGGGAAGGCTTCCCACACGCCCCGGAAGGCGTGGTTCAGGCTCTCCGTGCCGCCGGAGGTAAAGACGATTTCCGCAGGCGTGCAACCCACCAGCGCCGCCACCTGCTCCCGCGCCACCACCACCGCGCCATCCGCCAGGTGCCCCAGCGCATAGGCCGCGCTGGCATTGCCGAAGCGCTCGGTGAACCAGGGCCGCATGGCCTCGAAGACCTCTGGATCCAGGGGTGTTGTCGCGTTGTGATCGAGGTAGATGAGGTCCATGGCAGGCCTAAGGTTCCATCTCACGGAGAGCGGCCATCGCCAACACCCGTGCTTCCAGGCTGGGTGCCTTGCCCTGGTAACTCTTCCCGGCGCCGCCTCCCTTGGCCCCCAGGATCGCCGCCACGGCCTTGCCGGCGGCTGGCACATCCAACCGGGAGGCCTCGCCCGCGCCCAGCAGGAAGAGCCCCTGCCCTCCAGAACCGGCCGTAAGAAACACAGCCTTGGCGGGGTCGGCCATGAGGATGCCCCGGGTCAGTTTCTGGAGGTAGGCCATGTCCCGGCCTTCGAGATGGGCCTCCACGAGGCTGCCGGGCTGCGCGGCCAGGGCGGCCGCCTGGTATTCAGCGAGGTCCTCCTCCAGCTTCCGGCCGCGGCGCTCCAGGGCCAGCAGCTGGTCCAGCTTGATCTGGAGGGCGGGGATCAGATCTTCATCAGGTGCCCCCAGCAGAGCCCGGAGGGCCGCGTTGCGCTGTTCGTGGGCGCCCAGGCGGTTACGCAGCCGCCCTCCGGCCACGTAGAAGAGCCGCGTGCCGCCGCGGATGCTTTCGGTGCCGAGCAGTTTGAGCGCTTCGATCTCACCGGTGTGCCGCAGGTGCGTGCCGCCGCAGGTGTTCAGATCCACCCCGGCGATCTGTACGAGCCGGATGTCGCCAGCATGACCTTCGGGCAGCCCGCGGGAGCGGACCGCTTCCTGCCCATAGGCCTCGGGGCTCACCCAGCGGGCCGAAACCTCTCGATGCGCCCTGATTTCAGACGCGACCGCCTCTTCCAGTTGCGCCATGTCGCGCAGCGAAATGGCGGGAGCCGAGAGCTCGATGTCGCAGACCGACGCCCCCAGGTGGAAGGCCGTGGTCTCCCACTGGAACCGATCCTGGGCCACGGCCGTGAGCAGGTGCTGGCCCGTGTGCTGCTGCATATGGTCGAAGCGGCGGGCCCAATCCAGCTTCAGGGCGGCCGGGCCCGCCGGAACGGCGGCCTCCAGGTAGTGGCGGATCCCGCCTTCGTGTTTCTGGACCTCCACCACTGCCACGCCATTCACCGTGCCCAGGTCGCAGGGTTGGCCCCCGCCTTCAGGGTAGAAGACCGTGTCCTCCAGGATGGCAAAGGGGCGGCCCTTCTCCTCGCCGCAACTCAGGATGCGGGTTTCCAACGATGTGGCAAAAGGATCGCGCTCATAGGCCGGATGCATGCGGGGAGCCTAGCACAGCGGATAGGCTGGAAGTCAGGTCACCCATGTCCCACGTCCCCCTTCCCGAACGCCTCCGCCCCACCAGCCTTGATGAGGTGGTGGGTCAGGCCCATCTGCTGGGCCCCAAGGGTGCCTTGACGCGCCTCACGGCGGGAGGCCGCCTGCCCTCCATGGTGATGTGGGGACCACCGGGTACGGGCAAGACGACGCTGGCCCGCATCCTGGCGGAGGCCACGGGACATGGCTTCATGGAGTTCTCGGGGGCCAGCGGCAGTGCGGCGGAACTGAAGAAATTCCTCGCTGACAGCCGCGAGATGCCCCTGTTCCGCCGGATTCCCCCCGTGGTGTTCCTGGACGAGATCCACCGCTTCAACCGGGCGCAACAGGATATTTTGTTGCCCTTCCTGGAACGCGGGGAGGCCATCCTCATCGGCGCCACCACCGAGAACCCCGCCTTCTACCTGAATCCAGCGCTGCGGAGCCGCTGCCAGCTCATCGCCCTCAAGGCCCTGGAACCCGTCCACATCCTGAAAGTGTTGAAGCGGGCCTGGGCCAAGGAGCGCGGGACCGAGCTGGAACCCGCTGAGGTCTTTGAATGGCTGTCGAACTGGGCTGGTGGCGATTTGCGCTCAGCGCTTTCGGGCCTGGAAACCTGGCTGGAGATGCCGGATCCGGATCTGGAATCCCTCCAGGGCGCCCTGGGCGGGCGGATGATGTTCGACCGCGCCGACGGCCACTACGACCTGGCCAGCGCCTTCCAGAAGAGCCTGCGCGGCTCCGACGCCGATGCGGCCCTCTACTACCTGAGCCGCATGATCCGCGGCGGAGAAGATCCCCGCTTCATCGCCCGGCGGCTCATGGTCTGTTCGGCTGAGGACGTCGGCAACGCCGATCCCCAGGCCTTCCTCCTGTGCGAAGCCGCCAGCCGGGCCGTGGAGCAGATCGGCTGGCCCGAGGCCCGCATCCCCCTGGCCCAGGCCGTGATCTACGTGGCCAACGCGCCCAAGAGCAACGCCACCATCCTGGCCGTCGATGCAGCCTTGGCGGCGGAGGACGCGCCCATTCCCGAAGCCATCCGCGACGCCCACACCGCCACGGCCCGCAAGGCCGGGCGCGGGGCGGGCTACCACTATTCCCACGACGACTACGACCGGGCGCAGACCTTCCTGCCGGACAAGCTGCAGGGCACGACCTTCTATGAGCCGAAGCGCCCCCAGGAACGCAGTTGGCGCGACCGCCAGGAACCTGATGCGACCGCCCTTTCCGAACTGTGGCAGACCTGGGTCGGGGACCATCCCGATGGCGGCGAGTTGCCCCTGGAGGCCTGGAGCGACGAGCTCTCGTGCAGCCGCGAAGCTCTGGCCAGATCACTCGGCAAGCTGGCCCAGGGGCGCTTCACGTTGAGGCGGAGGCTCGAGGCGAAGCCGGTCTGAGTGGCGTCAGCCGTCGCTGGACCAACCCAGCAGGCTTGCGCCGTAGCGCTGTCCGCAGACATGGAGCGGCACGGTGAGCACCGTGATGATCGCGCCGGTATCCCGGGCGTAGGTCTGCACCAGGAACTCTTCACGGTTGGATGGTTTATCGCTGAGGTCGGCCACCCGTTGGAAATCCGAACGGTTTGCACGGTCCGGAAGGCCCTCGGCCCCTTCACCCAGGCCATGGCGCGCGCCCCGCACCAGGACACGGTTATCCGCGAAGAAACGCTTTACCCGGTTGCCCGCCAGGTCCCTGTCGGGCTGGCCGGTCCAATCCTGCCCGAAGCGCCGGTTGTGGGAAGGCGCATAGCTGTTGAGGTCGATGATCAAGGCGAAGGTGAGGCGTGGTTCCTGCTCCAGGACCTGGTCGAAGGCCTCCTGCAGGGGGCGTTCCACCAGAGCGTCATAGGCCGTGCGGTACTTGGGCGGGTTGAAGCCCTCCGGCGGCACGCGCAACACGTTGAAGAAATGAGACAGGCTCTGGATGTCTCGACCACGGATCTCCCGGTACTCCAGAGCCAGCAGATCTGCCTCGCTGATGCGCTTCTCTGCCACTGGGGCCTCGAGAATTCCCGCGCTGGTGGCGGCCAGGCCCCTGGCCAGTTTGAGGGCCCGGTGGAAGAGGGACCCGGTGTCATAGGCTGCCAAGTGCCGGTGGCCCACCTCCGTGAGCGTGGACAGGCCGAAGGCATCCTGCGCCACCGCCTCGGCTTCGGATTTCAGCGTTCCCGTCGATTCGAGCAACCGCCCGGAGGCCTCCACCAGCGTCCTGGCCGCCGCCTGTTCCTCCGTGGCCGTCTGGGCGAGGCTGGACACATGGCCCGCCGTGGATTCGGCCAGGTCCGAGATATCCGAAAGCCGCTGTTCCACAGCCTCCACCTGGGCTCGGGTTTCAGATGCCAGCCCCAGACTCCGATCCATGGCCTCCCGGGCGGGATCCAGGTCCTTCCGGATGGCCTCCAGCAGGTCCCCGATCTCCTGGGTCTGCCTGGAGGTCCGGTCCGCGAGCTTCCGCACCTCTTCGGCCACCACGGCAAAGCCGCGGCCTGCGGCCCCGGCATGGGCCGCCTCGATGGCGGCATTGAGGCTGAGCATTCCCGTCCGGTCGGCGATTTCTCCAATCACCATTGAAACTTCGTTCACCTGGAGGATGTGGCCCATCAAGGATTCCAGGCGCTCTGAGGTGATGCCCGTCTGCTGCTGGAGCAGGCGGACCGTGGCGACGGCCAGATCGCTTTCCTGGCGCCCCTGACGGGTCAGGCCAGCCATGAGCCGAGTGGATTCAGCACCTTCCTCCGCGGCTGCGGCCGCCTGAGAGATGTTTCCGCCCAGGCTCTCGAGGGTTTCCTGGATGGCGCGGGTGCTGTCGAAAATCTGGTCCACCTCCCGGGCCAGGGTCTGCACCCGGATCGACGTCCTCGCAGCACCGGCGGCCGAGCGGTTCAGCACCTGCTCCAGGCCGGCAAGATCCTGGGCGAGCTGGGTGGACCGGCCATGGCTGGGATCGTCCGTGGGAAGCTGGGCAGCAGGATCGGTCATCGGGCCTTTCGGGGAGGGTACCTTCCCATCGGCCGCCTGGTCCGGACCTGAAGTTCAGTCCAGATGTCCCATGCGTCCCTGCTGGTAGTCCAGGAGGGCCTCTTCGATCTCTTCGCGGGTGTTCATCACGAAGGGGCCGTAGTGGGCAATGGGTTCCCGGAGGGGTTCACCAGCCAGGAGCATCAGGCTCACGGGCGAGGTGGCCACCAGCGCAAGCGCATCCCCCTCGCCCAGCAGGGCCACCGTGTTGGCGGGAACAGCCGTGCCATCCAAGTGGATCGCGCCGTGCAGCGGCACCACGGCGGTGGTCCAGCCGGCTGGAACGCTATGCTCGAAACGGGCGGCAGCTTCCAGTTCCAAGTGGGCATAGGCGATCTTCGCCGGGGTCTGGGCCGGACCCGTCACCCCAGCCCAGGTGCCCGCCAGCACACGGATGCGGCCGCCGGAAATGGCCGACCAGGGCATGGTTTCGGGCTGAAAGTCCGTGTAGCCCGGCGCGGTCCCTTTTTCGGTTTTCGGCAGGTTGATCCAAAGCTGCACACCCTCGATGCCACCCCCGGTTTCGAGGTGCTCCGGCACCGGCATCTCCTCATGGATGATTCCAGATCCGGCGTTCATCAACTGGGCGCCGCCAGGCCGCAGCAGACCGGATCCCCCGGTGCTGTCCCGGTGCCGGAAGGCGCCCTGGATGAGGTAGGTGAGGGTCTGGAAGCCGCGGTGCGGATGGGGCGGGAACCCTGCATCGGTGCCCGGAGGCAGCACCATGGGGCCGAAGTGGTCCATGAGCAGGAAGGGATCCATGGCATGGAAGGCCTCGGCGCCATGCTGGCCCTGGCCAGGAACCAGGCGGGTCAATGGCACGCGGTTGCCATCCTGGGTGGGCAGGCCCGGGATGAGCGAGACGACGGACTTGAAGCTCATGGAACCTCCTCAGGCGAGCTCGAAGAACAGGATTTCGGAAGGCGATTCGGCCCGCACGGTGATGGATGGTTCATCTTCGATGCGCGCGCCATCCCCGGCATGCATGACCTTGCCATTGAGCGACACAGAGCCTGAAGCCACCTGGAGGAATCCTGCGCGTGCGGGCGGGAGGGTGGCCTCCACCTCGCGCTTTGTGTCCAGCCGCGCGGCGAAAATATTGACATCCTGGAAGAGCTTCACGGAACCGTCCGCTCCCTCGGAGCTAGCGATGAGGCGCAGGCGGTTTCTCAACGCCTCTTCCGTGAACGCCACCTGATCGTAGCGGGGTGTCAGGCCCTGTCGCTCCGGCAGGATCCAGATCTGCAGGAAGTGCACCGGCTCCGTGGCAGAGGCATTGAATTCACTGTGCCGGATGCCCGTACCCGCGCTCATGATCTGGGCTTCTCCAGGGCGGATGACGCCGTGGGTGCCCAGGCTGTCGCGATGCTCCAGGGCCCCTGACAGCACCCAGGTGAGAATTTCCATATCGCGATGGCCATGGGTGCCGAAGCCCTTGCCGGGCTGCACGCGGTCTTCATTCAGCACCCGCAGGGCGTGGAATCGATCCTGCCCCGGGTCGAAGTACTCGCCGAAGGAGAAGGTGTGGCGGGTGTCCAGCCAGCCGAAATCGAAGTGGCCGCGGGATCCGGTCGGTCGAAGGGTGATCATGGCGCCTCCCGCATTCATTTTATATGTTGTAACACTTATTTCAAGCCCGACCCTAAAAAAAACACCACAGATTGATGACCAAGACCTTATCTTTGAGGTGTCTGGATGGAGGCCGCCATGATGACGCGGGTACTGGTGGGTGTGGACTTCTCCGAGGCCTCGAAGCAGGCCCTGGAACGGGCTGGCAGCTGGGCCGCCCGCTGCAGCGTGCCCCTGGTGGCCATGCACGTGCTGCAGCCGCCGGCGCCCATGCTGCCGGAGGCCCAGATCGCCCTGCCTGATCCCGCCTGGCTGCACACCATGGAGGATCACGCCCGGGACCAGCTGGAGGGGTGGCTCAAACCCTATCCCGGAGCCTCCGCGATCGTGAAGTGGGGTGGTCCGGCGGAGGAACTGGTGTCCGAAGCCAATCCCCAAACCCTGCTGGTGGTGGCTCAGGTCGGCCACTCCACCCTGGAGCGCCTGCTCTTCGGCAGCACGGCCGCACGGGTGGTGCGGCTGGCGCCGTGTGATGTGCTGGTGGTGCGGACAGAGAAGGCGAAGTAGCTCTTCTGCCGACCCCATGTCCCAAAAAAACGGGCCCTACGGCCCGTTTTTTGAAGTTTGAAGAAACCTTAACGGTAGGCGGGAATTCCAGTCACTTCCTGCCCGATGATGAGGGTGTGCATGTCATGCGTACCCTCATAGGTGTAGACACTCTCGAGGTTCGCCATGTGACGCATGATGGGGTACTCGTCGAGGATGCCGTTGGCGCCGAGAATGGTGCGGGCCTTGCGGCAGACTTCGAGGGCGATGTTCACGTTGTTCATCTTGGCCATGGAGACCTGGGCGGGCGTGTAGCTCTTGGCGTCCTTCAGGCGACCCAGCTGATGCACCAGCAATTGGCCCTTGGTGATCTCGGTGACCATCCAGGCCAGCTTCTCCTGCTGCAGCTGGAAACCGGCGATGGGCCGGTCGAACTGGATGCGGGTTTTCGCGTAATCCAGCGCGCACTGATAGCAGGCGTCCGCAGCGCCCAGGGCGCCCCAGGCGATGCCGTAGCGGGCCTGGGTGAGGCAACCCAGGGGGCCTTTCAGGCCCTTCACATTGGGCAGTAGGCTGGCCTTTTCATCAACGATCACATCCTCCAGCACCAGCTCGGAGGTGGTGGAGGCGCGCAGGCTCCACTTGCCCTTCATTTCGGGGGCGCTGAAGCCCGGGGTGCCCTTCTCCACGAGGAAGCCGCGAATGCCATCCTCGGTCTGGGCCCACACGACGGCCACATCGGCCACGGTACCGTTGGTGATCCACATCTTGGTGCCATTGATGCGCCACTTCCCGCCGGCTTCCTTGACCGCCTTGGTGAGCATGCCGCCAGGGTTGGAGCCGAAGTCCGGCTCGGTCAGGCCAAAGCAGCCGATCTTTTCGCCGGTGGCCAGCTTGGGCAGCCAGTGCTTCTTCTGTTCCTCGCTGCCGTAGGCGTAGATGGGCCACATGACCAGACTGCCCTGCACGGAGGCGAAGGAACGGAGGCCCGAGTCGCCGCGCTCCAGCTCGTACATCAACAGGCCGTAGGCGACGTTGGACACGCCCATGCAGCCGTATTCCTCGGGCAGCGAGGGACCGTAGAAGCCCAGCTCACCCATCTTGGGGATGAGGTGCTTGGGGAAGGTCTGGTCCTGGGCGTGCTTCTCGATGATGGGAAGCACCTCGGCATTGACGAACCGGCGCGCCGATTCGCGGATCATCCGCTCCTCATCGGTGAGCAGGCCCTCGAAGCCCATGTAGTCGGTGATGTGGGTGAAGGTGGCGTAGGCGCCAGCCATGGGAACCTCCTGATATGCCCTGAAGCCTCGGGCGGGTCACGGGAAACGGCGCTGCAGCAGCGCGCCGAGGCCAGTCTACCGCTGCGTTATATCCTGACCATGGACACATCCCGTTTCCTGGTCCAGATGGGTGTCATGTCAGCTATCGCTTTGACGAAGTGGAAAATCAGGACCCCTGAGCGGGTTCCTCCAGCAGCCTTCCGCCCGTGGCGTGGGGGGTCTCGTGGCAGTGCCGGCAGCGGGCCTCGTAGGCCTCCGCAGCACCCACCAGCACCTGGCCGCCGGTGTGCACCATGCGCTGGGTTCGCCCCGCCAGGGCTCCACAGACCATGCAGATGGCCTGGAGCTTGGTGACATATTCCGCCTTGGCCAGCAGGATCGGCATGATGCCGAAGGGCTCGCCGTTGGAATCCTGATCGAGGCCCCCCGCGATCACGCGAACCCCCCGGTTGGCAAGGTCCTCGATGATCGGAATGAGGCCTTCGTCCATGAACTGGACTTCATCCAGGGCCACCACCTCAGCCGCTGGATCCAGGTGCCGGGCCAGTTCCACCGTGTCCTTCACGGGGATGGCGTCATGCTTGCTCTGGCTATGGCTGGCGATGGCGCTGGCGTCGTAGCGGTCATCCAAGGCTGGCTTGAACACCTGGACCTTCTGTTTGGCGATGATGGCCCGCTTGATGCGGCGAATGAGCTCCTCGGACTTGCCTGAAAACATCGGGCCGCAGATCACCTCCAGGGAACCCTGGCGCTGGTGCACGAACATCGGAATTCCTTATCGCTTGGAGGGGGTGGCAGGCTCAGCGGGCGGCACAGAAGGTTGGGCCATCGGATCGGGAAGCCGGGTCAGATCCGAGACTGGATTCTGTCCGTCCATGGGTCGACCCAGTTCCCTCGCCAGCATGACACCTCCATCCTTCGGCGCGGCCATCCGAAGCGCCCAGGCCTGGCGCAATCGGGTGGGCCCCTCTGGCATCACGCGCACATCCACCGGCTGGAGGCTGGCTAGGCCCATATTCATCGACCCGCGATGGTGGGGCACGTAGAGGGCAAGGGGCAGGATGAAGCCAACCGCCACCAGCGGCCAGAGGAAAGGGCTCGGTTCCCAGGGCTTGGGTGCAAGATCGGGGCGTCCATCCGCGACCCAGGGACGGAGAACCTTTGGGGCGTCACCTGAAATGGGCTCCAGAAGGCCAGCCTCAATGAGATCCGCAATGGCCTTGCAGGAGTCCAGTTCCTCATAGCGGCTGACCTGGATGATGTCGTTGATGCTCTGGGGGTGGTCGAAGTAGGAAAGCACCATCTCCTGTTCGTGGGTAAGCCCGGAGGTGCCGTGCTGCATCTGGCCCCTGCCGTCCAGGAGCATGGAGACATCGCGGTTGATATCCAGATGCAGAGCCTGGGCCTTTGGCGATTTACCGAGGGGGATGTCCATGCCCGGAAGGCGCCGCTCCACCTCCGGCCATTCGTCTTGAATGCGGGCGGCCTCCATCAGCACCGTGTCCACGGGGATCGGCACGAAATGGTCGCGGTCCAGGTCAGGCGGCAGCATGGAATCGAAGCGGTAGTCGCCCTCCACCCAGCGGAAGGTGCGGTGGAGAATGGCTGTGGCTTGGCCGAACAGGGCATCCTGCAGATCCGAAGGCATCACCTTGCCGCTCTCCAGCAGCAGCGTCCCCATGCGCTTGAGGGTTTGGCGCTGCACCTGGACCATGCCCAGCAGTTCCTCGCCCGTGAGTCGTCCCAGGCGCACAAGCATCGTGCCCAGGCGGTCTTCCATGCGGACCTGGTTCGAGTCGCATCCCACGATCTCGCCGTTCTCAAAGAAGACTTTGACAAATTCCTGGCCCTGAGAGAGCACCAGGGTTCCATTCTTCCCCTGGATCTTGATCATGTTGAACAGGGAGAAGAGATCGAAGTCCCGAAGGGATCCTTCCAGCGCCATCTCAGGCCCTCCTCAAGATCAACTTCAGCCAGGAGCGAAGGTAGAAGAGGCCCACCAGCACCGCGCCCACAGCCAGCCAGGTGGAGGTGGGGTCCGCGAGAATCTCACCCGGATAGCGGACGGAGCGGCCGGTAGCGAGGATCATGCCTACCGCGAGGCAGAAGGGCAGAAATTCGATCAGGCCCTCCCGGGTCTCCCCCAGAAAGGCGAGATCACAACCAGGCAGCAGGATGATGAGGGTTTTGTGGATCCAGCGCGTGGTTTGCTGATGCTCCGCCACCTCATCAAGCTTTTTGCGCCGGTTCTCCGCATGGAGTCCGTCCCGCAACACGAAGAGATGATGGCACTTCGGGCAGACATCCGAATCAGGGCTGTCCGTGGTGTGGAAGGGCTCCCCGCAGCGAATGCACTGGGTTGGATGGGCCATGCGGACGCTGGCACGCACCCTGGTGAGAAAGGCAATGAGCCCGAGGAGCGGAATCAGCAATGCCGCCAGGAAGGCCGGTTCGGTGAGACGGAATGCGGCAGTGCCCTTCCCTTCTCCCGAAGCGTCGGCCAAGGCCTGCACCCGCTGCGGCGTGTCAGGGAGAGGCATCGGATAGGTGCGCTCATCCTTGCGGGCATCGTTCAGGGCGATCAAGAGCGCGTAGGCTTCCGGCGCGGCCATCTGGGCCTCGTCCCGCTTGGAGGCACCCAGGGCTGTATCCAGGCGGTTGAACGCCAGGATGCTCTGGTTCAAAAGCACTTCCATTTTGGGCCCGGCGGCGAGGGCCAGGTTGAACATCTTGTCGGCACCCGCCACGTCCCCTGACTGGAACCGGGCCACCCCCAGGTTGTTCAATACTTCGGCCTGTTCGGGATGACGCCCAACCAGGCTCTGGAAGGAAGCCTCCGCCGCTTTCCAATCCTGATTTTGGAGTTGGGTCCATCCAGCGAGGAAGGTCTGGTCCGAGGGTGGCAACAGCCGCAGCGCCGCAGGTGGGATCGCATGCACCTGGGGCTGCAGTTGCAGCGTCAGCAGGCTGGGCTGCGGTTCCCGGGCCGCCCACGGTTCGAGGGCCGCCAACGCGGGGTGGACCAACTGAAGCACCAGGATGAAGGCCGTCACCTTGACCTCAACGGTGAGCAGGAACGGCGCCATCAGGAACAACCAAAGCATGGCCGCGACCATCGGATCCAAACCAAGCAGGACCGGCCCCGCCAGAACGAGGGTGCCCACCAGAGCCGTTGGAAGGGGTGCAAGCCCCCGGTGCCTCAGTGGCTCCTCCCATAAATGGCGAAGGACGTTCCGATATCGCAACCCCAGAGTCAGGGCCCACCCCCATAAGAGCAAGGTCGCCGCGAGTCGAAGCATACCGAGGTGTTGGACCAACCAAAGCCATCGATGGGCCGGATGATCCATGCGCAACCGGGTGAGTCGAAGCAGATCCGGGAAACTCCAGAGCCACCCCTGAATCCCTTGCTGCCGCATGAGCGTGATGCGCGTCCCCAGTAAGGTCGGATGATCAGGAGCCCATCGCTCAACCGCCTGCAATCCCTCCAATCCCAGCGCCGCCTTGCCGGCCACGCCCTGCTGCCGGGCCCAGAAGGCCATGGCTTCGACCAAGGGGGTCACATCCAGAGTGGAGTAGGTGCGGCGGAGGGCTTCCACCTCCAGCTGCGCCGCTCGGATCGCCTCCTGGTCACCCTTGGCCAGCGCGTCCATGAGATGCTGCGCCCTGTGGCTGAGGGCGATGGCCGGGATGGTTTCCGTCGCGGTCTGTACCGGGGTCACAGGAAGGTCGGGGAGCTGGGCGGGAGCTGCCGCGAGTAGCGTCGCCGTGGCCACCAGGTATGCGGTCCGCCACCACTTCATGCCGATCCTCCTCGCGCTCATGGCTTCACGGCCGCGGGCAGACCTGCGGCAGGCTTGAGGTCCATCACGCGCATACGCAGTTCATAAATGATCTCATCCAGTTGACGGCTCTCTGAATCCGTCCGGGCACCCTCGGTCTTCTCTTTGAGCACCGTGAGCAGATCCACATAAAAGCGCGCCACCACAGGGTTTGCCGGTGGTGTTTCCTTCATCATCGGATGGGGAACACCCAGCGCCATCATGGCCTGCTCCGTCAAAAGATGCATAAGGGCCGTCAAAGATGCTTCCGGCACCGCTGGATTCATGGGCTACCTCGAACACTTTCAGGACTTGTCTGCCGGGAAGCCTACCACAGCCCGAATTTTCCTGCATCCAGCCCGGAAGGGCGCCCCTCCACGAGGGAAGAATCCCGGGCGAGGCGCGTTATTGACGAAAAGCACTCGGCATCAGGGCAGCGGTGTGGAACGATGAATGGGTTTGGAGGAAGACCCATGCGACGCCTCATTCTCGCTTTTATGCTCCCGGCCGCCTGCCTGTCGATTCAAGCGGAATCGACAGGTCGAATCTCCGGCAAGGTCCTCAATAAAGAAGGCAAACCCATCCCCGGCGCCAAGGTCAACCTCAAGCGGGTGGATCGAAACTGGAGCAAGGATCTGTTCCCCGACAAGTCCGGCAACTATCTCCAGGTAGGCCTGGAGCCCAAAGAGTTCAACCTCACGGCCAGCGCCGAAGGGTATGTGGACCACAAGGAGCCGATCAAGATCCCCCTGGGTGATGTGCTGATCAAGAACATCACCCTCTACACCCCCTCGGAGGCTCGGGCTCAAGCCACACCTGGCACCGCTCAGGCCGTCCCGGACGATCCTGGCGCCGCCTTGAATGCCACGGGCCGCGAGGCCTTCAACCTCGCCATTCCCCTCTACAACGAAGGGAATTACAGCGAGGCCCTGCCGCATGTGGAAACGGCCTACAAGACCCTCGTTGAGGCCACGGCCAAGCTGAAAGATGACCAAGCCAAGGCCGATCTGGCTCCGGAAATCCTGAAGATCGAACGCGTGCTGGGCATCTGCATGGCCCAGGCCGGCGCCAAGAAGGAAGACGCCGAGCCCTACCTCCTGAAGGCCCTGGAGCGGAACCCCAAGGACGAGCGGGTGATCGTTGGCCTCGTTGAAATCAGCAAGGCCAAGGCCGACAAGGTCGCCGAGCAGAAATACACCGCCATGCTGGAAACCATCCAGGGGCCCAACCCCGATGTCATCTACAACAAGGGCGTGGAGGCCTTCAATGCCGGAAAGACCAAGGAGGCCAAGGGCCAATTCACCAAGGCCCTGGAAGTGGATCCCAAATATGCCGAGGCCCACTACCTTCTGGCCATGGTCGAGTTCGGCGAGAACAACCTTCGCGCCACCAAGGTGCACCTCGAGAAGTACCTGGAGATCGCACCCACGGGCAAGAATGCAGCCACCGCCAAGGAAATGTTGAAAGATCCCTCGCTGAAGAAGATCAAGTAGGGGTTCGCGCCAAAAAGCAGGGGGCCCCGATCGGGGCCCCCTGCTTTTTGGCGTCGGAAGAAGTCAGTTCAGTTCAAGGCTGATGGGGCAGTGATCGGAGCCCAGCACATCCGCGTGGATGCGGGTATCCTTGACGCGGTTCAGCAAGGGACGGCTGGTCAAGAAGAGGTCAATTCTCCAACCCACGTTCCGCTCCCTGGCCCCGCCACGGGCGGTCCACCAGGTGTAGAGTCCAGGTGCATTGGGGTTTCGCTCTCGGAGCACGTCCGCCAGACCCGCTCCGAGATAGAGCTTGAAGTCCTCACGCTCCTCCGGCGTAAAGCCTGGGTTCTTGGTGTTGTCCTTGGGACGGGCAAGGTCGATCTCCTCAGGGGCCACATTCATGTCACCCGTGAGGATCACCTGGTCGCCCGCCGCGTGATATTTCGCGACAATACCGGCGAGGTCCCTCGCGAACTGACGCTTGAAAGGAAGGCGCACCAGCCCTTGAGAGGCATTCGGGAAGTAGCCCGCCAGGAAGACGAGCTGATCCTTCCGCGACACGATCATGCGTCCTTCGGCATCGTAACCCTCGATGCCGAGCCCCTTGGCGTGACTGAAACCAAGCTCCTTCTTTGAAAGCGTGGCCGAACCGGCATAACCCTTCTTGCTTGTGGCGGGGTACCAGCAGACGTCGTAGGCGCTTTCAAGCTGGCGTCGAACGCCAAGATCCACTTCTTCCCACTCACAGCGGATCTCCTGGAGCGAGAGCACGTCGGGTTCCGTTTCCTCCAGCCAATCCATGAAGCCCTTCTTCAGGACTGAGCGAAAACCGTTCACATTCCAGCTGTAGAAGCGCATGGCCCCTCCGTGTCAGGACATCAGCGTGACATAGGCTGCCGGATCAAACCCGATGATCACCCCCTTGGGATGCACAAGGATGGGCCGCTTGAGCAGGTTGTTGTCCTGCAGCATCAACACGATGGCCTCGGCCTTGGTGAGCTTGCGCTCCTTCAGCCCCAAGGCCTTGTACTTGGGACTTTTGGTGCCCAGCATCGGGGCAGGGTCCGCGGGCAGGAGCCGCTCCAGCTCCGCAGCCTCCAGCGGCTTCTTGGAATAGTCCCGGATTTCCAGTTCGGCCCCCAGCTCCACCAGTTTGGCCTTGGCGTTTCGACAGGTGGTACAGCTCGACTTCATCCAGAGCACGGCTTTCACAGTTCCTCCACGAAACGGTCCAGCAGCCGGTCCGTCCGCCAGCGCAGCAGTCCAAACCACAGGAAGCCCGCCCAGCCCTTCATGCGGCCCTCCAGATGGAGGTGGGCACCTTTTGGATCGGGTCTGAGAATCAGTTCCCCGGATTCCTCAGCACCCGTCACGGTGCGCCCCCAGCGCAGCACCAGGCGGTCAGTGGCATCCTCTTGCAACGCCCAGACGCCCAGGGGACGCAGGCTCTTGAAGGCCTCGGGCGCCTCACGGCGAAGCCGGCCGACGATGTGATCGTAGGGCGCGTCCGTGAGGATCTCGGCCTCGAAGCTGAAGACAGGTCGCTTCACTTCACCAGGAACCCGGGCTGGGCATCGTCTGATGGCGCCACCAGGTAGGGCTTGCTGGCATTGTCGCTGGCGGCCAGCAACATCCCGTGGCTTTCGATGCCCATGAGCTTGCGGGGGGCCAGGTTTGCCACCACCACCACTAGGCGGTTCAGCAGATCGGCCGGCTCGTAGGCCTTGCCGATGCCCCCCACGATGGTGCGCTGCTCGAGGCCGATATCCACCTTCATCCTGATGAGCTTGTCACTCTTGGGCACGCGCTCGGCTTCGAGGACCCGACCCACACGCAGGTCCACTTTGAAGAACGTGTCGGCGTCCACGGTCTCGCGAATCTCGGGCACATCCAACGCGGGTTTCACGTCGGCGGACGCCGAGTCTGATATCTCTAGATCACTCAATGCCTTCTCCTTATCAATGCGCTGGAACAGGGGCTTGGGGTCACTGATGGGGCCGATGGCGGGGCCATCCAGTGCGAACCCGTGGAAGGTGGTTTCGGCGACCTGGGTAGTGTGACCCAGGGACTCCCAGAGGGTCTGGGCCAGTCCCGGCATGACTGGAGCCACCAGCAGAGCTGTGGCCCGCAGGGCCCGATAGAGGTTCGCCAGCACCGCATCCAGCTTGGGATCATTGGCGGGATCCTTGGCCAGCTTCCAGGGCTCGGCCTTCACGATGTAGCCATCCAGGGCGCGCAGGTAAGTCCACAGCGTGTCGAGGGCGGCATGAAAATCGTTGGCGCGGGCTTTCTCCAGATACTCGGGAAAGACCTCCAGCAGCTGCTTGGCCACCTCCAGATCAAGGTCATCCATTTCCGTGGGCATCGGCACCACGCCACCGCGGTAACGCTGGATCATGCTCAGGGTGCGGGAGGCCAGGTTGCCCAGCCCGTTGGCCAGGTCGGCGTTGAGTCGGTCCATGAATCCCTCAAAGCTGAAGCTGCGGTCGTGACCCACCTGCATGTCACGCATGAAGTAGAAGCGCAGGGCGTCGTTGCCGAATCGCAGCAGGGTATCCGGGCGCACCACGTTGCCCTTGCTCTTGGACATCTTGTCCTCACCCATCAGCCACCAGCCGTGGGCCAGGATGGTCGTCGGCTGGAACATACCGGCGGCCATGAGGAAGGCGGGCCAGTACACGGCGTGGAACCGCAGGATGTCCTTGCCGACGATCTGCAGGTCCGGAGGCCAGCTGTTCCCGGGGCATCCAGTGAGGTAATTCAGCAGGGCGTCGAACCACACGTAGATGACGTGTTTCTCGTCGCCAGGCACGGGGATGCCCCAGCTGATGCTGGTGCGGCTGATGGAGAGGTCCTGCAGGCCCCCCTCCACGAAGCGCTTCACTTCATTGAAGCGGAACTCCGGTTGCACGAATTCGGGATGCTCCTCGAAGTGCTTCAGCAGGCGGTCCTGGTAAGCACTGAGACGGAAGAAATAGGTCTCCTCCTCCAACTCCACCAGCTGATGGCCGAGTCCCTGGGCCTGCAGCTCCTTGGCCTGGATTTCAGTGACGTAGGCCTCGTCACTGACGGAATACAGCCCCTTGTAGGTGGATTTGTAAATATCGCCCTTATCCAGCAGCCGCTTGAAGAGGCGCTGCACCTGGGCCTTGTGGTCCTCGTCCGTGGTGCGGATGAACCGGAAGTGGGTCATGCCCATGCGCTGCCAGAGATCCGTGTAGTTGGCCACCACCTCGTCCGCCAGCTCTTTGGGCGTAATCCCCCTGGCTGCGGCGGCCTTCTCCACTTTCTGGCCATGTTCATCCGTGCCTGTCAGAAAGTACACCTGCTCTCCGCGCATGCGGTGGAACCGGGCGATCACGTCCGCCAGCACCGTGGTGTAGGTGTGGCCGATGTGGGGTTTGTCATTGACGTAGTAGATGGGCGTCGTGAGGTAGAAGGGCTTGGACACGGGGGCTCCGAGCCTTCCAGTCTACAGCGAGTCAGGTCCCGTGCCGCTTCCAACAGGTGGCCACATGGTCGTCCACCATGCCCACCGCCTGCATGAAGGCATACATGATCGTCGGGCCCACGAATCGGAAGCCCCGCTTCTTGAGGGCCTTGCTCAGGGCCTCGGCCTCGGGGGTCACGGCGGGAACCTCGGCCAGGGATTTCGGATGGTTCACCTTCGGGCTGCCGCCCACGAAGGACCAGAGGTAGGCGTCAAAGCTGCCGCATTCCCGCTGCACTTCAAGAAAGGCCCGGGCGTTGTCCCGGGCCGAGTAGACCTTCAAGCGGTTCCGAACGATGCCGGGGTTCTGGAGCATGGTTTCGAGGTCCCTATCGGTCAAAGCCGCCACCCGAATGGGATCGAAACCCAGAAAGGCCTTCCGGTAGGCTTCGCGCTTCCGGAGGATCGTGATCCAGCTAAGCCCCGCCTGCGCGCCCTCCAGGATCAGCATTTCGAAGAGGTGCCGGTCGTCGTGCGCCGGAACGCCCCACGCGTCATCGTGGTAAGCGATGTAGAGGGGATCCGTGCCACACCAGCCGCAGCGGGTTCTTTCCTGCCCATCGAGCCGAGTCATGGATCCCTCCTCCACCTTCATTTCAGGCCCTTACGCAGAACCGGGCGGCCAAGCCGCCCGGTTCTGCGTCAACCAGGAACTCAGGCCTCGACCACCGTGGCCTTGACGATCCGGTCATTGGCCTTGATGGCCTGGACGACCTTGATGTCGGCATCCGAGGCGCACTGACCGAAAACCGTGTGCACCCCGTCGAGGTGGCTAGGGGCACTGCCGTTGCAGATGAAGAACTGGCTGCCCCCCGTGTTCGGGCCCGCGTGCGCCATGGAAAGGGCGCCCAGCTTGTGCTTGTGGGGGTTCCCGGCAGTCTCGCACTTGATCTTCCAGCCGGGACCACCGGTACCGGGCATCCCCGAGGCACCGGGCTTGGTGTTGGGGCAACCACCCTGGATGACGAAATCCGGAATGACGCGGTGGAAGGCCAGACCATCGTAGTAGCCGGATTCGATCAACTTCACGAAGTTCGCCACGGTACCCGGGGCCTCCTTCGGAAACAGTTCCAGGTTGATGTCGCCCTTGTCGGTCTGGAAGAGTACGCGGGTCATGGTTCACCTCTCTGAGTCAAACCACCAGAATAGGATCCGGTTCTCCCGGAGTCAGCATGAACTTCACCCAGGTCATCATCCCGGCCTGCCCGCGACAAATGGCCGGTTTGATCGGATGATGGACTCCACGATGACTGAACCCACATCTTCCTCCAGGACGCTCGCAGGCCAGGTCCGTGAACTCTTGGACATGATCAAGTTCGAGCACACCGTGTTCGCCCTTCCGTTCGCGCTGCTGGGGGCACTCACGGCTGCCCAGGGGCTTCCGCCGCTCAGAACGTCGCTCTGGATCCTGGCGGCCATGGTGGGTGCCAGGACGGCAGCCATGACTTTCAACCGGCTGGTGGATGAAGATTTGGACGCGGAAAACCCCCGCACGGCTGCTCGCGCCCTGCCCGCGGGCCGGGTGTCAAGGGCGGGTGCCATGGCGCTCATGGGCGCAGGCATTGTCCTGTTCGGTGTGGCCGCAGGGGCCCTGGGGCCGCTGACCTGGGCCCTCTCCCCCCTGGCGCTGGCCATCCTCCTGGGTTACTCGCTCTGCAAACGCTTCACAGCCTGGGCCCACGTGGTGCTCGGCTTGTCTCTCTCCGGTGCGCCACTGGGCGCCTGGATCGCGGTCGCGGGGCGGATTGAGACCCCTGCCCTCTGGTTGTCCGGAGGCGTATTGGCCTGGACCGCGGGTTTCGACATTCTCTACTCGCTTCAGGATGAGGCTTTCGACCGGACGAAGGGCCTCCACTCCATCCCCTCCAGGCTTGGCACCCACCGGGCACTTCTCCTCTCGCGCGGCCTTCACCTGCTCGCCCTCCTGTGCTGGGGAATCTTCAACCACCAACTGGGCAGCCACCTGTGGGCCTGGGCCGGATGGGGCGTGGTTGCAGGCATGCTGGCCCGGGAGCAGTGGCTGGTCAGGGAGGGGGACCTGTCCCGCATCGATCAGGCTTTCTTCACCTTGAATAGCCTTATCGGACTCGTGTTTTTCCTGGGCCATGCGTTGGAGTGGTGGCTTTCGAGGTCCCTGCTGGCGCCCCTCTAGACCTTACGTTGTAAGAAGGCGAGTCGATCCTTCGCAGATTCCCAGGTATGCTAGGGGACCATGTCCTCTCAGCAGCCCGAACGACGCCGCGCCGTGCGGTCCAGCCGCCCTGATTCCTTACGGTGGCTCACCGTGATGGTCGTCTTCAGCCACCGGACCTTCCGGTGGTCCCTCACCCGCCGGATGATGCTCTGGGTGCTGGGCGGCGTCATGGGTTTTTCGGCCTTGGCCATGGTCGGGTCCGGGTATGGATTCTGGGCGACCAAGAAGATCATGAGCTTCGGTTACCTCCAGAAGGAAACACAGGAGCAGCAGGAGCAGCTGCGCTCCTCCCTTGATCAGGCCCAGGCTTTGGAAGCCGAGGTCGCCACCCTGCGCCAGCAGCACACCGAACTGCT
Source organism: Geothrix sp. (assembly GCA_030824075.1). Lineage (GTDB taxonomy): Bacteria > Acidobacteriota > Holophagae > Holophagales > Holophagaceae > Geothrix. The sequence goes on from JAVBYJ010000006.1 coordinate 25,782, forward strand.
GACGCTGCTGGATCCCAACAAGGCCCCTGCAGGATCCCCCCCCCTGCCGGCCAAGCCCGGCCAGGCGGAGCCCGCGCCCCTTCCTCCGGGAACCCAGGAACGCCTGTCCCGCCTCCGGCAAGAACTCGATTACACCTCCAAGCAGGCCGCCATAGTACGGGCCCGCATGGCGCCCGTGATCCGTGCCTGGAGCCGAACGCCTTCGATCCCGCCCACCGCCGGATACCTCAGTTCGGGATTCGGCGTGAGGGTCAGTCCCTTCTCCCGTAGGAACGAAACAGGGGATGGCGTTCTTGGCTACCACTCGGGCATTGACATCAGCAACAACCTCGACACGCCGATCCAGGCCACGGCCGACGGTGAGGTGGTGGAAGCGGGATGGATGGACCGTTATGGCTACGGCGTGAGGGTCCGCCATACCGAGGACCGGGAGACCCTATACGCCCACATGAACCACGTCCAGGTGAAAGCCGGGCAGAAGGTATCCCGGGGAGATATCCTTGGGACCATGGGACGCTCCGGCAACGCCACCGGTGTCCACCTCCACTATGAGGTCCGCCAGAACGGCAAGTCCGTCAATCCCCAGCCCTACCTCCGGCTCCAGCGCCAATGGCTTCGAGCCCTTGGCAAGCCGTCCTGAAGGAGCAATCCATGGCCGTTTTCGGCAGCCATAAATCCAAGTCAGAGTCCGCTCCCGCCATCCACTCCCTGCTGGGCAAAGAGGTGACCCTGACCGGGGAGATCCATACCGGCACCCGCAGCCTGCGCGTCGAAGGTACGGTGGACGGCATCATCCATTCCACAGGCGAGGTTTCCATCGCCCCGGGCGGCCTGGTGAAGGGAACCATCTTCGCCAAGCACCTGGTGGTGACGGGCCGCGCCGAAGGCACCATGAAAATCACCGATTGCCTGGAAATCCACGGCACTGGCTACGTGGAAGGTGATGTGGAGGTCGGTTCCCTGGTGGTGGACGAGGGCGGAACCCTGCAGGGCGTCTGCGTCCGAAAGGATCAAACTCAGAACCTGGATGCCGGCGGCGCGGCCAAGGGTGGATCGATTCCAGCTCCCGGAAAACTCCAGGACCTGAAGAAAGCCGACACCCGCCATTGACCTACCGGAATAGCGGCCCCGGATCCGATTTCACCCCCAGATAGGCGTAGGCGGCATCGGTCGCCTTTCTTCCCTGGGGGGTTCGATCGAGGAATCCCACTTGCATGAGGTAGGGCTCCACCAAATCCTCCAGGGCGCCGTCGTCCTCCCCCAAGGCCGCTGCCAGCGTGCGTAAACCTACGGGCCCCCCCCGATGCTTATGGCAGATGGCCTGGAGGTACTCGCGATCCAGGGCGTCGAGTCCCAGATCGTCCACGTCATGAAGCTTCAGGCAGGCTTCGGCCGAGGCCATGGTGATGGTCCCGTCCCCCTTCACTTCGGCGTAGTCGCGGCAGCGGCGAAGCAGGCGGTTGCAGATGCGTGGGGTGCCGCGACTGCGACGGGCGATGGCCTCTGATCCTTCGGTGGCGAGGTGAATGCCAAGGAGATCGGCAGAGCGCCGCGTGATGATGGCCAGTTCCGCCCGGGTATAGAACTCCAGGCGATGGACCATGCCGAACCGGTCGTGGAGGGGTTTGGAGATGAGCCCAGCCCGCGTGGTCGCGCCCACCAACGTGAAGGGCCGGAGATCCACCTTCAGGGTCTGGGCGCTGGGTCCCTGCCCGATAAGGATGTCAAGCTTGCGGTCCTCCATGGCGGCGTAGAGCAACTCCTCAATGGGCGCAGACAGGCGATGGATCTCGTCGATGAAGAGAAATTCGCCCGCCTCAAGGTTGGTGAGGATGGCCGCCAGATCGCCTTTCTTCTCCAGCGCCGGAGCCTGGATTACCTTGCAGGGCGCACCCATTTCGTTGGCCAGCACGTGAGCCAGGGTCGTCTTTCCCAATCCTGGAGGGCCAAAGAGCAACACATGATCCAGGACCTCTCCGCGCCGGGTGGCAGCCTGGAGGGCGATCTCGAGGCGGGCCTTGACCTTCTCCTGGCCGATATATTCCTGAAGCCGCTGCGGCCTGAGCGAGTATTCGACCGGGTCCTCTGAGGCTGCCGTGGGATCGAGATCGGGGTGTCGGTGCATGACTCCTATTCCCTCACGGGACTTCCACTTGTGTCCAGCCGGTGGCCGGATAATCTTGGACTCACGCAGTCGAACCTCCTCCGTCCCCTTTCTCCAATGCCGGGAGATGCAGTGGCCCAGCGCTACCAGCTCCTGATCCGCGATCGCCATGGATTCGAGCGCACCGTTCCGCTCACCCGCTCCGTGACCCTGGGCCGGCAGAGCCTTTGTGATGTGGTGCTCTCGGACAGCATGATCAGCCGCAACCATTTGCGGCTGGAGCTCCGGGACGATATCTGGTGGGCCGAGGACCTGCAGACCACCCATGGCTGCTTCTACAAGGACCAGCAACTGGGCCGCGTGGCCTGGGAACCCGGTACGCCACTCCGGCTCGCGGACGGCGCATACACCCTGACCCTGCTGAGCCTGGACCAGACTCGTTCCGAGCTGCACCTCCAGGCCATCCTGGAAACAGCCCAGCTCCTGGCACAGGAGATTGATCTCGAAGACCTGCTGGAACAGTCCCTGGATCGCCTGCTTTCGATCTCGGGCACGGATCGCGGTTTCCTCATGCTGCTGGAGGACAGTGAACTGGCCACACGCGTGCAGCGCAACCTGGGTCAGGAACTGGAAGGGAGCATCCAGCTCTCGCTTTCCAGTGTTCACAAGGTGTTCGAGACCGGAGATCCCGTCTGGATCCTGAATGTCGCCGAAGACCACCACCTGATGAACCATCAATCCATCCAGCGCCTGGAACTGAAGACGATCCTTTGCCTCCCCCTTCTGCTCCAGGGTCGTCGTCTCGGCGTCGTCTATCTGGACAGCCGGCGTCCCATCACGGAACCACCCGACCGGGAAACCTTCGAAGCCATCGTTTCCCTGTGCGCCATCGCCATCGAACGCACCCGGCTTTCAGAAGAAAACCTTCGCAGCCAGGTGCTGGCGACCGTCGGGCAGGTGGCCAGTTCCATCGTGCATGACTTCAAGAACGGCCTGTTCGTGCTGCGCGGTCACGCGGACCTGCTGGAGCTGTCCACCGAGGATCACAAGATTCGCCATCACTGCCGGAAAATCCTGGAGTGCGTGGACCGCCTGACCCACCTGAGCCAGGATGTCCTCGATTTCGCCAAGGTTCGTGAACCCAACCGGGAGACGGTCGATCTGCGTCCCTTCCTGGAGGCCATCCTCGAACCGATGGTTCCAAGGGCTGCGGAACTGGGCGTTAACCTCCGCAGCGAGGGCCCCTCCTGCCGAGTGAAGCTTGATCCCGGCCGCTTCACCAGGGTGATGGAGAATCTTCTGACCAACGCCCTCGATGCCACCACGGACATGAGCGGCGAGATTCTCGTCGCCTGGACTCAGGTCACCGGCGGAGTGCAGGTCCGTGTGAAGGACCGGGGGCGGGGCATTCCCCGGAAAGTGATCAAGCGGATCTTCGAGCCCTTCTTCAGCTATGGAAAGAAGAAGGGCACGGGCCTGGGCATGGCCACCGTCAAGAAGATCGTGGAGGAACACGGCGGAACCCTGGAATTCCTCAGCGAGGAAGGCAGCGGCACCGAGGTCATCCTCACCCTGCCCGAGCACCCCATCACTGGAACCTTCAAGGTCTCGGACGAATCAACGGGGAACCACCAGGTTCTGGGGACGGAGGGCGGATGACCATGATCCGGGTCGGACAAGGCTTCGACGTCCACCGTTTCGCCGCACCAGAGGAAGGTCGTCCCCTGATGCTCATGGGTTGTGATATTCCGCATGATCGCGGACTCGCGGGTCACAGCGACGCGGACGTGATGCTCCACGCCCTCATGGACGCCTTGCTGGGGGCCGCGGGCCTTGGAGACATCGGCCAGCATTTTCCCGACACCGACCCGGCCTACCAGGGCGCAGACTCGGCCCGACTGCTGGAACGGGTCATGGGTGACTTGTCCGAGCGGGGATGGCGGGTCGTGAATGCGGATGTATGCCTGATCGGAGAGCGGCCCAAGATCGGACCCCATCGCTTGCGGATGCGCGACCTCGCCGCGCCCCTCCTGGGTCTTTCCCCGGAGGCCCTCAACGTGAAAGCCACCACCACCGAAAAGCTGGGATTCACAGGCCGTGGTGAGGGCCTCGCGGCCCAAGCCGTCGTACTGATCGAACGGGTCTGAGTCATCCTGCCCGCAACCCACTCGTAGGGGTTCGACGGCGAGGCAGGCTCCGTGGGACCTCCGGGGCCCTCATCGCATATGATGAAGGATTCGGAGGTTTCATGAAGTTCCACCCCGTCCTTCCCGCCATGGTGCTGTTGGGCGCCGCGTCCTTCCTGGGCTGCCGCAAGGTGCCCCTGACGCCCAGCTCCCCCATTCCCGCGGGGTCGGTGGTGTTCCGCTTCACCAAGGCCGTGCTGGGCCCCGTGGAGCTCAATCTGGACGGCGCGCGCATCCCCGTGCAGCAGCTGCCCAAGGGCGCCATCATCCTCCAAGTGAAGGGGCTCACTCCCGGCAAGCACCGGTTCTTTATGACCAGCCAGCGCGAAACCTTCAGCCCGGATATGGGGGAACTGGACATGCCCTCCGACAAGGGGGTCTACCAGATCACGCTCACCCAGCGACTCAATTCGGTGCTCTACGGCAAGCCTGATCCGCTCCCCCCCGCTGAGGGCCTTCCGGGCGTGACCGCAGTGCTTCTCAAATAGCCATGGCTGGGGTGGCCCGAACCCGTCAGGGGGACCACCTTCTTGGCGAATGGGGGACGCTCATGGCCCGATGCCTTGAGGCGGGTCTCCCGGTGGCCTCTGCCTGCTCGGGGAACGGCGCCTGTGGCAAGTGTCTGATGACCATCCTGCGCGGGGCCGATGCCCTTGAACGCCCATCGCCCCGCGAAAAAGCCGTCCTCGCAAAGAATGGCGCCGGGGCAGATCAGCGGCTTGGCTGCCAGTGCTGGATGCCCGCGGCGGGCACTGACTTTCTTATCACCACGGGCTACTGGTGAGGCGCGCAGCCTGGCTCCTCCCAGGTCTGGCCTCCCTGCTGGGGATCATCGGATTCCTCGGGTGGAAGACCCGGTCCGTGGCTCGGGAACTGGTGGACCCGCCTTTCTACCGACCCCAGCCCTTGGCCCGGGTGGAAGCCACCTATCGGGAGCTGGCCGCCGGTCAGGACGGGGATCCCGGTGGCACCTGGAGCAGCGCAGAGGTGGAAGGCCTTCAGCTCTGGCGCTTCACGCGTCATACCCCCTCGCCCGGCGTGGTGCTCCTGCTCCATGGATTTGGCGACGACCGCTGGGGCACCAGCCCCGCGCTGAAATGGTTCCCACGGCTTGACGCCGCGATCTTCACCTACCGAAACCGTGATGATGCCCTTCGCCGCGGTGGACCCGCCCCCTCTGTCACCTTCGGTGCGATGGAGTCCCGAGAAGTGGTCCGCATGGTGCACCACCTGGAGGCTTCGGGCGTCCCACGCGGCCGGATCCTGCTTTTGGGGCGCAGCCTGGGCGCCTCCGTGGGCCTGATGGCGCTCTCCGAGCTGGAGCGGGAGGGAAAGGGGCCCTTGGCAGGCATCATCTGGGAGGGCGCCCCGGCCAGCACCCGCAGCTTCGCCGAGCGCCTGGTCCGGGGACCGGAGGACCGCTGGTGGCACATCCTCGCCCCTCCCATCGGCGCCGCGGCCACCTTCGCGGCCGGGCGCATGGGCGAGTACGACCCCGCAGACACCGACCTCCTCCGCCGCCTGGATGGGTTGCGCCTCGATACACCCAGCCTTTGCTTCCTGGCGGTCCACGATCGGCTTGCCCCCCCAGACATCCAGCGCTCCGTGGCGGCGCATTTCCGGACGGGACGCATCATCGAAGTCCCCACCTGGCATCTCCACTGTGCTGAAGTCCTGGGCCCGAACTACACGGGCGCCATCCATACGGCCGTCGACACCTGGTTCCCGCCGGACACAGGAAGGGGCCCCGCAGGGCCCCTTCCGATCCACTGAGCCTTCCCCGAATCACTCGTCTTCGTTGGCCGACACAGTGGCGCGCAGCAGCTTGGGGGCGATGCGCTGGACGATGGGCTCGAACACCTTGTTCACCAGCTCCTCGTCGTACTGCACCTCGGCGCCGGTTCCCGCAACCTTGACGCTGGTATCAGCAACCTTGTCCTCGTCCTTCCAGGCCCCCAGGATTTCACCCGTCTCGACCTCGATGAGGCGGATGTCCAGGCGGCCAGTGAAGGACGCCTTCCGGACGTTCACGCTGCCAGCCACCGCGCCAGCCATGCCGTCGCCCGTGACCTTGCTCACCAGCGCGCCCACGCCCCATCCGGTTTTAAAACCACCTTCCTTGTAGGCGAACCGGGTGACCTTGCCGGTCATCACGTACTTCGCGCCGAGCAGCTTGCCGATTTTTTGAACCGTGGCGGTATCCACCTCGCCGCTCTGCTGGAAGTCCAACTCCCCGCGGATGTCCTGAAGCCGCTCACGCTCGATGACGCGGATCTTGTTCTTGCCCTTCTCGACGATCTCGGTGGTGAAGAGGTCCCGCAACTGGTTGGAGATGGTGCCCATCTGGTTGCCCCAGCCGCCGTGGCGCCAGCCGTGCCAGGCATCGGGGGCCGTCTTGAA
>JAVBYJ010000004.1 GCA_030824075.1 Geothrix sp.
CGCCCCTGGCCACCCCCACCGACGCCACGCCGGGAACCGCCCTCATGAGCGAATTCATCCGCGAGCTGGGCCTGCCGGACCACTGGACCGAGGACCTCCGTCCCCACCTGCGGCATCGGTTCCTGGCCCCCGGAGAAGGCGTCATCCGGGAAGGCGACCCTGGCAATTCCCTCTTCGCGGTCCATCGCGGAACCCTGCAGGTGGTCCGGGCCGAGGAACGGCAGGAACCCTACACCGGACTCTTTTGGAAACCCTTGGCAGACCTGGGCCCCGGGGAGTGGTTCGGGGAGGCCAGCCTGCTGACCGGCGCGCCCCGCAGCGCCACTGTCGTCGCGCTCACGGCAGTCGAGCTCCTGGAACTGCCCAAGGAGGGCTTCGAGGCTTCGCTGAAGCGGGAACCCGAGGTGTTGGACCGCCTGGTGGACCTGATGGACCGGCGCGGCCAGGAGGGCATCGAAGCGGCCCTCCCGAAGGAAAGCCGACGGGCCCACTGGTCCCGGCAAGTGCAAGCCTGGTTCGGCGTGGACTGACCCCTGGGGCTCCACTGCTATCCTGAAGGCAGGGAGGGCCCATGGATTTGCCAGAACGTCTGCACCACCTGGTGAGTGATCTGGGCGATTCCCTGGTGAAAGCCCTGTCCGAAGATGATCATTGCCGCGATCTGGCCTTCCAGATCCAGGCCAAGGGTTACGGCTTGATGCTGATCCTGGAGGCCTCTCCCATGGGCTCCAGGCCCAGGGAGCTGTCCGATCCCGAGGATGCGGAATCGCCCCTGCCCTTCTCTGAAGACGATCTGCGGCTGATGAAGTCCTTCAAGATCCGGATGGACTGAATCATGGCCGCTCTGTGGGATCTTCCGGCCCCCGAAGCCGGTTCGCCCCCGCGCCCGAACGCCGCGGGTCTGGGCCGCGCGGCGTTGGGATCGCTTCTGACCGCGCTCGGCGAGCCCGCCTGGCGTGGCGGGCAGCTCCTCTCGGGCCTGTTGCGCCAGCGCTGGACCCGCTGGGAGCAGTTCTCGACCCTGTCCAAATCCCTCCGCGCCCGCTTGGAAGCCGAGGTGGATCTGCTTTGGCCGGCCATCATCCAGAGCCAACCTTCCTCGGACGGGTCCACCAAGCATGTTTTTGAGTTGGCGGATGGAAGGCAGGTCGAGGGCGTCCACATGCCCTACGAGGATCGAGTCACGCTCTGCCTGTCGAGCCAGGTGGGCTGCGCCATGGGCTGCACCTTCTGCGCCACGGGCCAGATGGGGATCGTGCGCAACCTCACCGCCGCCGAAATCGTGGGCCAGGTGGTGGCCATGCTCAACCACCACAGCCATGCCCATGAACACTCCGTGAGCCCGCAGCAGGAGGCGGAGGGCCACCGTGCGCAGCATGACCCCGAAGGGGCGGGGCGCAGGACGCGCCCCGTGAACCTGGTGTTCATGGGCATGGGTGAACCCTTGCACAACTTCGATCACTTGATGGGGGCCTTCGAGACGTTGACGGATCCGGAGGGCCTCGCCATCCCACCCCGCCGCATCACCGTATCCACCTCAGGCCTGGTGAGCGGCATCGACCGGTTGGGAGGCCTCGCCCGCCGGCCGAGGCTGGCCCTGAGTTTGAACAGCACCACGGACGAGCGCCGTTCGCGCATCATGCCCGTGAACCGGGTCTGGAATCTGGAGGCCCTGGCCACATCCTTGGCGCGGTTCCCGCTTCAATCCGGTGAACGCATCACCCTCGAGTATGTGCTGCTGAAGGACCACACCGACAGCCTGGAGGACGGCCGTCGCCTGGCGGCCTTCGCGCGCCACTTTCCCGCCAAGGTGAATCTGATTCCCTTCAATCCGCATGAGGGCAGCGGTTTTGAACCCCCGGATGAATCCCGCATCGGCGCCCTCTGTCGCCTGTTGTCTGAGGCCGGCCTGACCGTCAGCGTTCGCCGCAGCCGGGGCCAGGATGTCGCGGGGGCCTGCGGGCAATTGGTGCGGAGTCCTCGCCGAGGTTCCTGAACCGGGTCGGCGGGGATTGCGGCATCCTGAAGCGATGCCCAGTCCCCCGCTCTCACTCTTCCGACTCTTGGACAAGCTCCTGGAGCAGGACGGGACCGTGTCCGTGCGGGAACTCCTCGACGAGGCCGGGACACAGACCTACGGCTTGGCCCTGCTGATCCTGGCCCTCCTGACCTTCATTCCCGGCGTCGCCAACCTGTTGAGCCTCGGGACCATGGCCCTGGGGCTGCAGCTGTGGTGGGGACGGAGCCACCTCTGGCTGCCCGACTCCCTTCAGCGCTTCGAGATGCAGCGGGGGCACGTGAAGGGAATGCTTGCCCAGGTGGAGTCCCGCATCGCCTGGCTGGGGGCCCGAACGACACCCCGGAAGGCACCGGGCCGGCGGACCCTGGGGTTCCTGGTGAGCTGGACGGCCTTCCTCGCGGCGCTTCCCGTGCTCCTGCCCTTTGCCAATGTCCTTCCCGCCATCGGCCTGGTGCTCCTGGGGGTTTCCCTCCTTGAGGAGTGGCCCCTTCTCGCCTGGCTAGGCGCGGGTTTCAGCCTGCTGACCACCGTCTATTTCGCCCTGTCTGCAGGCCTGGTCTGGGAGGCCCTCAAGGCGGCTCTCCGGGCGGTCATGGCGTGAGAATCGACGCCCTCACCCTCTTCCCCGAATACTTCGAGGCCGCCCGGCTCGGGGTCACGGGCCGCGCTTTCCGGGAACTGGGACACGGACTGCACCTGCACAGCTACCGCCCCTTCTCGGGGAACGCCTTCGGCCATGTGGATGACTCGCCGTTCGGCGGGGGACCGGGCATGGTGCTGCGCCCCGATGTGCTGCGGGATACCCTCGCCTCGGTACCCCGGGAAGGCACCGGCCGCGTCATCCACTTCAGTCCCGCCGCCCCACCCTTGACCCACGCGAAGGTGCTGGAATTGGCCGGCCTCGACCAGCTGGTCCTGGTCTGCACGCGGTACGAGGGGTTGGATCAGCGGGCCGTGGAACGATACGTCGACGAAGAAGTCAGCATCGGGGAGGTCGTCCTCAGCGGTGGTGAGTTGGCGGCCCTCTTCCTGATTGATGCCGTTTGCCGCTGGCTGCCAGGCGTGCTGGGCAACGAGGCCTCCGCCGAGCAGGACAGCTTCGCCACGGGACTGCTGGACCATCCGCATTACACCCGGCCCGCAGCCTTCGAAGGCCTGGAGGTACCCGCCGTCCTTCAGGGGGGGGACCACGGTGCCATCCGTCTCTGGCGGCTGCGGGAGGCCATGGTCCGCACGAAGCGTCTGCGGCCTGATCTGTGGCGGGCCTTCCGGAAGGCCCGCCTGACCGATCTGGACCGCCCGGCCCAGTGGTGCGCCTGGCAGGTGGACCATCCGGAGGACTGGGAGCGGTCGAAACCCAAAGGCTGGAAGGGCTATCCCCCCGAATGACCCCTTTCCTTCCCCCGCCATTCCGGTAGACTGGTGGACTCCCCATCCGGGGACTTTCGAGCCATGTCCGCCGTTTCGGCTTTGGACCGCTGGCCCAGGAGCCCACATGAGCCACATCATCGACCGTCTCGAAGCCAGCCTGCTTCGCTCCGACCTCCCGCGCATCCAGCCCGGCGACACCGTCAAGGTGCACGTCAAGGTGAAGGAAGGCGAGAAGGAGCGCATCCAGCTCTTCCAGGGCATCGTCATCAGCATCAAGGGTGGCGGCATGCGCACCTCCTTCACCGTCCGCAAGGTTGCGAGCGGCGTAGGTGTGGAGCGCATCTTCCCCCTGAACAGCCCCACCATCGACAAGCTGGAAGTGCTGCGCCACGGCAAGGTCCGCCGCGCCAAGCTCTACTTCCTGCGCGACAAGCTCGGCAAGGCCGGCCGCCTCAAAGAGCGCCGGGTAGAGAACAACGGATAGGCCTGCTCTGAATCCCAACAAAACGGCGCCCAAACGGGCGCCGTTTTGTTGGGATTGAACAAGCCGACAAAAAGAACTAAATCAAATTAGAACTTTATTTCTAATCCATCCCCCGGGTCACCAAACCGGCTCGGCTGGCGCCTAACTGTGGGAAAATGTCTTGGGTACTCCGGCAGGCCCATCCAGGGTCACCGCCCCCGGGAGGCATCATGAAGACCTCATCCCTTCCCCTCTTGGCCCTCCTGGCCGCCGCCTTGTCGCTTCAAGGCGAGGCTCCCCGCTACGGCGTTCAGGGACTGGTGAACATTCCCCTCGGCGACCTCAAGGATTTTGTGGATAGCAAACCCGGTCCGGGCATCGGCGTCCACGGCACGTTCGATCTGGGTGACGGTCACATGCTGCGCCCCCGCCTCGACTACAGCATCTATCCCGAAGCCTCCTTCGCCAGCGTCAAGCAGACCGCCTCCAACCTCAGCCTGGGTGGCGACTACCTCTACTTCATCGCCGGCAAGCCGGAAGGACTCTACTTCACGGGGGGCCTGTCGGCCGTGCGCTGGTCCTTCGAGCACAAAGACACCCTATCGAAGGTGACCAGCAGCACCATCAAATTTGGACTGGCCGCAGGGGTGGGCTACCAGTGGAATGCCACCGTGGGCACCGAAGGTCGCTTCGTCCATTCCCGCATCGACAGTGGCTTCCAGGCGGATGCCCTCCAGGCTGGAGTGACCATCCGGTTCTAGCAGCAGCAAAATTTCTGTTGCCCCCCGCGGATGGCAGCCAATAAACTGTCCAAATGACCACTACTTACACCGTTTCCCGATTTGGTTTGGCCTTCGTGTGGATGAATCTGTCTTTGCTCGGGGGACCAGGCACCTCGAAACCGGAAGTTGGGGTTTCGCTCAAGGTCCAGCAACCACTCGGGGAATATAAGAGCACTGTTCTTGATGCGGACCTCGGTTTCGGCCTTGGTGTCCGGGCCCGGTTCAACTTTCAACCCCGCCATGCCCTGTCCGGCCGCCTTGAATACGATTGGTACCCAGAAGGGGGGTCACCGACCCGCGGTTCCAACTACCTGCTCGAGGAATCCTACAGGGTTCGCGAGTTGTCTCTGGGCCTCAACTATGAATGGCTATACAACGGCGGCAGTCGGGGTGGGTATCTGCTGCTCGGACCTGTCTATCGACGCTGGTCGGATCACCGTGAAGCGATCTATTCCCCGACGCTCCCCGGCCCAATCCCCGTTTCCCGCTCCCTCAACACCACCCCATCCAGGCTTGGGCTCAATGTGGGGTGGGGATACCGAGGGGATTCCGACTCGGTCATCGAACTCCATTTTGTCACATCGAAATACGGAAGTTCAGGCCTCTCTGCCAACAGCCTACAGGTCTCCTTCATCCAGTATTGGTGAAACCCCGCTTCAAAGGCCGTATTCCTTCCAGCGCCGCGCCACCCGATCGAGGATCTCCTCCGGAAACACCAAATCCCGCGGCCATTCACGGGCATAGCCATCCCAGGGGCGGTTCTTGCGGGTTGCATCAATGCCCACCTTGCTGCCGAAAGCGAAACGGTCCGCGGCGTGATCCAGCACGTCCAGCGGCCCCTCGGTGAAGAGCAGGTCGCGCTTGGGGTCCACGTTGCTGGTGAGGCGGAAGAGCACCTCGTTCAAATCATGGGGATCGATGTCCTCGTCCACCACCACGACGCCCTTGGTAAACATGATCTGCCCCGTGCCCCAGATGGCGTTCATGACCTTCTGGGGATGCCCCGGGTACTCCTTCTTCATGCTGAGGATCACCAGGTTGTGGAAGGCCCCGGCGGCGGGCAGGTGCATGTCCCGAATCTCCGGCAGCACCATTCTCAATAGGGGCAGGAAGATCCGCTCCGTGGCGAGGCCCAGGTAGGCATCCTCCTGGGGCGGGCGACCCACGATGGTGGCGGGGAACACTGGATTCTTCCGCATGGTGATGGCTTCCACATGTAGCACCGGATAGTCATCTGCCAGGGAGTAGTAGCCCGTGTGATCGCCGAAGGGCCCCTCCCGGCGCAGCTCCCCAGGGTTCACATAGCCCTCGATGACGATCTCGCTATCGGCGGGCACCTCCAGATCGTTGGTCACGCAGGGCACCATCTCGATGCCCTCACCGCGCAAAAAGCCCGCGAACATGACCTCGCTGAGGAAGGGCGGCAGGGGCGCCGTGGCGGCGTAGGTGAGCGCCGGGTCCCCCCCGAAGCTCACGGCCACCGGCATGCGCTCATCGCGATCGTAGCCATGGCGGTTGCGGGCGCCGTCGTGATGCAGCTGGGTGTGGAAGCCCAGCGTCCGATCATCGAAGACCTGGAGTCGATAGAGGCCCACGTTGCGGTGTCCGGTCTGCTTGTTGCGGGTGTGGCTCAGGCCCAGGGTGATGAAGGGCCCGCCATCCTCGGGCCAGGTGGTGAGCACGGGCAGCTCGGACAGCTTCACCTGGTCGCCCTTGAACACCACTTCCTGGCAGAGGCCCTTGCGCACCGTCTTCGGCATCCAGTTGCCGACCTCCGCCAACACCGGCAGCTTGGCCAGCTTTTCGAAGAAGCCCGTGCCGGGTTTGGGCATGGCCTCCTGCACCAGTTTCTCGATGCGGTCGGCAATGGCGTCGAGGCCCCTGGGTTCCCGGTCCACGCCTAGGGCCATTTCCATGCGCTTGAGGCTGCCGAAGGTGTTCATGGCCACGGGCATGGTTCCGCCCACCGGTTTTTCAAAGAGCAGGGCCTTCCCACCACCGGGCTGCTTGGACACCTTGTCGGCGATGGCGCCCATCTCCAGGAAGGGATCCACCTCAGGGGTCACACGGCTCAACTCACCGGCGGCCTCAAGCTGCTTCAGGAAGGTCTGGAAGTCACGGCCCATGGGAGTCTCCGAACCCCGATCATCCCATCCCCCGAGGGCTCCCTGGTGCCCAATACCCCCGTGTTCAGGAAATTCCCTTGAGTCATCAGCCCTTTCCCCGCATACTGATGGGCCTTGCCCTGGCCGTGGGCCCCTAAGCGCATCCGATGGACTGCCGCCCACACGCCCCAACCATAGAGGTTTCCATGTTCGCAATCATCAAGACCGGCGGGAAGCAGTACCGCGTCGCCGAGGGCGATGTCCTCCGCGTGGAAACGCTGGAGAAGGATCCCAAGCAGGCCGTCACCTTCGATCAGGTCCTGCTCATCGACAACGACGGTGATCTGAAGGTAGGCAAGCCTACCGTAGCGGGCGCCACGGTTGAGGCCGAGGTCATCACCCATGACCGCGCCAAGAAAGTGATCATCTTCAAGAAGAAGCGCACCACCACCTATCAGCGCACTCAGGGCCACCGCCAGTGGTTCACCGAGGTTCGCATCACCGCCATTAAAGCCTAGCTTTTCGCGCAGCGAAGAAGCTAGTGATCAAAAGCGTCTCAACTGATTGAACTCGAAATCCAGATAAAAGAGGTTTCCCATGGCACATAAAAAAGGCGTTGGTTCCAGTCGCAATGGTCGTGATTCCCATTCCCAGCGCCTGGGCGTGAAGGAATTCGGCGGTGAATCCGTCCCCGGCGGCTCCATCCTCGTTCGCCAGCGCGGCACCAAGTTCAAGGCCGGCATCAATGTCGGCATGGGCAAGGATCACACCCTGTTCGCCCTCATCGACGGCAAGGTCCGTTTCCAGGACAAGGGCCAGAGCGGCCGCTTCATCCACATTGATCCCATCGAGGGTTGAATGTATTCCGGGGGTTCTGCGCTTCGCGCACACCCCCGAGACCCCCGAGCACAGGCCGGGCAAAGCCCGGCCTGTGCTCATTCACACTGAACCCTGACTCTGAAGGCACCTGATGTTTCTTGACCATGTCCAGCTTCGCGTCGCCGCCGGCCACGGTGGTTCCGGCGCCATGAGCTTCCGCCGCGAGAAGTTCGCCCCCGAAGGCGGACCCGATGGCGGGGACGGCGGCAAGGGCGGGTCCGTGACCCTCCGGGCCAACCGAGCCCTGAATACCCTCAATCCCTACCGGAGCAAACGCGAGTTCAGCGCCGAGCGCGGCCGCCAGGGCGAAGGCTGCATGCGCCATGGCAGTGACGGTGCCGATGTCCTGCTGGAAGTACCGCTGGGCACCGTGGTGAAGGATAACGACACCGGCGAGGTGCTGGCTGAACTGCTCTCCCCGGGAGAGGAAGTCTGCGTGGCCCGCGGTGGCCGCGGCGGTCTGGGCAACACCAATTTCAAGAGTTCCACCAATCGCACGCCTCGCCACCATCAGCCTGGTGAAGAGGGTGAGGAGCGCACCCTTGATCTCGAGTTGAAGCTCATCGCCGACGTGGGCCTCGTGGGTTTCCCCAACGCCGGCAAGAGCACCCTGGTCAGCCGCCTCAGCGCCGCGCGGCCCAAGATCGCCGAATACCCCTTCACCACCCTGGAGCCGCAGCTCGGCGTCGTCAGCCTGGACCGCTTCGGCGGCGATCTGCTGGACAGCTGGGTCATCGCCGATATTCCCGGCCTCATCGAAGGCGCCGCCGGGGGCGCGGGACTGGGCATCCAGTTTCTCCGCCATGTGGAACGCACCCGGATGCTGTTGCAGCTTGTGGATCTCTCCGATCCCATGACCGAACCTGACGAGGCCATCCGGGTCATCGAAGGTGAGGTTCTGGCCTTCAGTCCCGTCCTGGCCGCCAAGCCCCGGTGGCTGGTGGGCACCAAGCTCGACGCCCTCCAGGACGACGCGCGGAAGGAAGCCTTCGAGGCCATCTGCGCCAGCCGTGGCCAGAAGGCCATCTTCATCTCCGGCGTCACCGGAGAGGGCCTCCGCGACCTGGCCTTTGCCGTGGACGATGCCCTGAAGGTACTCGCCGGACAGAAGCAGGCCGCCCCCAAAGACGAGGGTTGGTAGTGCGCATCGGCCTGCTGGGTGGAGCTTTCAATCCTCCCCACGACGGTCACCTCAAGCTTGCCCGGCTGGCCTTGGAACACCTTTCCCTGGATGAGCTGCGTTTCGTGCCCACCGCCCTCAGCCCCCACAAGTCCGATCCCGGCGGTCCCAGTCGAGAGGTCCGCCTCCGGCTGCTGGCCGAGGCCCTGGAGGGATTCGACCCGCGGTGCCGGATCGAATCCCTCGAACTGGAACGCGGGGGCGTGAGCTACACCGTGGACACCCTGGAAGCCCTTGCCCAGCGTGAGCCTGAATCTCGATGGATCCTCATCATGGGCAGCGATCAGCTGTCGGGGCTGGCCCAATGGCGGCAGGTCGATCGCATTCTCCAGCTGGCCTCTGCGGCCGTGGCGGTGCGCCCCGGGGCCCCCTTCCTGGTTCCCGGACTCCCTGGAATTCGCTCCGTCGCCACCTGGAGCGGGAGACCAGGCGAGCTCGTGGCCCTGCCCGCCACGGAGCTGGACCTGGCCTCCAGGGATCTCCGGAACCGCCTCCACACCGCGCCACACGAAGATCCCAACGGATTGCCGCCTCAAGTTCTCGGTACCATCCGATCTCAAAACCTGTATCGTTAGCCTGCTCTGGAGCCCGCATGACCCTTGATTCCCGGCTTGCGACCGTCGTCGACGCCGCCCGGTCCAAGAAAGCTTTCCGCATCCGCCTCGTAGAGGTGAAGGAGATCGCCAGCTTCACCGATGTCATGGCCTTCATGAGCGGAGGCAGTGACCGCCAGAACCGTGCGATCGCCGAGGCCGTCGAAGATGCCCTCAAGGCCACTGGGGAGCGCCCCATCTCCCGCGAGGGAGAATCCAATGGCAACTGGGTGCTGCTTGATTACGGGAACCTCGTGGTCCATGTCATGGACGAGGACACCCGCCGCCACTACAACCTCGAAGGCCTGTGGAATGCGGGACGCGAATTGGAACTGCCCGCCGAGACCCACCCTGAATCCGATGCCCGTCCGTAGGAGATGACCTCCATGCCGACCACCCAGATCAATGCCTTCGAGGCCATGCAGGCCCGTCTGCGTGTGGCCTCCCAGCTCTACGGGCTGGATGACGCCCTCTTCAAGGTGTTCATGGCCCCCAACCGCTCCATGATCGTGAGTCTTCCCGTGCTCATGGACAACGGCCACTGGGAGGTTTTCACCGGCTACCGCGTCCAGCACAACGTGGCGCGCGGACCCGCCAAGGGCGGCATCCGCTACGACATGAATGTCACCCTGGACGAAGTGAAGGCGCTCAGCGCCTGGATGACCTGGAAGACTGCCGTGGTGGACGTGCCCTTCGGCGGCGGCAAGGGCGGCATCGTGTGCGATCCCACTCGGATGAGCCTGGGTGAGAAGGAGCGCCTCACCCGCCGCTACATCGCCGAGATCATGGACATCATCGGCCCCGACCGGGACGTGCCCGCCCCCGACATGGGCACAGACTCGCAGACCATGGCCTGGGTGCTGGATACCTATTCCATGCACGTGCGCCACACCGAAAACGCGGTCGTCACCGGGAAACCCCTCGGGCTCGGCGGCAGCCTGGGACGCAATGAGGCCACCGGCCGCGGCATCCTCATCACTGCGCGGGAGGCCATGCAGCGCCTGGGCAAGCCCCTTGCCGGCGCCACCGTGGCGGTGCAGGGCTTCGGCAACGTGGGCAGTCAGGCCGCACGCCTGCTACACGAGGCAGGGGCCCGGGTGGTGGCCGTGAGCGACCTCAAGGGCGCCATCAAGAACGATCGGGGCCTGGACATCCACGCCCTGCTCAAGCATGTGGCCGAGGCCAGGACCGTCGCCGGCTTCAAGGGCGCTGAGCCCATGGATCCCCCCACCTTGCTCACCCACGCCGTGGACATCCTGGTGCCTGCCGCCTCGGAAAACCAGATCACGGAACAGAATGCCGCGCAGGTCCGGGCCAAGATCATCGTCGAAGGCGCCAACGGGCCCACCACCCCCGAGGCCGATCCCATCCTTTTGGAGAATGGGGTTCTCGTGGTGCCTGACATCCTGGCGAACGCCGGGGGCGTGACCGTCAGCTACTTCGAGTGGGTGCAGAACCGCCAGGGCTTCTATTGGCGGGAGCGGGAGATCAATGAACGCCTGGTGGACTACATGACCCACGCCTTCCAGGCCACCTTCGCCACCACAGACAAGTACAAGACCAACCCCCGCATCGGTGCCTACATCCTGGCCCTGGATCGCGTGGCCCAAGCCATGAGATACCGCGGGTTCTACGCCTGAATGGCCTCCTCGGCAGCGTAGGATAGAGGTCATCCCACCTCGCCGAGTCTGCCGATGGCCCGCACTCGATTTCAGGATCCTTCCTCCACCGTTCCCCTCCGGGCCCTTCCGGCCGCGGCGTTGCGGGCGGTGCTGGCCGAAGGCTATTCCGGGCGCCAGTTCAAGCGGGACCTGTCGGCTGGGTTCCTTGTGGGCATCGTGGCTTTGCCGCTGGCCATGGCCCTGGCCATCGCCGTGGGCGTGCCGCCCCAGCAGGGGATCTACACCGCCATCATCGCGGGCTTTTTCACGGCCCTGCTGGGCGGCTCGCGCATTCAGGTAGCTGGTCCCACAGCCGCCTTCATCGTGGTTTTGGCGCCGCTCTACGCCCGCTTCGGACTATCCGGCCTGCTTATGTCTGGGCTGCTGGCGGGCCTGATCCTCATCGGCATGGGCCTGCTGCGCCTGGGCAAGCTCATCGAGTTCATCCCCTTCCCCGTGACCACCGGATTCACCTCGGGCATCGCCGTCGTCATCGCCGTGTTGCAGATCAAGGATCTGTTCGGCCTGCGTCTGGACCACACCCCCGACCACTTCCTCGAACGGCTGGGTGAGATGGCCCGGGCGGCCCACACGGCCTCTCCCTGGGAGCTGCTGGTCGGCCTGGGTACCCTGGCCATCCTGCTTTCACCGAGGCTGCCCAAGCGGTGGCTGATCCGCCTGCCCCGCACCATCCGCAAGGTCCCCGCCCCCCTTATGGCCCTTCCCCTGGCCGCGGTGGCGGCCTGGTTGTTCACCCGCTGGATCCCCGGCTTCAGCGTGGACACCATCGGCAGCCGCTTCCACACCATGGTGAATGGGCACATGGTGAACGGCATCCCCCAGGTGCTGCCCTCGTTCATGTGGCCCTGGAGCGCACCCGGCGTGGATGGGCAAGCCGTGGGCCTGAGCCTTGGTACCGTGCGCATGCTGCTCCCCAGCGCCTTTGCCGTGGCCATGCTGGGTGCCATCGAGTCGCTGCTGTCCGCCGTGGTGGCTGACGGCATGGCCCGCACGCGCCATGATCCAGATGCCGAGCTGCTGGCGCTGGGCGTGGGCAATGTCCTCACCCCCTTCTTCGGGGGCATTCCCGCCACAGGCGCTATCGCCCGCACCGCCACAAACTTCCGGTTCGGCGGCCGCACGCCCATCGCCGCCATGGCCCACGCCCTCACCATTCTGCTGGCCATCCTGATCCTGGCCCCGCTCATCCGCTTCCTGCCCATGACCAGCCTCGCGGCCCTGCTGCTGCTGGTGGCCTGGAACATGTCCGAGGCGGAGCATTTCATCCACACGGTCCGCGTGGCACCCAAGAGCGATGTGGCCGTGCTGCTCACCTGCTTCTTCCTCACGGTGGTCTTCGACATGGTGATCGCCGTGACCGTGGGCATCATGCTGGCGTCCCTGCTCTTCATGCGGCGCATGGCGACTGTCTCCGAAGGACATCTGAGCCAGCCCGACCACCGCGCCCTGCCCGGGCCGCTGCCGGAAGGCGTGGTCATCTACGACCTATCGGGCCCGCTCTTCTTTGGCGCGGCGGAACGGGCCCTCAATGCCATGCGGGCCATCGGGGCCGATGTGCGGGTCATCATCTTCAGGATGGAGCAGGTCCCCAGCGCCGACGTGACCGGTCTGGTGGCGATGGAAGGGGTGCTCCGGGAAATGGCCCGGCAGCGCATCAAGGCGATCATCGTCGGGTTGCACGGCCAGGCCCGGAGCGTCTTTGAGCGCGGTGGCCTGCGGAACAAAGCCGGCGAGGTGGCCTTCTGCGCCACCATGGTGGACGCCTTCCACGTCATGGACGCCAAGCTGCACACCTACCGCCGACGGGACCTGGGGCCCATCCGCTTCCAGGTGCTGCACCGGGAGAAGGCCCTAAAGGTCCTCTCCCATCAGAACACGCGCAACAGGGCCACGTAGCCGTTCACCGTTCTTACGCCGGCGATGTCGCTTTGGAGACCGACGCCAAGATCCAGGCGCACCGCGGTGAAGACCCAGAACCCTGGGAGGTCCCCGGTGATCCCGGCCCCGGTCACGCCGTAGGTCTTCTGATCATCAAGACTGCGCGCCCGGGCGTGTTCGAGGCTGAGGGACAGGCGTAGATTCGGCCCCGTGGGAATGGTCAGGCCGGTCTTGGCGTACGTGACCTGGTCCGCGGCGATGGCGTTGGCGCGGATGCCGGCAATGCGCACGACACCGCCCATTCCCCCCACATCAAGGGCCTTGAATCGATCGAAGGCGCGACCTCCAACCCAGCCTGCCTCGCCATGGAACCAGAAGCCGGACTTCACCTCCCGGTCCAGGCCAAGGCTGCCACCCCAACGGCGGAAATCGCCGCCCTCCGGCACCGATTGCGGACTCGCGGCCAGGCCGTAGGTGCCTTCCGGACGCTTGCCCCAGCCATGGAAGGCCCGCACCTGGAAGCCCCGGAAGAGCCAGGATCCCTGGAGGGTACCGACCCTCGTCAGGCCCGAAGGCGGCAATGCGAAACCCGGTGTGCGGTACTTGCTGTCGCCTTCGCCGTAGTCGTCGTACTCGAAATCGCCCCGGCCTTCCAGACGGAAGCCCGCCCCCAGGTCCCGCCCAAGTTCGAGTCCCATCATGCCGAACCGCCGGCCCACCCCGTCCTTGTCCGCAAGCTTTCCGTTCAACACGGGTCTTTCCGTACCCTTGAGCAGCAGGACCGTGGCGTCGGCACTCACATCAAACGGGCCCAGGCCACGGGGGATCGCCACGCTGGCCGTGTTGAAGACGAGGGCGGTGAGCGCGTTCACCTGCACGCCCTTCCCGAAGGCGTTGTAATCGAAGTAGAGCAGGCCGCCCAGCGGCAGCACGGGCGGCGTCAGCCCTGGGTCCACCAGCACCACGGCGGCAAGGGCGCGACCGCTGCTCTTGGGCTTCTCCTCGATCTTGCGGGTGCCATCGTCCTGGCGTGTGAAGTAGCGCGCCCCCTCCGGCGTCACCTTCAACATGGTGGACCGTGATTCCCGCGCCGCCGCCCGGTCGGCCTCGAAGCGTCCGCCGTTCAGCTCGAAATCGCGATACGTGAAGCGCCGCTGCACCTGAACCACACCCTCGGGGCTCACCCAGCGTTCGAAGGTTCGCACGGCCACGGGCCGCCATACGCCCGGCGCCACCGCTCCGTAGGTGAGGATCTCGCGCTCGCTCTTGACGGTACCCGGCATATCCGCGCGTTCCCGGCGTTCCTCGAGGATCTTTCCGGTGGCCTCCTCCACATCGAGCTCACCGGTGTACGCCAGGGGGTCGGGGCTGACCGGCTCGAAGCGAAGCAGCCGGCGTCCGGGACCCGCGCCGCCGCCGTCCCGGTAGCGATACCGTTCGGTCAGGCCCAGGGCGACGGGCAGGGAGACCGACTGGCGGCTTTCGATGAGGGGAAGCTGCACCCCACCGTCGAGCTTGGCTTTCACACCGTTGAATCGCACTTCCTTCTGC
Source organism: Geothrix sp. (assembly GCA_030824075.1). Classification (GTDB taxonomy): domain Bacteria; phylum Acidobacteriota; class Holophagae; order Holophagales; family Holophagaceae; genus Geothrix. The sequence continues at coordinate 14,505 of JAVBYJ010000004.1, forward strand.
AGCAGCTCGGGCCACTCCCCGGCGATCTCGAAATAGCCGAAGGTGAACCCGAGATCCCCTCCCCGCCCCCGCTTGCCCTGGATGTGCAGGTCGAGGTCCGCCTTGGCCTGGAGCGTGTGGACACCTGCCCGCGCCCGGAGCTGGGCCGCCCGCACCTTCGCCAGCAGAGCCCCCACATCGTAGGTGTCGGCCGCCTGGACAGCGACCTCATTGCGTTCCTGGGGTATGGACGCACCCACCCACGCCCCGGCCGTGAACGTCCACCGGCGGGACTCGCCAGCTCGATTGCGCAGAGTGAGATCGCCCGGGCCTCCCTCGACTTCCACAAAACCCGGGGGGATGAGGCTCGCAAGCTGCGCGGACGGCCCCCCCTCGGGCACCACCAGGCGGCCACCATCCCCCATCAGGGTGGAAGCCAGGGGACCTGGATCCTTCGGCAACCAGAGGGTCCAGGAACGACCCGGGAACGTTTCCTGGGCTTGGGTCAATTGGCTGCGCCAGAGGGCGGGATCGAGATTCAGATCCGAGGGCACCAAGGCGCCGCCGTCCACGGCCCCCCAGGCGGTTTCGTCCAGGATGGGAGCTGCCTTGGGATCGAAAGCCACATAGAGGCGCTGTTCCGGGGACTGAGCTTTCAGGGCCTGCGAAGCGGCCAACAGAAGCGGGACTCGGGCGACACCCAGGGGCAACCGAATGCGCACGGCCCGGGCTTCCTTCACACCCGCGATCAGGGGACTCCACCGCAGACGGGCCGCCTCCACCTGAGCGGCGTCCCGGTTATCCCGGGGGAGCAGCCCCGCCGGATCGGCGGTGGTCAGATCCAGGTCCAGGGGTTGCGGCACGCCCATGCGCAACGGTGCGGGCGGTGTCGCCTGGGCTGCCAGGGTCAGGGTGAGGACCGGGATCAGAAAGGAAGGACATCGCGACATGTTGTCTCCGAATAGAGAGGCTACCGCAGGGACCAGCCGCAGGGTTATCCGCTATCCTCGAAGGTCTATGCGATTCACGGTACGACTCACCCATGCCAACGGCGAAGTGCTGGTGCGCGAGTTCGAGGCGGACAGCGCGGAGACCCTTCGTGCCCGTGTCCTCGCCGAGGGCGGCTTTCCGCTCGAGATCACCCGCACCGATACAGCCTTCCGAAGCAGGGTCCAACTCAAGACCGAATCGCTGGTGCTCTTTAACCAGGAATTGCTGGCCTTGCTGAAGGCCGGCATCCCGCTGTTGCAGGCCCTGGAACTGCTGGTGGGCCACGGCAAGGATCCTCAGCTGCGCCGCAGCCTCGCCCAGGTGGTGGAACTGGTGCGGGAAGGCCTGTCCTTCTCGGATGCCCTGGAACAGACCGGAGCCTTTCCCCCGATCTATCGCAGCAACGTGGTCGCCGGGGAACGCAGCGGCACTCTACCGGAAGTCCTGGCCCGCTGGCTGTCGTTCCAGAAGTTCGCCCAGACCAGCCGCCGCCGCATCATCGAGGCCCTCTTCTACCCCGCCTTCCTGGTGCTGGTGCTGATCCTGGCCCTGGGCGTGATCTTCAACGTCGTGCTGCCCCGTTTCGCCGAGTTCTATGCAGGCGGCGACATCGAGATGCCCCTCATCACCAAGGTGCTGCTCGGCGCGGGCAAGGTGATCAGCGCCACCATCTGGCTGCAGGGTCTGGCCCTCATCGGGCTGGCGGTCCTCATCCGGTGGATGACCGCCTCCGAGGCCGGCCGCAAGCTGGCGGAACGGATGCTGCTGATGGTGCCCAAGGTCGGCACCCTCTACCGCATGTACCACTCCAGCGTCTTCTGCCGGACGCTGGGCGTTCTGCTTTCCGGCGGCCTGCCTGTGGTGCAGGCCCTTGAGGTCGTGCAGCGCACGAGCCCCAGCGAGCGCATGAAGGCCGGCCTGCTCACGATCACCGACAAAGTGCGGGCCGGCAGCAGCCTGAACCTGGCCCTGGAGCAGGCAAAGGTCCTGGATCCCCTGGCGGTCGAGATGGTGCGGGTGGGCGAGCAGAGCAGCGCCCTGCCGGAGATGCTCGATCACGTGGCGGACTTCTTCGATCAGGAAGTCGAAAAGGCCACCACCGCCGTCACCAGCCTCATCGGCCCCGTGCTCATCCTCTTCATGGGCGTCATCGTCCTGGGTCTGTTGTTGGCCATCTACATGCCCCTGTTCAACGCCAGCAGCGTGGTGCGGTAGGGCCACCAGCGAGGTTCCTGGGGAGGAAGAAGCGAGACACGGCTTTGCCGGGTCGAGCACGGGGGTGCGCGCAGCGCGCTCTTAGATCCACGCAGCGCATGCGCTGCGTGGGGAACCCCCGGATCATCACCGGTACCTCCGCTTCAGCCATTTCTGTGGATCCTGGGGCTGGGCCTGGTAGCGGATCTCGAAGCCCAGGCGCGGGCCGTCCACCGTATCACCGACCGCGCCCAGGGATTCCCCGGCCTTCAGCACCTGGCCCTTGGCGATGCTCAGTCCGAGCAGATGGGTGTAGAGGGTGAACCATCCGCCGCCGTGGTCGAGAATCACCATGGGGCCGTAGCTCTGGTAGTAGTCGGCGAAGGCCACCTTGCCATCGGCCACGGCGGCCACGGGGGTGCCGCCGGCGGCGGCGATGAGCAGACCGCTTTGCATGGTCCGGGTGTGGAAGCGGGGATGCAGGTGTTCGCCGAAGCCCAGTGCCAGCGTGCCGTCCACCGGCTGGGGCAGGTCCCCACGGAGACTGGCGAAGGCCACACTGGCCTCGAAGGCCTCGCCCTTGGGCTTCCCAAGGAGCCCGGACAGCAGACGCTCCAGCTGCACGGCCTCCTCCGCCAGTTCCGCCTGGGCTTGTTTCTGCGCCGTCTCGTCCTTCTGAAGCCCATCAAGGAAACTGTTAAGTTTGTCTTCCTGCAGCCGCAGGGTGGCCTGGAGCATGGCGGACTCCCGCGCCTCGGTGGCCAGGCGCGCCAGGACCTCCTTCAGCGCCTTCTCCTTGGCCGCCAGATCGCCCTGCAGCTGGTGGATCAGGTTGAGGCGCTTGCGCTCCTGCAGCCTCGCCCAGGCGAGCATCCGCCCCCGCACCAGCCAGGCCTCCAGATCCCTGAAGGTGACATAGAGGCCCAGGTCACCCCAGGGACCGAGGGCCTGCATCCAGCGCACCTGCTTGCGCAGATCGCCCCGCAGTTGAAGCACCTCACCCTGGATCCGCGTCTGCTGCCGTCCGATGGTTTGGACCTCGCTTTGAGCCTGCTCCTGGCGCAGCCGCGCACCCTCCACCTGGGCCTTGGCGCGATCGCGTTGGAGCGAGATGCCCTGGATCTCCACCAGCACACCCTTCCGACGCTTTTTCAGGGAGGCCAACTGCTGATCCACCTGGCCCAGGCGCCCCTGAATGGCCGCCAGCTTCTGGCGCAGCTCCGCCGGATCCTGGGCGCTCTGCGCCACCAGGATCACCGGCAGGAACAGGCCAAGGCCCCGCCGCATCGGCTACTTCCTGCCACCCGCCGGCAGCAGCATGGCCAGTGCACCCAGTACCAGCGGACCCCCGATGGACAGGGGCAGAGCCAGGGGCGAGAAAGGATCAGAGGGCAGTTGGGCCATGGGGAGCAGGCGGACGAACACCTCCAGGGCCTTCACCTGCCCGGCGCTCCAGCCCAGATCCTGGCCAAAATCCAGGAAGAAGCTGAGGCGCGGCCCCAACTCCCGGAGCAGCAATGTCACCAGCAGAGCCAGTCCGGCGCTGGACTTCAGCACCCGCGAAAGCACCACGGCCCACAGCAGCATCTGGAGCCCCAGCAGCAGGCCATGAAAATCCGCCCGCAGCAGCTCCGGCGGCCAGGCCTCACCGAGGAGCCGCCAACTCAAGGCCCACACGGGGATCAGCGCCACCTGCGACAGGAAGAGCCCATGCGCGAAACCCAGGCCCGTGCCCAGAAAGAAGCCCTTGAACCGTTCTCCCCGGGCCGCAGCCGCCGTCCACTGGCTCACCGGACCGAAGGCGCCCAGCAGCACCACCAGCGACACCACCCAATACATGACGCCCTGGATATTGCCCAGCGCGTACGACCGCAGCGAATCGGCGCCGAGGGGGATCGCGGTCCCGAAGAGCAGAATCCGAGAGCCGTCCTCCCCCTGCTGCCCCCGGATCCCCATGAGCACCAGGCCAGTGAGGAACAGGCACATCAGCGCCCAGCCGATGCGCAGCTTTGAACTTCCGAAACGATCCATGAAGGGCTCCAAAGGATCCTTCGAGTGTAGGGCAGGTCGCCCTCAGCGCGCCGCCAACACCCGCGCCAGATGTGCCTTCACTTCGGCCATCCGTTCCGGCAACACCGCCACGAAAACCGTGTCGTCTCCGGCGAGGGTGCCCACCTGGCCCGGCACCGGATCGGCGTCGAGGCTCAGGCCCAGGGCCTGGGCGAAGCCGGGGGCGGTGCGCAGCACCAGCAGGTTCGGCGGGGCCTCGCGGAGGGTCACCTCCGGCAGGAGCTGGGCGCTGGTCTCGACCCGGCGGTAGCGGCCCTGAACCTTCTGAATCCCCAGGCGCTTCAACCGCCGGGACAGGGTGGATTGGGTCAGTTCATGCCCCTGGGCGGCCAGGAGGTCCAGCAGGTCGCCCTGGTCAGCGATGGGGGAGGCCTCCAGCAGCTGGAGGATGAGGGTATCCAGATCCATGCATGAAGGATGCATGAAATTGCATATTCAAACAAGATTCAACTCACAAGAATCACCAATTTGACCGAATTTTTTGCTTGAAGCTCGTTTTCATGTGCGCATAATATGCAATCCGTCGCTTGGATATGCACCCTCCATGCGCGCATATGCACAGGATGCCCGCATGACCATGGCCCTTCCCCTTCCCGCCCTGCTCCCCACCTACGCCCCCTATCCCTTTCTCCTGGTGCGAGGGGAAGGCGACCGGGTCTTCGACGACCGCGGCCAGGCCTGGTGGGATTTCTACGGTGGCCACTGCGTGTGCGCCACGGGGCACAGCCACCCCAAGGTGGTGAAGGCCGTGACGGATCAAGCCGCCTCGCTGCTCTTCTACTCCGCCGCGGCGGCCCTGCCGGTGCGGGATCAGGCCGCCACCCGCATCACGGCTTTCGCCGGCATGGACTCCGTCTTCTTCTGCAACAGCGGGGCCGAGGCCAACGAGAATGCGCTGAAGGTGGCCCTCCTGCTCACGGGCCGCAAGAAGCTGGCTTCATTCGAAGGGGGCTGGCATGGGCGCACCCTGCTGGCGCTCTCCGTCACCGATGACCCGAAGATCACGGAACCCTTCACCGACCAGCTCGTGCCCACCCTGCGCCTGCCCTTCGGCAATCTCACGGCCCTCGCGGCCGCCGACTTCTCGGGAATCGCGGGCGTCATCCTCGAACCCATTCAGAGCATGGCCGGCATCAAGACCGCCTCCCGCGAATGGTTCCAGGCCCTGCGCGCCAAGTGCGACGAATTCGGAACCCTGCTGATCTTCGACGAGATCCAGACGGGCATGGGACGTCTCGGAACGCCCTTCGCCGCGCAGCTCTACGGGGTGCGACCCGACCTCATCACCTCGGCCAAGGGCCTGGCCTCCGGGGTGCCCATGGGGGCGCTCCTCATGAGCGCCTCGGTCGCGGCGAAGCTCCAGGGCGGCGACCTGGGTAGCACCTTCGGCGGCGGGCCCCTGGCCTGCGCCGCCCTGCTGGCCACGGTGGATGTCATCGAATCCGAGGGCCTGATGGCGAACGCCCGGACCGCCGCCGCGCGGCTGCGGCAGGAGCTTACCGGATCCGTGGTGACCGAAGTGCTCGGCGAGGGCCTGCTGCTGGGCCTTCGCAGCGCCCACGCCGCCGCGCTCAAGAAGCACCTGATGTCCCGGAACATCCTCGTGGGCGGATCGGGTGATCCCACGGTCCTGCGTCTCATGCCGCCCCTCAACGTCAGCGGCGAGGCCCTCATCACCCTCATCACCGCCATCCACGCCTTCGCCAAACCCTGAGCTTTCGGGAGCCTCCATGAAGCACTTCACACGCATATCCGACCTGGGCCCGGACGGCATCCGGCAGATCCTCGGGGTCGCCGCAAACTGGAAGCAGAACCCGCCAGGCGCCCTCTTCGCCAACCGCCTCCTGGGCATGGTGTTCTTCAATCCCAGCCTGCGCACCCGGGCGAGCTTCGAGGCGGCCATGCTGCGCCACGGGGGCCACGCCATCGTGCTCGAAGTGGGCGCGGGCACCTGGAAGCTGGAAGACCGGGACGGCGCCGTCATGAACGGTGACCGGGCCGAGCATGTGCGCGAGGGCGTGCCCGTGCTGGGCCGCTACGTGGACCTGCTGGCGGTGCGGACCTTCAGTGGCGGCGAAGGCGATGCGGTGGACGAGACCGATCCCGTCATCAACGCGTTCCGGCGCTTCTCCACCGTGCCCGTCCTCAGCATGGAAAGCGCCCGGGAACATCCCCACCAGGGCCTCGCGGACCTGCTCACCATCCAGGAAGCCCACGGCAGCACGAAGGTGCCCGTGACCCTCACCTGGGCGCCCCACATCAAGCCCCTCCCCAAGGCCGTGCCCAATTCCTTCCTGCTCACGGCCGCCGCCTGCGGCGCCGAGATTCGCGTGGCCCATCCCAAGGGCTACGAGCTGGCGCCGGAAGTCCGCGCCGAGGCCGAAGCCTACGCCGCCGCCACCGGCGGGAAGATCACCTACACGAACGACCAGGACGCCGCCCTGGAAGGCAGCGCCGCCGTCTACGCCAAGGCCTGGGGGCCCTCCACCAGCTCGGGGCTCGAGGCCGCGCCCATGGCCGATCTGGGTGCCTGGATGCCCACGGCCGCGCACATGCAGAAGGCGGCCAAGGAAGCCATCTTCACCCACTGCCTGCCGGTGCGCCGGAACCTCGAGGTCCACGACAGCGTCCTCGACGGTCCCTGGAGCCGCGTCGTGGATGAAGCCGAGAACCGCTTCCACGTGCAGCGGGCCACCATCCACCATCTGCTGTCCCAGTCCTAACTCGTTCCGTCTTTCGATTCCGAGGTTGTGATGCCGCTTTCCCCGAACCCCTACGCCGCCCTCAAGGAAGCCTCCCAGTACGTACGCCTGTTCCGCGGCAAGACCTTCGTCGTGAAGGTGGGCGGCGAGGTGCTGACGGAGCCCAAAATCCGCAAGGCCCTGTGCGAACAGATCGCCCTGCTCTGGTCCTTCTCCATCCGCCTGGTGGTGGTCCATGGGGGCGGCGCCGAACTGGACGCGGTCTGCCAGGCCATGCACATCCCGGTGCAGAAGGTGGCGGGACGGCGGGTGACGAGCCCGGAAGTGCTCGACGCCGCCAAGATGGTGTTCGCAGGCCAGGTGCACATGGACCTGCTGGCCGAGCTGCAGGCCGCGGGCGTTCCGGCTGTGGGCCTCACGGGCCTGGATGCCGGTCTGGTGAAGGCCCACAAGCGACCCCCCATGGCCGTGGTGCCGGACGGGGCCACGGAACCCCAACTGGTGGATTTCGGCCTGGTGGGTGATATCGATGCCGTGGATCCCCACATTCTCAGCCACCTGCTGGAGGGCGGCTTCGTGCCCGTGGTGGCGCCCCTATCCGGCGGCGAGGATGGCGCCATCTACAACACCAACGCCGACACCATCGCCGCGAGCCTGGCCTCGGCCCTCCACGCGGAAAAGCTGTTCTTCCTGCTGTCGGTGCCCGGTCTGTTGAAGGACCTCACGAAGGCCTCCTCCCTGATTCCCCACGCCACCCTGGAGGAGCTGGCCGCCTTCGAGGCCAAGGGCATCATCAGCGGCGGCATGCGGCCCAAGGTGGTGGCGGTGAAGGCTGCGCTTCAAGGCGGTGTGCCCAGTGTTCACCTGGTGAGCGGCTTGGCGCCGGATGCCCTGCTGGCCGAGATCTTCACCAACGAGGGCAGCGGGACAATGATCGTCAGTGGGCTCGTGAGCGGAACTGTCACCCCCGTCGCTGCGGCGGTGGCCGGATGAGTCCCGCCGAACTGCTCACGCTCCTAGTCGGCACGCCAAGCGTGTCCGGCGAAGAGGGCCCCCTGGCGGATCTGGTGCAGGATCTCGTGACCACCGAGGGTCTCGCGGTTCACCGCCAAGGCCACAACCTCTGGTTCACCTTCGGCCAGAAGGGTGGCCCCCGCGTGCTGCTCAATTCTCATCTCGACACCGTGCCTCCCTGCGCGGGCTGGGACGGCGATCCCTTCACCCCGGTCTGGCACGAGGCGCGGCTCCAGGGCCTGGGCGCCAACGATGCCAAGGGCTGCGTGGCGGCCATCCTGCTCGCCGCCTTTGAGCTCTCGAAGCAGAAGCTCGACGGCGAAGTGATCGTGGCCCTCACGGCCGAAGAGGAGACTGGCGGCAACGGCATCGCCACCATCCTTGAGCAGCTGGGTCCACTGGATGGTGCCGTGGTGGGTGAACCCACGGGCCTGCGCGTCTGCGCGGCCCAGCGGGGCCTGCTGGTCCTCAAGTGCACGGCCCGCGGCCAGAGCGGCCACGTGGCCCACGCCCAGATGCTGGGCGCCGAGAACGCGATCCACAAGGCCGCCCGGGACATCAGCCGCGTGGCTGACATGGCCTTCCCGGCCCACCCGTTGCTGGGCTCGCAGAAGGCTCAGGTCACCCAGATCCAGGGCGGTCTGCGGCGCAACCAGGTGCCGGATGCCTGCGAGTTCTTCATCGACCTCCGCACCGGCCCCGAGCAGGATCACGATGCTCTCGCCGCCGACTTCCAGCGGCACCTGGAAAGCGAGGTCAGCATCCACTCCAAGCGCTACCTGCCCAAGGGCACGGACCCTTCCCACCCCATCGTCCGCGCCGCCCTTCAGGCCGCAGGAAAGGTGGGCCCCGTGGGTTCTGGTACCACGTCGGATTGGGCCTTTCTGGGCGATATCCCGGCGGTGAAGGCCGGGCCGGGCGACACCTTCCGCAGCCACCGGCCCAACGAGTACCTGACCCTGCCGGAGCTCGAAGCGGGCGCGGTCTTCTACCAGGATCTGGTCCACGCGTTCTTCCAGCTGCAGGTGCCCCATGAAGCCTGACCCTAGATCCTGGGCGGCGTCCGCGCCGACCGGGGATGCCTCTACCCTATGGGCCAAGGACCTGCCGCTGGATGTGGCCATCCACCGGTTCACCGTGGGCGAGGACCCGGACACGGACCTGGCCCTGCTCCCCTGGGACGCCCTCGGCAGTGCGGCCCACGCCAAGATGCTCGCGGCCACGGGGTTGCTGGAGCCCTCGGATGCCGCCGCCCTGGTCCGCGGCTTGAAGCGCATCGCGAATCTGGCTCGGCAAAACGCCTTCCCCATTCCGCCCCATCTAGAGGACGGCCACACGGCCATCGAAGCCGACCTCACCCGCAGCCTGGGCGCGGTGGGTCAGCGCATCCACCTGGGCCGTTCGCGGAACGACCAGGTGATCCTCGCCTTCCGCCTCTACCTGCGCGATGGCCTGTTGCGCCTGGGCCTCCGAGTGGCCGACCTGGCGGCGGCCTTCCTCGCCTTCGCCCGGACCCACCAGACCGTTCCCCTGCCCGGCTACACCCACCTGCGCCGCGCCATGCCCAGCACCTTCGGCCTGTGGGCCGCCGCCTTTGCCGAAGGCCTGCTGGAGGAGCTGGAAGCCCTGCAAGGCGTCTATGGCCGCCTGGACCGCTGCCCCCTGGGATCGGCCGCCGGCTTCGGCGTGCCCCTGCCCATCGACCGGGAATTCACAGCGAAGGTGCTTGGTTTTTCGAAGGTCCAGCGCAGCCCCATTGACGTGCAGAACAGCCGGGGTCGCCATGAGACCGCCCTGCTTCAGTGGGCCGCCTCCGCGGGCGGGGTGGTCGAGAAGTTCCTGTGGGACGTGTCCTTCTACAGCACCGAGGAATTCGGCTTCCTCAAGCTGCCGGACGCTTTCACCACTGGATCGAGCATCATGCCCCAGAAGAAGAACCCCGACGTGGTGGAACTGGCCCGGGGCCGCTGCCGCGAACTCCGCGGCACGGCGGGCCTGGTCGAGCAGATCGGCTCGGGACTGCCCTCCAGCTACCATCGCGACCTGCAACTGCTCAAGCGACCCGTGATCGCGGGCCTGCGGCAGGCCGACGAACTCTTCGGGGTGCTGGTGCGGCTGGTTCCCGCCTTGAAGGTGGATGCAGAGGCCACGGCGACCGCGAGCACGGACGAGCTGTACGCCGCCCACCAGGCCTATGTCTTCGTGCAGCAGGGCCTGCCCTTCCGCGAGGCCTACCGCAAGGTCGCCCAGCAGATCCAGGACGGCACCTTCGCACCTGACCGCACCGCCCTCACCGCCACTCACCTGGGCGGCGCCGGCAACCTGGGCCTGGATGACCTCGCGGCCGAGCTGGCCGCCGCCCGATCCTGGATTGAGACCAAGCGCGAGATCCATGCCCAGGCGGAGGCTGCGCTATGGGCGAACTGAAAATGATCACCGCCAAGGCGCCAAGAAGCCAAGAACGGCAAAAGCCCTGTCCTGTTCTTCCTTGGCGCTCTTGGCGTCTTGGCGGTGAATCTTTTGCTTCTTCATTGAAAGGCCTCCCATGAGCCAGCTCGCCGTCCTCGCCTTTTCTGGTGGCCTCGACACGTCCTTTTGCGTGCTCTACCTCAAGGAGCAGGGCTACGACGTGGCCACGGTCACGGTCAACACGGGCGGCTTCTCGCCCGAGGAGCTGGCCCGTATCGAAGCCGCTTCGCCGCAGCTGGGCGCCATCAGCCACACCACGGTGGATGCCCGCGCCGGGCTCTTCGAGGGCTACCTGCGCTACCTGGTCTACGGCAACGTGCTGCGCGGCCAGATGTATCCCCTGTCGGTTTCGGCCGAGCGCGTCTGTCAGGCACGCGCGGTGGCGGACCTCGCCAAGTCGATGGGCGCCTCCGCCATTGCCCATGGTTCCACGGGAGCTGGCAACGATCAGGTGCGCTTTGACGTGGCCTTCCGCGCCCTGGCGCCGGAGTTGGAAATCCTCACTCCCATCCGCGACCTCGGCCTGTCCCGGGCCGAGGAGATGGCCTACTGCGCCGAGCGCGGCGTGATGTTCCCCGAAAAGACGAAGGATTACTCCGTCAACGAAGGCATGTGGGGCACCAGTGTGGGAGGGCGCGAGACCCTGGACGCCTGGACCACCCTGCCCGAGAGCGCTTTCCCCGGCGGCGTCATTGCGGACCTGTCACCCAAATCGCTCGTCATCAGCTTTGACCGTGGCATCCCCGTGGCGCTGGATGGCAACGCCATGGACCCCGTCAACCTCATCGCCCAGCTCAATGCCATCGGCCGGCCCTATGGCCTAGGCCGAGGCGTGCATCTGGGCGACACCATCCTCGGCATCAAGGGCCGCGTGGGTTTCGAGGCCCCCGCCGCCCACCTGCTCATCGGGGCCCACCGGGAACTGGAAAAGCTTGTCCTCAGCGGCAAGCAACTCTTCTGGAAGGAGAGCCTGGGCAACCTCTACGGCAGCCTGCTCCATGAGGGTCACTTCTTCGATCCCTTGGCCCGCGATCTGGAGGCCTTCCTCGCCTCCAGTCAGGACCGCGTCTGCGGCGAGGTGCGCCTCACCCTGCATCCCCGCGCGTTCGTGGTGGAAGGTGTGCAGTCGCCCTACTCCCTGATGGATCCCCGCATCGCCACCTACGGCGAAGCCAACCGCCTCTGGACCGGCGCCGAAGCCGCGGGCTTCGCGAAAATCTTCGGGGTACAGCAGACACTGACCCTTAAAGCAAAAAGCAACTGATCACCGCCAAGGCGCCAGGAAGCCAAGAACTGCAAATGCGTTTTTTTGTTATTACTTGGCGCTCTTGGCGTCTTGGCGGTGAATCTTTTCGAAAGGTCTCATGATGCGCATCCACGTCGACAAGCTCGCCTCGGTCACCCGCAACCTGCGGCTGGGCCGAACCCTCACCCTCTCCAGCGAGATCCTGCTGGAGGAGGGCTCGGTCATCGCCTGCCGGGTGAAGGGCGAGAAAAGCACCTACAACCAGCTGGAGGATCCCCATGGCCGCATGAGCACGCTGCATGACGGCGACATCCTGGTGGGGGCGCTGGGACATCGCAATGCCCTGCAGGGCTACGAGGGTGTCATGCCCACGTCCCTCAAGCCCGGTGACACCGTGAACCTGCTGAACATGGGCGGGGTGCTCGGTCAATGCCTGTCGCACAACCCCGATGTCGGCAAACCCTTCGACCTGGAAGTGCTGGGCCAGGTCCTGGTCTTCCCTGAATTCCAGTCCCGGGCGGGCCAGCCCGCCCATGTCCGCATGGGCGCCCTCAAGGGCACCGGCCTCGCGCCCCACTGCCCCGTGGTCTATGTGGCGGGCACCTGCATGAACGCCGGCAAGACCGCCGCCGCCTGCGCCACCATCCGCCAGCTCAGCCGGGCCGGCTACCGCGTGGGCGCCTGCAAGCTCACGGGCGTGTCGCTCATGCGCGATGCGCTCGCCATGAAGGACTATGGGGCCGAGGTGGCCCTGGATTTCACGGATGCGGGCATCGTATGCACGGACGCCAGCAGCGCCGCGGGCGTGTCGCGCATCATTTTTTCCGAGCTGGCGGCCCATGGCGTGGACGTCATCGTGGCCGAAACCGGCGACGGCATCATGGGCGAGTACGGCGTGCAGGCCATCCTTGAAGACGCCGGCCTGAAGGCCCTGAGCGGCGCCTTTATTCTTTGTGCCAACGATCCCGTGGGCGCGGCTGGCGGCGTCCACCACCTGAAGGCGGCCTTCGGCATCCAGGCCGACCTTATCGCCGGTCCCGCCACAGACAACCGGGTGGGCGAGCGCTTCGTGGCCACGCTGGGCCTCCCCGCCCGCAACGCCCGCGCCGACGCCGAAGCCCTCGGCACGTTCGTGCTCGGACTCGTCGAACCCAAGATCGCGGCCAAGGTCTAAATGATTTGGGTCCACAGATTCCACCGATTTCACAGATTCAAAAGCGTGATCTCTGATTTTCAATCTGTGTGAATCTGTGAAATCTGTGGATAAGCCTTTTCTTAGTGAGCTCTCATGAAATCTGTGGATGTCCTGATCCTCGGCGCGTCGGGTTACGGCGGTGGGGAGTTGCTGCGCTGGCTCTCCACCCATCCGGCGGTGAAGACGCTGCGCGGCACGGCCCGCAGCCACGCGGGCAAGCCCTTCCATGCCCAGCACCCGAACCTGCGCGGGCTGCTGGAGGGCGCCTTCGAGGGCGCGCCGGACTGGGCGAGCCTGGCCCAAAGCGAGGCCCCCGTGCTGTTTTCCGCCTTGCCCCATGGCGAGCTGGCGAAGCAGTGGCCGGCATTCGAGATGGCCTGGAAGGCCCTGGGCCTGGCGGAGCGCCTGACCCTCATCGACCTCTCTGCGGACTTCCGCCTCGATCCCGCATGGGTCTATGGCCTGGTGGACTGGAAGCCTGAGCGCATGCAGGGGGCCAAGCGCATCGCCAATCCCGGCTGCTTCGCGACGGCCCTGCAGCTGGCCCTGCTGCCCCTCGCGGCGTGGAAACCCGCTTTCGTGGCCGTCACCGCCGCCACGGGTTCCAGTGGGTCCGGCGCCGCACCCTCCGACACCACCCACCACCCCAGCCGCGCCCACGACTTCCGCGCCTACAAGATGCTCAGCCACCAGCATGAGGGGGAGGTACTCCGCACCCTGGCCGCCGAAGGCTGGGAGGCTCCCCTCAGCTTCGTTCCCCAGAGCGCCCCCATGGTGCGAGGCATCTTCGCCACGGCTCAATTCCCGCTGGACGCCGGAATTGAAGTGAGTGCCCTTCGTGCACGTTACGAATCCTTCTACAAAGACCGCTTCTTCGTGCGGATCGTGGAGGGCTCTCCCCGGGTGGCTGCCACCACCGGCAGCGCCTTTGCCGATATCGGCGTCGCCGCCCGTGCAGGTCACCATGGAACGCCCGGCCACGGCGCCGTCATGGTCGCCCTGGATAACCTCGGCAAGGGCATGGCCGCCCAGGCCGTGCAGAACCTCAACCTGGCCCTGGGCCTGCCGGAATGGACGGGGCTGAGATCCGCCGGGACCTACCCGGGCTGAACCAATCGGTGACCCATAGGTCCTTTTATGGACAACACTTCGGGCTGTGGGATCATGGTGTCCCTTTCCCGGAGCACCCATGAATCCTTCCCTTCTCACCCGCGAGGCCCTGGGGCAATTCGCGGCGGAAAGCCGTGCGGCCTTTGAGGCGGAACTGAAGACCCTGGTGGAAATCCCGTCCATCAGCGCTGACCCGGCCCATCAGGGCGATGTGCGGCGCGTGGCCGAGGCGGCTCGGGCGCTGTTCGAGCGGCACGGCGGCAAGGCCGAGATCCTGGAGACCAGCGGTAACCCGCTCGTCCACGGCTGGTTCGGCGAGGATCCCAGCCTGCCCACCATCACGGTCTACAACCACATGGACGTGCAGCCCGCCAATGAACCCGAGTGGACGGCGGAGCCCTTCACCTTCGTGGTGGACGGCGACACCTACCGCGGTCGCGGCAGCACGGATGACAAGGGCCCGGCGGTGACGGCCTTCTTCGGCGCCCTGGCGGCCCGCCGCGCCGGCGTGCCGCTCAACATCCACTTCCTCTGGGAGACCGAGGAGGAAATCGGCTCCCCCAGCTTCGCGGGCGGCCTCAACCGTCACAAGGACCGCTTCAAGACCGACGCCATCGTGGTGAGCGACACGGTCTGGATCACCCGGGGCAAGCCCAGCACCCCCGCGGGCTTGCGCGGCCTCAAGGGTTTCCGCCTCACCCTGGAGACCGCCGACCACGATCTGCACAGCGGCGTGGTGGGTGGTGCCGCACGCAACCCTCTCGCCGAGCTCATCAAGGTGGTCGCCGCCATGATGGACGGCGAAACCGGCAAGGTGAAGGTCCCCGGCTTCTACGACGAAGTGGTGAAGCCCTCCAAGCAGGAGCTCGAAGAGTGGGCGAATGCGGGCTTCAGCGTGGAGACCTTCAAGAAGGACCACATGATCACCGGCATGCGCACCGAGGATCCCATCAAGGTCATGAAGCGCGTGTGGGGGCGTCCCACCATGGAAGTGCATGGCATGGTCGGTGGCTACACGGGCCCCGGCATCAAGAGCGCCGTGCCGCCCCGGGCCGAGGTCAAGATGAGCTGCCGCCTGGTGCCGGACATGGACGAGGCCAAGACGATCGACCGCATCCGCGCTTTCGTGAACGAGCACTTCCCCGATGTGCAGTTCCACGAAGAGCACGGCCTGGCACCCTTCAAGGGCCACGTCACCGGGCCCTACGCCGAAGCCATCAAGGATGCCTACAAGTTCGCCTTCAACGCCCCCTGCTCCTTCACCCGCGAGGGCGGCAGCATCGGCGCCGTGAAGACCATGGAGGACATCCTGGGCTGCGAGGTCTTCTTCCTGGGTCTGAGCCTCCCCAGCCACGGCTACCACGCCCCCAACGAGAACTACGACTGGGAGCAGGCCGGCGGCGGCATCGCGGCCTTCGCGCACTACTTCCAGACGGTGAGTGGGATCAAGAACTGAGGTTCGTTCCATGCGCAGAAACGCCGGCCTATTCGGCCGGCGTTTCTGCGCTAGAAGGTGCCCTGCACCAGTCCCCCATCCACCAGCAGGCTCTGGCCCGTGACATAGGAAGCCGGTCCGCTGCACAGGAAGGCGATGACGGCGCCGACCTCCTCGGGTTGACCGATGCGGCCCGCGGGGATGGCCGCCGCCTGACGTGTGAAGTGCTCGGCGATGGTGATGCCCTCGGCTTTGGATTTCACTTCCGCCAGATGGAGCTGCCGGTCCGTCATCACGTGGCCCGGCAGCAGGGCATTGACGGTAATGCCGTCCTTGGCGGTTTCCATGGCGAGGGTGCGGGTGAGACCTGAAAGTCCCGCCCGCAGGGTCGAGCTGATGGTGAGCAGGGGGTAGGGCTGCTTCGCCACCAGGCTGGTGATGTGGACGATGCGCCCCCACCGGCGGGCTCGCATACCGGGCAGGACCAGGCGCGACATCCGCACCACGTTCATCAACGTGGAGTCCACGCCGGCCGCCCAGTCCCCGTCGGACAGGTCGGCGAACACCGCGGCCTTGGGCCCACCGGTGTTGGTGATGAGGATGTCCACGGGCCCCAGAGCCGCTTCGGTGGCCTGATGCCAACGGACCAGATCCTCCGCGCTGGTCACGTCCGCCGCCAGCGCCAACACAGGCACGCCCAGGGCCTCCAACGCCTTCTGTGTGGCTGAAAGGGCCTCTGCGCCCCGACCGCAGATGGATACCGCACAGCCTTCGGCCGCCAGCGCCAAGGCCGCCGCCCGGCCCAATCCCTTGCTGCCCGCCGCCACCATGGCCACCTTGCCCCGGATGCCCAGATCCATGTCGTCCTCCTGGCCCCCAGCATAGGCGGGTCCGCAGGTTGATATGCTCTTCCGAATCCTCTCCAAGGAAATGTCCATGACCGCCAAACGACTACCCGCCGTGTTGCTGCTGTTCATCACGGCCGCCTTCCTCCTGCTGGGTTTCGCCCCGAAGGCTGACCGTTTCACGTGGTTCATGGAGAACGTGCCGGTGATTCTCGGGGTTCCGGTGCTGATCTACACCCATCGAAACTTCCCGCTCACGAACCTGCTCTATGTCCTCCTCGCCCTGCACGGCCTGGTGCTGATGATCGGCGGCCACTGGACCTACGCGGAAGTGCCCGCCGGTCACTGGGTGAAGGACTGGCTACACCTCGCCCGCAATCCCTACGACCGGCTGGGTCATCTCTTCCAGGGTTTCGCGCCGGTGCTGCTGTTCCGGGAGGTCCTGTTCCGCAAGGGCGTGCTGAAGGCGGGCTCCTGGTCCGTGGTCGTGCTGCTCCTCATGGTGCTGGGGCTCAGCGCGGCCTACGAGCTGCTGGAGTGGCAGACCGCCGTGTGGACCGGCAGTTCGGCCGATGCCTTCCTCGGCACGCAGGGCGATCCCTGGGACACGCAGTGGGATATGGCCTGCGCGCTGATCGGAGCCTGCCTGAGCCTGGCCACCCTGGCCGCGCCCCAGGACCGGCACATGGCAGGGGCGTGGCCTCACCGAATGCCGTGATTCCTGGGCC
>JAVBYJ010000038.1 GCA_030824075.1 Geothrix sp.
GGCCCCGTCGCCGGGCCAGATGTCCCGGCCACCCACGCTCACCCGGCCCCGCGCAGGGCGTTCGATGCCCGCGACCACCTTCAGCAGTCGGCTCTTTCCACTACCGCTGGGTCCGGTCACCAGATGCTTCCCGCCCCTCGGCAGCATCAGGTCGAGGCGCGCCACCAGCAGGCGGCCATCCGGGGCATCCAGGGCGAGGTCGTGGAGCTCGATCATCGGCGCCCGGCTCAGAAGTAGAAGAGGGCGGCAATGAGGCCGTCCAGGGCGAAGACAGCCACCAGCCCCGACACCACGGTCTTGGTGACGGCCTGGGGGATTTCTGTCTGGCTGCGGCGGATGCGCAACCCGAAGTGGCAGGCGTGAAACGTGATGGCCCCTGCGAAGAGCACCACCTTGAGCAGGGTGGCCACGAAATCCCGATTGGACAGCGTCTGTCGAATCGAATCCATGAAGAACCCGAAGGTGACGCCGTACTTCAGCTTCGCCACCAGGAAGCCGCCCGTCAGGGCGGCCGCATCGAAGCACACCACCAGCGCAAAGACCGACACGAGCACCCCCAGCCACCTCGGCAGCAGCAGGTACTGGTAGGGATTGACGCCGTGGGCGGCAAGGGCGTCCACCTCCCCGTTCAGCTGCATGGTGCCCAGCTCCGCGGCGATGGCCGTGGAACTGCGGCCGATGATCAGCACCGCCGTGAGCAGGGGTCCCAGTTCCCGCAGGATGATGGGCACCATCAGCGCGCCGATGTAGTTTTCCGCACCCAGACCCGAAAGCTGACTGAAGGCCTGAATGAGTGTCACGGCTCCCAGCAGCAGGGCCGTGCCGCTCACCAGCCACAGCGCATCCAGACCCGTGAAGCGGATCTGCAGCTTCGTCTGCCCGCCCACCACCGCCAGCTGATCCATCCGCAACATCAGGGCATGCCGCAGCGTCCGCAGCACCAGGTGGGCCTGGTCGCCCAGGAACTCCAGGAAGCCGCGAACCGGCGAACCGAGCCGCGCAAGGAAGGCCATCACGCAATCACCTAAGGGATGGCCCAGGCTAGCAGGAAACCGGCTTCCTATCGCCGTTCGACAAACCCGTCGGCGAAATCGATCACCGTCACCACCCGGTAGTCCCGATGGGGCGCGGTGCCAGCCCCGGCCTGATGCAGGTCCGGATTGAAGATGTTCTTCCGGTGCCCCCGGCTGGCCACGCCATCGTCCACCAAGAGCTGAATCACCACCTGGCGGGGATCCTCCTCCAGGGTTCCGATGTTTTCCGAGATGACGCTCTGCCACGTGCCCAGGCGGTTCAGGCGCTCGGACAGGCGACTGCCGTCCGCGCCGACATGCTCCAAGGCGCCCCGGGGTCCCAGGTCCTGGGCGTGCAGACGGGCCGCCCGGGCCAATCCAGCATTGAACCGGAGCGGTCCCACCGGACGGGTCGTTTCCAGAAAGCGAATGGCTTCGTCGAAGGCCGCCA
Organism: Geothrix sp.; assembly: GCA_030824075.1. Classification (GTDB taxonomy): domain Bacteria; phylum Acidobacteriota; class Holophagae; order Holophagales; family Holophagaceae; genus Geothrix. The sequence continues at coordinate 1,465 of JAVBYJ010000038.1, forward strand.
ACCCTTCCTCCGTGCGTAGCGGCGTACGCCCAGGCCGCTTCCACAGCAGTCCTTCGAAGTACGGGCGCAGCTCTCGAAGGTGCTTCGCATAGGCCTTCGGCATCACCCGCGCGTCGCTCATCTCCTGCACCACCGCCCGCTCAAAAGCCGTGGCCTTCTCCGGGGTGGGCACCTGCACGGGAAGCAGCAGCGCGACCAGCGACAAGGCAGCGATCCTCATGGACACCTCGGGAAGATCCCGCAGTATAGACGTCGCCTGGATCAGGGAAGAAGGCGACCAGGTCAAACGGACTGGATTTCCCCGATCGCCAGATCACAGGATGAGAGACCTGTGTGGCCAGTGCTCGCCTCGAGAACCCTGCCCCCTTGCTTAGATCGCCGGTCCATCGATTTCCGCGAACAGGGGATGGGTCAGATAGCGCTCGCCGGTGTCGCAGAGCACGGCCACCACGGTTTTCCCTTCGCCCAGTTCCTTCGCCACTGCCAGCGCCGCGAAGACGATGGCGCCGGTGCTGATGCCCGTGAGCAGGCCTTCTTCACGGGCCAGGCGGCGGGCGATGGCGATGGCGTCCTCGTAGCCCACCGGGATGATGCGGTGGAAGGCCTGGCGGTTCAGGATGCCCGGCACGAAGTTCGGCCCCAGGCCCTGGAGCTTGTGGGGGCCGGCCTTCCCCGTGCTCAGCAGCGGCGAGGTTTCGGGCTCCACCGCCACCACCAGGGTGCCGGGCTTCTTTTCCGCCAGCACCTCGCCCACACCCGTCACGGTGCCACCCGTGCCCACGCCCGCCACGAAGGCGTCCAGCTCCGGCACCTGTTCCAGAATCTCCAGCGCCGTGGTCCGGCGATGCACGGCGGGATTGGCCGGGTTCTCGAACTGGCGCACGAGGAAATACGAAGGATCCGCCTCCGCCAGCTCCTGGGCCTTGTCCACAGCGGCCTTCATGCCACCGGAGCCGGGCGTCAACAGCAGCTCCGCACCATAGGCCTTCAGCAGGGAGCGGCGCTCCTGGGTCATGGTGTCGGGCATCACAAGCGTGATCTTGTAGCCCTTCGCCGCCGCCACGAAAGCGAGGCCGATGCCGGTGTTGCCGCTGGTGGCTTCCAGCAACGTCATGCCGGGCTTCAGCGCGCCCCGGGCCTCCGCATCCTGGATCATGCTCAGGGCGATGCGGTCCTTCACGCTGCCGCCGGGGTTGGCGCTTTCCAGCTTCACGTAGACCTTGGCCGAGCCCTTGGGCACGAGGCGGTTCAGCCGCACGACGGGCGTGTAACCCACCAGGTCGTAGGCGTGTTCGACACGATTGGGGCGCTCGGTGGGACGGGCCATGGTCAGCTCCTTCGGGATTCGGATGGGGTCCGGACTCTGAAGTATGGGGAGGAAAAACAAATTGTCAAGTTTGTTAATTAATTTAGTTATATACTAACCCTGGAGGTTCGCATGAAGGGTTCGGCCAAAGGGCGCTACGGGTTGCAGCTCATGGTGGAGCTGGCGCTGCAGGCGGGGCGCGGCCCCGTGCTGGTGGCCACCATCGCCGCGCGCCAGGCCCTGCCCGCCAAGTTCCTGCGCGTGCTGCTGGGCAACCTCAAGACCGCGGGCCTCGTCAAAGTGCAGCGCGGTCCCAGCGGCGGCTGCGAACTGGCCAGGCACCCCAGCCACATCACCGCGCTGGACGTGATCGAGGCCCTGGAGGGCCACCTCGGCACCGACAGCCTGCCCGCCGACGCCACCCATGGCGCCCGCGCCATCCGCGAGCTCTGGACCCGCAGCACCGAAGCCGCCCGCACCATCCTCCAGGCCACCACCCTCGCCGACCTCGCCGCAAGACAGCAGGCGCTGGAAGTGGACAGCCACGGGTACTCGATCTAGCTGATGGCTGGATTTCGGATCAGGCCCTACCTGCCATGTCTCGAAGTCGCGTGGCGGTTGCTGCGCCCTCGCCGCCGCCTCGAATGGGCCGCCAGCCTCCGTCGAATTGAAGGTGATAACCCTTCATTTTGATGGAGCTCCTTGGCGTGATCCGTAAATTAAAATTATGTAAATATATGTTATTAAATTACTTATTGCGTGGTCCAGAAAATGCATCGAGTCCCCTAGCCAAGGCTTCAACGCATGGGAACCCGAACGTCTAGGATTCATCGCGCCTCCTGTCCGGTTGCCTATCCAACGGTGACGGGGCGGTTCGAGGTGCACTGCCAGGGGCCGAAAGCATGACTCAACCGCCGATCTTTCTGCATGATTTCCAGAGCCAGCAACCCAAGTACCACTCGGAGCAGGGCGCCATCCTGGAATGGATCGCCGCGGCCCACGCGCAGGCGGAAATCACCCTTCAGGCACCGGCTACGGACGAGGCGAGGGAAGCGCTTTCCCGGAAATACCGGAAACTGGTGATGCGCTTCGGCTGCAGCACCGATCGGATCGGTTTCCGGAACTCGGCGCTGGAAGACTTCACCCATACGGACTGGGACCAGATGAGGATCTTCCAGCTGAACCAATACCCGTCGGGGAAACCCTGCGGGGAACGGAGCCGTTTCTACCGCGAGATCAGCGGCCTCGCCTTCGAACAGTTCTATGCGGAGGAGACTGAACCACCTCCCGTCATGATCCATGTCACCTGCACGGGGTACGTCTCCCCGAGCGGAGCCCAGCGCCTGGTGGCCAAACGGGATTGGGGGCGCTCCACCGAGGTGATCCACGCCTACCACATGGGCTGCTATGCCTCGCTTCCAGCCATTCGCATGGCCGCCGGCTTCGTGGAACGTGGCAAGACCCAGGTGGATATCGTCCATACCGAACTGTGCACCCTGCACATGGATCCAAGCCAGCATCTGCCTGAGCAACTGGTGGTGCAGACCTTGTTTGCCGATGGGCTCATTCGGTACTCCGTCTCGCGGGCAGGGGCTGGAAGCCTGCTCCGGAACGGGCTGGAACTGATCGCCACCCGGGAGGAGATCGTCCCAGGCACCGAAGACGCCATGACCTGGATGGTCTCCGACTTCGGGATGCAGATGACCTTGTCCCGCAAGGTGCCTGATCACATCCGCGCCGGTCTGGGTTCGTTCCTGGACCGCCTGGCCGCCGCCTCGGGCCTGACCACCGCCCACCTCTACGAAACGGCGCTTTTCGCCATCCATCCCGGTGGCCCGCGGATCATTGACGAGATCGCGGAGCACCTGGGATTGCGGCCCGAGCAAGTCCAGGCCAGCAACACCATCCTCATGAACTACGGAAACATGTCCTCCGCGACGCTGCCCCATGTCTGGAAAGCGATCCTGGAAGATGACACCGTCCAACCCGGCACATTGATCGTCTCCCTGGCCTTCGGTCCCGGGCTCACCATCGCCGGCGCCATCCTTCGGAAAATCGGGTGAGCGGCTCGGTCCTTTGGTTTCTGCCCTTCGCCCTCCAGGGTCTGGCCATGGGCGTGGACGAGTTCGGTTTCCATCACCAGAGGGCAGTACCCCGCTGGGAATGGATGGGGCACGCCCTGGACACCTCGGTCTTCCTGGCCTGTCTCGTCTGCCCGCTCGTGCTCGCACCGGAACCCGCCAACCTCCGGCTCTACGGGGTGCTGGCGGTGATCTCCTGCATTCTGATCACCAAGGATGAATTCATCCACCAGCGCCTGTGTTCAGGCGGAGAGCACTGGCTGCATGCCGTCCTGTTCATCCTGCATCCCATCGTCCTGATGGCCACCGCCTATCTGTGGATCAGTACGGGGACCGCTGCCCTGAAGGGTCTCCCCGTCCCCGCCCCGGCCTTGGCGAGAGGGATGCTCCTGCTTCAGATCCTTGTCGTGTCCGGCTTCCTGGCGTTTCAGATCGCCTACTGGTCCAGCCGACAGCAGAAGGAAGAAGACGGGCCCGGGATCAACAACACCATCTATGACGCGCTGGGCGACAGGTGGTACACGGCCACCGACGATCCGGTCGCCCTGCTCAGAGCTGAATCCCGCCTCAGAAACGCCTGGGTGTTGTCGGAGCTCAAGACACAGTTCGGCCAGCGTTCCCTGGCCATCCTGGATGTCGCCTGCGGGGGCGGATTCCTCGCGAATCCGCTGGCCGAAGCGGGACATGACGTGACCGGCATCGACCTGTCCCAGGACAGCCTGGAGGTGGCCAAAAGGCATGACCCCACCCGCTCCGTGTCCTATCTCTCCATGGATGCCCGGGCGCTGTCCTTCCCCGATGGTCGGTTCGATGTGGTCTGCATGATGGATTTCCTCGAGCACCTTCCCGAGCGGGACGCGGTCATCCGGGAGGCCTCCAGGGTGCTCAGGCCCGAGGGGTGGTTCTTCTTCCACACGTTCAACCGCACCCCCCTGGGCGGACTCATCGCGATCAAGGGGGTCGAATGGTTCGTCAAGAACACGCCTAGGCATATGCATGTCTACAGCCTGTTCTTGAAGCCCTCCGAACTGAGGGACCTGTGCGCCCGGCACCACTTGGCCATCGAGGTGGTGCGGGGCGTCCGACCCCGGATCTTCACCTGGGCCTTCCTCAAGCTGCTCTTCACTGGACGGGTGAGCGATCAGTTCCAGTTCACCTTCACCCGGTCCCAAAGCATCGGCTATTGCGGCCGGGCGCGGAAATTCGTCTGATCACCCCAAACCAAGGAGCGCCTGCCATGAGCACGATCACGACCAAAGACGGCACCGAAATCTACTACAAGGACTGGGGGGCGGGACAGGCGGTGGTCTTCAGCCACGGTTGGCCGCTGAGCGCGGACGCCTGGGAGGACCAGATGGTGTTTCTGGGCGCCCGTGGCTACCGCTGCATCGCCCATGACCGCCGCGGCCACGGCCGATCGAGCCAGCCCTGGGATGGCCACGACATGGACACCTTCGCGGACGATCTCGCGGCGGTCACGGAACAGCTTGACCTGAAGGACGCCATCCATGTCGGGCACTCCATGGGCGGGGGCGAAGTCACCCGCTACATCGGCCGCCATGGCACTCAGCGGGTCGCCAAGGCTGTCCTGATCGCCGCGGTAACGCCCTTGATGTTGAAGACGTCCGCCAATCCCGGTGGGCTGCCGATGGAGGCCTTCGACAAGATCCGCACCGGCGTGCTCGCGGACCGTTCGCAGTTTTTCAAGGATCTGACCACGCCGTTCTACGGTGCCAACCGGCCCGACACCAAGGTCTCGCAAGGCCTTCGCGACTCGTTCTGGCGCCAGGGTATGCAGGCCAGTCTCAAAAGCGTCTTCGATTGCATCAAGGCCTTCTCCGAGACGGACTTCACGGAGGATCTCAAGACGTTCAACATCCCGACGCTCATCCTGCACGGCGATGACGACCAGATCGTGCCCATCGGTGCCTCGGCCCAGCTCGCAGCCAAGCTCGTGCAGGGCTCCACGCTGAAGGTCTATCCGGGCGCCCCCCACGGACTCTGCTCGACCCACAAGGACCAGATCAACGCCGATCTGCTGGCCTTTCTCCAGGCCTGATCACCTTGAGCCACGCCCGGTGCTCCCTTTCAGGCTGCCGGGATTTGGATCTGAAACGGAAGGAGGTAGGAGCCATGTCCATTCGCGTTCCGGCCCGCAGCGCCCTCGCCCTCTGCGCGAGTCTGGCCACCACGTTTATCACCTTGGCGGCCTCCGCGGCAGAAAAGGATTTCCCGGCCCTGGTCCAACGGCTTCAGGCCGAGAAACCCGCCTTTGCGAAACGCCAGCAGACCCTGCTTGCCTCCCGCTATGACCTTGCGGACCGGATCGCCAAGGGGACCATCATGTCGCGCGGCAAGCCGGTACAGGCTGGCGTTCGCGTCAAGCTGCCTGCGGGCATGACCTGGGAGAAACTCGCGGCCTTGACTCCAGAGGAAGTGAAGGCGAAGCAGCTCTGGCCAAGCGGATTCCTTCCCCTGCCCCATCCCCACCACGAAGCCGGTGGCATGATCTTTCCGCCATTCCTCATTGATGAAACGAAAAAGCAGACCGATCGGGACCTGACGCGCTTCGACCTCGACTTCGATCTGCCGGACCATTTCCTCCCGGAGTTTCCGGCCCCGATTTACCTGACCACCCGGCCGGATCTGGGCGATGTCTCCCAGGGGAAGGTGATCACGCTCAGCAACTACAGTGAGTTATTTAAAGACATCCTCAACCCGAAGCAGCTCGAAGGGTTGCGACTGCTCGTCACTCCGTTTCCCCAGCAGCAGTTCAACGCCACCGACGACCGCCGCAGCCTGAAGGCGAGCCAGGGCGTGGCCTGCTTTGATTGCCACGCCAACGGCCATACGAATGCCTCCACCCACACGGTCGGCGATATCCGGCCCAACGAGTATCGCCACCGGATCGACACGCCAACCTTGCGCGGGGTGAATGTCCAGCGCCTGTTCGGCTCGCAGCGGGCGCTCAAGACGGTGGAGGACTTCACGGAGTTCGAGCAGCGAGGAGCCTACTTCGATGGCATCCCCGCCGATGCCACCCGCAAAGGCACCAATATTCTCGAACGCGGCAGCCAGGTGCATTTCATGGCGGAATTCCAGGCCCTGCTCGACTTTCCACCCGCTCCGAAACTCACCATCTTCGGCCGGCTCGAAGCCGCCAAAGCCAGTGGGAGTGAACTTCGAGGCCAGGATCTCTTCTTCGGAAAAGGGCAGTGCGCCATCTGCCACGTGCCGCCGTACTACACCGACAACACCATGCACAACCTCAAGGTGGAGCGGTTCTTCCCGGAGGTCACGATCAATGGCCGCAGGGCCTCGGCCGATGGTCCGATCAAGACCTTCCCGCTGCGCGGCATCAAGGACTCGCCGCCGTATCTGCATGATGGCCGGCTGCTGACGCTGGAGGACACGGTCGAGTTCTTCAACCTCGTGCTGGCCTTGAAGCTGAATGAACAGGAGAAGAGAGACCTGGTGGCCTTCATGCGAGCGCTGTAGGCAACCACCTTCGTCCCATTCACCCTCCGCGATTCATCGAACAACCGCACCCTGAGGAGATACGCCATGACCAAAATTCTCGTTCTCTACTACAGCATGTATGGCCACATCGAGACCATGGCGGAAGCCGTGGCCGAAGGAGCCCGCAGCATCAAGGGCACCGAAGTCACCATCCGTCGTGTCCCTGATCTGCTCTCCGAGGAGGTGGCGAAAAAAGCGGGGGCCAAGCTTGATCAAGCTGCGCCACTGGCCACCGTGGATGAGTTGGCCAACTTCGACGCCATCATCTTCGGGACGCCGACACGGTTCGGAAACATGTGCGCGCAGATGCGCAACTTTCTCGATCAGACGGGCCGGCTGTGGCAGAACGGCTCCCTCATTGGCAAGGTGGGCAGCGTGTTCACGTCCACCGCCACCCAGCATGGCGGGCAGGAAACCACGATCACCTCGTTTCATACCACCCTGCTGCACCACGGCATGATCATCGTCGGGGTTCCCTATTCCTGTCAGCAGATTGGCAACATGAGCGAAATCACCGGCGGCTCGCCGTACGGCGCAAGCACCCTCGCCGGCAGCGATGGCAGCCGCCACCCATCGGAGAACGAATTGAAGATCGCCCGGTTTCAGGGAGCCCATGTGGCGGAAATTGCCATGAAACAATCGGCCTGATCGACCTCTCTGGAAGCAATGGCCGATTCCGCAGCCAAACCGCAGCCCCGCGCATGGGGAGTAACCAACAAGGAGCCGATATGAAAGGTTTTGTGAAGGACATCGAGAGCCTGGCCATCACGAATGAGGATTTTCGCCAGGTGCTGTACACCGCCAAGTTCTGCCAGCTCGTCGTCATGTCGTTGCAGCTCAAGGGAGAGATTGGCGCGGAAGTCCACAAGCTCGACCAGTTCTTCCGCGTGGAAGCGGGCTCCGGCGAGGCGGTGCTCGATGGCGTCCGAACCCCGATCAAGGCCGGATTTGCGGTGGTCGTCCCGGCCGGAACGAAGCACAACATCATCAATACCGGCAGTGTTCCACTGAAGCTCTACACGCTCTATTCGCCGCCGAATCACCGGGACGGTGTCGTCCACCACACCCGTGCCGAGGCCGAGGCCGACAACGAGCACTTCGACGGCAAAACGACGGAATAGAAACCAGAAGCCGCCTCATCGGCAGCTTCTGGGTGAGCTGAAAGCGGGATCAGGGCTCGAGTGCTACCACTGTTCCCTCGGATGGGGCATGCCCCTTGAACTTCATCTCACTGCCGCGGTAGATCGTCCAACCGGGCAGGTTGCGGGGGATGGCCTTGGTCATGGCCCACTGCTGAATGCGGCTGTTGGCGAGCACGAGGACCATGAACCGTTTGGGATTCCAGGGGTTGGGGAAGGCAGCGAACAGACCGTCGTCAGGGCGGCCGTAGGTGCGATCCTGCCACTTGAACCACCCGGAGCCGGCCTCGAAGGGCAGCTTGCCTTCTGCCTGGATCCGCGCCACCAGGCCATTGTCGGTGGGCCCCCCGAAGATGATCAGGTCGCTGGTCGCCAGGTCGGCCTCGCTGATTTCGGCATCCGCCTGGAGGGGCAGCAGCACCTCGGTCATGTTGTCGGCCAGGGCGTCGCGGTAGATGGTCGCGAGGGTGCGCTGGGCCTCCACTTCGCGGCCCGTGCCATAGACCAGGCGGGTGGCGCTCCAGTCATCCAGCACATTCCCGGGCACCCAGAAGTTGGCACGGGCCATGGGAAGGTCATGCCCCGCGTTGAAGGTCAATCGCGTGGGCAGGGCATCACTGGGGAAGGTGAACGCGGCCCTGGCCCCCTTCACGTCGATGCGCACCAGCTTCGCCCCCTTGTCCGTCTCCAGGTTCACGAAGGTCACGAAGGAATAGGCGAAGTCCGCCTGCTCGACGTTCAGCTTCACCTCGTACCCCTTGTCTGCCTTCTGCACCTGGGCTTGAATCGTTGGGGCAGGCAGATCCGCCCGCTCCAGCCAGGGTTTGAGCATCGGAGCGACGTCCTTCCCAGCACCATCGGACAGGGCCTTCAGGAGGTCCGCCGTGCGGGCGGGCTTGCCATTGAAACGCGCATGGGCGGTCTGCATGGCCTTGGCGAAGGCGGCGTTGCCCAGGTGCAGCCGCAGCTGGTGCAGGGCGAAGATGCCGCGGATGCGGGGGATCTGGTAGGCCCCGTAACGGTCATAGGCCGTGGTGGTGGCGGTCGGCGCCTTCGCGCCCTCCTTGGCGTCCAGCCAGAGGTGGCGGGTAGTGAGGTCCGCCAGGGCCGTGCTCAGGGTCTCGAAGGCCTTGGCCGGCGTAGGGGGAAGGGTTTTCAGCTGCCGCCAGTAGGCCGACGAGGCGCTGACAAACCAGTTTTCTGCGTCAGTCGCCGGCCTGACAGTTCCTGTCCAAAGACCCTTGGCATCGAAGCTGTAGGCCTCCTTCGCGGCGGTCACGTCGGGCGCGGGAGCCGCTTTCTCGGCATCGGCCCCGCCGATGCGCGAGGCGAACTGATTTCTCGCCGCCTGGAGTTTGGCCGTCACCCAGATGGGGCTGAAAGTGGTGTAGCCGTGAGTGAGGTGGGGCGTGGCACCCGGCAGGTCGGCGATCCAGCGGCCGCCCACCAGCTTCTCGCGCTGGGTGGTCTTGCCCTGGTGGGCGATGAAGACGAGCTTCTCGGCCATTTCAGAGGTGGTGAGCTTGGCGTCGCAGGCGTGGGGCCGGTTGATGGGGCTGGTGGCCAATACGCGGGTGGCGATATCGATGTCGAAGCCCGTGCGGCCGTAGGTCTTGAACACCTCCTGGAAGGCGATGTCGCGGTTCCAGGTGTTGAAGGCCAGGTCGGCGGGGGCGTTGTCCGGGTTCGCACCGTATTCGCTGCGCACGTCGAGATCGCGGTTGTTGTTGTTGGCCCAGATGAAGTCCTGGTGGTTGCCGGGGGTGTCGGCGGGCTTGCCCTTGCTGCCCGTGCGCCACATGCGGGTCTTCTCGGTGCCCAGCAGGAAGCAGGCCCCCTCGTCGGTCTTGGTGTCGGCCATGGTCCAGTCGTTGGTATAGAGGCCGTTGTTCTGCTTGAAGAGGATGGCGGCGGCTTCGTCGATGCTGTTGGCGTACTGGGCGGCCTTGCGGATGCGGTTGCTCTGGGGCGTGCCATCTGGATTGAAAGGCGTCTGCCCCACGGTGGTCTCGCCCATCACCAGGCCAGAGGCGTTCAGGTACCAATCGGTGCCGCTGTGGATGCCGCCCGCGAAGGTCTGCATCACCAGGCGGTGGCCCTTCTCCGGAACGATGTCCAGCATCACGTTCCATTCAGTGCCGGTGTAGCCGTTCCACATGAACATCTGGGTGAACAGGAAGCGGCCGCTCTTGGTGGCGCCTTTGGTGGCCACGAAAGAGGAGCAGTGGTCGCCCTTCCCGCCCTTGTCCATCTCATCGTCACCGGTCATGAAGGTCCGGCCGCTCAGGGGGTGGGCCGCGTGAGTGAGCCCATCCTGCAGCGAGCTCATGTCCACGGCGCTGTTCAGCGTCACGATGTCGAGCAGATCGATCGCGCGGCCCTTGAACGCCGCGCCAGCCTTCACCGCGCCGTCGGCGATCCCCTTCATTTCCTCCAGGTATTCCACGTCGTACTTGCGGAAGAAGAGGGCGTCCGCCATCTGCCGCTGGTCGGCCCAGCCCCGGACGGGATCCGCGGAGTTCTTCAGCACGCCCAGCTTGGTCATGTAGCGCACGATCTCGTCGGCCATCAGTTCGCCGTGCTGGCGGCCCCGGACGTAGGGCGCACCTTCGATGTGCAGGAAGGTCCACCCGCCCATATCGTAGCGGAAGCCCTTGCCCGCCCAGCGCACGGTCTGCATGGGGATGAAGGCCGTGATGTCCTCCACCTTCTCCAGCTTCACGGCACGAAAGGCTGCGGCGCCCGTGGCCTTGCCATTGCGGCCCAGGTGCAGCTGGACGCGATCCGTGGGGCTGGTGGCGAGGAACAGGACCGACACGGGGTGCTCGGAGCTGCCGGCCACACTCTGCGAGGCATTTGTGAAAGGGAAGCTCTCCATGGACAGGCAGGCCCCCAGTGCTGTGGGATAGCGCGCCAGCTCGTCCGCCTTCACGCCTTCGGCCTTGATGGTGGCGCTCAGGCGGTAGAGCTCGCCCACCTTCAGCGTCACCGGCGCCGAAACCAGCGTGGCCTCTGAGCCGTCCACCCCGGCCACCAGGCGCAGGTCCACCGCCACCGCGGTGGATCCCGGCTTCAAGGTCCAGCTGGCCAAGGGGAGATCGGCAGCGGCAGCGAACACCGCCATGGCCAGCAGCAGGCCGGTGCGAAGCAATCGGATCATGGAATCCTCCGCTCATCAGCATGCCAAACCTATCTTCAAATTGCCTCGCTTTTTGAGGCAATTTGGCGCACCCGTTACCCTGGAGCCATGACGCTACGCAAATGGACCTTCACCATGGCCGCCGAGGATGCCGAGCTGCGCCTCGATCAGATCATCGCGAAACGCACCGAGCTGTCCCGCCGGTCGGCCCGGGAGGCCCTGAAACTGGGTGGTGTCCAGGTGGACCGCAAGCGCGTGAAGGTAGCGGGAAAGCTGGTGAAGCCGGGCACCGAGATCCGCGTGGCCTTCGACCCCGATCTGCCTCCGGTGCCGACGATCACCATCCCCGTGGTGTTCGAGGACACCTGGCTGCTGGCGGTGGACAAGCCCGCCGGCATCGCCACCCAGGGCACCTGGGCCACGGATCGCCATGACCTGCTGGCCTTGCTCAAGACCCAGCGTCCGGACCTGAAGCTGTTCCTGCACCATCGGTTGGATCAGGGCACCTCGGGCCTGCTGGTGCTGGCCAAGGAGGCGAAGGCCAACAAGGGTCTGGCCAGCGCCTTTGCCGGACGGGATCTCGAAAAGCTCTATCTGGTGCGGATTTCAGCCCCCCTGGAGGCCTGCACGGTGGAGGCCCCCATTGGGCGGCTGCGGGGCGCCGATCCAGGCCGCTTCGGCTGTACCGGCGATCTCATCGATCCAAGGTCGGCTCGCACGGACTTCCGGCCCGCCACGGCCGAGGAAACCGCGGGCCTCGTCCCTGGGCACTGGATCGTGGCCCGCATCCACACGGGCCGGACCCACCAGATCCGCGTCCACTTGGTCCACCTGGGCCATGCCGTCCTCGGCGATGCGCTCTACGGCGGCGCACCCTCGGATCGCCTCTGGCTCCACGCCTGGCGCCTGGGGCTGAAGCACCCCGTGACCGGCGAGGCCCTGAACCTGGAGGCGCCCCCGGTGCGGTTCAGCGTATGAAGCTCCCCCTCCTCTTCAACGCCGCCTCCGGCACCGAACGCAAGGATCCGGACGCCCTGCTGCGTCCGCTGCCCGTGGACCTGCGCGACCGGGTGGAACCCATCGCCTTCGGCCCTCCCTGGGATTTTGAACCCGCCATCGCGCAGGCTTCGGAGGCGGGTGGACCGCTCTTCGTGTGGGGCGGGGACGGAACCATCCACCACGCCGCGAAGGCCTTGATCGACCGGGGCTGCCCGGTCCCCTTGGCGGCCATACCCGGCGGCAGCGGTAACGGCCTGGTGCGCGGCCTGCGCACGCCCCTGGAGCCCGCCGGCGCCCTACGTCGCCTGCTGGAAGGCCGCGAGCTGCGCATGGACCTGCCGCGCCTCGATGGCGCGCCCTTCCTGAATGTGTGCGGCACGGGCTTCGAGGCCGCCGTGGCCCATCGCTTCGAGGCCCTGCCCGGCCGGGGCTTCACCACCTATGCGCGGGCCTGCTGGGAGCTGTGGCAAACCTGGCCGAGCGCCCCTTTGACCTGGGATGCGGATCCGGTGCCCATGCCCCCTGCAACCGGACGGATCGAACGCATCCGAGCCGCCTTTGGGGCCCCGGAACCCGACCTGCCTGGCTCGGCCTGGAGCCTCTGCTTCGCCAACCTGCCCCAGTACGGCTCCGGCCTCTGGATCGCACCCGGGGCCGATCCCACCGATGGCGCACTCCAGTGGGTGACCCTGGCGCGCCCCTCCTGGTTCGACCTGCTGGCGGAGGTGCCCCAGCTGTTCCGTGAGGCCGGGCAGACGCCCCTGCGGAAGGAAGGGCGGGTCCATTGGGCTACGCTGCAGCTGGACCGCCCCCTGCCCTGGCATTTGGATGGTGAACCGGTGGCCGAACGGGACCGCGCCGAACTCACCGTGGAATCCAGGGCCTTCCGGATGCAGGTGACGGAGGCATGCCCCTGGGAATGAGCCGCTCTCCGGATGGAAAACGCGGGAGCGTTGCGCCAGCTGGAGGTACAGCACGGGACGCCCGAGAGTATGACAAGCAAAAGCCCGGCTGAGCCGGGCTTTTGCGCGGGGGCCCGGGGGGAGGCTCCAGCTCCACGCGTCCGAAAGTGCGTGGGAGCAACGCGGGAGCGTTGCGTTAGCTGGAGGCGCGTAGCGCGGAACCCCCGGAGAATATCACCGCGGATAGACCGCCGGTCCAGACATGCTCGGTCCCCGGAACTCGGCGCTGACGCTGGGGCTGGCACCCCAGAGGCCCGCCACCATTTTCACCTGGCTGAGGTCCGTCTTGGCCGGATCCCAGTTCCGCCGCACCTGGAGGGTGTAGGGATCCTTCGCATCGGACCACCAGGCGGGATCGTCCACGATGACGTAGATGGCGGTGGCATTCTTGTTCGGGTTCTTGTAGGTCACCATCACGGGCTGGTGGGCGATGGCCGCCTGCTGCATACCCGGTCCGGGCGTGCCCCACTTGTCCATGAGCATGAGGCGGAACCAGGCCAGCTTCGCGTGCTGGACTTCCACCTGCACCGTGCCGCCGGCGGGCACGGAGATCCCATAGGCGCGCCAACCCGCGGGCTGCTGCGTGTAGTCGGTAAGGACATCCACGCTGTCGCCGATGGGGCTCACGGGAATGAAGCCGCTCCGGGACAGCCATTTGATTTCAGCCATGAGGTCACGGGTGTGCCAGTAGCCCAGGTTGGGTACCGTCGTACACCGGGTCCAGGCGGGTGGCACCACGATTCGGGTGCCCGGGTAGAGGCCGATGCGGTCGATCTGGTTGATCCGGTTGATGCGGTGGGGCGGCGGCTGATCCACGGTGCGCCGCACCGGGCCGGGCCGGGGAGTCCGGCCTTCCGGGGTGCGGAACGCCTTTGGAAGAGGCTCTGAGCGCGGTGCCTGGACATCTCTGTCCCTGGGCGCCTGCGGCTGGGGACGTGGCACTCTGCCCTCCTGTGGCGAAGCACCACAGAAGCTGAACGCCAGGGCGAGGGCGGCAAAGCCCTTCAAGCTGGCCAGGTTTGAAAGGATGGTGCGCATGACGGACCTCCTGGTTGATGTGGGATAAGATGCTTCGCCTGCCAGAGTCGTGCCACGCCCGTGTCAGACAAGCGCGAGGGCGCTATGCTGGCCCTTTCAGCTTGGGGGATTCCTGGTGTTCGGCAAGATCCAGCACATCCATTTCGTAGGCATCGGCGGCATCGGGATGTCGGGCATCGCCGAGGTGCTCGCCAACCTGGGTTACCAGGTCTCCGGCTCTGACCTGAAGGAAAGCGCCGTCACTCAGCGTCTCCGAAGCCTTGGCATCACTGTGCATCTGGGCCACCACGGCCAGGCCATTGAAGGCGCCCAGGTGGTGGTGATCAGTTCTGCCGTCAAGGGCGACAATCCCGAGGTGGTAGCCGCTCACGCCACCAAGGTGCCGGTGATCCCCCGCGGCGAGATGCTCGCGGAATTGATGCGCATGAAATACGGCGTGGCCGTGGCGGGCTCCCACGGGAAGACCACGACCACCAGCATGGTGGCCCAGGTGCTGAGCCAGGGCGGCATCGACCCCACCATCGTCATCGGCGGGAAGCTGGGCACCATCGGCAGCAACGCAAAATTGGGCAAGGGCCCCTTCCTGGTGGCCGAGGCTGACGAAAGCGACGGCAGCTTCCTCATGCTGAACCCGACCTTGGCCGTCATCACCAACATCGACCGGGAACACCTCGACCACTACAAGGACCTGGACGAGATCCAGGATGCCTTCGTGACCTTCGCCAACAAGGTGCCTTTCTACGGCTCCGTGTTCCTCTGCATGGATGATGCGAACGCCGCCGCGGTGCGGCCCCGCCTGAAGCGCCAGGTCCGCACCTACGGCACCCATCCCCAGGTGGACATCCGGGCCCGGGAGATCCGCCAGGAGGGTTTCCGCACGTTTTTCAAAGTGACGGCTCATGGCGAGGATCTGGGCGCCTTCAGCCTGGGCGTGCCGGGACATCACATGGTCCTGAATGCCCTCGCCGCCATCGGCATCGCCCTCGAATTGAACGTGGAGCACGAGGTCATCCGCGCCAGCCTGTCCAGCTTCACCGGCGCCGACCGCCGGTTCCATCTCAAAGGGGAAAAGGGCGGCGTGCTGGTGGTGGACGACTACGGCCACCACCCCACGGAGATCATGGCCACCCTGGCCGCGGCCCGGGCCGGATTCCCCGAGCGGCGCATCGTGGCCGCGTTCCAACCCCACCGCTACAGCCGGACCAAGGCCCTGCTCGATGAATTCGGCACCGCGTTCTTCGAGGCCGATTCCGTGGTGCTCACCGACATCTACGCGGCGGGCGAACCGCCCATCCAGGGAGTGGATGGGGCCGCCGTGGCCGAGGCCCTGCGTTCGCATGGCCAGAAGGACGTCCATCTGGTGGGCCGGGTGGAGGATCTGCCCGAGGCACTCAAAACCCTGACCCGCAGCGGAGATCTGCTGATCACCTTCGGCGCGGGATCCATCACCCATGCCGGTCCGGCGTTCCTGGAACTGGCCTGAGCATGAGCTTCCAGACACGCCTGGCCCTGTCCACCCTGCTCTGCACCGTTCCCGTCGCCGCCGGTCTCCCCAAGGGTCTGCTGCCGGCCGCGAACCATCGCCCCGACGTGCCGCAACCGGACCTCGGCACCCGCTACACATCGCATCACGCCCTGCTGAGCTATGTGCGCGCCCTGGCCGCCGCCGCGCCAGACCGGGTGCGGTTGACGACGCTCAATGTCACGGAGGAAGGCCGCGAACAGCCCTTTCTGGTGATCACCTCTCCCGAGAATCTGAAGCGTCTGGAGGAATGGAAGGCTTTGAATGCCAAGCTGGCCGACCCGAGGATCTGTTCCGAGGAACAGGCCCGGCGCATCACGGAGACCAATCCCGTGTTCGTCTGGTTGGGGTATTCGGTCCACGGTTCGGAGGCTTCCGGCTCCGAGGCCGCGCTGGCGGTGGCCTACCACTTCGCCGCAGCCCGCAGCCCCGAGGTGCTGAAGCAGCTGGATCGCGTGGTGCTCCTCCTGGACCTTACCCAGAACCCCGATGGCCGCGCCCGCCACCTCCAGGCCGTGGCCGAAGCCACCACGCCCTTCAACGTGAACGATCCCCTGGATGCCCAGAACACCGCCCGCTGGCCCAGCGGCCGCTACAACCACCGGATTTTCGACCTGAACCGCGACTGGGCCTGGCAGACCCAGGGCGAAACCCGCGCCAAGACGGCCGCCTTCCTCCAGTGGAATCCGCAGGTGGCGGCGGACGTCCATGAGATGTGGCCGGAGACTTCGTACTATTTCCCTCCCTCCATGCAGCCCATCCATGAGGCCCTGCCCGAAGCCTCCGCCGGCCGCTGGCAGGCGGCCTTCGGCCAGGGCGTGGCCCGGGCCTTCGACGCCCGGGGCTGGGCCTACTTCAGCCGAGATGTGTTCGACCTCTTCTACCCCGGCTATGGGGACACCTGGCCCACCTTCCAGGGGGCCGTCGGCATGACCTTCGAAGTGGCGGGACAGGGCGGCATGGCCTACAAGCGGCAGGACGGCGACATTCTCACCCTGGAAAGCCGCCTCCAGCGCCACACCGCCGCCAGCCTCGCCACCGTGGCCACCGCTGCCAACGAGCGCCAGGCCCTGCTCTGGGACTTCCAGCGAGCCCGGCGCGAACGCGTAGCCCTGGGCGATCGGGCGGGCGCGTTCCTCCTGGCCGAGGGCGAGGACCCGGGCCGTGCCCGCGCCCTCGCGGCACTGCTCCAGCGGAATGGCATCGACGTGTACCGCACCACCGCCGAGCTTGCCACCACGGGACTCGAGCCCATCGGCTTGGCCCAGGGCCGTGGCCTGCCTGCGGGCAGCTACCTGGTGTCCCTGGATCAACCGAGGGGCGCCCTGGCCCAGGCCCTGCTCGAAGGCGAGGCCCGCATGGGGCCCAAGCCCACCTACGACACCACGGCCTGGAGCCTGCCCCTGGCCTTCCACGTGCCCGCCTGGCGCGCGAAGACGCGGCCGAAGGTCGGCACGGCCCTCCCCGTTGCGACACCCGATGTCGAATATCCTGAGGGCGCCTGGGGCTACCTCATCCCCGCGGGATACGAAGGCACTGAGCGCACCCTCGCCACCCTGCTGCAGGAGGGCTTCAAGGCCACGGCCCTGGCGGAGCCGGCCGTGTATAAGGGCCAGCGGCTCGGCGCGGGCACCCTCGTGCTGTCTTCCCGCTCGAATCCAGCGACCCTCAAGACGCGACTCCAGGCACTGGCCCGCCAGAACCAACACCCGGTCGTGCCCACCGACACGGCCCAGATGACCTCAGGGCCCGATCTGGGGTCCAACCGCGCCCTGATCCTGAAGGCCCCCCGCCTCGCGGTGCTCATGGATCGACCCGCCCAACCCACGGCCTTTGGGGCCCTGGCCCACACCCTGACCGAGGCGGGCCTGCCCTTCGTGCAGCTCCGCGCGGATCGGCTCGGCGCGGCCTCGCTGGCCCGGTTCACCCATGTGGTGCTCGTCGACGACGGCGCCCAGGGCAAGGCCTGGCAGCAGGTGCTGGGCGAGGGCGGTGCGGCGAAACTGAAGGCCTGGATCACCGAGGGCGGCAGCCTGCTGGCCTTCCAGGGCGGCGCAGCCTATGCCTCCCGCGCAGGGCTGACGCCGACGGGCTACCACCTGCTGGCCAAGGCCGCCGAGGAGGCCCGCCTGAAGGAGAAGGATTCCAAGCGCGAGGCGCCCAAGGCCGACCCCGCCGATCTGGTGCGCCCCTGGGACAAGCGGGAGGAGCGAACGCTCCAGGAGAGCATTCCCGGCGCTTTCCTGAAGGTTCGGGTGGATGGTTCGCATCCGCTCGCCTGGGGCCTGCACGCGGAAGGTGGTGCGGCGGTGCTGGATACCAATAATCCGATCCTGGAGTTGAGCGCCGGAGGCGAGAACCCGCTGCACTACGCGAAGGAGGAGCTGAAGGTTTCCGGCCTCCTGCCCAAGGCCTTGGAGCCCAGGCTGCAGCAGAGCGCCTATGCGCTGCGCGAACGGTCCGGCCAGGGCGCCGTGATCCTGGTGGCGGGTGATCCCGTTTTCCGCGCCCAAACCCCCTTCACGCGGCGGCTGCTGTTCAACGCCATCTTCTTCGGCGCCTACCGTCCGGCCGCACAGTAGGAGACACCATGGGCCTCCGATTCACCCTCGCCATCACCGGAGCCTCGGGCTCGGCCTTCGGCGTGGCCACGCTGAAGCGCCTCTCCGCCAATCCGGAAGTGGAACGCATCGCCCTGCTGCTGTCGCCCACGGGGAAGCGCTGCCTGCTGGACGAAACCGGCCTCACGGCGAAGGACCTCGGGGCCCTGCCCAAGGTGAACCTGCGGGACGAGCGGGACCTGGGCGCCGACATCTCCTCCGGCTCGTACCGCCACGACGGCATGGCGATCGTGCCGTGCAGCGCCGGAGCGCTCGGACGCCTCGCTTCGGGTGTGAGCGAAACCCTGGTGAGCCGGGCCGCGGATGTGTGCCTCAAGGAGCGCCGTCCGCTGGTGATCTGCCTCCGGGAAACCCCCCTGAACCGCATCCATCTCGAGAACATGCTTCGCGTCCATGACGCCGGCGCCGTGATGATGCCGATCATGCCCGGCTTCTACAGCGGCCCAAAAAACCTCGACGACCTCTTCGACACGTTCGCCACCCGGGTCCTGGATCAACTGGGACTGCGGGAGGACGACTCTCGGCGATGGAAAGGCGACCTGGGCTAGCCAGCGCCCTCCATCAGCGCTTCTTCCTCGCGCTGAGCCTTGCGGGTGGCCCAGAAGGCCCAAAGGGCACCAAGGGCCCCGGTGGCTGCGCCCACGAGGGCCAGCAGGATCATGCTGCCCCAGGAGAAGAACCCCAGGCGGGCCAATTCGACCAGCATGGGGGATAGGTCGCCCACACCCCGCGAAAGGGGCAGCCAGAGGCCGAAGAGCCCCAGCAGCGCCAGCAGGCTCCCGCCCAGGCCCAGGAAGGCGCCTTCGAGCAGAAGCGGGGTGCGGATGAACCCTTCCGACGCGCCCACGAGCCGCATGATGGTGATTTCTTCCTCGCGGGCCAGGATGCTCATGCGGATCACGTTGCCCGTGGCGAAACCAGCGGCGAGCAGCAGGATCACGCCCAGGGTGCCCAGGGCGGAACGCAGCATCCGCGCCATGCGCTGCAGGCTTTCGAGGCGTTCCTGATCCACGAGCACATCGCCCACGCCGGGCATTCCCCGCAGGCTTTCGCCGACTTCCACCGCCCGGCCTCCCACCGCCAGATCCTTGCGAAGGGTCAGCTCGAGGCTTTCGGGCAGCGCGTCCTGGCCGGCGCTTTCCAGCAGCAGCCCAGCCTCCCGTGTGGCAGACAGGAATCGCTTGCGGTTTTCGTCCGCGGTGATCCGGTGCACCTCGCGGAAACGGGGATCCCGCTTCAGGCGCGCCTCGGATTCATCAAGCGAGCGGCCATCCGCGGCGTAGGCGACAACCTTGGCCATGCCTTCGAGCTGCCCGACGAAGCGGTCCAGGCTCTCCACCAGCAGCAATCCGCCCCCTGCCAGCAGGAGGCCCGAAGCCAGGGTGAGCACCGCGAAAACATACTGGCCGCGGTGCCGGTAGAGGTCTCGAAGCACATCCTGGAGCAGCAGCCCAAGCAGGCGCAGGCTCGTCACGAGGCATTCCCATCCACGGCCACGCCCTTCAGCACCGAGCCCGAGGGCGTCACGGTGATGGACTTCGCCGCGGTGCCCCCCAAGGGCGACTTCCAGACGAGGATCGTGCCGTAGCCCACGGTGCCCTGCCCCCTCAACCCCAACAACCAATCCTTGGTCCCGGGATGGGAAAGGACGCGAAGGTCCGGCTGCCCCGTGGCGCTTCCCAGCGTGAGGGTGGGCGCCTGGTTGTAAGACAGGCCAAACTGGCCGGTGCGGAAAGCCTGAATCGGGGGGGCCGTGCTTCCCGCGTCCGTGTTATGGCGGGCCACGTACAGGTAACCACTGCCCGTATCAAGGGCCAGAGCGCCATACAGACCGAGGGTCGTCGCGCTTCCAAGGATCACCTGTGACGCATCGAAGGAAATGGAGGTCCCTTTCCGGAGACGGGGCCCGGTCAGGGCATCGGTGCCGACGGTGCCGCCATCCTTCATGAAGGCATAGACCACGCCCGAGGCCGCGGCCACGCCGGTACCGCCCGAATCGCCGCTCATCTGGAGGGACTGAAGGGCGATGGAGGCATCCTGGATCTGGCTGCTGGCGCTCGCCACGACCCAGATCTGAGTCGCGCTATCGCCATTCTCGGTGACGTACAGGGTGTTGTTCTGGGCATCCAGGCTGACCTGGCCGAATTTCCCGTTGGTGAGGCGACCCGTGCTGGACAGGCTGAAGGAAACCACCTCGCTGTTGGGCACGGTTCCGGTTTGGGTGCGGATGCTGCTCACACGCACAATGGTGCCGGTATCCGAAACCAGGTAGAGGGCCCCTCGCTGGCTGTCAAAGCAGAGTCCGCCCCAGGCCAGATTGGTGACCTTGCTGAAGAGGCTGGAATTGATCTGGTAGGTGGGGGCCAGCGGCGTCGCGCTGTCGTAGAAAGCGCTCAGATCCTTCCATACGAACACCTTGCTGGTGGTGGAATCGAAGGTGTAGAGCGCCGCTCCGGAGGTTCCCCCGGCGGTACCACCGGGGTCCTTGCATCCCGAGAGGAACAACAAGAAAGAGGCCGCAAGGCCGAGCAGGAAGCGCGAGGTCATCATGGAAACCCTATTTGGTGGAGAAGAGGGCCTTCAGGTGGGTGTTCAGGGTGCGAACCATGTCCGCGTCGCAGCCCGCGTCCACGGCGCCGCGGCTGATGGACAGGGCGAGGCCCTTCACGGCTTCGGGCCCATCGCCGGAGATGATCTGCTGGGTGGCCCGGGCCTGCAGGCGGTTCACCATTTCGTGCTGGGCCTCGGGCAGGACCATCTTGGCGGACTGGGCGATGCGCTGGGTGAAGTTCATCAGCTTGACCATGCGCTGGGGATCATCCGCCGGCGCGGCGGGCTTCGCCGCCACCAGCGAAGGGCTGCCGCCGGCGAAACCGCCACCCACTGTCTCGGGAAGCGGCTCTTCCTTTTCCGGAAACCCTTGCCCACGGGATACGGGCGGGGGAGCCTGGAGGCGCACGATGGCAGTCTCTTCCTCCTGGGATTCCGGCATCTCTGGGCCCGCAGCGGATCCCGGGCCCGCTCCGAGGAGGGTCGATACGGGGATGAGTTCCTTGCTGAACTCAGGGGCCGGAGCCTCCACTTTTGGCGGCTTGCCCGATCGAATGCCCTTCAGGACCACCTGTCCGGCCATGACCAGGCCATAGAGATCCTTGGCGACGGTCAGCACGGGTTTCTGAATCAGCTCGGCCAGTTCCGCCACGCTGTAGTAGCCGGTGGATAGGGCCAGAACACGCGCTTCGCGAGGATTCACACCATGGGGCGTGTCCCCCGGAAGCAGGGTGGAGGCCGGATAGAGATCCACCGAAGGGACCTTCTGGCTGATGACGCGCCATTCGTCCATGCGCCGGCCCAGTTCCATCAGGATGGATGCATTGGGCTTGGTGATGGTGGCTGCAACATCCGGCATCACTTCTTCGAACCGGTAGCTGCCCTCCAGCCAGAGCGCCACTTCCATGAGGGCCTCAAGTCCCTCCCCCGCGTGGGTGACGGCATGGATGATCCGTCCCTCCTTCAGATAGATCCGGGCCTTGGAGGCTTCCTGCTGCACGTGGAAGCATCCCGATTTTCCGCCCTGGCTCACGAGCTGGATGATGTCGGGCAGTGGCGCCTCACGCATGGAGCCTTGGATCACACCCTGGGACATGGGCTGTTCCTCTCTGGAAAATGGCGACCTATAAGAGATTCGCAAGCTTACCACGGAGTGCGCCCTTCCCCGATGGGCCGTCCTGAGCGATCCTTGGGGTCCTATGAGCCTCCGCCCCGACTCCCCTTTCGCCTCCATCGAGGAGGCCGTTGATGCCATCCGCAAGGGCCGCATGATCGTGGTGGTAGACGATGAGGATCGGGAGAACGAAGGCGACCTCACCCTGGCCGCCGAGCATGTGACCCCGGAAGCCATCGCCTTCATGGCGACCCATGGCCGGGGCCTCATCTGTGCGGCCCTGGAGGGTCCCCTGCTGGACAGGCTCCAGATCCCGCTCATGGTCCGGGACAACACCAGCCCCTTCGAAACCGCCTTCTGCGTTTCCGTGGAAGCCCGGGAAGGCACCACCACCGGCATCAGCGCCCAGGACCGCTCCCGCACCATCCAGGCCCTCATCGCCCCGGAAGCCAAGCCTCAGCACTTCGTGAAGCCCGGACATGTCTTCCCGCTCCGCGCCCGACCGGGCGGGGTGCTCACCCGCACCGGCCAGACCGAGGCCAGCGTAGACCTGGCGCGGCTGGCAGGACTTCATCCGAGCGGCGTGATCTGCGAAATCATGAAGGACGATGGAACCATGGCCCGCGTGCCGGACCTGGTGCCCTTCTGCCGCCAGCACGGCCTGCCCCTGGTGACCGTGGCGGACCTGGTGGCCTATCGGCTCCGCCAGGAGCCGCTGGTGAAGCCTCTGGAAGTCCGGACCATGCCCAGCATCTGGGGCGAACTCAAGGTCCACCGCTTCCAGAGCCTGCTGGACGGCGGCAGTCACCTGGCCTTCGTCCTGGGCGATCTGGCCGGGGACGAGCCGCCCCTGGTCCGCGTCCATGTGGAAACGCTTCCCGACGACCTGCACGGGTTCGAGACCGGCCTCTTCCAGAAAGCCATGGGAGTCCTCGCGAAAGAGGGCCGCGGGGCCCTGGTGTACCTCCGCCGGCACGCCCACACGCCCGGGGTGGCGGATGAAGGACCGACCCAACCCCAGGCCATGAGCGACCGGGATTTCGGCGTGGGCGCTCAGATTCTGCGACAGCTTGGGATTGGAAAAATGCGTCTCCTCAGCAGGCACGAAACCAAGTACATTGGCCTCCGTGGCTTCGGCCTCGACCTCTGTGCCCATGTGCCCCTGGAACCTCTTGCGGATCCCCGGTGATCGACGCCCTCTTCCTGACCCAGTCGCCCCTGTTCAGGAACCTGGACGAAACGGAGCGTGCCCAGATTCTCATCATCGGCCGCATCCGCCCCTTCAAGGCCGGTGAGGTCATCTTCCGGGAAGGGGATGCGGGAGATGGTCTTTTCATGGTGGTGAAAGGTTCCGTCCGCATCTCCAAGCGGAGCGCCACCGGCGAGGAGGCTCTCGCGGTGCTGGAGCCACCCGCTTTCTTCGGCGAGATGGCCCTCATCGATTTCTCAGCCCGGGCCGCGGATGCCATCGCCAATGAGGACTCCGCTCTGTTCTTCATCCCGCTCCAGGACCTTCGCTCCCTGATCGAGGCCCAGCACAAGATCGCGTTGAAGATCCTGTACGCGCTGTGCGAGGTCCTTGCCCAGCGCCTGCGAGAAACCAACGAACGCTACATGAGCATCTTCACCATCGCCCAGTGGGGGGGCGCCAGTCCTGATGGCCCCATCCCCGTTCCCTAAACTTAAAGGAGTTTCCATGTCCGATCTCGTAGCTCACATCACCGACGCCGAGTTTCCCAAGGCCGTCGCCGAGGGCGTCACCCTTGTGGATTTCTGGGCCCCCTGGTGCGGCCCCTGCAAGATGATCGCTCCGGTTCTCGACGAACTCGCCGCGGAGATGCAGGGCAAGGCCAAGTTCGTGAAGATGAACGTGGATGAGAATCCCCAGGTGGCCGGCCAGTTCGGCATCATGAGCATCCCCACGCTCATCGTCTTCAAGGACGGCAAGCCCGTGAACAAACTCATCGGCGGCCAGCCCAAGCCCCAGCTCAAGGCCTTTGTGGAAAGCGCGTTTTAACTGGCTGTCAGCCAGCATCGATACCGTGAAAACGCCGGGGCGACCCGGCGTTTTCTTTGGCTGAGAGCCGATGGCTATTTCCGCCGCAGCACCATGCGGATCTGGTTGCCCTTTTCGTTGAAATGCACCTCGTCCATCACCAGGAGGATGAGCGGCAGACCGCGGCCGCAGTGGGGCACCATTTCGGAATCCTTCGGAGGGGGTGTCATCCGGCTGGCATCGAACCCCCGGCCTTCGTCACTGATCTCCAACTCGAACCGCTCGGTGTCCATCGCAAGGCGGACTTCGATGAGCCGCCCCGCGTAGGCCGGGTCCGAAATGCGTTCGGAACGGAGCTTCACGTAGGGATCCTCCTTCGCGAAGAGGTCTCCCTTGAGGTTCGAGTCCAGCTCGAGGTTGCCGTGCTCCAGGGCGTTCGCCAGGGCCTCATGGAAGGCCATCGCGAGGACATCCAGGTTGTTGGGGGAGGCAAACCCCATCGGCACGAGCCGATCGGTCAGGTGCCGGACAAGGCCAGGCACATCGAGTTCATCGGACCGGAAGAGGAAATGCCGCCGTTCGTTGACCAGGCCCTTGAGGCCATCGTCGGCCAAGCGGAAGTCCCGGTGCATATCCACCAGGTGGAACACGCTCTGCACCAGGTCCCGGATCGCGATGGGCTTCATGAACAGGTTCGAGGCCCCCATGCGCATGGCCCGGATGGCGTATTCCACCGAGGCCTGACCCGTCATCAGCACCACCGGAAGGTGCGGCTGGGTGGTCTTCACTTTGTGGATGACGTCAAAACCATCCAGTCCCTCCATGTTGATGTCGCTGATGACCAGATCGAAGACGGGGGCGGAAGGGTTCTGAAGCAGCTCCATCGCCTGGGCGGCGTCCGGGTAGGCGTGCACCTCCATCCCATAGTGGGCAAGCGCCGAATGCACCATGTCCAGCACCGCCGGATCGTCGTCAATCAGCAGAATGTGCGCGGCCCGTCGGTTCATGGAGGCTCCGGCTATCGTGTGATTCTATCGGACCATCGGCAGATGGGGGGAAGTCAGGGCCCAGGTGCGAGCCATGGCGCCGGTCAGGGACGCAGGAAGCGCCGCTGGCGAGCCAGGCCTGAGGGACGCGGTCCCTAGCCTGGCCACGAGCCTCTCCTCCAGTCCAGCCACCTCCGCCACCTCGAGGCCTCCGGATTCAACCAGCGGTGCCACCAGGTCGGTGAAATTGGAGAAACCGGGGCCAATGATCGTGGGAACGCCGGCCCGGACGGGTTCCAGAGGATTGTGCCCCCCCGGCGCGGCCCATCCTCCCGCCACCAGAGCTACCGTACCTTCCGCATAGGCGGAGGGCAGTTCGCCCAGGGTGTCGAGCAGCAAGGCATCCAGGTCTTTCCAGGCCGATTCTTCCGGCCATGGCGCGGAGGCTCGGTGGAAGGCGAGTCCCCGCTCTGCGAACAGCCTGGCCACCGCGTCGAAGCGTCGGGGCTGACGGGGCGCGAGGATCAGGCGCAGGCCCGGGACGCGCAATCGCGCCGCAGTCCAGACCTCCAGCAACCATTCCTCCTCGCCCTCCACCGTATTCCCCACCACCAGCACGGGAATCCCGGCCCAGGCCGCCCGAAGCCCGGCCCAGCCCTCGTGAAGGGGCCGTGGCGGGGGCAGATCCGCCTTGAGGTTGCCGCCGAGCGCGACGTCTGGAGCCCCCAAGCGGCGGAACGCCTCGGCGCTGGCTTCATCCCGGGCGGCCACCAGCGTGAGCCGCGAGGCGGCCCGCCGAAGCCAGGGTCCCCCTCGCTCAAGCGACTTCTCCGTCAGGCGCCCGTTTACCACCAGCCGCGGGACTCCGTGAGCCTCGAGCGCCTCCAGCAGTCCGGGCCAGAGCTCTGTCTCCAGGGCGATGAAGGTGCCGGGGGGATGCCGCAGGAAGGGCTCCAGCCCACCCGGATCATCCAGAGGAAAGGCGCCCCCGCTGAGCAGGCCCGAGCCCTCATCCCATCCAGGCAAGCGCCGCTCCAGCAGGGCCAGGCCCGCGGGCGTCCCGGTGGTGAGGTGGACGCGGTGGCCGGCTGCGCGGAGCCGCCCCACCAGGCCATCCGCCAACAGCAGCTCGCCCACACTCACTGCGTGCAGCCACACCCAGCGTCCGGCGGGAAGGTCCGGCGCTTCCGCCGCCAGCCGCACCCGCCAGCCTTCGGGCAGGCCCTGGACGCAGGCCCGGGCGGCGGCGCCTGCCAGCGAGACGGCCAGGCGGTAGCTGAAGTCGAGGGTATCCACGCATCCACGCTCTCACATTTTGGCTTCGGGCGGCATCATGGACGGATGAACGAAACCGCACCCATGGACATCCTCATCGTCACCGGTCCCCTGGGCGCCGGAAAAACCACCGTCGTCAACCGCCTGCTGAAGGCTGAAGTCGCCGCGAAACGTCGGGTGGCGGTGCTCATCAACGAATTCGGCGCAATCAGTGTGGATGGCACCCTGGTGGACGCGGAGCGGCCGGAACTGGCCGGGGTCGAAAACCTCGTGAACGGCTGCGTCTGTTGCAGCCTGCGCGACGACGTGGTGGCCACGTTGAAGGCCTGGTGCGACCAGGCCGAAGGCCAAAGACCCGAGCGGGTGGTGCTGGAAACCACGGGCCTGGCCGATCCCACGGACCTCCTGGACCTGGAGCAGGAACCCGCGCTGCAGGGGCGGCTGCGGCTGGCGGGCCTGCTCACCGTGATTTCCTGCCTCACCCCCGTGGACCATCTGCGGACCAAGCCCCTGCTCCACCGGCAGGCGGCGCTGGCCAGCCTCATCCACCTCAGCAAGGGGGATCTGGATCCCTCCTCGGCCATTGCCTGGGAAGGCGACCTGCGCGCGGCCTTCCGCAACATCCCCCTGGTCCCCACGCGCCACGGCACAGCCCCTGAGGGCAGCCCGGATCCATGGCTCGGTGATATGCGGCCCCTGCCTGAAGGCTGGACCTCCGCCCTCGGCCCCAGCTTCGCCGAGGCCCGTTCCCTCACCCTGCACTGGGATCACCCGGTGGACCCCGCGGCCCTGGAAGCCCTCCTGCTGGCTCCCCCGGCCCGGGGCGAGCTACTGCGCGCCAAGGGCGTCTGCGCCTTCGCGGGTTGGGCCACGCGCCACGACGGCAGCGACCGCTGGGCCTTCCAGCTGGCAGACGGTCGCCTGGAAATTTCCCCCCTGCCCCTGCGCACGGATGGCACGGCGGCGGCCTGCGCAGCCGTCGTCATCGGCACGGGGCTCGATGCCACTCACTGGAAACAAGCCCTTCGCGATCTCGAACGCCCACCAGAGGGTCACCGCCGGAAAGTGCTTCTCAATCGCTGAACCGGGTTCCGCAAGGGGCCCGTTCAGCGCCGGCCTTGGTATCATCCCCTTTCCCCCGATTTCGGGATCGCAAGGAGCAGGTGTGGATCAGGTGCTCGACCTCATGGCCAAGGAGCTGAAGCTCCCCCGCACTGGCGTGGCCGCCATTGTGGCGCTACTGGAGGAGGGCAATACCGTGCCCTTCATCGCCCGCTACCGCAAGGAGGCGACCGGTTCCCTCGATGAGGTGGCCATCCGGGCCGTCGAGGACCGCCACGCCTACTACAAGGATCTTCTGGACCGCCGCAAGACCGTGCTGAAGTCCATCGACGAGCAGGGGAAGCTCACCCCAGAGCTGAAGACCAAGATCGAGACCACCTGGGTGAAGGCGGAACTCGAGGATCTCTACCTGCCCTACAAGCCCAAAAAGCGCACCAAGGCCACTGCCGCGAGGGAACGGGGCCTGGAGCCCCTGCTGGATTCCCTGCTCGCCGACGACAGCGGCGCCGATCCCTTCCTCATCGCCGAATCCTTCATCAAGGACGAGGACGGCCTGCGCGCGCCTTCTGAATGCATGGAGGGTGCGGGCCACATCCTGGCCGAGCGGCTCTCCGAGGACGCCGCGATCCGCGCCTGGTTGCGCCTCGAATTCCACGAACACGGTGTGCTGAAATCCGAGCTTCGTGAGGAACGCAAGGCCGATCAGGCGGCCCTGCGGTTCAAGCCCTATTTCGACTTTTCCGAGGCCATCCGGAAGATCCCCAGCCATCGCCTACTGGCCCTTCGTCGGGGCGAGAAGGAGGAGATCCTCACGGTGAAACTGCGGGTGGATCGGGAGAATTTCGTCACGCAATTGGTGTCCAAAGTCGAGGTGAACCCGGGCAGCGGGTACCGCCGGTTCCTCCACGATGTGGCCGGAGACGCCTTCGACCGGCTGCTGGCGCCGACCATCGAATCCGAGGTTCGCTACGAGGCCAAGAAAAAGGCTGATATGGAGGCCATCAAGGTCTTCCAGACCAACCTGGATCACCTGCTGCTCGCCCCTCCCGCGGGCCAATGCTGCACCCTGGGGGTGGACCCCGGCATCCGCACGGGCTGCAAGCTCGTGGTGATCAACCGTCTGGGCCAGCTGGTGCAGAACGACGTCATCTACCCCCTGGAGCCCAAGCGGGACCTGGAGGGTAGCCGGGCCCTGCTGGAGATGCTCTGTTCCGGCAACCCCATCGAGGCCATCGCCATCGGCAACGGCACTGGCGGTCGCGAGGTGGAGGCCTTCATCCGCGAATGGCTGCGTGAGACGGGCCGGACCGGACTCATCTGCGTGAGTGTGAGCGAGGCGGGCGCCTCGGTGTACTCCGCCAGTGACATCGCCCGGGAGGAATTCCCCGAGCATGACGTCACCGTGCGTGGCGCCGTGAGCATCGCGCGGCGCTTCCAGGATCCCCTGGCCGAGCTGGTGAAGGTCGATCCCAAGAGCATCGGCGTGGGTCAATATCAGCACGATGTCAACCAGACCGCCCTTAAGAAGGGCCTGGATGATGTGGTCGGAAGCTGTGTGAACCGCGTGGGTGTGAACCTCAACAGCGCCTCCTACAAGCTGCTGGCCTACGTGGCGGGCATCGGCGAGGGTCTGGCCAAGAGCATCGTGGCCCACCGCTTCGAACATGGCGCCTTCAAGCGCCGCGAACAGTTGATGGAGGTGAATCGGTTCGGGACCAAGGCCTTCCAGCAGGCCGCGGGCTTCCTGCGAATCCAGGACGGGGAGGACCCCCTGGACGCCTCCGCCGTGCATCCCGAAAGCTATCCGGTGGTGCAGCGCATCTGCCAGCTCGCGGGCAAGACTGTGCCCGAGCTCATCGGCAACGACGCCGCGCTGGACGCCCTCGATCCCAAGCTGCTCGTGGACGACCGCTTTGGCGTGGAGACCGTGAAAGACATCCTCGCCGAGCTGAAGAAGCCCGGCCGCGACCCCCGCAACCGCTTCGAGGCGGTCCAGTTCCGGGAGGGCGTCAACCGGCCCAGCGACCTGGAGATCGGCATGGAGCTCCAGGGCATCGTCACGAATGTCACCGATTTCGGCGCCTTCGTGGACGTGGGGGTCCATCAGGACGGCCTGGTGCATCTCTCCGAAATCGCCCACCGCTACGTGAAGAACCCCGCCGACGCCCTCAGCGTGGGCCAGGCCGTGAAGGTGAAGGTGCTGGTGGTCGACCTCGAGGCCAAGCGCATCGCCCTCTCCATCAAGGCTCTGCTCGCCGCCCCTGAAGGC
>JAVBYJ010000078.1 GCA_030824075.1 Geothrix sp.
CGGGATTGGACGTGGCATCGGGGGTGGGTGTGGGACTGGCGGTGGCCTGCGGCGCGTTCAGGGCCGCGAACAGGGAGGCGGTGGCGGCCTGAGCCAGACTGGCGCTCCCGGTGGCCGGTTCCGCCACGGGGAAGCTGGTGGCGACCTGAAGGGTCCGCTGGAACAGGCCCTGGGCCAGGTCCTGGAGGGAAAGGGTCGTCGATCCGGGAGTGTCGCCGGTTTGGGCCGGTATTGCCAGGGCCTGGGGCGGCCGGAGGGCGCTGAGCGCACTCAACGTGGCCGGACCGAGGGAACTTATGGCGAGAGGATCCATGACCCTTCCAAAGATAGGCCGTTCCGGCTGGAAGGTTTGGAGTCGGATGGAAAAGATCCCTGTGGGATCATGGTCGATTGCGGAGGGGTCATGAGCGAGAAGGTCAGTTACGCATCCAGTGGCGTGGACATCAACCGCCAGGACGAAGCACTGCGCCGCATCAAGCCCCATGTGAAGGCCACCAAGACCCCCGGCGTCCGTAGCGACATCGGGCTGTTCGGCGGCCTGTTTGACGCCCGGTTTCCCGAGGCCAAGCCCATCCTCGTCAGCAGCATGGACGGCGTCGGCACCAAGATGAAGGTGGCCCGCCGGGCCGGCATCTGGGACACCGTGGGCCAGGATCTGGTGAACCACTGCATCAACGACATCCTGGTGCAGGGGGCCCGGCCCCTCTTCTTCCTGGACTACATTGCCGCCCAACGGCTGGAGCCTGAAGTCATCGAGCAGATCGTCAAGGGCATGGCCACGGCCTGCTCGGCTTCGGGCTGTGCCCTGATCGGCGGAGAACTGGCCGAAATGCCCGGTGTCTACGCCGAAGGCGAAGTGGACGTGGCGGGCACCATCGTGGGCGTGGTGGACGAGGCGGACCTGCTGCCCCGGTTGGACGCGATGGCCGCGGGCGACGTGCTCATCGGTCTACCCAGTTCGGGCCTGCACACCAACGGCTATTCCCTGGCCCGCAAAGTCTGCTTCGAGCAAGAGAAGCTCGATGTGACCGATACCCTGCCGGGAACGTCCCTGACCGTGGCCCAGGCCCTGCTGGCCATCCATCGCAGCTACCTGGTGCCGGTCATGCCGCTGGTGAAAGCGGGCAAGCTGGTGGCCATGGCCCACATCACCGGGGGTGGGCTCACGGACAACCTTCCGCGCGTGTTGCCGAAGACGCTCGACGCGGAGATTGATACCACCAGCTGGCAGATCCCGGCGCTGTTCACATTCCTCATGGACAAGGGCGGCCTGGGCCTCGACGATGCCCGCCAGGCCCTGAACCTCGGCGTGGGCATGGTGCTGATGGTCAAGGCCGACCGCGTGGAGGAGGTGCTCGCCGACCTCCATGCCCAGGAGGAACCAGCCTGGGTGCTGGGGCGCCTGGTGCAAGGTTCCGGCGTGGTGAGCTACCGGTAGAGCCCAAAAACATAAGATTGGGTCCACAGATTTCACAGATTCACACAGATCGAATGGGCATCGGAGCTCAGGCCACGGGATGACCGGTGGCCCTGTTTGTCTGTGTAATCTGTGTAATCTGTGGATAAACAGCCTTTTCATCTAAGAATCCGTGGACGACCTTTCCCTGGCCGGAGTGCCCGTGGCGACTGAACCGAGCAAGGCTGGCCGCCTCGGCCTACTGGATCCGCTCCGGGGCATCCTGGCCCTGTGCGTGGCGGTGTACCACCTCAGCGTGTGGTTCGATGTCTCCCTGTCGGGCTCTGGCCTGAACATGGCGACGGCGCGGCTGGGGAACTACGGGGTGTCGGCCTTCTTTGTCCTCAGCGGCTTCGTGCTGTTCCGCACGACGCCCTGGAGCCGTGTCCAGGCAGAAGGTCTGGGCCGCTTCTGGAAGCGCCGCTTCCTGCGGCTGGCGCCGGTGTTCTACCTGGCTTGCGCGATGAACGTGGTCTTCCGTCTGGGCATGGGGCCGGATCCCACCTGGGTGCGCCTCCTGGAGAACCTGACCCTCACCTTTGGCGCCATCCACCCCAACCACGCCCTGGTGACCGGCGGGTGGTACGTGGGGCTCGTGGCCCTGCTCTACTTCGCCTATCCGGCCCTGGCCTGGCTGCGGGAGAAGGGCGGACTGCCCTTCCTGGTGGCGCTGGCCTTGGGGTTGTGGCTGGGGAGCCTGTCCTCCACCCTGCACGGTGTGATGGACCAGGCGCAGTGGAACCGCTTCCACACCTACGTGCTGGCCCCCAACCAGATTTTCCTCCTGGCCTGGGGAGCCCTGTTGGCGGGGCTGCACGGCATCACGGAGAAGCGGCTGGATGCGAGGGTGGCCCTGGGCCTGGCCCTGCCCCTGGTGGGGTTGCTGGTGTGGCCCGCGCCCCGGTTCTTCGACCACATGGTGGCGCTCACGGGCTGGATCCGCTACGGCTACCTGCTGGCCGTGACGGCCCTCGTCGCCCTCGCGGCCTTCACGCGGGACGGGGAACCAGGCTGGTTCGGGAAGGGGCTCTCGCGCCTGGGTGCCTGGAGCTACGGGCTGTACCTGCTGCACCCCTTCACCATGAAGCTGGTGGCACCCCACGTGTCCGGTCAGCTGGGGTTTGGCCTGGCGCTGGGACTGGCGATCCTTGCTGCGGCGGCAGTCCATCGCTGGATCGAGGAACCCATGGGGCGCCTGGGAAGGGGCTGATCAACTCCCCCCGATCCGCGCATAGAAGCTCGTTCGTCGTAGGTTCTCATCCACCTTGAAGGCCTGCTGTAGGGGCGGGAAGGCCCGCTGCTCACAGTCGGTGCGTTCGCAAAGGCGACAGGTGACACCGACGGGCACGGGCGGCTGGTCCAGGCGCAGCCCATCGGCATAGATGAGCTCCTTGGCGTGGCCCATTTCGCAGCCCAGGCCCAGGGCCTGCATGGCGTGCTGCCCCCGGTACCCGCCCGTGTCTTTCTGGAGGGTGCGGGCGATGCAGAAGTAGCGGCGGCCATCGGGGAACTCGCTGATCTGGGTGCGGATGAGACCTGGCGTGAGGAAGGCGGCGTGGGCATTCCAGCGGGGACAGGCGCCGGAAAAGCGCGCGAAGCGGATGCCCGAGGCCGAGAAGCTCTTGGAGATGTTCCCGGCGATATCGATGCGCAGGAAGTGGAAGGGCACGCCCTCCGCTCCCGGACGGCGCAGGGTGGTGAGGCGGTGGCAGACCTGCTCGAAGCTGGCCTGGAACCGCCGGGCCAGGATCTCGATGTCGTAGCGCTCAGCCTTCGCCGCTTTCAGGAACCGCTCATAGGGCATGAGCACGGCACTGGCGAAGTAGTTGGCCAGGGCCACCCGGGCCAGGGCGCGGGAGGCGCCGGTGCGCAGCAGCGGGTGGGCCGTGAGGCGGTCCAGCAGGTCGCTGTGGTCGAGCAGCGCCAGCTGGTGGGCCAACTGGAAGGTGCGGCTGCGCTGGGGCAGCAGCTCCGACAGGCTGAGGGTCCTGCGGTCCGGGTCGAAGCGCCGCAACAGACCCGGACCTTCCGACAACCGATGGATGCGGACGGTGATCCCCCTGGGTTCAAAGACCGCCACCAGGCCGGGGTAGGGGTCGTCCACCGCCAAGGCCGCGCTGATCCAGAGCGACTCGGCGGCGGTTTCCAGCTCCGGAAAATGGTTCATGGCCTGCTGGATGAAGTCGCCGACTTCCTCCGAGGGCAGTCGCGTGGCCTCGGGATCAAAGCCCTGGCCGTCGCTGAGCTTGGCCGACAGGGTGCCCAGGCTGTCCTGGACGTGCTGGTAGGCACGGTAGAGCTCGAAGACGCCCCGTGCCAGGTGGGGACTGTTCTGCACCAGCTCTCGCACGTCCTGGGCCTGCAGGCCCAGGGTCTCGAAGAGCGGATCGCCGAAGGCCTCCATGAGGTCATCGGTGAGTCGCTGATCCTCCTCCGGGGCGAGGGCCTTCAGATCAAGGTGGAACTGTTGGGCCAGCCGGATGAGCAGGGGCGCCGTGAGGGGCCGCTTGTTTCCCTCGATGAGGTTCAGGTAGCTGGGGCTGATGCCCAGGGCTGCGGCCAGTTGAACCTGACTGAGGCCCTCCTGGCGGCGGAGGACACGAATCTTGGCGCCGAGGCGGGCGGCGGGCTTGGTGGGGGCGGCAGAGGGCATGGGACCTCGTTTACATCAATTTACAAAACAGGAAATACGAATTGACTGAAATTTTCAAATCAACCCCTATCAAATCAGCTGTTCATTGACTCGGCTCAGAATAAGTCAATCTTTGACATGACGCCACAACTTACCCCCCCATCGAGGTGATTCATGACCCCAAGGTTCCCCATCCCCCCCATCGAGGATGACTTCTCCGCGCACCGCTGGGAGGGCATCACCCGGCCCTATGGCCCCGAGACGGTGAAGCGGCTCCGCGGCAGCATCCGCATTGAGCACACGCTGGCCCAGCTGGGTGCCCGCAAGCTCTGGAAGCTGCTTCAGCAGGACGAGCCCACCCGGGCGCTGGGCGCGCTCAGCGGTGGGCAGGCGGTGCAGATGGCCAAGGCCGGCCTGAAGGCCATCTACTGCTCCGGCTGGCAGGTGGCGGCCGACGCCAATCTGTCGGGTCAGACCTACCCCGACCAGAGCCTCTATCCGGCCAACTCCGTCCCCGCCCTGGTGAAGCGCCTGAACGGCGCCCTCCAGCGGGCGGATCAAATCGAGCACGGCGAGGGCGGCGTCAGCCGCGACTGGTTCCTGCCCATCATCGCCGATGCCGAGGCTGGCTTTGGGGGGCCTTTGAATGCCTTCGAACTGATGAAGGGCATGATCGAAGCCGGAGCCGCTGGCGTCCACTTCGAGGATCAGCTCTCCAGCGAAAAGAAGTGCGGCCACCTGGGCGGCAAGGTGCTCATTCCCACCGGCCACTTCATCCGCACCCTGGTGGCGGCCCGCCTCGCGGCGGATGTCCTGGACGTGCCCAGCCTCGTCATCGCCCGCACGGACGCGGATTCGGCCCGACTGATCACGTCCGACATCGATGAGCGGGACCGGCCCTTCCTCACCGGCGAGCGCACCCCCGAGGGCTTCCACCGCATTACCGGAGGACTCGACATGGCCATTGCCCGCGCCAAAGCCTATGCGCCCTACGCGGACCTCATCTGGTGCGAGACCTCCACGCCGGACCTGAAGGAGGCCAAGGCCTTCGCCGAGGGCGTCCACGCCGAGTTCCCGGGCAAGCTGCTGGCCTACAACTGTTCACCCTCCTTCAACTGGAAGAAGAAGCTCAGCGATGACGAGATCGCCGCGTTCCAGCGGGAGCTGGGGAACCTGGGCTACAAGTTCCAGTTCATCACCCTGGCGGGCTTCCACAGCCTCAACCACGGCATGTTCGAACTGGCCAACGCCTACCGCACCGAGCACATGACGGCCTATTCCCGCCTGCAGGAGGCCGAGTTTGCCTCCGAGGCGCGGGGCTACACCGCCACCAAGCACCAGCGCGAGGTGGGCACCGGTTACTTCGACGAGGTGGCCCAGGCCATCAGCGGAGGCCTGGCTTCAACCTTGGCGCTTGCGGGTTCCACGGAGGCGCAGCAGTTCCACTAGACGAGAGACCGGGAACGTGGGTGATGGGGCGTGGGTGCGCTATTTCGGCGCGTCTGCGGCCTTCCTCTCGGCGAGGGTCTTGTCGTTGATGACGTTGTCCGGCGTGACCGCGGGCTTCGCGGAGGCCGCGGCGTAGACCTGCCCAGTGTGGTGATAGGTGAGGTATTCGCCGAAGAAGACGGCCATGAGATCGGCCTGCTCCTTGAGATAGGCGAAACCGTGCTCCTCGCCGTCCTTCAGGTTCAGGGCCACACCCGGCAGATCCTTCACGACCTGGGCGTTCTCGAAGGCGTCCTTGTCTCCGGTGGAAGCCAGGACCAGCGTGGAGGCCTTCCCACGCAGCACGGCGGCCTTCAGCTTCTCGCGGGCACCCTCTCCGAAGGCGCCGGTGCCGGCGGGGCTGAGGCTGAGGACGGCGACGGGTTTCACCTCGGGGGCAGCCAACAGCACTGAGAAGGCGCCCACGCTGGAACCCGCGAGGCCGATACGGCGTCCGTCCACGCCAGGCTGCTTCCGAAGCCAGGCCGCGGCCTGGGCCAAGTCGGCGGGGATCTGGTCGAAGCCCACGGCCTTGGCCGAGGCCATGAAGTCGCTGGAGACGATTACTTCGGCGCCACCCTTCTGGGTGCTGGCGCCATGGCCCCGCAGGTCCAGGGCCAGGGTGCCGATGCCACGGGCCGCGAGGCGCTCGGCCAAGGGCGCCCAGCCCGTGCGGTCGGCCCGGAACTGGTGGGCCAGGATCACCACGGGCACCTTGCCCTTTGCGGTGGGCAGGGTGAGTGTGCCCTTGAGGGCAAAACCGTCTGGGCTCGTGAGCGCCATCTCGGTGGAGGCGGGGGCCGCGAACAAGGCCAGGGACGCCAAAGGGGCCAGCAGACATCGCATACGCATGGGGACCTCGGGAAAGTGCCCCACTCTAGCACGCAGGGGACCCTGCGGCAGGCCCTCCCGTGCTGTATAAAGGAAGGCTGTTCAACGCGAGGTGCCCATGACCGCCCAGACCCCCGATGTCATCCTGCAGGAAACCAAGCGCCGCATGCACGGGTCCCTGGAAGCACTGAAAAAGGAAATGGCCACCATCCGCACGGGCCGCGCCAATGCGAGCCTGCTGGACAACGTGCACGTGGACTACTATGGCTCGGTGGTGCCCCTCAACCAGATGGCCACCGTTTCTGTGCCTGAGGCCGGGATGCTGGTGGTGACGCCTTTCGACAAGAGCGCCATCAAGGCCGTGGAAACGGCGATCCTCAAGTCCGACCTGGGCATCAATCCGTCCAACGACGGCAATGTGATCCGCCTGCCCATTCCCATGCTGACGGAAGAGCGCCGCAGGGAGCTGGTGAAGGTGCTGCACCGCCTGGGCGAGGAGATCAAGACGGGGGTACGCAACATCCGCCGCGATGCCAACGAGGACGTGAAGAAGCTCGAGAAGGCCAAGGAGGCCCACATCTCCGAGGACGCGGCGAAGAAGACCCTGGAGGATATCCAGAAGGTCACTGACGCCCACATCAAGGAGATCGACGAGGCCATGAAGCACAAGGAAGCGGAGATTCTGAAGGTCTGACCCCGTCGGGTGGCTTCGCACGCTGCAGTGCAGCGTGCGAAGCCACCCGGCGAGGGTCAGAATAATGTCTGGGTGGGTCGCCGCCTGGTTGGCTTCCTTGATTGGCCTGGAGCTTCATGCCCAGTTTTCCCGCGCTTCTTCTCCTCATGCTCGCCTCCCTGCTGGCGGGCTTCATCGATGCCATCGTGGGGGGCGGTGGATTGATCACGGTGCCAGCTCTGATGATCGCCCTTCCCATCGGTACGCCGCTGCCGACGCTGCTGGGCACGAACAAAGTGGTCGCCGTCACGGGCACCACCATGGCGGCGGGCAAATTCCTGCGCTCGGGAACCCTGGCCTGGCGCGAAATGGTGGGACCGGTGCTGGCCTCGGCGCTGGGTGCTTCAGGCGGCGTGTGGCTCACCTACCGGGTGCATGGCGATTTCCTGCGGCCGGTGATGCTCGGCCTGCTGGTGGCCATGCTGGCGTTCACCTTGCTTAAGCCCGACCTGGGTCACCTGCACGCGCCGCGCTTTGGTCTTGGCCACCAGCGGGGCCTGGCGGCCCTCATCGCGCTGGCGCTCGGTTTCTACGACGGCTTCTTCGGTCCAGGCACGGGCTCCCTGTTGATCTTCCTCTTCGTGGCTGTGCTGGGCTTCGATTTCCTCCGGGCTTCAGCCCTGGCCAAGAGCGTGAACTGGGCTTCGAACTTGACGGCCATGGGGCTCTTCGTGTGGCAGGGAAGCTGGATCCCCTCCGTGGCCCTCGGCATGGCCGTGGCCAATGGCGTGGGCGGCTATCTGGGTGCCCACGTGGCCCTCAGCAAGGGCAGCCGCTGGGTCCGCGGTGTGTTCATGGGGGTCGTGGGTGCGCTGATTCTTCGGTTGGGCTGGCAGATCCTGGTCGTCTGACCACCGGGTAATGAATGTACCTTCCTGGTGCCTGGCCTCGGGTTCATACTCCCCGCACGAGGCACCCATGAAAGAAGAGGGACTCCCGCTTGAAGACGGACCCTTTTTCGCCCCCCCGGGCCGAGCGACATCGGCAGAGGTGAGCGACCAGGTGAGCCTCTGCCTCGTCGATCCCGTGATCCAGGCCGTCCTTGAGGCGGTGGATGGCTACGCGCTGGTGCTCAACCCGCAGCGGCAGATCCTCGCAGCGAACCCAGCGTTGCTCGAGGCGCTGTCGAAGGGGGAGCCGATGGCCTGCCGGGGGCTCAAGCTCGGCGAAGCTCTTGAGTGTGTCCACGTGAGCGAGGGAACGGAGGGGTGCGGCACCTCCAGGGCCTGCAGGTGCTGTGGGGCCCTGCTTGCCGAGCTGGCGACCATCGACACCGGGCAGACGGCTTCAGGGGAATACCTCATCAGCATCGAGCGGAATGGTCGTTGGGAGGCCCGTGAATTCAGGGTGCGAACCCGACCGCTCACCGTGGCGGGGCACCGGCTGACGCTTCTCACGCTCCAGGACATCAGCGCGCAGAAGCGGCGAGAGGCCTTGGAGCGCGTGTTCCTCCACGACCTCCTGAATGCTCTGCACGGACTGAGGAACTGGACAGAACTGCTGCGTGGCGCTGGGGCTGAGGCCACCACGGTCGCCGAGCGGATCATCGAGGTGGCGGGCCACCTCACGGACGAGGTGGAATCGCAGCGCCGCCTTCTCCAGGCGGAAGAAGGTGAACTGAACCCCGACCTTCGGCACCTCTCTCCGGATGGCGTCCTCGACAACCTCATGGCCTCGTTGGATATCGAAACGGCCGCGCGCCTCGTGCGGTTGCCGACCGATCCGAACGCCCGGGTGCTCCTGACCGATCCAGCCATCCTCGGCCGGATCCTCACCAACATGGTGCTGAACGCCTTGGAGGCGGTCCCCCACGGGGGACAAGCCAAAATCTGGTATGAAGTGCGGTCAGGGCGCCCCACCTTCGTCGTCCAGAACCCCGGCTGCATGGTGCCTGAAGTGGCGGATCGGATCTTCCAGCGTTCCTTCAGCACCAAGGCGCCGAAGGGGCGGGGCCTGGGGACCTATGGGATGAAGCTGCTCGGCGAGACCGTGCTGGGCGGCACGGTGGGGTTCACCACCAACTGGGAGGAAGGCACGCGCTTCTTCATCACGCTTCCCGGCTGAGCCTCCACTCGGGTTATGCTGGGTCCTCCATGCCCGCATTCCGCCCCCGACCATTCGCCTGGGACATCCTCTTCCGAGCGTTGAGGTTTTTCTACATGCTCTGGGGCGGGATGTTGTTGTCGACCCTCGCCTTCTATGGGCGGCTCAAGCTGCCCTCGATCTTCTGGCAGTGGCCAGATCTTTGTCGGGCGCTCATGGGTCCTTGGGGCCGAGCCCTGGCCCTGGGCCTCGGCCTGGTCATGTGCCTCGCCGCGCTGCTTGAAGTATGGGAGCTGGTGGACCGGCTGCTGGTGCGGTTCATGGGCGAATCGGATCACTGACCGGAAAACCCCGCTTGGTGAAATGGCCGCTTTTGGCGATCCTGGAGCCTTGGGTTTGAACCCTTTCCGGGTTCGGACCATTCAAGAAGCGTGTCTCGGGAGGCGTGGGGTATGGCCCAGGTGGTTCGTGGAATGATTGGGATGGGACTGGTGTTGGGCGTGGGTGCCCTTCCGGTCGCGGCCCAGAGCATGGCCCTTCCGGCCGCAGATCCCGTCGGCATTGCAAGGAGTGGCGCGCAGGTGGCCTATGGCTACAGCCTGGAGGCCGCCACCGCCAATCCCGCGTTGCTGGCGTCCCTGAAGGGAAACGGCGGGGCCTACCTGGCCGCGGGGTTGGAGATGTCGGCCACCCAGCAGAGCCTGGAGTCGAACCAGCTGACCCGCTACAGCACGGATCGCAACCGCGCCATCGGCGGTTTTGGTCTGGCCGCACGCCTGTCACCCACCTGGACGCTTGGCCTGAAGCTGGACGAACCGTACCTCCGCCATGGGAAACTCCCGAGTGGCTCACCGGACCGGTTCCTGGGGGATGGGATCGACCTGTCCGCGCGCCGCCTGGAAGGGCAGGCGGCCTGGGCCCTTAACCCCAACCTGTCCGTGGGTCTGGGCGTGGGTGTGGCGCGCCTCTCCTACGAATCCACAAGCGTGATGCGCTTGAATGTGCCGAACGATCCGATCCTTCCGGCCTCCGCGACGAATCCCGTGGAGGGCCTGGTGGAACAGCGGGTCGGTCAGAGTGGCAACAAGGTGGTGCCCAGCTACTCGCTGGGCCTCCGCTGGGCCATCAGCCCCCGCTGGACCCTGGGCTTCACACACCAGTCCGGATTGAAGGGCGATCTCGATATGAAGGCGGACCTCCGGGGCCCGAACCTGGGGTTCTACGACAATGACGGCCTCAGCGCTGCACCGATTGGCACAGATGTCCGTGCCGCCACTCTGTTGGGCGCATCCAGCGCCATGGCGGGAAGCGCGACCATGGAACTGCCCTCCCAAACGACCATCGGCATGCGGCACCGCATCACCCCGATGTTGACCTGGGAGGCCGATCTCCGCTGGACCTCGGCCAACCTCCGGGTGCCCCGTTTCGCGACGGTGCAGACCCCCTCGGGAACGGTCGCGGCTCCGGTAGAGCTTCCCGCGGGCAAAAGCCACCTCGGGCTGAGCGCCTCCATGGAGTTGGAGCTTGGAAAGTTCTGGACCCTGCGTGGGGGCCTGGCCCTCGAACAGCGCAGCATCGAGGAGGCCGCGGCGGAACCCCTGCTCGGCGGATCGCGCACGGCCGCCTTCTCCATCGGGGCCGGCTACAAGGTCTGGGGCGGAGAACTGAGCCTCGGCTATCAGTTCCGGCAAAGCGAGGACCAGGACATCCGTCGGCAGAACATCTGGAGCTCCACGGGCCTCCAGGGCGCCCTCAACCGCGTCCGGCTGGAGGGCATGGGGCACCTCATGGCCCTCGGCTTCAAGAAGACCTTCTAGCCATGCGTTTCCTGGGACCCCACGCCTGCGAGGAGGCCCTGGCGCGCGGCGAGCTTCATTCCCTCTGGGTCGCTCCCGCTGCTTTCGGCCGGGTGGCGAAGCTGATCTCCACCGCCCGGGCCGCAGAGGTGGTCGTCCATCGTGAGCCCATGGAAAGCCTGGATCGGCGCAGCCAGGGCCAGCGTCACCAGGGCGTGCTGGGCGAAGGCGGTCCCTTCGCTTATGCGGCCTTCGAGGACGTGGTGGCCTGCGTGAAGGCCAAGGGGGATGCCGCGCTGGTCTTGGCCCTCGACGGGATTACCGATCCCCACAACCTGGGAGCCATTCTGCGCTCCGCCGCCGCCGCCGCGGTGGACGGCGTGCTGCTGCCGGAACGCCGCTCTGCGGCCGTGAACGAAACGGTCGTCCGCGCCAGCGCGGGCACGGCGGGCCGCGTGCCTGTGTGCCGGGTGGTGAACCTCGGCCGCGCCCTTGAGGAGCTGAAGGAGGCTGGGGCCTGGATCTACGGATTGGCTGCCGGTGAAGGCAGCCAGGACTACCTGAAAGAGCCTTTCGATCGCGCCACGGTGCTGATCATGGGTGCCGAGGGCGAGGGCCTTCACCTCAAGATCCGCGAACGTTGCGATGGGTTGCTGCACATTCCCATG
Source organism: Geothrix sp. (assembly GCA_030824075.1). Lineage (GTDB taxonomy): Bacteria > Acidobacteriota > Holophagae > Holophagales > Holophagaceae > Geothrix. The sequence continues at coordinate 11,648 of JAVBYJ010000078.1, forward strand.
CCGGGCGGCATCGAGAGCCTGAATGTATCTGCCGCCGCGGCGGTGACGCTCTTCCGTGTCCTGGCGCGTCGCGGGCAGGTCACGCCGGAAGTTTTCCCTTGAGGCTGTTCCGTTGCCGTGATACCTTTCGAGTTCCCTGTTAGGAAAGCCCTGCCTCGCAGTGCCACCTGACACGGTGCCCCGGCAGGGGTTCCGATGGGGTGCTTCCTCGGGTTTCCTGGGGAAGATTGACAAGCCCCGGGAGGGGCGCCGGACAAGCATGCCGAGATGGCCGAGTGGTTAATGGCAGCAGACTGTAAATCTGCCACGCAACGCGTTACGGAGGTTCGAATCCTTCTCTCGGCACCAGTCCTCTGGAGCTCATCCAGAGCGCTGGGTCCCGTTCTCCGGTTTTTACCGCGGGAATAGCTCAGTTGGTAGAGCGTCAGCCTTCCAAGCTGAATGTCGCGGGTTCGAACCCCGTTTCCCGCTCCACCCTCCCCGTCCGCTGGGCCCGCCCGGCTGGCGGCAAGGCTCCCCGCCTCCTGGCGGGAAGGTTCAAAGCCCACATAGCTCAGTGGTAGAGCACTTCCTTGGTAAGGAAGAGGTCACCGGTTCAAGCCCGGTTGTGGGCTCCACCCGACTCTTGTTCTCCCTTTCATTTTTTCTTCCACCTTTTAGGAGGTATCCGTGGCCAAAGAGAAATTCGACCGCTCGAAGACCCACGTCAACATCGGCACCATTGGCCATGTGGACCACGGTAAAACCACGCTGACCGCGGCGATCACCTACATCCTCGCCAAGAAGTTTGGCGGCGAGACGAAGTCCTACGACCAGATCGACTCCGCGCCTGAAGAGAAGGCCCGCGGGATCACGATCAACACTGCCCACGTCGAGTACCAGACCGAGAAGCGTCACTACGCTCACGTGGACTGCCCGGGTCACGCCGATTACATCAAGAACATGATCACCGGCGCGGCTCAGATGGACGGCGCCATTCTTGTGGTGGCTGCCACCGACGGCCCCATGCCTCAGACCCGTGAGCACATCCTCCTGGCCCGCCAGGTCGGCGTGCCCTACATCGTGGTCTTCATGAACAAGGTGGACATCGCCGATCCCGAGCTCACCGAACTGGTCGAGATGGAGATCCGCGATCTGCTGTCCTCCTACCAGTACCCCGGCGACGATATTCCCATCATCAAGGGTTCCGCCCGTCTGGCCCTGGATCACGCCGAGACCCCTGACCATCCGGATTGCGCCTGCATCCTGGAGCTCATGGCCGCGGTGGATGCCTACATCCCCGATCCCGCCCGCGCCATCGACAAGCCCTTCATCATGCCCGTCGAGGACGTGTTCACCATCACCGGCCGCGGCACCGTGGTGACCGGCCGCATCGAGCAGGGCATCGTCAGGGTGGGTGAGGAAGTCGAGATCATCGGCCTCAAGGACACCGTGAAGAAGGTCGTCACCGGCGTCGAGATGTTCCGCAAGTCCCTGGACCAGGGTCAGGCTGGCGACAACGCGGGCCTGCTGCTTCGCGGCATTGAGCGCAAGGATGTGGAGCGTGGCCAGGTGCTTGCCAAGCCCGGCAGCATCACCCCCCACACCAAGTTCAACGCCCAGGTGTACGTGCTGACCAAGGAAGAGGGCGGACGCCACACCCCCTTCTTCAACAAGTACCGCCCCCAGTTCTACTTCCGCACCACGGACGTGACCGGCTCCATCGAGCTCGAGGCCGGTCGCGAAATGGTGATGCCCGGCGACAACGTCACCCTGACGGTCGAGCTGATCCAGCCCATCGCCATGGTCAAGGGACTGAAGTTCGCCATCCGTGAAGGCGGTCGTACCGTCGGCGCCGGCAATGTGGGCGAGATCCTGGCCTAAAGCCGATCCGCCTTCCGACTTAGGAGGTCCCCATGCGTGACATCGTCCACTTGCAGTGCCAAGAGTGCAAACGCAAGAACTACAGCACCACCAAGAACAAGAAGACCACCACGGGCAAGCTTGAATTCAACAAGTTCTGCCGTTTCTGCGGTGGTTACAAGGTTCACCGCGAGGCCAAGTAGGTCTCCGGTGCCGAGGGTTTCCCGCCCGGCTCCACCAGAAGCCGGGCGGTTCCCACAGGGGAGTAGCTCAGTTGGTAGAGCAGCGGACTCCAAATCCGCAGGTCGCGGGTTCGAAGCCTGTCTCCCCTGCCACTTTCCGGCCCCGGCGATCCCGCTCGGGGCCAGGTTTTTCTGATAGACGTCCTTTCCACGGGGTCCATCGTGATCGGTGCCATCAAGCAACAGGCCAAGGATCTTGCGGCCGAGCTCAACCGGGTGGACTGGCCGAGCAAAGAGAAGGTGATGACCTCCACCTGGACGGTGGTCACTGTCTCGGTGTTTGTTGGGGTCTATCTCTGGGCCGTGGACTGGGTCTTCACCAAGGGCTTTGCGGCCTTATGGATGAAGACGCGCTGAAGCGGAGGCAGGCATGACTGATCTTGTGAACATCCTCCAGGAAACACCAGCTCAGCCCGAGGGCCGTGAGCTCAAGTGGTTCATCATCCACACCTATTCCGGCTATGAAGCCAAGGTGTTGGAGCATCTCCGCCAGCGCGTCAAGATGGAAGAGCGCGACGGCACCTTCGGGGACATTCAGATCCCGGAAGAGACCTATGAGGAAATGAAGGTCGACGCCAAATCCGGCAAGAAGGAACGCGTCATCAAGAAGCGCAAGTCGTTCCCTGGCTATCTGCTCGTGCAGATCCAGGTGGAGCGCAAGCCCGATGGTTCCGTGGAAATGGCCGATGCCGACTGGCATCTGGTGCGGAATACCCCGAAAGTCACAAGCTTCGTGGGGGCCAACAAGAAGCGGCCCACGCCCCTGACGGACGAGGAAGTCCGCCAGATCATGCACCACACCGAAGAGACCCAAGAGAAGCCCAAGCCCAAATACCACTTTGAAAAGGGCGAAAAGGTCCGCATCGTTGATGGGCCTTTCGCTAATTTTGAAGGGGACGTGGATGAGATCCACGAGGAGCGATCCACCATCAAGGTGTTGGTGACGGTGTTCGGTCGCAGCACCCCTGTGGAGCTCGACTTCATCCAGGTCGAAAAACGGTGATGTTGTCCGGGGGACCGGGCTGCGCCCTCTCCATCTGACGCACAGCGCCCCGCGCTGTGCTCCCGCAGCCAGCTGCGGAGATGGAGCCTCCCCCCGGAGCCCCCGCGCCCTCATCCGGCGGAGCCGGATTCGGGCTTTTGTAATCTGCTGAAGCTTTTTCTGCCCCTTTTTGTTAGACTTTTCAGTCCCGGTCGCTATTGGCCGGGACCTTTTTCACCCGGTCGGCCGCCATTCCTGGCGGGCCACCCACAAGGCGGACGTCGCCGGCATGCGCCGGAATCCTCCGCGGGAGCGACACCATGGCAAAGAAAATCACTGGTTACATCAAGCTGCAGCTGCCCGCGGGCGAGGCCACCCCTGCGCCTCCCGTCGGCCCAGCGCTGGGTCAGCACGGCGTCAACATCATGGAATTCGTGAAGCAGTTCAACGCGAAGTCCGTCGGCAGCGTCGAGAAGGGCACCACCCTCCCCGTTGTCATCACGGTTTATGGCGACCGCAGCTTCAGTTTCATCCTGAAGACCCCGCCCGCAGCCGTGCTGATCAAGAAGAAGCTCGGCCTGGACAAGGGCAGCCCCACCCCCAACAAGCAGAAGGTCGGCAAGATCACCCGGGCCCAGCTCGTCGAGATCGCCAAGGTGAAGATGCCGGATCTCACCGCCGGTAGCCTTGAGGCCGCCGTTCGTTCCATCGCCGGTTCCGCACGCTCCATGGGCGTGGACGTCATCGATTAGTTTTTGTCGCGCGGGTCCTAAGCCCGCGTGAGCTTTGTTTCTGAATTTCGCTTTTGTTGGAGAGCCGCGACGTGCGGCGATCCCGGCCACCGCGACCGTCATCGCGGGAGATTGTTCGAATGGAGCCAACATGGCAAAACCTGGAAAGAAGTACCGGGCTGCCGCGGCCAAGATCGAAGATCGCCCCTACGAGCTGAAGGACGCTCTCACCGTCGTCAAGGACACGGCTTTTGCCAAGTTCGACGAAACGGTGGAAGTCCATATGCGGCTCGGTGTGGATCCACGCCACGCGGACCAGATGGTCCGCGGCACCATCGTCCTGCCCCACGGAACGGGCAAGACCATGCGTGTGGCGGTGATCGCAGGTGGCGAGAAGATCAAGGAAGCGGAAGCTGCGGGCGCCGAGATCGTGGGCGGGGATGAGCTGGTCGAGAAGATCGCCGGCGGGTTCCTTGACTTTGATGCCCTGGTCGCGACCCCCGACATGATGAAGGGCGTTGGCCGACTGGGCAAGGTGCTCGGTCCCCGGGGCCTCATGCCCAACCCCAAGACGGGAACCGTGACCTTCGATGTGGTCAAGGCCATCAAGGAGATCAAGGCCGGCAAGGTGGAATACCGCGTTGACAAGACCGGCATCATCCACGCCCCCGTGGGCAAGCTCTCCTTCGGTGTTGAGAAGCTGGAAGAGAACGCCAAGGCGCTGATCGATGCCGTTCACAAGGCCAAGCCCGCCACTGCGAAGGGCAAGTACGTGAAGACGATGTACATCGCCTCCACCATGGGCCCCTCGGTCACCCTCAACACAAACGTTGAGAAGTAGGAGGCCGACGATGGAAAAGACCCAGAAGTTCGCTGAAGTCGCCGAGCTCAAAGAAACCTTCGCGTCCGCCACCTCGGCCGTCGTGATTGAATTCAAGGGCCTCGTGGTTGAGAAGGACACTGCCTTCCGCAAGAGCGTCCGCGAGAGCAAGGCCCAGTATCGTGTCAGCAAGAACACCCTGCTCCGTCTGGCCGTGAAGGGTACCTCCTTCGAAGCCCTGGGCGGTTCTTTCAAGGGATCCAGCGCCATCGCCACCACCGGTGACGATGTCATCGCGATGGCCAAGGCCATTAATGGTTTCCTGAAGGACAATCCTGCCGCGACCTTCAAGGCCGGCATCATGGATGGCAAGATGATCGATGCCCAACAGCTCAAGGTTCTTGCCGAGCTGCCGAGCCGCGATGTGCTGATTGCCAAGTTGCTTTACCTTATGATGTATCCCATCTCCGGTCTGGCGGTCGTCCTCGAAGGCATCCGCAAGCAGAAGGCTGGCGAGTAGTTCATTCAACCCCGCATCCACAACCTCAGTTCGAATTTAGGAGGCCATCATGGCTCTCACTGCCGATCAACTCATTGCTGAAATCGAAACCATGACCGTGCTCGACCTGGCCAATCTGGTCAAGGCCCTCGAGGACCGCTTCGGTGTCTCCGCCGCCGCCATGTCCGCCCCCGCCGCTGGCGCTGGCGCTCCTGCCGCCGCCGTCGAAGAGCAGACCGAGTTCAATGTCATGCTGGTCGAGGCCGGTGCCAACAAGCTCAACGTCATCAAGGCCGTTCGCGAGATCGTCGCGGGCCTGGGTCTCAAGGAAGCCAAGGACCTGGTCGATGGCGCTCCCAAGGCCGTCAAGGAAGGCGTGGCCAAGGACGAGGCCCAGAAGATCAAGGAAAAGCTCGAAGCGGCCGGCGCCAAGGTCGAGATCAAGTAGCTTTTTTTCAGTATTAACGCAAAGCGTAGGGTGTGTCTCACACCTTGCGCTTTGCGGTTTTGTCTGAACATGGTACGATTATTCCTTCCGTCCGGAATCCCGTACGGATCTCCGCCCCTTTAAAGGCCCCTGGTTGCGAAAAGCCGTCCGCCGCAGCGCCAATATCATCTCAGGGCCACACCTTCCACCACAGGGTGGCAGGGTGGTCATCGGTGCGTACAGGGGCACCCAGCACGTTCGCATGTAATCCCGTTCCGGGGCCATGGCTCCGGACAAAGCCGTCTTTGCTCAAGGCCCGCAGCTGTGAAATCCCGCGCCGCGTGCCGTCCATAGAAGGTTCCGCCAACTTCATCTGGAGCGAACCATGAGTGTTCAGCAGAACATCTACCGCCAGCGCCACAACTTCTCCAAGATCCGATCCCTGGTTCCCATTCCGAACCTGATCGACATCCAGAAGCGGAGCTACGACGAATTCCTCCAGATGAACCTGCTGCACAGCGAGCGGGATCCCCGCGGGCTCAAGGCCGTGTTCGAGTCCATGTTCCCCGTGCAGAACGGCAAGAACCCCGACGGCACCGACGCCACCCTCGAAGTCGAATTCCTGGATTACACCGTGGGTCACTGGGCCTGCAAGTGCGAGAAGTATCTGGGCCTCGAGCATCTCCGCACCCAGTGCAAGCACTGCGGCCACAGCATCGTGTCGGACCACCCGAAGGATCCGACGGTGGATTGCCCCAAGTGCGGCACCCGGAACAAGAACGCCGCGACCATCTGTGACGTGTGCCAAGAGCCCGTCTCGATGAAGCAGAAGATGGGCATGGACGAGTGCGTCGAGCGCGGCTCCACCATGGCCGCCCCCCTGAAAATCCGCGTCCGTCTCAACCAGTTCGACAAGGATGACAAGGGCAACCGCCGGTTCAAGCAGAGCCAGGATTCCGAAGTCTATTTCGGCGACCTGCCGATCATGACCGACCGCGGCACCTTCATCATCAACGGCACTGAGCGCGTGATCGTGAGCCAGCTGCACCGCAGCCCCGGCGTCTTCTTCAGCATCGCCTCCGACAAGAGCCTCTACAGCGCCCAGGTCATCCCCTACCGCGGTTCCTGGATCGAATTCGAGCTGGACGCCAAGGGCCTGCTCTACGCCCGCATCGACCGCAAGCGCAAGTTCCTCGGCGCGACCTTCATGCGCGCCCTGGGCCTCTTCAGTGAAAGCCTCAGCTCCAACGAGCTCATGCTTCGCCACTTCTACAGCCCCGCCACCTTCCTCCTGAAAAAGGGCAAGCTGAGCGTCGCCCTGGGCGACCACCTCACGGGCAAGAAGACCGATGAGGACGTGAAGCACCCCAAGACCAAGGAAGTGCTCCTCGCGAAGGACAAGAAGATCACCCGCCGCGTCCTTGAGCAGATGCAGAAAGCGGGCATCAAGGATGTGCCCGTGTCGCGCGAAATGCTCGATGGCGCCGTGCTCCTGCAGGACATCGTGAACATGGGCACCGGCGAAGTGCTCATGGAGGCCAATGAGCCCTTCCTCCAGACCCATCTGGAGATGTTCCTGGCGAACGACATCCAAACCTTCGATGTCTTCTTCCCTGAATCCGATGTCACCGGCAAGGTCTTCTCCGAGACCCTGGCCAAGGACCACACGGAGGACAGCGAGGAGGCGGCCAAGGAGCTGTTCAAGAAGATCCGGCCCGGCGAACCCGCCACCCTGGAATCCAGCAAGAAGCTGCTCTTCGGCATGTTCTTCGATCCCCAGAAGTACGACCTCAGCAAGGTGGGACGTCACAAGATCAACGCCAAGCTGGCGCTGAACACCAATCTGGAGCACCGCACGCTGGGTACGGACGACTTCATCCAGACCGTCCACTACCTTCTGCGCCTGAAGAAATACGACACCACCCGGCAGGACATCGGCGAGATCGCCCCCGTGCGCGCGGACGACATCGACCACCTGGGCAACCGCCGCGTGCGGTCCGTGGGTGAGCTTCTGGAGAACGGCTTCCGTGTGGGTCTCGTACGCGTTCAGCGGGCCATCAAGGAGAAGTTCGGCATCGCGCAGGATCCCAACAGCCCCCTGCAGGCCCACGACCTGATCAACAGCAAGCCGGTCATCGCGGCCATGAAGGAGTTCTTCGGCAGCAGCCAGCTCTCCCAGTTCATGGATCAGACCAACCCGCTGTCCGAGATCACCCACAAGCGCCGCCTCTCAGCCCTCGGGCCGGGCGGTCTGAGCCGCGACCGTGCGGGCTTCGAGGTGCGTGACGTGCACACCTCGCACTACGGCCGCATCTGCCCCATCGAAACGCCGGAAGGTCCGAACATCGGCCTCATCAGCTCACTGAGCTGCTATGCCCGCATCAACGAATTCGGGTTCATCGAGAGCCCCTACCTCAAGATCGAGAACGGTCGCATCGTCCATTTCGCCAAGGTCACGAGTGTGGGCGATTCCAAGCACAGCTACATGGAAGTGGTTCGCCTCGTCGAATTGGAGGAGGAGAACAAGAAGCTCGTCAAGGCCGGCAAGCGCCCCGCGAAGTACGAGATGCACGCCTTCTATCTCTCCGCGTGGGAGGAGGACGTCCACGTCATCGCCCAGGCCAATGTGCGGGTGGATAAGGACGGCGCCATCCAGGACGAGGACGTCACCGTCCGCTTCGGCGGCGAGACCAAGATCGTGTCCCGCGACAAGGTCACCCTCATGGACGTGAGCCCCAAGCAGGTGGTCTCTGTGGCCGCCTCGCTCATTCCCTTCCTTGAAAACGACGATGCCAACCGCGCCCTCATGGGTGCCAACATGCAGCGCCAGGCCGTGCCGCTTATCCGCACCGAGGCCCCCATCGTGGGCACCGGCATGGAGTATGTGGCCGCCAAGGATTCCGGAGCCTGCGTCGTCTGCCGCCGCTCGGGCATCGTGGAAACGGTGGATGCCAACCGCATCGTGGTGCGCGTCGAGGACGATCCGGATACCGATGGTATCGAATCCGGCGTGGACATCTACACCCTCGTGAAGTTCGCCCGCAGCAACCAGAACACCTGCCTCAACCAGACCCCGCTGGTCAAGAAGGGCGAGTACGTCACCGAGGACCAGATCCTCGCCGACGGGCCCTGTACCGATCACGGTGAACTGGCCCTGGGCCGGAACCTGGTCGTGGCCTACATGCCCTGGCGCGGCTACAACTTCGAGGACGCGATCCTGATCTCCGAGCGCGTGGTGAAGGAAGACCTCTACACCACCATCCACATCGAGGAGTTCGAGGTCCACGCCCGCGACACCAAGCTGGGCCCCGAAGAGATCACCCGCGACATCCCCCAGGTCCGTGAAGAGGCTCTCAAGAACCTCGATGACAGCGGCATCATCCGCACCGGCGCCACCGTCAAGCACGGCGACATCCTGGTGGGCAAGGTCACGCCCAAGGGCGAGACCATCCTTTCCCCTGAAGAGAAGCTGCTCCGCGCCATCTTCGGCGAGAAGGCCAGCGACGTGAAGGACGCCAGCCTCACGGTTCCCCCGGGCATCGAGGGCACCGTGGTGGACATCAAGGTCTTCACCCGCAAGGGCCAGGAAAAGGACCTCCGCACCCAGCAGATCGAACGCGATCAGATGGCCAAGTGGGAGAAGGATCTTTCCGACGAAGAGCGCATCATCCGCGCTGAAGCCAAGAAGAAGGTCGTCACCCTGCTCAAGGGCAAGGAACTCGACGAGGTCCTCAGCGACGACAAGGGCAAGGAGCTGCTGCCGAAGGGTAAGAAGCTCACCCAGAACATGCTGGAGGCCGTGCCCTACCATCGTTTCCGCCAGATCTCAGTGGCCGCCGGCAAGACCCGCATCAACGCCGAGGTGCTCGACATCCTCGACAAGACCGAGAGCCAGCTCAAGGTCCTGCGCGACATCCTGAACGAGCGCATGGAACGCCTGCTCAAGGGTGATGAGCTGATGCCCGGTGTCCTCAAGACCGTGAAGTGCTATGTGGCCGTCAAGCGCAAGCTGCAGGTCGGTGACAAGATGGCCGGTCGTCACGGCAACAAGGGTGTGGTCAGCCGCATTCTTCCCGTGGAGGACATGCCCTACCTGCCCGATGGCCGTCCCGTGGACATCGTGCTGAACCCCCTCGGCGTGCCCTCCCGTATGAACATCGGCCAGGTGCTCGAATGCCACCTTGGCTGGGCCGGCAAGACCCTCGGCATCCACTTCTCCACGCCCGTCTTCGACGGTGCCCGGGAAGCCGATATCAAGGGCTTCCTGACCCAGGCCTGGGAAAAGAACAACAAGCTCGGACCCGATGTCACCGGCAAGACGATGCTTTATGACGGCATGACCGGCGAGGCCTTCGAGCAGCCAGTGAACGTGGGCTGCGTCTATATGCTTAAGCTGCACCACCTCGTCGACAACAAAATCCATGCCCGGAGCATTGGGCCCTACAGCCTCATCACGCAGCAGCCCCTGGGCGGCAAGGCCCAGTTCGGTGGCCAGCGGTTCGGCGAGATGGAAGTGTGGGCGTTGGAAGCCTACGGCGCCGCCCACGTCCTCCAGGAACTGCTCACCTACAAGTCCGACGACATGCACGGCCGCACCCAGATCTACCAGGCCATCATCAAGGGCGAGACCATCAAGGAACCGGGTCTCCCCGAGAGCTTCAACGTCGTGACGAAGGAACTCAACGCGCTGTGCATCGATGTCGAGATGCTCACCCGCGAAGAGCTGGATCCAGGCTCGGCGGAAGTCGAACCCGCGGCCTTCTCCATCGAAGGCTGATCTTCTTCCGCTTCCGTTTCCGACGAATCCTGAGAGGTCCCTATGTATCCTGAGCAGCAGAACATCAACGCCTATGAGTGCATCCGGGTGTCCCTGGCCAGCCCGGACAAGATGCGCTCCTGGTCCAAGGGCGAAGTGACCAAACCCGAGACCATCAACTACCGCAGCCTGAAGCCCGAGCGCGATGGCCTCTTTTGCGCCCGCATCTTCGGGCCCGTGAACGACTGGGAATGCCTGTGCGGCAAGTACAAGCGGCAGAAGTTCAAGGGCGTCACCTGCGAGAAGTGCGGTGTTGAAGTCACCAAGAAATCCGTGCGCCGCGAGCGCATGGGCCACATCCAGCTGGCGAGTCCCGTCAGCCATGTCTGGTTCTTCAAGGGCGTCCCCAGCCGCATCGGTTACCTGCTGGACATTCCCCTGAAGGATCTGGAGCGCGTGCTCTACTTCGAGGCCTATACGGTCACCGAGAGCGGGGGCACCCCCCTCAAGGAAGGCGAGATCCTCAACGAGGACAAATACCGCGAGAACCGCAGCATCCATGGGGAGGGCTTCAAGGCCCAGATGGGCGCCGAGGCCATCAAGGAACTGCTCAAGCAGGTCGACATCGAGGCCCTGACCATCGAGCTTCGCGACCTGATGAAGAAGGAGACGTCCACCCAGAAGCGCAGCAAGATCGCCAAGCGCCTCAAGGTGGCCGAGTCCTTCCACCGCTCCGGCAACAAGCCCGAGTGGATGGTGCTGGACGTGATCCCCGTGCTGCCCCCCGAGCTGCGCCCGCTGGTGCCCCTCGACGGCGGCCGCTTCGCCACCTCCGACCTGAACGACCTCTACCGTCGCGTCATCAACCGTAACAACCGCCTCAAGAAGCTCCTCGAACTGAAGGCCCCCGACGTCATCGTGCGCAACGAAAAGCGCATGCTGCAGGAGGCCGCAGACGCCCTCTTCGAGAACGGCAAGCGGGGCCGCCTTCTGCGCGGCGTCAGCAACCGTCCCCTGAAGTCCCTCAGCGACGCCCTCAAGGGCAAGCAGGGCCGGTTCCGTCAGAACCTGCTCGGCAAGCGCGTGGACTACTCGGGCCGTTCCGTCATCGTGGTGGGTCCCGACCTCAAGCTGCACCAGTGCGGCTTGCCGAAGAAGATGGCGCTTGAGCTCTTCAAGCCCTTCATCTTCAACCGGCTCGAGCACAAGGGCTACGCCGCCACCATCCGCCAGGCCAAGGAGATGGTCGAAGAAGGCCGCCCCGAAGTCTGGGACGTGCTGGAAGAGGTCATCAAGGACCACCCGGTCCTGCTCAACCGCGCCCCGACCCTGCACCGCCTGGGCATCCAGGCCTTCCAGCCCGTGCTGGTCGAAGGCAAGGCCATCCGCCTGCACCCGTTGGTCTGCACCGCCTTCAACGCCGACTTCGACGGCGACCAGATGGCCGTGCACGTACCCCTCAGTCCCATGGCCCAGATCGAGGCCAAGGTGCTGATGATGTCCACTCAGAACATCCTCAACCCCGCCAACGGTCGCCCGAACGTGGTGCCCTCCCAGGACATCGTGCTGGGTGGCTACTACCTGACGAAGAAGCGCACCGGCCGCAAGGGCGAGGGCATGGTCTTCGCCAACTTCAATGATGTGGTGGCCGCCCACGAGGCGGGCGTGGTGGATACGCATACGATCATCCAGATCCGCTACACCGGCGAATGGGTCGACACCGAGGCCTGGCACGCGAAGGATCCCAAGAAGAATTCCGAGCAGGAAGTCTTCGAGGCCCCCGCGGAAACCATCAAGAATCAGATCAAGACCACCACCGTGGGCCGCGTCCTTTTCAACCGCGCCCTGCCCAGCGAACTGCCCTTCGTCAACGGCTTGCTCAAGAAGGAGGGCCTGCTCTCCCTGGTGAACCGCGCCTACAAGCTGAACGGACCCGAAGTCACCATCCGTATGCTGGATGCGATGAAGGACACCGGGTTCTATTGGGCCATGCGCGCCGGCGTGTCCGTGGGCATCGACGATCTCGTCGTGCCTGACACCAAGGTCAAGCTGTTGAAGGGTGCCTCCGACGAAGTCCGCGCCATCGAGAAGGAGGCCTATGAGGGCCGCCTCGACTCATCCACGCGCTACAACCGCATCCTCGAGGTGTGGGGCAAGACCAGCGACCAGGTGGCCGCCGACATGATGAAGGAATTGGAGAAGCGGAACGAGACAGGCGAGTTCCTCAACTCCATCTACATCCTGGCGGACTCCGGCGCCCGCGGATCCAAGACCCAGATCCGTCAGGTGGCTGGCATGCGCGGTCTCATGGCCCGCCCCAGCGGCGACATCATCGAGACCCCCATCACGGCCAACTTCAAGGAAGGCCTCTCCGTCCTCGACTACTTCATCTCGACCCACGGGGCTCGTAAGGGCCTGGCGGACACCGCGTTGAAGACCGCCGACTCCGGCTACCTCACCCGCAAGCTGGTGGATGTCGCCCAGGACGTCATCGTCAACGAGGACGATTGCCAGTCCCTCAACGGCATCGAGGTCGAGGCCATCGTCAACAGCGATGGCACCATCCGCTCCCGCCTGCGCGACCGCATCATGGGCCGCGTCTGCCTCGAAGACATCGTGGATCCCTACGACGCCACCAAGACCATTGCCGCGGCCGGAACTTTGATCTCCGAAGAGCTGGCGTTCAAGGTCGAGACCAGCGGCATCGCCAAGGTCAGGATCCGCTCCACCCTGACCTGCGAAGCGCGGCGCGGTATCTGCGCCCTGTGCTATGGCCTGAACCTCAGCACCGGCCGTCGAGTGGATCTCGGCGAGGCTGTGGGCGTCATCGCCGCCCAGTCCATCGGCGAACCCGGCACCCAGCTCACCATGCGTACCTTCCACGTCGGCGGTGCCGCGAGCCGCGCCTCCGAGAAGAGCTCCCACGAAGCCCAGATCGCGGGCGTCGTGAAGTTCGAAGGCCTCGAGAACACCAAGGATCAGCGCAAGACCGTCGTCAACCGGAAGGGCGAGACCGTGGCCCTCACCCGCAACGGCTACATCCTTGTCACCGACGAGGATGGCAACGAACGCGAGCGGTACAAGATCACGTCCGGCGCCGTCCTCAAGGTCAAGGACAAGGAGAAGGTCGAGCCTCGCACCGTGCTGGCCGAATGGGATCCCTACAACGATGTGCTGCTCACCGAAGCGGGCGGCATCGCCGACTTCAAGGAGTTCGAGCTCAACGCTTCCTACCAGGAAGAGAAGGATCCGATCTCCGGCAACTTCCGCAAGAAGGTCATCGATCCCACCGACGACAAGATCCACCCCCACATCAACATCAAGGGGGACAACCACAAGGTCCTCAAGCGCTACAACATCCCCACCGGCGCCTACATCGAAGTGGAAGAAGGCCAGGAACTGCTGCCCGGCGACGTCATTGCGAAGACCAGCCGCCAGCAGGCCAAGACCAGCGACATCACGGGCGGTCTGCCGCGCGTGACGGAGCTCTTCGAAGGCCGGAAGCCCAAGGATCCCGCCATCATCAGCGAGCTCACCGGGTTCGTGAAATACGGCAACCGCGTCCGCGGCAGCCAGAAGGTCACGGTCGAAGCCGAGACGGGCGAAAAGGGCGACTACCTGATCCCCCGCGGCAAGCACATCCAGGTTCAGGATGGCGATGAAATCCGCGCCGGCGAGAAGCTCACCGAGGGCGCCGTCAGCCCCCACGATCTGCTCAAGGTCCAGGGCGACAAGGCCCTCCAGGCCTTCCTCGTCAACGAGGTGCAGGAGGTCTATCGGGCCCAGGGTGTGACCATCAACGACAAGCACATCGAGGTGATCATCCGCCAGATGATGCGCTGGGTCCTGATCACCGACGTGGGCGACACCCCGCTCATCGTCGAGGAAAAGGTCGACAAGCACCGGTTCAAGGAGATCAACGAGCAGGCCCTCAAGGATGGCGGCACCCCCGCCACCTGCGAGCCCCTGCTGCTCGGCATCACCAAGGCTGCGCTCACCTCCGAAAGCTTCATTTCCGCCGCCAGCTTCCAGGAGACCACCCGCGTCCTTACCGAGGCCGCTCTGGAAGGCCGCGTGGACTACCTGCGCGGGCTGAAGGAGAACGTCATCCTGGGTCGCCTGATCCCTGCGGGCACGGGCATGGCCATCTACCGCAACCTGGATATCGAGGAGGGTGAGTATCCCGAACCCAGCCTCAACGAGTTCCAGGGTGGCGAAGACTTCGACGACGAATACGCCCGCATGGCCCAGCACGTCGAGGACCTTCAGGGCATGACCGAGATCGACGGCGAAGACCTATAGGTAGAACCATGTAGTCGAGAACGGCCCGCCTTGGCGGGCCGTTCTTTTTTGGGTGAAAACCCCCAGAGACGCTTTCAGCGGATTCAGGAAGGGCTGCGTAAAATCAACTCGACGGCCACCGAAGGCCGGGCTCACATCTGTGTCAGGCAGGCCCCGGAGAGATCGAGACATGATTCGACGCACATGGCGCATCGCTGGACTGGTTCTTGGCCTTTTGGCCGTTACGCCCGGCGGGCTGCTCGCCCAGGCCCCCCCGCCCATCAAGCGGACCGTCGAGCGGTACACGGTGCCCGACGTGACGCTGGTGAACCAGGATGGGGCCAAGGTGAAACTGAAGGCCCTGCTGGAATCCGGGGAGCCCGTCATTGTGGATTTCATCTTCGGAACCTGCACCACCATCTGCCCGGTTCTGTCTGCGGGCTACGCGAACCTGCAGGCGAAGATGCCCGCTGGAGCCGCGAAGATCCACCTGGTCTCCATCTCCATCGATCCTGAAAACGATACGCCCAAGGTGATGCGCGACTACCTCAAGCGGTACCGGGCCAAGCCGGGCTGGGACTTCTTCACGGGCCGACGCGAGGATATCGACCAGGCCATGCGGGCCTTCAACGCCTACATCCCCAACAAGATGTCCCACTACCCCCTGACGCTCATCCGCGACCCCAAGACCGGACAGTGGGTCCGCATCTTCGGCCTGATGAGTTCCTCCGAGTTCATCGCCGAGTGCCGCAAGGTGGGGATCCTGTGAGCGGGCGCTGGTCTGCCTCCGGCCTCGCACGCGGCGCAGCGGTCGCGTGCCTCCTCACCCTGTCCCTGTCCGCCACCCCGCCAGGCAAGGCCCCGAAGGCCAAGGCGGTAGTTGGCCTGACCCCCGATAAGGCCCTCGCCCTGGGCGAGCGCATGTATCGCGAAGGCATCCTGCCCTCCGGTGAACCCATGTCGTCCGTGGTGAACGGAGACGTCCCCGTCGCCGGGACCGCTTTCACGTGCGTCAGCTGCCATGTACGAAGTGGTGTCGGCACCTTCGAGGGTGGCATCGTCACCCTCCCCACCCATGGCCCCAAACTCGCCCAGACGCGTTACTGGAAATACCCCAACCTCTCCCCCGAGGAGCGAAAGGATCTGCGCGTTCAAACGCCCGTGGCGCGCCCTCCCTACACCGACCAGTCCCTGGCCCACGTCCTCCGCACCGGCATCGATCCCAGCGGTCGCGAATTGAACCCGGTCATGCCGCGGTACGACTTGAAGGACCAGGACATGGCCATCCTGGTCCACTACCTTTGGTCGCTCTCGGCCAAGCTGTCGCCCGGCGTGGATGCCACCTCCATCCGGGTGGCCACCATCGTGACCGACGAGGTCAGCACCGAAGACCAGCAGGCCATGCTCGTGCCCATGAACAACTTTGTGGCGCGACACAACGCGCATGCCAGTGGTTTCGGCACCCGCATGTACATGAGCATCGGCGGCAAAGAAATGCAGGGCGCTTATCGCAAGCTGTCCCTCTCCGTCTGGCGGTTGAAGGGCGCATCAGACACCTGGGCCGGCCAGCTCAAGGCCTACCTGGCCAAGGAGCCGGTCTTCGCCCTTCTGGGCGGGATCTCCTACGGCGACTGGAAACCCATCCACGTGTTCTGCGAAAGCCACCAGCTGCCCTGCCTTTTCCCCATCACGGACTTTCCCGTGATCTCCGATACCGACTGGTACACCCAGTATTTCTCCAGGGGCTACTACCAGGAAGGGCAGGCCGCGGCCCGCTACCTGAGAAGCCTGGATGATCCCGCCCCCACCGCCCGTGTCCTGCAGATTATTCAGGACGGCGCCGAAGGGCGCGACCTGTCCACGGGATTCCGCGAGACCTGGCAGGAGCTGGGCCAGGGCGCGGCGAAAGAAATCCGCCTGGGGAAGGGCGAGACGATGAGCGCCGCCTCCCTGCGCGCCATCGTCCAGCGGGAGAAACCCACCGCGCTTCTGCTGTGGACTGGCGCCGAGGCCTTTGAGGCCCTCGATGGTCTGGCGGATCAGGCCGACCGGCCTGGGCTCGTCTTCATGTCCTCGCGCCAACTTGGTGCGAAGCTCTACGCCCTGCCGGAGAAGGCCCGCGCCTTCACCTGGATCACCTATCCGTACCGGGATCCCAAGGACGAACCGGCCGTGTCCAGATACGCGAACTCGCTCCTTGCGGGGCTTCCCAAGCACAAGCCCGAAACGCGGATCTCCACCCGGGCCTATGCCATGCTCCAGCTCTTCCAGGCGGGGCTCGTCGACATGGACCGCAATCTCTACCGGGACAACCTGCTCGATCGCCTCGGCATGCAGCGCGACCGCATCCTGCCCGACTACCTCCGCCTCAGCTTCGGCCCCGGTCAACGCTATGCCTCCAAGGGCTGCTTCATCATGCAGCTCGGCCCGGGGCCCGTCCCCCAACTCATCCGCAAGAGCGATTGGGTGATTCACTGAGCAGGTACCCGCGAGGCCGTCGCGCACCCGCGAAAAGCCTGTCCGCAGGTGGTCCGGGACCCCCCTGGACCATCTGCGGACGCTGGGGCGCTGGCTTTTGCTCTATCATTCCTCCCCAGTGCTCTCCGTTTGAGATGAGGTGTTCATGCAAGTGATCGGGCGCAGGTGGTGGATGCTGGTCCTCGGCTTGGTCCTGCTGTCGCTTGGGTGCCGTGACCTGGTCGAGGCACCTGCGGGCCTCAGCTACAGCGAGAACCCGGCCGCTTATGTCGTAGGCACGGCCATCTCCGCGAACACCCCCACCCACAGCGGCGGCGCCATCGATTCCTACGCCGTGAGCCCCGCCCTGCCGGATGGCCTGAGCCTCAACTCGACCTCGGGCGTGATCACGGGAACCCCGACCATCGCCGCTGCCACCGCCGATTACACCGTGACCGCGACCAACGCCACCGGCAGCACCACCGCCACCCTGAACCTCACGGTTAAGGACCCGGCCCCCGCCATCACCATCACTGCGCAGCCCGCCAACCAGTCCATCTCTGTGGGCCAGACAGCCACGTTCAGCGTCACCGCGACGGCCAGCACCACCCTCAGCTACCAGTGGCTGAAGGACGGCGTGGCCATCGCCGCCGCCACCTCGGCTTCGTACACCACGCCCATGGCCGTCCTCGCCGACGATGGCAGCGCCTTCAGCGTTCAGGTATCCGATACCCTCGGCAACAGCCTCACCAGCACCAGCGCCATCCTCACCGTCCTGACGGCCGCCGGACCCGGCACCTTCCTCGCCACCGGCGGCATGACAGCGGCGCGCGCTTCCGCCACCGCCACCCTGCTGCCCAGCGGCAAGGTGCTCATCGTGGGGGGATTCAACGGCATATCCCTGGGCAGCGCCGAACTGTTTGACCCCAGCAATGGGACCTTCACGCCCACCACAGGGAGCCTCGCCGTCCCGAGGGAATACCACACGGCCACCCTGCTGGCCAACGGCAAGGTCCTGATCGCTGGAGGGAACAGCTTCAATACCATCATCGCCAGCGCTGAGCTCTACGATCCGGCCACGGACACGTTCACGGCGACGGGAAGCCTGGGTGCGGCTCGCTCCGATCACACGGCCACCCTGCTTACCAGCGGGCAAGTCCTGATCGTGTCGGGGCGCAACCTGACGGTCTACCTTGCCAGTGCCGAGCTCTACGATCCCGTCACGGGCACCTTCACCCCCACCGCCAGCGCACCCGTGGCAGGCCGGGCCACCCACACGGCCACCCTGCTGTGGAATGGGAAGGTCCTCATCGCCGGTGGGTATTCCGGGACGACCAACCTGACTTCGGCCCAACTCTACGATCCGACCACAGGCACCTTCACCGCCACCGCCAGCATGGCCGTGCCGAGGGCCTACCACACCGCCACGCTGCTGCCTGACGGCCAGGTGCTGGTGGTGGGCGGCGCGGACACCGCCACCACCGAACGCTATGATCCAGCCACCGGGACCTTCAGCGTTGCGGGCAGCCTGACCACGGTGCGGGTCCGCTTTCACGCCGCCGCCCTCCTGCCGACGGGAAAGATCCTGATCGCTGGAGGCATCGGCACCGGTTCGCCCGCGCCTCTGCTGTCCGCCGCCGAGTTGTATGATCCCGTCAACGGCACGTTCACGCCGACGGGCAGCATGATCGCCGGGCGCCAGACGCACACGGCCACCACCCTTCTGAACGGGCGTGTCCTCGTCGCCGGGGGCTCCGGCGCGGGCTTCCTCGCCAGCGCGGAAACCTACTACTGAACGCTAGGGACTGCGGGCACA
>JAVBYJ010000082.1 GCA_030824075.1 Geothrix sp.
GGCGCCCCCGGCCTCCCCGCCGGTCTTAACCCATCAGCGTCACCCACACGAGAAGAGGCCCGTTTCGGGCCTCTTCTCGTGTGGGGGGAAGATCCAAAGCCTTTCGCCGATGGTCCGCGGTGATCCACCCACCCAGGATGGCCCAGGAGACAGGCCTCATCCCAAGCAGCGTTCTAAGTTAGCTTCACCACAGAGGCACCGAGGCCACAGAGGAGGCGCGGAGGTCTCCGTGAGCCTCCACCATGGGCAAGTCGAAGGCCGCTTCCGGCCAAGCCGGAAGCCACGGGTGCCGGGTCCATGCTCCGTGCCTCCGTGGTAGATTCTTGTTTTACAAATTGAAGATTGAATTGCCAATTTGTACATTCCGATTAGTACTCGCCCATGATCCCGCGCACGGCTGCGTCCACCTTGCTCCGTCTGGCCAAGGGCTTCCCGGTCCTGGCCATCACCGGGCCTCGTCAGACCGGCAAGACAACCTTGGCCCGGTCCACCTTTCCGGGAAAGCCCTGCCTCAGCCTGGAGGATCCCGATATCCGCGCCCTCGCCGCGGAGGATCCCCGCGGCCTGCTATCCAGATACCCCGCAGGCGCCATCCTCGATGAAGTCCAGCGCGTACCGAAAATCCTCTCCTACCTGCAGACGCAGGTGGATGCGCACCCCCAGCCTGGGGCCTTTGTGCTCACGGGTTCCCAGCACTTGGACCTCTCCTCTGCCCTCACCCAGTCCCTGGCTGGCCGCATGGGGCTGCTGAACCTGCTCTCCTTCTCGCTTGGTGAGCTCCAGTCGGCGGGCGACCTTCTGGAAAACCTGGATGACCTGCTCTGGCGGGGCCTGTACCCGCCCCTGGTGACGAAACCCGCCGCGAGCGGCGACCGAGGCCGCGGAGAAGTTGAACACTCGGATGTACATGAGGTCCAAGACCTAGCCTCTTTTTATCCGGATCAAGAGAACCTTCCACAGAACCAGGGCGGATGGCTGGGCAACAGCCTCCGCCCTGGATTTTTGGAACAGCTATTGTTCTCGAATTTGAAGCAGGGAAAGACTGAAAAGCCTCTACGACCTCACAATGAAAGCGAGATCAGAGCACGAATGCGCCCGGGTGGCCTCAGGCCGAAGACCTTGCACGCAATAGCCACCACCGTATCGACGATGTAAATCACCGTGGTTTTGATCGGAGATCGCAGCAACTCGTCTGAGCAATCTGCATCCAATTTGAGCTTCATCGGCAAAAGCTTTTCGATGTAGTACGCCTCAAAGTCTTCTATGGCTTCATCGTGAAAGAAGAAGGAGATTGCGCCAGGGCCGGTAATGCCAGGTTTGGCATGGAGGGACCGCATCCCGTTGTCGTCATATAATGGGAGATAGGAAGGTGATTCCGGCCTGGGTCCGACAATGGACATCTCTCCTCGAATTACATGAAAAAACTGTGGAATTTCATCTAATTTGCTCTTTCTCAGGAACCGACCGATCGGAGTGATGCGAGCATCCCCACCCGATGCCACTTGGGGTCCCAGCCGGTCTGCACCCACCGTCATGGTCCGGAATTTGAACATGGCAAAAGTGCCCCCGCCCTTCGCCAACCGTTCCGCACGATAGAAAAGGGGGAACCCTTGACCCACCGCCGCGAGGATCATCGCAACAAACAACAAGGGTACCCAGAAGGGCGCCAGTAAGAGGACCAGGACGAGGTCCACGGCCCGCAACAGCAGCTGGTTGCCCCAGCTAGAATCTGTGCTTCTCACGTCCTCTCCCTCAAGAGCTGGAAACCTTCGGCCGCGACATAACCGGATTCAGCGCCTCTAATCCCTGCTCGCTCTCGAAGGCTTTTCAGCGATCGTGGATGGGGATATTTCTTTAATTCACTTGAATAAGCTCGCATCGCATCCAACTTTCGATCCAATTCACTCGAAATATCCACGTAGACATTCGGATGGAAAGCCTTGGACCGTGAAGCCAACGTCCATTCCGTGCTGGAGGCGGTCTCAAAAGCCAAGACACGCTCGACCCAGGGTGCAGAGTAGGGTCGGACGGCCACATCGACAGCTTCCGCAATAAGGGTATGGTCGGCATTGATATCGCCCCAGTGGTGGGTGTAGACGACTTGGGGCGACAAAGCCTGGACTTCTTTTTCAATCGCCTGGATCAGTTCGAGATTGGATCCCCCATCGAGCCGCTGATCCGGAAAGCCTAATCCGCGAGTCTCGGCTCCCAAATAATAGGCCGCTCGCTGAGCATCACTTGCCTGATCAGGGCCCTCCTCCCGGTATCGAATGGGATCCTCTGAACAAACAATTCGAACAAAGACCTCATCACCATTTTTGAAGTGCCTGATGAGAGCGCCTCCAGGACCGAGGACTTCATCGTCAGGATGAGCCACCACTGCCAGAACCCGGCGTGCTCGATGGAATTCAGATAGCTTGCGGCCCACCCATCCCTGAAACACCCTGGGCAGGACTGTTTCCTTCGAATCGTCGACAAGTCCCCCAAGGCGGATGCATCCTCCAGGCAAGGAGACCGTGATGCCGGATTCCTTAACATTGCAGAGCACTGGCCCTTCGGATGAGGGACCATCTTCGACATGTGCCTCGTGGACCCAGATGCGTCGTCCCATCCACCAGAAGAAGGCGCCGGGGTACGGATGGGACAACCCACGCACAAAACGCGACAGGGTGCTTGCGTCATGCCTTTTCCATTGAATGAGGCCGTCTTCCGGCCTCCTCCGTAGATTCAAGGGCAGCCGACCGAGCGGATCGCCATTGATTTGCCCTTGCTGCACCCCGGGCCAGTGGTTCATCCAAAGGTCAGCGGAAACACTGGAAAGCTTGCTGTACAAGCTGCCCACCGTTTCATCATCGCCAATCTGGCATTTAAGCTGCCCTACGATCAGCCCCCCATCAAGATCCTTGGTGTACCGCAACAAGGTGGTACCCGTGTGGGCCAATCCGTTGATGATGGCCCAATTCACGGGGGCTGAACCCGCCAGCGCCGGCAAGAGGCTGCCATGAAATCCGTACACGCCTGCCGGGAAAATCGCGAGAAAGTCCTCCTTGAAGATCTCAGAGACCCCGACGGCCAGTATTCCGCGACATTGAAAGCGTCCCAAGGTCTGAAGCGCCTTATGGCACTGGAAGCTGGGCACCTTCACCAGCGGCACTCCATCCCACTCGCTTTCGAGCCAGGCCTTTCCGCCAGACGCTCCAGCAAGAGATTCCTCCTCAAGGGCCAGAATCACTTCAGGGCGCCAGCCAGCCTCCAGAAGCCGCCGGAGCACCAGCTGCCCTTCTTCGACACCACCCAAATAAGCAAACCCATGCTGGGTATTCATAATCTCGCCGACCCTTGTCCACCAATCCAAATTTACCAATGACCAATCGCCTCGGTCCCCGACCGAAGCCTTGGGGTTTTATGACCGAGAGAAAGTCGTGATCGTGTCGCGGACAGCCTGGATCACATCGGCGACATCTTCCTCTGAAAGCCCGGGATGGAGCGGAAGGGTCAGCATCCTGGAAAAGGCATCCGCCGCAACCGGACAATCCTCTGGACGGTAGCCGTACTTGTCCCGGTAGAAGGGATGCATGTGGACGGGCAGATAGTGAACCGAGGTGCCTATATTGCGGGCTTTAAGCTCTTCGATGAAGGTATTCCGGTCTATGGTCAGAAGGTCGAGATTCAGGCGGATCACATACAGATGCCAACTGGATTCAACCTCGGGGCGTTCCACGGGCAGCTGGAGTGCGGTTAAATCCCGGAAGCCCTTCTCGTAGGCTGCCACAACTTCGCGGCGTCGCCGCTGGAAGCCTTCGAGACGGTCCAACTGGTGCAGTCCGATGGCCGCCTGCACATCGGTCATGTTGTATTTGAAACCGGGCAGCACCACCTCATAGTACCAGGAACCCGATTTGTCAAAGCGCTTCCAGGCATCCCGATTCATGCCGTGGTGACCGATGATCCGGGCCTGGTCGATCAGGTCGCTGGCCCCAGTCAGGCAACCACCCTCGACGGTCGTGAGATTTTTCGTGGCGTAGAAACTGAAGGCAGCAAGATTGCTGCGAGATCCGACCAAGATGCCCTTGTACTTGGCCGGAAGGGCATGAGCGGCATCCTCCATGACCAAAAGACCATGTTGCTTGGCCAGTGCAAAGATTGCATCCAGATCCACAGGGTGACCCGCGTAATGGACCGGGATGATGGCCTTGGTTCGAGGCGTGATGGCTTTAGCCACGGCCTCCGGATCTAGATTCAGGGTATCTGGGCAGACATCCACGACCACGGGGCGTGCACCGACATGCTCAACCACATTAGCAGTCGCACAAAAGGTCATGGCCGGGACGATGACCTCATCCCCGGGACCGATGCCAAGAGCCACAAGACCCACATGCAGGCCCGCCGTGCAGGAGTTGAGTGCGACGATCCCCGGCGCACTCACGTAGTCCCTGAGCTTCGCCTCGAAAGCCTTGGTCTTGGGGCCCGTGGTAATCCAGTCGGAGTTCAGGGTGTCCATCACCTCATTCCGCTCGGCATCACCGAGGCTGGGTGGTGAAAAGGACAAAAAGGAAGCACGCACAAAAACTCCTCTGGTCTGACGAAACAAACATTTTATCAATAACTAGAAGCACAAATGCGTCAACTTTGGTACCAGAATGGTCTGGACGCCTCCCATCCAATTACTTTTTGGTTCTTGCTTCACGCGGCCCTTCAAGGCTCCAGGGGAAGCCGGTACTTGTTCATGCGGCGCCCCTTGGAACGTTCATAGGAGCCCACGAGTGTAAACTCCAGGCTCTGGTAGAAAGCATTCACGGCATCATTCCCTTCTGCATCGGTGGTCAGTTCAACGAGGTTGGCTTTTCCTCGGGTCGCACTCAAAAAAGCACGCACGAGCCCCTTTCCGATACCCCGCCCTCCCAGGTCAGGAGGAACTGCAATGGAAGAAAGTTCGCACACGCCCACTTCCTCCTCTTGGCTGGAGCGCTGCGCCTGGGCATAACTGGCAAACAACCTCGGAAGGAGCCATGGGTGGGTGCAGATCCGCAAGAGGATGGGACCAATGAAGCGCCAGCGCCGAGCGCGCAGATTCGTGTAGAACACGCCTGGGTTCAGAAAACCGGCGACGAAACCTTCTAGCCTCCCCTCGCCCTCCTTCACCCAGAAGACTTTGCCTGGATACGTAAACACAAGACGGTAGTACTCCTCCAGGAATCCGGGCCCCAGCATGGTCATGAAGAAACCAGGGAAAGCCGCTAGGTGAATTTGAACGATGTCAGGGATGTCAGAATCGACAGCCTCCCGATATTCGTGAGCCAAGAATCCCATCGGAAGCGCCCCAGTCATCGCGAAATCACTTCCCCTGAACGCCGAGTTCAGTATGGGCAATCTGAATGCACTCAAGGCTTAATAGCAACTTTTGGATCGCCGTCAAATCGAGCCTAGAGGCATTGTGGGAATGGTACTCCTCGACCCCGCTGAAGCCTGGGTCGCCCTCCGTAAAGTACTTCCCGTAGTTCAGATCTCGGGTATCGGCGGGTACCCGGTAGAAATCCCCCATATCCTCGGCCCGGGCCATCTCCTCACGGGAGACGAGGGATTCGTAGAGCTTTTCCCCATGCCGGGTGCCAATGACCTGGATGGGATTGTCCACCTTGAGCAGATTCTTGATGGCCTGGGCCAGATCGCCGATGGTGGCCGCCGGGGACTTGCGAATGAAGGTGTCTCCGTTGCGGCCGTGCTCGAAGGCGAACTCCACCAGCTCCACCGCCACATCCAGGTGCATGAGGAAGCGGGTCATGGCGGGGTCGGTCACACTGAGGGGCTTGCCAGCCCGGATCTGATCCAGGAACAGAGGGATGACGGACCCGCGAGAGGCCATGACGTTGCCATAACGGGTGACCACGATGGTGGTCTGGCCTTCGTCCAGGTTGCGCGACTCGGCCACAGCCACCTTTTCCATAAGGGCCTTGGAGATGCCCATGGCGTTGATGGGATAGACGGCCTTGTCCGTGCTGAGGCAGATGACCTTGCGGACCCCCTCCTGGATGCAGGCGTTCAGCAGATTGTGAGTGCCCATCACATTGGTGCGCACCGCCTCCACCGGATAGAACTCGCAGGAGGGCACCTGCTTGAGGGCCGCCGCGTGGAACACATAGTCCACACCCCTCAGCGCGGACGCGATGCTGTGGGGCTCCCGCACATCACCGATGTAGTACTTGATCCGGTCGTCGCGGTACTCATGGCGCATGTCGTCCTGCTTCTTCTCGTCCCGGCTGAAGATGCGGATCTCGGCGATGTCGGACCGGAGGTACTTGCGGAGCACCGCGTTCCCGAAGGAGCCGGTCCCCCCGGTGATGAGCAGTTTCTGTCGTGACAGGCCGGCAAGAGGGGACATGGGTGACTCCTAGCTGAATAGATGGATGCTGCCTCAGTCGCAGGGTTGAAAAGGGAATAAACCCGGATCACACCCGGGGAAGGTGGGGCTGGACCTTGGTGAAAAGCCTTAGGAAGGCCCGGGTCCCCACTCGAATCGACAGGTGGTCCTGGTAGAAACGGCGCCCCTGCTCCCCCAGATCCACCCGAGCTTCGGGTGGCAGGCCATGAAGAGCCGATAGGACCTCCACCAGAGCCTCCGGGCGCTCTGGTTCAAAACAGAAGCCTGCCCCCGCTTCCCGGACCAGGTCGGCCCCATCGCCACGAACGCCGCACAGAATCGGGCGACCCACGGCCAGGTAAGCCTGGATGCGCGAGGGAATGGTGATGGCAAACAGGGGATCGTCCTTGAGGTGGACCAGCAGGGCATCGGCCCGGCCAAGAAGAGGCCCAATCTCGTTGACCGGACGCCGGGGCAGGAAGAGGACATTGGTCAGGCCCAGAGAGGTGGCTCGCGTTTCCAGGTGAGGACGTTCCACCCCGTCACCCACCAGCACGAACTGAACCCGGGGTTCAAGGGATTGCAGGGCCACTGCAGCGTCCAGCACCACATCCAGGCCCTGCATCTTCCCCATGTTGCCCGCCATCACCACATTGAACCGTCCCTCCAGGAGGGCGGCCTCTTCCGCCCGCGCCGGACCGGCGTGGATCTGGACTTCATCACACCAGTTCGGGATGACTTCAACCTTTCCCTCGGGGACCCCGCGAGCAACCAGCACCTTCTTGAAGCCAGGCGATAACACGGCGATCCCCGCCGCACGCCGGTAGATGAAGCGGCACCAGGCCGCCACCAGGGGCACCAACCCTTCAAACCGCTTCGGAAGCATTCCCGAGGCCGTGATGGAGTCCGGCCATAGATCCTGAATATCCAGCACGAAGGGAGCCCGGCGCACCAGGCCGATGATCCAGGCCGGCAGACCAATGGTCGCGTTGCCATGGCAGGCATAGATGACATCCGGCTTCGATACCGAACAAAGACCCAAGATGGAGGCAGATATGGCAAAACTCACATAGGTGAGCATCCGACGAAAACCGCCCGAATCATGGCTCGGAAACAGGGGAACCCTTGTGATGCGAATCCCGCCGATTTCCTCATGTTGGAGCAGTCGCAGGCGGTAGCCCGGGTAAAGCCTACCCCCTGGGTAGTTGGGGAATCCTGTCAGGACCTCCACCTCGTGGCCCTGACGCACCAATTCCTGCGCAAAGGGCAACCCTTTGAGAAACGGTTCAGGGTCGAAATACTGAGACAGAAGCAGGATGCGCAAGGACTGTCCGCCTCAGTACCGGCGCCAGACCACGCGGTTCACGTAATCCGTGTAGCTGAGGATCACCCGCGCCACGGTCTGGCTCACATTCGGGGCGTCGTAGTCCGCGACGAGGCGGGTCTGGCGCCCTTCCCTGCGGTCCGATTCCAGCATGGCCAAGCCCTGGTCCACCCGCTCCCAGGCCAGGCCAGTCATCATGACGGCGCCCTCCTCCATGCCCTCGGGCCGCTCATGGGCCTCCCGGAGATTGAGGGCGGACAGGTCGAGGATCGAGGCTTCCTCCGTGATGGTCCCGCTGTCGGAAAGGACCGCGGCCGCCGACATCTGGAGCTTGATGTAGTCCAAAAAACCCAGGGGCTTGAGGAGTTCCACCAGGGGCTCCAGGCTGAGACCCAGGGCCTCCAGGCGGGCCCGGGTGCGGGGATGGGTGGAGACGATGATCCGCTTCCCGCGGCTGCGGGCCAGCTGATTGAGGGTATTCACGAACCGAATCAGGTTCGGTTCGGCATCCACGTTCTCCTCGCGGTGACAGCTCACCACGTAGTAGCCCCCGGGCTGGAGGGCCAGGCGGGCCAGGATCTCTGAGGCCTCAATGCGCGGCATGGCGTGGTGCAACACCTCGAACATGGGGCTGCCGGTCTTGATGACACGGTCCGGAGGCAGCCCCTCCCTCAGCAGGTTTTCCCGGGCGAGGGCACTGTAGGCCAGGTTGATGTCCGAGGTGTGGTCCACGATCTTGCGGTTGGTTTCCTCGGGCACCCGCGCATCGAAGCAGCGGTTCCCCGCTTCCATGTGGAAGATCGGGATCTTGCGCCGCTTGGCGGGAATCACCGACAGGCAGCTGTTGGTATCCCCGAGGACCAGCAGGGCATCGGGCTTGAAAGCCTCCAGCACCGGGTCGATGCGCGCAATGATGTTGCCGATGGTTTCGGCCAGGGAGCCGCCCACCGCCTCCAGGAAGTAGTCTGGCTTCCGCAAGGCCAGGTCCTCGAAAAAGACCTGGTTCAGTTCGAAGTCGTAGTTCTGGCCGGTGTGGGCCAGGCGGTGATCGAAATCCTGTTCCAGCCGGGCGATCACCCGAGACAACCGGATGATCTCCGGGCGGGTGCCGACAACCGTGAGGACGCGCAATCTGCTCATGCGTTCAGGATAACCGGCTCGAAATAGGTATCGGGAGCCGCCGAGTTGAAGATCTCATGGCTCCAGAAGAGGGTCAGCAGATCGCCATTCCCCACGTTGGTGATCTCATGGGTGTGGAAGGTTGGCATGTCCACGAAGCAGGGTTCGACCCCACTGACCCGGAACACCCTGACCTCGTCGTCGAAGAGGCGCCGGATCCGGATTTCGGCTTCCCCGTTCACCACCAGGAACCGCTCGACCTTGTGGTGATGGTAGTGCCGTCCCCGGGTGATCCCCGGGCGCGTGGTAGACAGGAAGGCCTGCCCCCCATGGTGGGATTTCACCGCCTCGAAAAGCCCCCCCCGGGCGTCCGTATGAAGCTGCAGGCGCACAGGGTAGTGGTCCGGGTACAGGTAGGACCGGTAGGTGTTGAAGAAGTCCAGGTTCAAGGGGTCCGAGAGATTGGGGATGATGCCAGCCTGGTAGGTCGCATGGATCGCCCTCAACCGGCCCAGTGCCTCCGACACCTTCATGGGCGTGCCCTCCACCCGGACCACGCCTTCGGTCGTGCCATCCAGCGCCAGTGCCAGGAACCGCGCCGCCACCCGCTGGGCATGGATCAGTTCCACCTGGCCGTCCTGAAGGACCTGCGGTTCCTCCCCCCGAGCCAGCTGGTGGCAGAAGGTCGCGAAGGCACTGTTGTAGAAAGGCCGGCCCCCCTCCCCAAACAAGTGAGGAAGGATCACATCCACATAGCGAGCCCCGCGGGCCCTCGCCCATTCCGCGAGCAACCGAGAGGCTTCGCGCTTGGATCGACCGAAGGCGCTATCCCCCAGGCTGTGGATGGAATTGGCGAAGAGAATCGTGGGCGCGGTCCCCTGAAGGTCAAGCGCTGCTGTGAGCTTCCGAGCCAATTCGATATTGGTGTCGTAGACCTCGGACTCCGCGCCCCGGTTCATACCGGCCAGGTGGAACACGGTGCTGGCGGATCCCAGGGCCGCCCCAAGGGCTTCGACGGATTCGAAATCCGCCTCGGACAAGCTCCGCACCTCCGTGGCGTCCCCGGGCTTCAGGTGGCAGCGGAGATGCCAGCCGAGGAAACCCGATGCTCCTGCCATGGCGATGCAAGGTGCGTCTTCAGGCGCCATGTCCCCTCCTCCATGGACTTTACCGAATCGTTCTACTTGCCGCTATCCTCAATCCCGGGCAACAAATATCGAATGATGCGCACACCACCCACCGTTTGCTCCCTGATTCCGCATGGGATATCCCCGGTAGGCATGGCGCTTGGCATCAACGCTCAAGGGAGAGACGGTAGATGAAGATTGCGGTGATGGGTCTTGGCTATGTCGGCTTGCCGCTGGCGATCGGCTTCGCGCGAGCCTTCCCGGGCACCGTCGGATTCGATATCAGTCGGCAGAAGGTCGGGGAGTTGCAAGCAGGCCAGGACCGGACCGGGGAGGTTTCCAGCGAGGCTCTGGCTGGGTGCCCCCTGCACCTGACCTCGGATCCAGCCGACCTCCAGGACTGCACCATCTTCGTGGTGGCGGTGCCCACCCCCATCGACGCTTGGCGCCGCCCGGATCTCAGCCCCGTCATCAGGGCCAGCGAGATGATCGGTAAGCATCTGAATCCAGGTGACATCGTGGTATATGAGTCCACGGTCTTCCCCGGCGTCACCGAGGAAATCTGCGGCCCCATTCTCGAACGCATTTCCGGTCTTCCCCGGCACGCCTTCCGCCTGGGCTACTCGCCGGAGCGCATCAACCCGGGCGATAAGGAGCACACGCTCCAGCGGATCGTCAAAGTGGTGTCCGCCGAAGACGAAGCCACCCTGGACACCCTCGCCCACATCTACGGGGCGGTGGTGGAGGCAGGGATCCACCGTGCGCCTTCGATCAAGGTGGCCGAGGCCGCCAAGGTCATCGAGAACACCCAACGCGACATCAACATCGCCCTCATGAACGAACTCGCGATCATCTGCGAGAAGCTCGACATCCGAACCGCCGATGTGCTCTGCGCAGCCCGCACCAAGTGGAACTTCCTGCCCTTCTCGCCCGGCCTGGTCGGCGGCCACTGCATCGGCGTCGATCCCTACTACCTCACCACCAAGGCCGAGGAACTTGGGTACCACGCCCAGGTGATCCTCTCGGGCCGGCGGATCAATGACGGCATGGGCCCCTACGTCGCCCAAAAGCTGGTGAAGCTGCTCATCCAGGAGCGCATCCCCGTGAAGGGCGCCCGGGTGGCGGTCCTGGGCCTCACCTTCAAGGAGAACGTCAGAGATCTCCGGAACAGCAAGGTGCCCGACATCGTTCAAGAACTCTCCCAGTTCGGCATCACGCCCCTGGTGGCCGATCCCATGGCCGACCCTGCCGAGGCCCTTGAGGAATACGGCATCGAGCTGGCCGGCGAGGCCTCCCTGAGGGACCTCGACGCCGCGATCCTGGCGGTGCCCCACGATCAATACCTGGCGACGGGCCCCTCCGCCCTGCTGGCCATGCTGAAGCGCCCCTCGGTGCTCGTCGACATCAAGTCTGCCTTCACTCCCGGGGCGATCCCCCAAGACGTGCGCTACTGGAGCTTGTAATGACCCGATTCGACGACCTGCAGGAATCGCTCCGCCTGCGGCCCAGGACCTGGCTGGTGACGGGTGCGGCCGGATTCATCGGCTCCCACCTGACCGCCACCCTGCTCCAGCTCGGCCAGCGGGTGCGGGGCCTCGACAACTTTGCCACGGGGCGCCGGAGCAACCTCGAGGATGTGCGCCGGGAGGTCGGTGAGGCCGCCTGGCATCGCCTGACCTTCATCGAAGGGGATATCCGGAACCTGGAGACCTGTGTTCAAGCGGTCCAGGGTGCGGACGCCGTGCTTCACCAGGCCGCCCTGGGCTCGGTACCTCGGTCCATCCAGAATCCGATCGCCAGCCACCAGGCCAATGTCGACGGCTTCCTGAACATGCTCTGGGCCGCCAAGGAGCAGGGCGTCCAGAACCTCGTCTTCGCCTCCTCCAGCTCCGTGTACGGCGACGATCCCCACTTGCCCAAGGTCGAATCCCAGACGGGTCGCCCCCTGTCACCCTATGCCCTGACGAAGTCCATCAATGAGCAGTACGCCCGGGTCTTCGAACAGACCTACGGCATGCACGCCATCGGCCTGCGCTATTTCAATGTGTTCGGCCCTCGCCAGAACCCCGCCGGGCCATACGCCGCGGTCATCCCGCGCTGGATCCGAGCCCTTGAACGCGGGGAACGGTGTTCCATTTTCGGCGATGGGGAGACCAGCCGGGATTTCTGCTTCGTGGGTAACGCCGTGCAGGCGAACCTGCTGGCCGGATCCCTCCCCCCGGAGACCGAAGGCGGAATCTTCAACGTGTCCTACGGCGGCAAGACCTCCCTGAACACCCTCCATGACCTCATCCGTGATCGCATCGCCCTGACGCACCCCGCAGCCGCCCGCCTCGAGGCAGAGCACCAACCTCCCCGACCCGGGGACATCCGGGACTCCCAGGCCAACCTGGCGCGCACCTCCGCCATCCTCGGCTACGCCCCCACCCATTCCGTGGTCCAGGGCCTGGATGAGACGGTCCCCTGGTTCCTATCCCATCCTGAGCCTGCGGAGTGACACAGAAGTCCTCTCACCGGGGCTTGCACCCATGATCCCCCGCCAACGGAGACGGGTCATCCCCGCGCTGATGGATTCCGGGGGATGGTTATGAGGGACGTCACGGGCCTCCCACTTCCCCGTGTCTGCCTGGTGGCTCCTTTTCCCCCGCCCTATGGGGGTATCGCCCGCTGGACTCAGATCATCACCACCCATGCCCGCCGCACGGGTCAGGTGGACCTGCGCCTGGTGGACACCGCCCCCCGTTGGCGTGACATTCACGACCTGCGTCCCTGGCGCCGCTGGTGGCTGGGCAGTCTTCACGGACTGGGCCTGCTCGCCCGGGTGGCCTGGCACTTGACCCGGGGTTGCCGGGTGCTGCACATCACCACCTCGGGCCAGCTTGCCATTCACCGTGATATCGCCATGATGCGTTTGGCCCGGGTTTTTGGCGTACCCATCCTCTATCACCTGCGCTTCGGCCGCATCCCCGATCTGGCAGAAGCGAACGACTCGGAGTGGCAGCGGCTGGCCAAGGCCCTCCGCCTGGCCACGACCGTCATCCCCATCGACCGGCAGACCGAGGTCACCCTGCGGACCCACCTGCCCGGCCTAGACCTCTGCCTCATCCCCAACTGTGCGGATGTCGCCTCCCTTCCCATCCCCACCATCCAGCCTGGCCAGCCGCTCACCCTCCTCTACCTGGGCTGGGTCATCCCCGCCAAGGGCATGGAGGAACTGCTCCAGGCCTGGACGGGACTGGATGTACCCGGTTGGCGGCTGATCCTCGCCGGTCCCTTTGAACCCGCCTATCGAGATGCGCTGGCCTCCCGACATCCCTTAAACGGTGTAACTTTCACCGGCCACCTCCCCCACGAGGCATCCATGGCGCTCATGGCCCGTGCCGATCTCTTCGTGCTGCCCAGCCACACCGAGGGTTTTCCCAACGTCATCGCCGAAGCCATGGCCCTGGGTCGCCCCATCCTGGCCACCGGCGTTGGGGCCATCCCCGAGATGCTCGAAGGCGGCTGCGGACGGGTGGTGCCTGCACGGGATGCCCCCGCCCTCCGGTCCGCCCTGCGCGACCTGATGGACGACGCGCCGCTCCGGGAGCGCCTGGGCCGGGCTGCCCTGGCCAAGCTCCAGCGCGAGTACACCCTGGAGGCCGTCTTCGCCCGACTGCTGGCCCTCTGGCAGGAGAAGGCCCCGTGAGCTCTCCTCATCAGGACCCACGACCCGCCATCGCCCTCGTGGGCACGTTTCAATTCCCAGGCGACAACGCCTCCAGTCGCCGGGTCCTGGCCCTGGCCCGGCTCATTGAAGCCTCCGGCGCCCGGCCGATCATCGGCGCAGCCGATCCCACGCCCGATCTGCGCCCCCGGGAAGGCCCAGCCAGCGACCTGCCCACCTTCCACCTCAGCGAATTGCCCCAGAAAACAACCCCTCGCCTCCTGCGAGCCCTCCGTCAGTTCGTCTGGGGCGGACGGGCCTGCGCCTGGCTGGAGGGTCTCGAACCCCGGCCTGCCGCCGTGCTGCTCTACGGCGGGTACTCGCCTTTCGCCCTCTGGCTGCTGCGCTTCCGGCGCCGGACGGGCATCCCGGTCTTCGTGGACGCCGTCGAGTGGTACCAGCCCAGCCATGTGCCGGGCGGCCCCCTCGGCCCCTTCCACCTGAATGTGGAATGGGCCCTCCGGCGCCTGTTCCCGCGGCTGGGGCACGCCATCTGCATCAGCCGCTACCTCCAGCGGCACTTCGAGGCCAAGGGCTGCCGCACCCTTTACCTGCCCGCCATCCTGGATGTCGCTGCCATCGAGCCCCACCTGGAGGCCCGGCCCCCCGAGGCACCGTTGCGTCTGGCCTACACCGGCACCCCTGGGAAGAAGGACCTGCTCGATCCCATGGTGGAGGCCCTGCTGCGCCTGGATCCCCAGGGCGAGCGGATCCGGTTCGCCATCGTCGGCCCCACCGTTCCCTCCCTATTGGCCCTTCCGGCCTTGCGCCGCCGGGGCCTGAGCCAGCTGCCTCCCTGCCTGGAGGCCCCCGGCCATGTGACCAATGCCGAGGCCATGGCCCAGGTCCGCCGGGCGGACTTCTCCGTCCTGCT
This sequence comes from Geothrix sp., assembly GCA_030824075.1. Classification (GTDB taxonomy): domain Bacteria; phylum Acidobacteriota; class Holophagae; order Holophagales; family Holophagaceae; genus Geothrix. The sequence continues at coordinate 14,509 of JAVBYJ010000082.1, forward strand.
GCGCCATCGGCAGCGCTATGCCATGGCCGGTTTCCCCACCAAGGTCCCCGAAAGCCTCGCCGTCGGCACCCCGGTCATCTGCAACCTCACCAGCGATCTGGGGGATTTCCTGGAGGATGGGGTGCAGGCCCTGATCTGCCCAGAGCCCACCGTCGAGGCCTGCCTGCAGGCTTTAGGCCGGGCCTTGACCCTCACCCCAACCCAGCTCACCGGGATGCGACGGGCCGCACACCATCTCGCCGAAACACGACTGGATTATCGCCTCTATCAAGAGGAAATGAACAAGTTCTTAAGGACTCTTACCTCGACGAACCAGATTTCTCAGGGGTTTTGAGGAATATCTCACGCAAGGCGAGGTCCTTCTCTCGAGCCGGAAGGTGGCCAAGGTGGAGGGATTTCTGTTTCATGATTTCCAGGTACTCGTCCACGGTCTTGATGACTCGAGCTGGCACACCAACCGCGACCGAATTATCAGGAATATCTTTAGTTATAATGGAGCCAGCACCTATGATCACTCGATTCCCGATGCTCACGCCAGGCATGATCATTGTCCGAAGACCTATATAGACATCATTTCCGATGGTAATGGGGGCACTCCATTCCAGATCAGGCACTTCCTTTCGAAGAATCAGGGTGCCACCGTCATGAGTGATGAACTGAAAACCCGCCGTGATATAAACATTATTCCCAATTGAAATCATCCATGGCTCAGACCCAAAACTGCCGGGTCTCATCCCATAAAAAGTCACATTTTCCCCCAGCCGGACCCCTTGAGCACGGGCGAACCCAGTCGGAGATAACTTAGCCCAAATTTCTTTTTTTATCATCCCAAAAAGCTGATATATCCTACGAATGAAAGCAATCATACATCTCCTCAATTCAAGCCAAGCGGTTGTCATTATCAGGTTTTATCGATCTGATTAAATCAAGTTTTAGAACGATTTCGGCATAGGCCATCCAAAACAAAACATAGACGACCACTCCGTTGGTCAGCATTGCTCCAAGCAGAACACAAAATATGGAAATTATATAATTCATTTCCAATTTTCCAAGGCGATAGACAAGCTCCGAGTGGTGCTTGATGATAAACCACATTACATGTCCAAAAGGTATCGTCATCAGAATTGCGGTGGGGATCCCATAGTAGGCCGCTATCTTGAGCGCCAAGATGTGGGGGACCGGGTCAGTGGGAGAAGCCGGAACCCCAACCAGCGGGTGACTCATCATCGTGCTGAAGGCAAATTGATACCCGCCCAAGCGAGAAACGACAGAGGTGTCATCCGCTTGAACGATCAGGTACCTCAACACAGTGAACTGATCAAGGTTCATGATCACTCCAGCCAAGCCAACCCCGCCAAGGAGCAGCAGGAGAAGAACCACCCTTCGTTGGCGAATTTTCAAGAATCCCGCAAAGATCACCCAGAGAAGCAAAAGGAGCACAGGCCCTCTGGTCAGCGAATTCATCCAGAGCACGACCGATACTGTCATAGGAATAAGCCACAAGGTCCAACGAAAGCGATTTGGATTGATTGTCCGACTTTTGAGCATCCCGAAAAAAGAAACCACCATCAACATGGCCGAATAAACGCCCAATGAATTTGGGTTATGGAAGTGTCCAAATTTCATGACAGATAAATCATGTTTATTAAAATTAAAAAGGGAAATTGGAGCATTGATCATATCTCTCGGATCAATCAACCACCCTTCTCCTCCAATCTTGGCAGCATAAGAGGCGCCATTGATGTCAGCTAGAGAGGATCCCCCTAGGATCACCAACATCGCCATTAATGCCTGAATTAGGACAAAAAAAGCAAACAAATTAGGCCGTTGTCGATTCCGCATCGATCCCGCAACCCATATGAAGAAGAATGGGATTCCCAACCAAATTAGTTCCGAAAATGCGATGACAAACCCCTGTCCTCTGAGCAAGGATAGACCTACCACAGAGCAGGAGACGAGGAACAGAGGCATGATTTGATAAAGGAGAACGGTGCGATAAGATTTCAGGAATAGCCCGCTCTTGAACATTCGATACAAGGCAATCAAACCACCCAATAGCACCATGAAACGAATTGGCAGCTTGTAGATGGCACTATAGGAAACCATCCAATACAGAATCCCCGCGCTATCGGTATCTGAACCCACGAATCCGACCGCAACCGAGATCCCTTTCAATCCGAATCTTTTCAGCAATGCGGCCGAAAGCACCAACAAGGAAAATACGACAATAAAACTCAGCATGTGCCGCCGCCATCCCGGAAATGGCTCGCCTCTTTCAACCTCAAGACGATGGGTGCCATCAACGAGACTTGATGCATCAACCCTGAAATACCAATGACATAGCAGAAAGGAACTGAATCCAGGCGTTTGGCCACTACCAGGAACAGGAAGCTCACCCAAGTCAGGAAAATCATATCAATGATCAGCTGGATCTTCTGCAGGCGAAAGATTCGATAGGAGACCCGGTAAGGGGTGCTCACGAGAAAGAACAGGCCCCATGCCACCAGCGGCGGCATGTAGGCGTACGCCTCAGCCCAAGAAGCCTTCATCAAAGGTTTCAGCGCCCCAGGGAGGGTCCACCCAATCAAAATTGTGGCCACAATGGCCACCCCCACTGAAACCCAGAGAATCCTGAACGCCCGGTGTTGATGAAGGGTCTGAGGATTTCCTTCCGCCAATCGCTTGTAAAGCACTTGTGATAGTGCGAGCCCAACCATGGCGATGGGGGCCCAGATGAGCCGATGGGACAGGGAGAAATGTCCGGCGGCGGTGGCGGAGTAGCGCCAGCCGAACAGCACCACCGGCAGGCTGAAGGCCACGGTGGACACGAATTCCGACAGGGTGCCACCCACGACGAAATCATCGTATGCCTTCAGGAGCCCCGTCAGGGACCGCCCCCCGGCCCACCGGAGGATGCCTCGGAGGGAGGGGCTTTCCGCCCGAGTGGCCATGTAGGCCAGGGCAGCCGTCTCGCCGGCCAGGGTGCCGAGGACCAGCCCCTGGGCCACCCCGAGCCACCCGAGGGCGAGCTGGGAGACTGAGAGGATGACCGCTCGGATCAGAATCCCCCTCGAGATAAGGCCGAAGGTGCCGGCCTTGACGAACCACCCCTGGTAGATGCGGGCGACCCCAGCCATGAAGAGGATCCATCCGAGGGACCACAGGAACAAGGGGTCCAGGCGCACGCGCCCCGTCCAGCCGAGCACGGACACCCCCAGGACGGCCAGGAGCATCACCAGGAGGTTGCTGAGGAGGCCGACCCGGAAGATGCCTTCGACCTCCTCCCCGTCCCTGGCCACCACGATGATCTGATGCATCTGCAGGGAGGAGAGGATGCCGATCATGCCGATGGCCGTGATGCCGGCGTAGAAGGTGCCGTAGGCCGCCGCGGAGTAGAAGTGGATGCAGCCCAGGAGGGCCAGCCATTGCAGGCCCTGGGCCATGGCGTTCCCGAAAGAGAGCTTGAGGAAGTTCCGGATCATGGCCGGCCCCCCGGCCCACCCGGGCCGCGCTCACCCCGGCCCGAGCCGGGAAGCAGGGGCCCACGCAGGTCCAGGGATGGCGCGCCTCGGACCGTGCAGGGAGGATCAGTCCTTGGCATCGTCAAGAAGGTTCGCTTTGACCCAGGGCCACTGGTAGAAGGTCCATAGCCCCGTGGCCACCAGTGCCATGGCGAACAGGACCAGGATGGACCGGGACGGACGGCTCTTGTCGATGGGCAGGTTGCCGGGATCCAGCACACTCAGGATCGGGACATCGTCCTTCTCCTCCATGAGGGCCTGCTCCCGCGAAAGCGCGAGGGTCGTGACCAGCTGCTGCCGGAGCCGGAGCTCCGCTTCCAGCCCGGCCCCGCGAAGCCGAACAGAAGGCTCGGAACTACTCTGGTAGTTGCGGTTGCCCTCAAGGAACCGCCGGAGTTCCTCCTCGGCGCGGGCCATGTCTTTGCGGGCGTCCACCAGCCGGGCCTCCGCGAAGGCCGCCTTGGCACCGCCACGGGTCCGGCCCTGCTCCTGCAGGAAGCCCTCCAGCAGCTTGATGGCGCGGTGGACCACTTGCATCGAGAGCTCGGGGGACCTGGTTTCCGCGCTGAAGGTGATGAGCTTTGATTTCAGATCTTTCGAAACGGAGAGAACCTCGCCGAGCTCGCCGACGGCCCGGTCCAGATTCCGGGCTTCCAGGTACGCATAGAGGGTGCCCTTCTCGACCCGTTCCTGACCAAAGCGCCAACGGCGGACGGGGTACTGAAATTCCGTCTGCAGGAGCTGCTCCCGCAACCAGCGGCTGTTCAGGACATCCACGAAATTCGCATCGCTGCCCTCCCCGCCGGGCATGCTGACCCCGAAGGCGGCGGCGGCGGAGGCGAGCCCCCCCAGACTTCCCCCGAGGCCTTTCGATTCCACAGGCAATAACCGGGCCTCCGACCGGTAGTGGTTCGGCAGGAAGAGGCTGATGATCGCCGTGACGAGACCCGCCGCCAACGCCCCCTGGAGGGGCTTCTTCAAGCTCTCTTTGACGTTCAGGGTGGACGGTTTCGGGGATGAGGACATAGGGGGATAGGCTACCAGACCCCTGCCTGGAGAGGCAGGGCACGACCCGTCACCGGTCACGCAAGCAGAGTCGGGGCCGCTCTGGGAGAGGGGGTCCGAGGGCCCGTCCAGGGTCGGGGCCGCCAGGGACCCGATGCACCTGCCTTGCGTGAAGGCATATGCTGATTCCATCCAGCCGGGTTTCAAGATTCTTTTTTTTTGGCGTCGTCTATCCGTCGGGTAACATCAGGAAAAACACCACTGGACCATCGGCGATGACCTGAAAACCATGGAGGCAAGGTGAGGATTGGGTTTGTGGGCCTGCTGGCCTTGGCCTTGTTTCTGGATCCCTGGAATTCATTCATGTTGTTTGGATTTCCAAGCAGCATCGTGGTCCGGATTCTGGCCCTGGGGCTGGCGTTTCCCGTCATCTTGATGGAATACAAAAAAATCCATCAGACCAGTTGGGTCATCCTGCTGCCTTTTCTCTTTTTAGCCTGGATCTTCCTGCGAGGATTCCACGCGCCGATCGTCATGGAATCCCTTCGCTCCCTGCGGTACTACTCCATCGGGATCCTCACCTTTCTCGCGATCGCTTTCTTGAATCCATCGACAAGGGAGGTGAAATTCATTGTGTGGTCTCAGGTTCTAGGCTGTCTTTTAGGCATAGCCATGATGCAATATGGCGCCATCAGTCTGGATTCCGGAATTCGCGCCTCCGTGGATGGAATCAATGGTAATTACACCGCCTACTGCTGCGTGCACGCAGCCTCCCTGCTGGTCATTTTATGGCGCCATCAGGTGGCCAGAATGGGTCTTATCCGATTGAATTATATTGTATTGATCATCACTTTGAGTTTCTTGACGTACGGCGCGATCCTTCCGGCGACACGAGGCGCCTTTCTTGGCATGGGCCTCATTTTCACCCTAATGATATTCAGGCTTCCCACGAAGCATCGATGGTATAAATTCGCATTGTTATTCGTGCTGGTTATTATAGTTGTTGAATCTTTAAATCTATTCCCTTCTCTGCTTGTGCGTTCTCTTGGGGACAATACCCAGGACTATGGATCCTACCGGCTCCTGCTTTGGGGAAAGGCCTGGCAGCTGTTCCAGGGCGCCCCACTGATCGGAATCGGCCCTGGTCAGTTCGGGCCATCCGCCTTCGGAGTCCCTGTTCACAACGTCTTCCTCGCCGTGCTCACCGAACTCGGAATCATTGGTTTCTGTTTGTTCATGGCTTTCATCTTGAGTGTTTTTTTTCAGGTCAGAAAAAACTACGGCATATACAATGCGTGGATTTTCTTCGGACCGTGGTTATTCATTGCCCTGACTGGAGCTTGGGAAAGTGCTTATGCGGCCTATGCCAGCTTTGGGCTGCTCTTCGTTCGCCCCGAAGCCCCCCCCATTTCTTCATTTCATGAAAATATTGGCTGATTTATATAAGTTAATTCGAGGTATGAAACAGTTGGCCCTGTTTCTATTTGTATTTGTAATGATATATGTATTTGTAGTTAGTGCCCCCCCTTGTGGTGGCCGTGACATCGTTAAAGATGCACCCCTTGACCTTGGTCCCTCCGCTTTCAAAGCGCTGGAGGGCGACTCGGAGCTCGGCCAGGGAGTGGGCACGGGCCTTGGCGATGAGGAGGACAGTGCCCACCTGGCTGGCCAGGATGACGGGGTCGGTGACCGCCAGCACCGGGGCGGCGTCGATGATCACCAGGTCGTAGGCCTCGGACACCTGCTGAATGAATGCGGGCATGCGGCTGGTCATCAGGAGTTCGGCCGGGTTGGGGGGCAGCGCGCCTGTGGTGATGAGATCAAGGCCCGGCAGGATGGCCGCATGGCGCACCTCCTCCCAGGAAGCTTCGCCCGCCAGGACCTCTGAGAGGCCCCTGCCCCGCTCCCGCAGGCCGAAGGGGCGATGCAGGAGGCCTCGCCGCAGGTCACCATCCACCACCAGCACCCGGCCCCCAGCCTGCGCCAGCACAGCGGCAAAGTTGGCGCTGACGAAGGTCTTACCGATGGAAGGCGCCGGCCCGGTGATCAGCACCACGCGGTTCCGGGCGTCCATCATCGTGAAATGCAGGCTGGTGCGCAGGCTGCGTAGGCTTTCCACCGCCAGGTCCTCCGGGTGGGACTGGGCCAGCAGATGGAGACCCTCCCGACCCTGCTGCAGGGCCTTCTGGATCCCGGGTTGATGCTCACTATGCGGCACGGTCACCACCACAGGCAGGCCCAGGCGGCTTTCAATGAGACGGGGATCTTCCAGCCCCTGATACAGGGCCCGGCGCAGCAGGCTGAGGCCCACCCCGCCCAGGAGGCCCAGCAAGGTCGCCAGGGCCATCACCATGGCTTTCTTGGGCTTGATGGGTTCCAGGCTGGGCATGGCGTGGTCCACGATGCGGGCGTTCCCGATCTCCCCGGCCTTGGCCACCTGCAGCTGCTGGGCGTTGTTGAGCAGGGCGGTGTAGAGGTCGGTGTTCACCTGCACCTCGCGCATGAGGCGCACCAGCTCTTGCTGGGTACGGGGTAGCCCCTTCACCCGGTTCTCCAGCAGGGAACCTTCTTTCTGGAGCTTGGCCAGCTGCTGATCAACGTTCACCACCACGTCTGAGCCATCCTTGTAGGTGCGCAACAGCTCCTGGCGTTTCTGGCGCAAAAGCAGGGCTTGGCCCTCCAGATCCACGCTCTGCTTCAGCACCAGCTTGGCCTCTTCGGGCAGATCCACTGACCCGGCCCGCATGCGGTACTGATTCAGGTGCTCTTCGGCCATGTCCAGCTTGGCTCGCAACTGGGGCATCTGCTCCTGCAGAAAGGCCAGGGTCTTGCTGGCCTCCTCGGCCTTGCGTTCGATGTTCTGCCGCACGTACTGACCGATCACCTCGTTGAGGATCTCAGCCCCGCGCAGGGGATTCCGATGTTCAAAGCTGAGGCCAAGGATGTTGGTCTGCTTGCCCTTTTCACTGATCCGCAAGTACTCGCGCAGGTCCATGATGGCCTGCAGCAGGGGCTGGCGCAGGAGGGTGAAAGCCTGGCCAGGGGCGCCCGTGAGGCGGCGCACTTGGAGCAACAGGGGCTGGCCCTGGAGGGTGGCCCGAAGGGGCTCACCCACGGTCCCCCTGGCCAGGGCTTCGCCCTCCGGCCCCTCCCATCGGAGACCACCCCCCGTTTCTGCGACGATGCGGAAGGGCTGGCCCCGCAGGTGGGCCGGCAGCTCGAAGCGCTCCACCACCAGTTCGGGGGCATCCGGACGCCGCCGGGTGAAGGCGTCCCCCACCAGCCAGAAGTGCCGCGGCACCGCCACGATATCAAGGGCCAAGGCATCCACCGCCCGGCCCAGCACCAGGTTGCTGCGGAGGATCTCGATCTCCGCCTGGGCGATGGTGGCCTGATCCAGCAGCCCGGCCAGGGCTTCCATGCCGAGACCCGCCTTGCCGCCCTTCTTGTCCTCCACCTGGAGGAGGGCATCCACCTGGTAGACCGGGCTCTTCCGCCAGGCGTAATAGCCACCCAGCAGCAGGGCCACCAGGGTGGCGCTCAGGATCAGGTAACGGCCATCCCACACATTGGCGAGGAACTCACCCAGGCTGATCTCAGCCTCGGGCTCGCGAGGATCCGTGGGGGTTGGGTGGGCGGCGGTGGTCATGGGTTCCTTGGGGTGTTCGGGAGCAGGCGGGGCAGCCAGGCGGCGATGGCGCGGCGGATATGCTCCTGGGCCTGGAGGTAGGCCCCGGAGTCCCGGTGGATGGGATCAGCCACCTCCTGTTCGGCAGGCGGGAGCCAGTGGCCCAGCAGGAAGGCTCGCCCTCGGGCAATGGGAAGCAGGCGCTCACAGGCTTCGAGCTGGGCCCGGTCCATGGCCAGGATGAGGTCGGCCCTCAGGGCCAGATCGGGAGTCAACTGACGGCCCCGATGAAGGCTGAGGTCCAAGCCCAGAATCTGGCCCTGGCGCTGGGTCTCCTCGTGGACGGGCTGACCCGTCAGGGCATGGATCCCCGCGGAGCGGACCTCGCGGTCAGGCCCCAGCTCCTGCCGCAGGAGGGCCTCCGCCAGGGGGCTGCGGCAGTGGTTGCCCTCGCAGAGGACCAGGATGCGATGAATGACAAGGGACATGGGTGAGCCTAGGGCTGAACCTAGTTGCTGAGATACTTGATTTCGGAGGCGGTGGAAGTGAGCGCGGACACGGTGGGCACCAGCAGGCTCACCACCCGGTTCCAGCGCACCAGAGGACCGGCATCTACATAAACCACGTCCCGAGGCTGGAGGGCGAAGCGATCCGCCAGCACCATGGCCACAGGGTTATAGGCGTCCAGGTGGAAGACTTCTACGGCGTTCTCGGCTTGGCCCCGACGGAACACATAGATGGACCGGGCATCCGCGCTGGTGCTGTTGATGCCGCCCGCATCGGAGAGGGCCTGGGCCAGCGAGAGCTTGCCGTGATAGGTGGGCACGGAGCGGGGGTTGCGCAATTCGCCCAGCAGGTAGACCGGGGCCTCGTCCCGATGATGAACATGCACCGAGTCGCCATCCTTGAGCAGGATCTGGCCGATGCGGTTGCCCCGGGTCATGAGGTCGAGGAAATCCAGGGACCAGGCGCGATCCCCCCGGGCGACGTCGATGCGGCTCTGATCGGCGGTGGGCAGGAAGCCCCCGGCCCGGTTGACAGCCTCAGCCAGGGTAAAGGGGATGTCGGTGATGGGGTAGGTGGCGGGGTTGCGCACCTCACCGCTGACAAAGACCTTCTGGGATCGGAAGGTCAGCACCTTCACATCCACCTGGGGCCGTTGGAGAACCACATCCAGCCGGGCGGTGAGCAGGTTCCGGACTTCAACGACGGTAAGGCCCGCCACTTTCACCCGTCCGATGTACGGATAGTAGAGGAAGCCCGACTCGTCCACCACCAAGCCCGTGGCGGCGTCCGTACGAAACTGCCCCAAGGGAAGGGTCAGTTCAGGGTGATCCCAGACAGTGACCATGAGCAGGTCTTGAGGGCCGATGCGGTAGGGTTCCGGGGCGGACTTGAGCAGGTCCTCGAAGCCGGTCGTGGCGGGGCGGTGGCCGAAGGCCCGGACCGTCTCTGGATTCAGCGGCCGCAGGGTGACCTCTTGTCCATTCACCTGGACATGGGTGGTCTCCTTGTCTGCGGTATGGGTATCGAACTTCATGCCCGGCGCCCGGCAGGCGCTGAGGAGAAGGGTCATCACCAGAAAGACCAAGCGGTGGGCTTGTGATGCTGACCGAAGGGGATGGACATTGCGCATGGGTTCAAAGGCCTTGTCGATGAAGGGCGTTGGGTCCACTCGATGGGAGGTCATCACAAGAGGCAGAGCTATGGATGACTCAATCTACCGACAAAGGGGCCCATCGGATCCCAAGCGGCGGTTTATTGGAACAGATGATCCTGGCCCTGAAAGGATTGTCATTCTTGCCGAAAAAGGGAGGCCGAGAACATCTCAGCCTCCCTTGGCTATTGTTGGAAATTCTATGACCTTGGTTGGACCTTGATCTCAGGGGACGCTGAAGGAGACCGGTGGGCTGTAGGGCCCTGCTCCCAAGGCGTTTTGAGCGCGGACAAACCACGAGTAATTGCCGCTGGACAGGGGTGTGGCTTGGAGAATCGTGCCCACTCCAGTTCCCGCAGGGGCACCCACCTCAGCGGCTGTGTACCACCTGGTGAGGGAGCCCGTTGAGGTCGTGGCGTTCCACAGGTAGACACTGTATCCAGTGGCGCCGGCAACGGCGTTGAACGTGTACGTCGGTGTGGTGCTGGCTCCCGGCCCCGCAGGACTGATGGTGCTTGGGGCTGCGGGCAGCGTGCCCGAAGTGAACGAGACTGGCGCACTGTAAGGCCCAATTCCTGTTACATTCTGCGCCCGGACGAACCAGGAGTAGGACCCAGGGGTAAGGGGTGTCGCCTGCAGAATCGTGGCGATCCCTGTCCCGAGAGGTGCCCCAACTTCGGCCGGGGTGTACCAACGGGTGCTGGTGCCGGTGGAGGTGGTTGCGTTCCAGAGATAGATGCTATATCCGGTGGCACCGGCCACGGCATTGAAGGTGTAAGTCGGCGTGGCGCTGATGCCAGGCCCCGAGGGGCTGATGGTGGTTGGCGCTGCCGGCGGTGCGCCGACCACGAAGGCCACTGAAGCACTGTAAGGGCCTGCTCCCGAAGCATTCTGGGCGCGGACAAACCAGGAGTAGTTGCCACTGGAAAGAGGTGTGAGCTGAGCGATCGTGCCGACACCGGTACCCGTGGGGGCCCCTACCTCTGCGGCCGTATACCACCGGGTAGCACTACCAGTCGAGGTGGTGGCATTCCAGAGATAGACGCTGTAACCGGAGGCGCCCAACACCGCATTGAAGGTGAAGACCGGCGTCGTGCTGATACCAGGGCCTGCAGGGCTGATGGTGCTTGGCGCTGCGGGGAGTGGCGCACTGAACGTGAAGTTCACGGTCGCCGTCGCATCAGGAAGGGCTGCGGCAGGCAGGCTGGTCACCACGTCAACCTTGAAGGCGTGGGTGCCGCCGGTGCTGGCGATATAGCCAGGAACAGTGAACTTGGCGTTCGTGCTGTAGGCCTGGAGGACGGTGCCGTCCACGGAGAACTGGTACTGGTAGTTGGTGGAACCGATGCCAGCCGCGGTGAAGATGATGACCTTGGTCGAGGGCTGCGGACTGGGCAGGTTGGGCAGGATCTGGACGCCGGTGGCGGGCCCAGGGGTGATGGTGTAGGGAATGCTGGCGCTGACGATGGCGCTGGCAGCGCTGGTGCGGGCGTCCACGCTGACGGAGTAGACTCCGACGGCCTGGGTGGCGGGCATCACGTAGGTGGCGGCAGGGCTGAAGTTCTGCACCAGGACGCCATTGACACTGAACCGGTACTCGAAGGTGGCAGCACCCGAGGCAGAGCCGAGGGCCGTGAAGGTCACGGCGGTGCCCTTGGTGGCTGAGGTCAGCGGCAGGGCATCGAGGGTCACACCGGTGGGGGCGACGACGGCGCCGGGGGTGACGGTGACGGGGCCGGCGAAGAGCGCCGAGTCGCCTTTCTGGTTGTATGCGAAGACACGGTAATCGTAGGGAGTGTCAGCCACCGTGGTGAAATCGGTGAAGTTGTTCTGATCGGGAACGGTGCTGCCGATCTTGGTGAAGGTGCCTGCACCGGCAGGGCTGCGCTCGATGCGGAAGCCGGTTTCATTGGTGGAGCCATCGGTCCAGGCCAGGTCCACACGGGTGGGCCCGTTGACGGTGGCGGCCAGGGCGAGGGGATCCCCGGGCACGACGGTGGCGACGTTCAGGACCACGGGGCGCATGAAGTCATTTTCTTCGTGGCCCAGAATGTGGCAGTGCCACACGTATTCCCAGCCGTAGTCGGTGACGGCGTTGGGCACCTGGAGGGGGTTCCCGAAGTCACCCATGTTCGGGCGGATGACCAGGTCGGTGATCTGGATCAGGGCGTTGGTGTCCTTGGTGGGATCGATGACACGGGTGCTGTTGCCAAGGACGAAGGGCAGCTGGGGCGAGATGGGCCGGAGGGCGACAATGATGTCCTCCAGGGGGTTCATCTTGACGGTTTCCTTCCAACCGATTTCGTTGGCATCGGGGAAGCGCACGGCGCCATCCCAGCCCACGCGGTTGACGATCTGGACGTCGAAGAGGTGGAAGTGGACGGGGTGGGTATCCACGCCGTTGTGGGTGATCTTCCACAGCTGGGTGGTGCCGTCGGTCAGGACTTCCGTGCTGGGTTCGGCATAGCCGATGGGGATGGTGGTCTGGTTGTTGAAGTTGGTGAACGGCAGCTCGATGGCGAGGGTGCTGTTCATGCGGCCGTAGTTGGTTTCAAAGAGTTCGTGGATGGCCTTGGCCTGCAGCGGGGTGGTGGTGAGCACGCCGTTCTCGGTCTTGACGTAGGTCAGGTCATTGCCTTCGATGGTGGCGTAGGTATCGGTGGCCGTGGTGGTGTTCATGGCCGAGTTGTAGAAGGTCTGCGGCACGATGGGGATGTGCTGAGTGGCCGCGAAAGCGCCATTGGACGTCGAGGTGGACGCGAATGCCGCGTTCAGGGCCGCGAGGTCGAAGGGGGCTGCGGGGGTGCCCACGATCTCGAACTGCATGAGGGTGCGGGTGTTGGGGCCGTAGCCTTCCAGGGTGCTCGGCGCACCGCCGGTGGCGGTCTGGTCGGGGGCACCGGTGAAGTAGTCGAAGCGAACGTCGAAGGCCGGGATGGGCGCCAGCATGTCGCTGTAGAGGATCAGCTTGGAACCGCTGGGAACCGAGGAGAAGTCGACGATGATGTCGGCGCGCTCAGCGGCCATCAGGAAGAGGCCGTGGTTGAGGACGCTCAGCACGACGATGTCGCGGCGGTTCATGTTGTAGGTCGTGGCCTGGGAGGGGATCACCACGGGGGCGGGCAGGAAGCCGCTCTCGTTGCCGATCTGGATGATATCGGGTCCCTTGGTTCGGAAGTCCACCACGCCGCCATCGCGGCCATCGGTGGGCCAGAGGGGAACGCCATTCTCATCCAGGGGTCCCTGGATGGCTTCGGCCGGGGTGGCCGGGATCATCTTGACTTCAGTGGGGTGAGCGGGGTCGGCGTAGTAGAAACCCAACCCGAACGGCCGGTCGTTGGCCGCATTCAGGATGCGGAAGCGGTAGGCCTTGGGCTCAAGGGTCACCTTGGGATAGGCCGTGCCGTTGATCACGGGCGTATCGAGGAAGGACTCGATCACCAGGGAGGGATTGGGGGTGCCGGGGTAGTCAGGATCGCCAGGGTTCGCACCGGGCTTGGGGCCGTGGGCGGTAGGAATGGCGTTGGGTTCGGTGTCGGACACCGGCAGCGGGGGCCAGAACCACGGGCCGTAGTCCCACCGTCCCATGGCGTTGGCGCCGGAGGGATCGCCGGGATTCTGGTTGGGCATGTAGACGTGGGGGTACCAGAGATCGCCGTAGCCGCCCCAGTTGTTGATGTCCCAAGTCGGATCCCCAGCCGCCAGATCGCTGGGGCCAGGAATGAAGGTCTTGTCCTGGATGATGAGGGGAATGCCGTAGTTGTAGACGCCCCCGCCGTTGTTGGGCAGGATGCCGTCGTTGATGAGCTTGGTCTCGACGGGATCCACAAGCAGGTAGCCGGAGGCTTCACCGGCATAGACGTTCAGGCGGGTGAGGCCGAAGCTGTGGTCGTGGAACCACATGAAGCGGCCGCTCTGCTGGTTGGTATAGAAGTAGGTGGCGATGCCGTCCCCCGGGGTGGGGTTCGGAAACAGCTTTCCGGGGCCCACCATGTCGGGCACGTTGGCGAAGGAGGCGCCCTTCTTGTTGGGGGTGGGATCGCCCGCCGGGGTGATCCACTGGTGCGGGGTGCCGTCACTGATCCAGGGATTGAGGCCGCCGTGGAGGTGAAGGAGGGCCCGGTTCTGGGTGAAGGTGGAACCGCCCGGCCCGTCGCCGGAACCCATCAGGCTGGTGTCCACGGGCAGCAGGAGGTTGCCTGCCGTGCCGGTGGGGAGCTGGTTCCGAAGCGTGACGCGCACGGGCCGGTCCCGCTGGGCAAAGATGAAGGGCCCGAGGTAGTGGGCCGCCCCATCGGCAGCTGGATTCAAGTCCTTGTAGCCGCGGAGGTGGGTGGCGGGCAGCTCCGAGTGCAGCTGCTGCGTGAAGTTCACCACGCCGATGTCGTAGTAGTCGGAACCCGGGAAGGCCGTGGTGTTGGGCACGGCGACGGGGATGTAGTTCCCCAGGTTGTTGGCGTTGGAGGGCCCCAGTCCGGGGAGGGTATCCACGAACTTGCGGATGAGGGGCGTGTTCGTCCAGTTCGGGATGACGCCACCCATGTAGTCCGGGGTGCCCAGGGGGTTCATGATCCCCGGAGGGGCGGCGACGCCGGGTGTGGGGGTGTAGGCCTTGGCGGACAGGGTTTTGCCCTTGGCCGCCGCCATGGCCATGGCGGCCTTGGCGGCTTCGCGCTTGGGCTTGGCCCGCTCGGCGGCGGCCAGGCGCGCATTGGCCAGGGCGCGACGCCGGATGGCCCGCTCAACGACAGCGGACTGATCCGCGTGGGCGGTGGGCCCGACTGTGCGCGGCGGCGGCTCTTGTCCTGCGGGCAGTTCGGCGTTGAGGCCGAATCCCGTCAACAAGGCTGCGGCGAGCGCCAGCAGGCGGTTGAACCTCTTGAGCATGATGCACCTCGCTGTGAAAAAAAAGAGATATAAGACCTGGATAGCAACGACTGGGAGAACCGAAGGCCCGTTGGGTCCCTGAGGACGACGGGCCAGGTGCGACAATTTGTCCTAGAGAACCCAAGCGTCCGCTGAAACGGGATTCCCAGGTATGGGGAGTTCTACCCATCCGATGGATGGGAACCATGTATATCTTTAGGGGTAAACCCCACCCCGGGCT
>JAVBYJ010000056.1 GCA_030824075.1 Geothrix sp.
GGCCGCGAGATCGGCGTGACCCTCAGCGACAGCCACCAGATGGACCCGGAATACAGCACCAGCGCCCTGGTGGCCTGGCATCCGCAGGCGCGCTACTTCTCGGTCTGAGCTGAACCAAACCACAGATCACCCGTCCCGCCTCGCCCACACCCGCTTCGAAGGGTTTGGGCCTTTAAGGGTGACATTGCGGGGATGGATAGCGAAACCTCTGAGGATCATTCACGGAGGAGGGCAGAACCCCGGCAACCCAGGATCACACGCTGGGTCCGCACCCCGCGCCCCGGCGAGGGGACCAATCGCCCCATGAGCCCACATAGAAAGCCCTGGGGGGGCAATTTACAGGATTCCTTCATATTGAACAATATGGCATTTCATTTTGATTGAGCCAACGGCGGAGGCTGACATTGATTTTATTACAAACAAAGAAAATAAGTAATTAACGACTTGGAATAGTAATTGCTCCCTAGCCGTAGGCAATTTGCGGATCCGAGTACCCGCATTCCAGCTCGTCCGACGGCAAGCATCGAAAATTTTAAAAGAAAAAGGTGCCTACATGGGGTTTCCCCTTGGCAATAGTAATCAACATTCGGCAGGCATAACCCGACCGGGGATTCCGGTTCTGGTTTTCCTGGGAGTCGCCGCCTTCGGCCTAGGCTGCACTGGGGGAAAGGACCCGATCCTGGGTTGGGATGGGAACGTTTCCCCCCTGGCGACACGTCCCCAGGTGACGATCACCGTGCCGGCTACGGCCATTCCCGGAGTAACCGGTGTTTCGACGGGTATTGTTATCACCGCCACCTTCACGAAAGCCATGGCCCCGGCAACGATCAACCCGGCCAGCTTCACGGTCACTGGCCCAGGCCTGACGGTGGTGGCGGGAAGCGTAACCTACGTTTCGCGCACCGCCCTCTTCACGCCGACCTTCGCTCTGGCGGGCGAAACGACCTACACCGTCACCATCGTCGATACGGCCACTGACACCTCCGGCAATGCCTTGGCCGGCAACCAGGCGCCTTTGCCTGGGCCCAGCAACTACGTGTGGACCTTCACCACAAGGGCAGCGCCGCCCCCGATCCAGCTGAATCTTGGGATGGTGCAGGCCTTCGGGCAGATCCAGGCCTCGGCCGACGGCACCATTCGGAACGACGGAGTGGCTGGCGAACTCGTGCCTGCCCAAGCAGCCGCGGATTCGGCTCAGACGGTTCTGGTGCGCCACGGGTTCTACATTCCTCCCATCCGCTGATTTCCTGTATTCACGCGATCCCACCACGAGGCGGTACTCCATGCGGCATTTCATCCTCTCCCCGACCATGGCCATGATCATTGGGTTCAGCGCCCTAGGCTTGCACCCCGCCTATGCCCAGCAGGCAGTAGAAACTACGCCAATTCCCCAAGTGGCCTATCAGGGGCGATTGATCGAAGGCATCGTCCCAGTCACCGGCGCGAGAGTCTTCACATTCTCGATCCTGGATCCCGCCGGACTGGAGCTGTGGTCCTCAGGCAACCAGACCCTCAACGTCGATGCCGGATTCTATGGCGTAGTCCTTGGCTCCGCGGCCATGCCCTCCATCACTGCGGTCACCTTCAACCGCGCCAATCTGCGTCTGCGGATCACCGTCTCCGGAGTGACCATGACCCCGGATGTGGACATCATCCCGGCATTCCAGGCCCGTGCTGCCTGGGAACTGATCGGCGCCTTCCACGGAGACCTCGGGGGCACGCAGAACGAAACCCTAGTGATGAACCTCCAAGGGTTCCCCTTGGACCTGACCACTTCGACACCTTCAGCGGGGCAATCCCTAGTGTTCAATGGGACCAAATGGATTCCGTCCTCAGTGGCGGGCACTCCGGGTCCGATGGGTCCAGCGGGTGCCGAGGGTCCCGCCGGAGCCACCGGACCTCAGGGACCCACCGGCTTGACGGGGCCTCAGGGCCTGATTGGACTAACCGGGTTGACGGGCAATACCGGCGCCACGGGCCTGCAAGGACTTGCGGGAACCGATGGCCTGGATGGCAAAACCACCCTGAACGGTGCGGGAAGCCCAGTCGCCGCGGGCGCTGGGGGAGCCCTCGGTGATTTCTATCTCGATACCGTCAACAACCTACTCTACGGACCCAAAGCGGGTGCGGACTGGACTGGGGTAATCGGTGTGTCCTTGGTGGGGCCCATCGGCTTGACTGGACCCACCGGCGTGGCGGGTTCAACTGGCTCCCAGGGCCTAATCGGGCTGACCGGACCCACCGGCGCGCCAGGCGCCACCGGTGCCCAGGGCCCCACCGGCCTGACCGGAAACACCGGAGCGCCGGGCGCCACCGGTGCCCAGGGTCCCATTGGTGTGACCGGCCCCCAAGGCCCCTCCGGCCTCCTGGCCTTCGGCTATTTCTATGCCCTCATGCCGAGTGATAATGCCGCGACCGTGGCGGTCGGAGCAGCGATGAACTTCCCTCAGAATGGCGCGGCCAGCGGGATCAGCCGCTCTAGCACGAGCGAATTCACACTCCCGGCGATCGGGACCTATGAAGTCTCCTGGCAGGTGAGCATCAGTGAAGCCGGCCAGCTCGTCCTAGCGCTGAACGGTGCAGAACTGCCTTACACCGTGGCCGGACGGGCTGCCGGAACCTCCCAGATCACCAATCATGTGCTGCTTGTGACGATCTCGCCGAACTCGCTCTTGAGCGTCCGAAACGCCACTGGGAACCCTGTGGCGCTGACAGTGACAGCAGGCGCCGGTGGCACCCATGCGGTGTCCGCCTCGCTCCTGATCAAACAGATCCAATAGAGGCCGCCGAGGTGGCGTGGTACTGCCCCTGACTTCACTGGGCCAAAGCAGCTGTGTGCGGCATGATGCCCTTCGACCCGACCCACCCTACTGGGGCGTGCGTGAGCTGACATATACACCCGTGGACCTCTTCGAACATCTGGATGCCTTCGCCCTGATCCGCAACCGCTGGGGCTTCAGCCAGGGCAGCCAGAGCGACGAGGCCTTCGCGACGGTGCTGCGGGACAAGGCCGTGCTTCAGCTGGCGAAGTGGAAGGAGCGCCTCGCGACCAATCCGCTCTTCCACCCCAAGGCCCGCTATGGCTACTTCCCTGTGCGCGCCGAGGGCGATGCATTGCGCGTGTTCGATCCCGCGGAGCGCGAGCGCACCCTGGCCCTGCTGACCTTCCCGCGGCAAGCCGCAGGGCGGCGTCTCTGCATCACGGATTTCTTCCGTGCCGATCAGACAGACGCGCTGGCCCTCCAGCTCGTGACCCTCAGTCAGGCGGCGGCGGATCATGCGGCCAGGCTCTACCGCGAGGACGGCTACGCGGACTACTTCGCCTTCCATGGCCTCGCCACGGAACTGACGGAAGCCTACGCCGAGCGGCTGCACGCCCGCATCCGCCGGGAGTTGGGCATCCACGCCAAGGACCTGCCCGGCCGCGCCCTCTTTGCCCAGGGTTATCAGGGCTCGCGCTACTCCTACGGCTACCCCGCCTGCCCGGACCTCGAAGGCAACGGCCCCATCCTCGACCTGCTGGGCGGCCGCGAGATCGGCGTGACCCTCAGCGACAGCCACCAGATGGACCCGGAATACAGCACCAGCGCCCTGGTGGCCTGGCATCCGCAGGCGCGCTACTTCTCGGTCTGAGCTGAACCAAA